>DASRIS010000167.1:0-9504 GCA_035649895.1 Micromonosporaceae bacterium | reverse complement strand
GGCCGCACCGACACCGAGCACCTGACCGACCGGGACAGCCCGACCGACCCGGACAACCTGACCGACCCGGACAACCTGACCGACCGAGGCGGCCTGACCGACCAGGAGGACCTCGCTGACCGCGAGCACCCGGCCGATGTCGCGGACACCGGGCGGCCCGCGCCCGAGCTGACCGAGCCGGAGGCGGCCGAGCTGGATGCGACACCGCACGACCGCGACGACACCCCAGCCGAGCCCGGTCCCCCCGATGCCGACGCTAGGGCGTACGACGCCGACGCAGGGACGGACCGCAGCAACGCCGGCGCGCCGGACTTCGGCCCGCCGCACGCCGTGGGCGTCGCTCCGGTGCCGGACACCGAGTACGCGGACGACCGCGACCTGGCCCAAGCCGTTCCCGCGGAGGCGTCGGCCGGCGCCGCGGGCGTCGCCGCCCCGGCGGCTGGCGGTCGGCCAGTCGACATCGACCAGGACCGTGATGTCGACCAGGACCGCGGTGTCGACCAGGAGCCCGAGGCTGACCGGGCGCCCGTGGCTGACCGGGAACCGGACTTTGACCGGGAACCGGATCTTGACCGGGAGCCCGACGCCGACCGGGAGCCGGACACCGCCCCCGTGCTAGACACTGACCACGGGCCAGACACCGACCGCGAGCCTGGGACGGTACCCGTGCCCGAGGCCGACTTCGACCGCGAGCCCGAGGTGGCGCCCGTACCAGCGGCCGACCTCGACCGCGAGCCGGAAACGGCGCCTGCATCGGAGGCGCCCGAGGGTGGCGAGCTCATGCCCGGTGCCGTTGCCGCCCCCGCGCTGGGCGCGCTCTGGGCCGACGACCGGCTCAGCGACCTGCGCGACCGCTGGCGGGAGGTCCAGCTGCGGTTCGTGGACGACCCGCGCGCAGCGGCCGACCAGGCGCGGGCACTCCTGGACGACGTCGTCGAGGAGCTGACCGGGGCACTGCGGTCGCACCATGAGGAGCTGGCCAGCTGGGGCAGCGGGGCCGGTGATGACACGGAGCGGCTGCGCGTATCCGTACGCCAGTACCGGGAGCTGCTGGACCGCCTGCTCGCCTGGTAGCCAAGCCAACCACCACTCCCGTACCGTCACGAGGACCTGCCGGCGACCGGCAGGTCCTCGTGGCGTAGCTGCAGACCCGTCAGGAGGCCGCGACAAGTGGACGAGCTGCGTGGCTTCGACCGGTTCGCCTTCACCCATGACGGGCTGACCCGCGACGTGCTCCGAGCCGGCGCCGGACCCGCGGTGGTCGTCATGCCGGAGCTGCCAGGGCTGCACCCCCCGGTGCTCGACTTCGCCCTGCGGGTGGTCGGCGTCGGGTGCACCGCCTACCTGCCGTCGCTGTTCGGCACGCCGGGCCGCGCCAACAGCCTGCCGTACCTGCTGCGCACCGTGGCCCGCGTCTGCATCGCCCGGGAGTTCGCCGTGTTCGCCGCCGGGCGTACCAGCCCGGTCGTGTCCTGGCTGCGCGCGCTGGCGGCGCGCGCCCATGCCGAGTGCGGCGGGCCGGGCGTGGGTGCGGTGGGGATGTGCTTCACCGGCGGCTTCGCGCTGGCGATGCTGGTCGATGACCGGATGCTCGCGCCCGTGCTCAGCCAGCCCTCGCTGCCGGTGCCCCTCGGTCGCCGCCGCAAGGCCGACATCGGGCTCTCCGGCACTGACCTGGCCCGGGTCCGCGAGCGGGTGGCGGGCGGAGCGTGCGTGCTCGGCCTGCGGTTCACCGGGGACCGCGCGGTGCCGGGTGAGCGCTTCGCCACCCTGCGGCGCGAGCTGGGCGCCGGCTTCCTCCCCGTCGAGATCGACTCCTCATCCGGCAACGAGTACGGCATCCCGCCGCGCGCCCACGCGGTCCTCACCGGACGCCCGGGCGACCGCCTTGACGACCCCGACCATCCCACCCGACGCGCGCTGGAGCAGGTGCTCACCTTCCTTCGCGACCGGCTGCACGCCCCGCCCCGCTGAGCGGCTCGGTGGCGCGGCCGAGCCGGCCGGCCAGCGCGCGGACGTGGTCGACCAGCTCGGGCGGCTCCAGGACCTGGAAGTCGAAGCCCAGGAGCGCAACGTGGACGGCGATCGCGTCGAGCGAGTCTGAGCCGGTGACGAGCAGGCACGAGCCCGCGTCGACCGGCTCCACCACGCCGACGGTGGGCGGCACCCGGGCCGCGACCGCAGGCGCCGGGGCGTGCAGCCGGATCCGGGCGCGGTGCTGGTAGGGCGCGCTGGACAGTGCGGTCGCCACGTACGCAGCCGGGTCCGGCGGGTCGCGCGGGGTGAACCGGCAGCCGGTCGGCCGGACCTGCCCGATCCGGTCGACCCGGAAGGTCCGCCACGCGTCGCGGTCGGTGTCGCGCGCCACCAGGTACCACCGCCGGCCGGTGTGCACCAGCCGGTACGGCTCCACCGTCCGCGTGCTCGCCGCGCCGTCGCGGTCGCGGTAGTCCATCGACAGCCGCTCCGAGTCCCGGCACGCCCCCGCGACCACGGTCAGCGTACCGGGGTCCACTGTGGAGACCGGTCCGGTCAGCGGCACGGTGGACGCCTCGATCGCCGACACGCGCCCGCGCAGCCGTACCGGCAACACCTGCTCCAGCTTTGCGAGCGCGCGTACCGACGCCTCCTCGATGCCGGCGACGGTGCCGCCGGCGGCGGTACGCAGCCCGACCGCGACGGCGACCGCCTCGTCGTCGTCGAGCAGCAGAGGCGGCAGCGCGCCGCCGGCGCCCAGCCGGTACCCGCCACCCGCCCCAGGTGTGGCGCACACCGGGTAGCCCAGCCCCCGCAGCCGCTCCACGTCCCGGCGGACCGTCCGCGGCGCAACCTCCAGCCGCTCCGCAAGCTCGCCGCCGGACCACTCGCGGCGCGCCTGGAGCAGCGACAGCAGCCGAAGCAGCCGGGCCGATGTCCCCAGCACCCAGACGATTCTGCCAGCATCAGGACCGCAGCTGTCCGCAATGCCGCCTACCGTGAGGCGCATGACCATCGACTGGAACTCCGAGCTGGCCGACCAGCTCGACTGGCACTGGCAGCACCAGCTCCGGCCACGCCTGTCCGGCCTGAGCGACGAGGAGTACTTCTGGGAGCCCGTGCCGGGCGCCTGGAGCATCCGGCCCCGCGGCACCGGCACCGCGCCGGTCAAGGCCGGCTCAGGTGACTTCACCATCGACTTCGAGATCCCGGAGCCGAAGCCCGTACCGGTGACCACCATCGCGTGGCGGCTCGGCCACATCATCGTCGGCGTGCTCGGCCAGCGGGTCGCCGCGCACTTCGGCGGCCCGCCCGCCGACTACCAGACCTTCGCGTACGCGGGCACGGCCGCGCAGGCGCTGCGCCAGCTGGACGACGCGTACGCCCGGTGGGTCGACGGGGTGCACGGCCTCAAGGAGGAGGGGCTGGCGCGCCCGTGCGGGCCGGCCGAGGGGCCGTACGCCGACTACCCGATGGCCGCCCTCGTGCTGCACATTAACCGCGAGATGATCCACCACGGCGCCGAGGTGTCCCTGCTGCGCGACCTCTACCTCTGGCAGCGGCCCGACCGCACGCCCTGACGGCGCACCGCCGCCACCAGCACACCGCCCAGTGCACCCGGTCACGGCCCCCGGGTGCCGACCAGTGAGGCGAACACGATGACGTTGTCGGCGTACCCCTCCCCCGGCACGAAGCTGCCACCGCACGTGATCAGGCGCAGCACCGGCCGGCTGAAGTCCCCGTAGACCCGATCCGGCGGCAGGCCCGCCTTGGCGAACCGCTCGACCGAGCCCACCTCGAAGATGGCGACCGTACGGTCCCGCCGGGTCACCTCGACCACCGCTCCCGGACGCAGCGTGCGCAGGGCGTGGAAGACCGACGGCCCGGTCCGGGTGTCCGCGTGGCCCACGATGATGGCCGGGCCGAACTGCCCCGGCGTCGGGCCGCGCTCGAACCACCCGACCTCGGTGTGCCGCTCCAGCGGCGGGGCGGCGATCGAGCCGTCCGCGGCGAGCCCGACCGCGATGACCGGGGCCCGCACGTCGAGCGATGGGATCGCGATCCGGATCGGCTGGCTCGGCTCGAGCACGGGGAACTCGCGCGGCGGCGGCTTGCCCGGCCGGTTGAACAGGTCTCCCCAGGACATCCCGGCGCCCATCTGGCCGAGCCCCGCGCCGGTGGCGAAGACACCGGCCAGCACCAGGCCGATCGCCGCCGGCCCGGTCCAGCGCCCGCGCCGCGGTGGCGGAGGGCTGCTCATGACGGCCGTCA
Organism: Micromonosporaceae bacterium; assembly: GCA_035649895.1. Classification (GTDB taxonomy): domain Bacteria; phylum Actinomycetota; class Actinomycetes; order Mycobacteriales; family Micromonosporaceae; genus DASSUC01. The sequence continues at coordinate 5,256 of DASRIS010000167.1, read as the reverse complement.
GGTGTCGGCCCGGCGCCGGCGCGCCATCATGGCGAGCACCAGCCCGGCCGCGACCGCGGCGAGACCCCCGCCGACCAGCAGCCGCGCGCTGTCGCCGGTCGCCGTCCCGCCGAACCCGGTCGCCGGCCCACGGGTCGGCCGGGTCGCGATGAGCACGTGCAGCGTGGTCGTGGCCGCCTGGCCACCGGTGCAGGTGAGCCGCACGGAGTAGTCGCCCGCGTTCCGGTCAGCCGGGATGGTGACCGTGGCGGTCAGCAGGCCGTACCGCGGCTCGACGGTGACCGGCGCGACGAACGCGGTGGACTCGACCCGGGCGGTCCTGGTGTTGTCGTCGCAGCTGGCCCGCAGGTTCACCGTTTGGCCGGCCTCGACGGTGCTCGGGTTGACCTCGAGGAACACCTCGGCGGCCCAGGCCGGTGCAGGGGCGGCCAGGGCCATGCCGGCAGTGACGAGCAGCAGCGGCACGGCGGTGGCCGCGAGACGTCGGGTCATCACCCCTCCCCTCGGTGCCGGGACTGCCCCCCTGCCTACCAGCACTTTGCTTGGTGAAGATTCTCCCACCGCGCGGGCCCGAGCGCATCGCCCGGCCAGGCCCGCTCGCGCCGCCGGTCGCCTATCTGCCACCTCCCACCACCCCGGCCGCCGCCCACGGGACTCCCACCCCACGAGGGCTCCCAGCACCCCGGCTGCCACCACCGGGCCGCTACCGTCCCGCCCGGCGCGCCGGGCGAGCCCACTCCCGCGAGCCCACTCCCGCGAGCCCACTCCCGCAAGCTCACTCCCCGGGGAACGGCGACGTACGCCGGTCCGCCAGGTCCCGTACCTGCCTGGGCAGCGCCTCCGCCTGCCGCAGGCGGGGCAGCAGCTCCGGCTCCCGGGTCAGCGCGCGGAAGGTGACCCCGATCGTGACGTCGTGGTCGGGCCGGTCGATGACGCTGACCGGGTCGCCCGCCCGGATCTCCCCGGGTACGACCACCCGCAGGTACGCCCCTGGCGTCGCCCGCTGCGTGAACCGCTTTATCCAGCCCTGCTGCGCCATCCAGTGCGCGAACGTGCCACAGGGGATGCGGGGGATGGCGACCTCCAGCACCACGTGCTCCCCGATGCGCCACCGTTCCCCGATGAGCGCGCCGGTGACATCGACCCCGGCGGTGGTCAGGTTCTCCCCGAACACCCCACCGGGCAGCGTACGGCCCAGCTCGGCCTGCCACGCGTCGAGATCCTCCCGGGCGTACGCGTACACCGCCTGGTCGTCGCCGCCGTGATGGGCGGTGTCGAACAACCGGTCGCCGACCAGCCCGCTGCCCAGCCCGGTGCGTTTGGGGCCGGGCGCGCGCACCTGCACCGGCCCCTCGGCCGGCTGCTTGTCGATGCCGGTGACGCCGACCGCCTTGGCCGGGTTGGGCCGGGGCACCGCGAGGTTGACAGATATCAACGTTCCCACGCCGGGAGCCTATGCCGCTGCGGTGCCGGTGGACCAGCGCAGTCCCGGCCTCACGCGCCAGGCTGAACGGACCGGCGGTAGAGCGCCCGCGCGCGCTCGGCCAGGTTGGTGGTCGCCGTCGAGTTTGCCCACGTGCCGAGGATGACAGCGGCACCCGGCACGATCTTCGCAAGCGCGCGGTGCACCGCGCGTACGCCGGCCATCTGCGCGAGCTTCACGCCGAGCCGCAGCAGCACCCGCCCGAGGGGCGCGTCGCCGCGGGCCAGCAGCGCGCCGATGCGCTGGTGGCCGGCTGCCACACCGAGCGCCAGGCGCGCTGTCTCGGCGGCCTTGTGCACGTGCTGCAGCACCAGCAGCTCGGTGGCCCGGTCCGGATGGGTCGGGTCGAACCCGTACGCGGCGGCGATGTGGAGCACCATCCTGGCCTGGGTCCAGGCCAGCACACCCACGTCCAGGATGGCGCCGGGCAGCCCCACCGCCCCGGACGCCGCTCCGGAGATGCGCGCCCGGGTGACGAACCTCTTGGCGGCCAGCTCGGCGAGGGCGTCCGGACCGGCCTGCGGGTACGCCGCGCGGGTGCGCGCCGTCCAGTCCCTGGCCTCCGGACCGAGCCGCCGCACCGCCTCCAGCGCCAGGTGCTCGGGGGCGTACTGCGGGTCGGCCTTCATCCGGTCCCACAGGCCGCCGGGTAGGTCGGCGAAGGCGGCTGGGCTGACCGGGGCGGGGCTGACCGGAGCAGAGACCCGGGCGGTGTCCAGGGCAGCGTCGGCTGGCTCCGGGTGCGAGCCGGTGGGCGGGGACGGTTCGGTCACGGCTCACTCCCGGGAAAGGTGCCTTGCGGTGGCGCCATTGTCCTACCCGGGCGCCACTATTGGCACACCGCCCAACCCCGCACATAGCGTACAGTTACCGCAACGTTACCCTCGGCCCGCTGGGGAGCGTCCATGCCCCGCCGATCGTCCATCGCCGCGCTCGCCGTCCTCGCGCTCCTCACCACCGCCTGCGAGCCCCGGGGCCAGGTGGGCCGGCCCACCCCGCAGCCACCCGGAAGCTACCCCTCGTCGATGGCCGCGCTCGGCGACTCGGTGACCGCGGGCTTCGGCGCCTGTCTGGCGCTGATCTCGTGCCACCGCAACTCGTGGGCCACCGGCGACGGGCTGCGGGTGGACAGCCACTACCGGATGATCGTCGATGCCAACCGGGCCATGCGCGGGAACGCGTACAACCTCGCCGCACCCCGCGCGCGGGCCGCCGACCTGCCCGGGCAGGTGGAGGGAGCGGTACGCGCAAAGGTCGAGTACGTGACCCTGCTGATCGGCGCGAACGACGTGTGCCGGCCGACCGTGGCCGACATGACCAGCGCCGCCGCCTTCCGCTCCAGCGTGGACAGCGCCTTGGCTGCGCTCAGGAAGGGCCTGCCCAAGGCCCGGGTGCTCGTCGCAAGCGTGCCCGACCTGTACCGGCTGTGGCAGATCGGCCACGTCAACACGCGCGCGGTGCGGTCCTGGTCCTACGGCGTATGCCCGTCGCTGCTGGCCGCGCCGACCTCGTCGGCCCCGGCCGACGTGAGCCGGCGGGATGCGGTACGCGAGCGGGTCGCCGCCTACAACCGCGAGCTGGCCGGCGCCTGCCGTGGGTACGGCTCCCGCTGCCGGTACGACGGCGGCGCCGTGCACAAGGTGGCGTTCACCATCGAGATGCTCAACCCGCTCGACTACTTCCACCCGGACGCCGACGGGCAGGACACGCTCGCCTCGGTCACCTACCCCGGCCGGTTCACCTGGTGAGCCCGCCGCCCGCCCGGGAGCCCGGCCGGTTCACCTGGTGACCTCGGCCGCGCCGCGGTCGTTGCGGTAGCCGGGCAGCCAGGTGCGCAGGTACGCCGCTGCCGCCGCGTCATCGGTGGCCGGGCCGCGGTAGCCGATGTGCCCGTCCGGGCGCAGCAGGAAGCGCATCTCCCGCTGCGACGTCAGGCCCAGGCGGCTGGATACCTGCCCGTCGGGGTCCGTCAGGCTCACCTCACCGGCCGGGGCCGGCCAGATGCGCCGTACGCGCAGCTGGCCGGGGCTGGCGACCAGCTCGTGCCAGCCGGGGGCGGCCAGCGCCGCGTGCAGCGTGCTGGGCGCACCGTCCTTGCGCACCGGGCCGTCGGGGAGCCGGTCGCCGGCCCTCGGCCCGTCCCGCCCGGTACCGGCGGCGTCGACCGACAGGGGGCTGTCCCGGTAGGTGATACCCAGCTCGGAGACGACCCGGAACGCGGTGGCCCGGACCGGCCGGGCCGCCAGCAGCACCGGCAGCACCCTCGGCACCAGGGTGGCCCGGATCAGCCGTACCACCGGGTTGGTCGAGGTCGCCGCGGCGAAGGCCCGGTCGGTGAAGCGCAGCACCTCCCGCCCCACCGGCTCCCGCTCCACCTCGTAGCTGTCCAGGATGTCCGGCGGGGCCACGCCGGCGCACACCATCGCCAGCTTCCAGCCCAGGTTCACCGAGTCCTGGATCCCCACGTTCATGCCCTGCCCGCCGGCCGGGCTGTGGATGTGCGCCGCGTCCCCGGCCAGGAACACCCGCCCCACCCGGTAGTGCTTCGCCCGCCGGCAGTGCAGCCGGAAGGTGGTCAGCCACACCGGGTCGTGCAGCCGGACCGGCCTGGTCGCGTGCGAGTCCACGATCGCCTGCGCCTCAGCCAGCGTCAGCGACCCGTCGGACACCCCGCCGGCCGCACCCGCCCGTGCCCCACCCGGCCGTTCGGCGCCCGGCCCGGCCGTGGTCTCGGCCGGCCCGGTCCTGGCCTCCGGCCGCATCGACAGCATTCGCCACGTCGCCGGTGTCCCCAGCGGGAAGAAGAAGAGGATGCCCCGCAGCGTCATGAACATGTGCACCGCGCCCGGCTCCAGCCCGTCAGCCTCCACATCGGCCAGCACGAACGTCTGCGGGTACGCGCGCCCCACGAACTCCACCCCGGCGCCGGACCGCACGGCGCTGTGCGCCCCGTCGCAGCCGACCACGAACCGGGCGGCGACCTCCTCCACGCGCCCGTCGGCGTGGCGCAGCCGGCACACCACCGCACCGTCGCCGGCCCCGCCACCGTCCGCGGCCTCCTCGCCCGCCACCTGCCTACCCGCGCCCCGCTTACCCGTAGCCTCCTTGCCCATAGCCCCTTGGCCCGTGGCCTCCTTGCCCGTCGCCTCCTGGCCCGCGTCGAAGCCCACCAGCTCCGTGCCGCGCTCGACCCGGACCCCGCCGGCCGCCAGCCGCTCGGTGAGGATCCGCTCGGTCTCCGCCTGCGACAGGAAGAGCAGGAACGGGTACGCCGAGTCGCCCAGCCCGATGTCGAACAGCGGCGCCGAACGTACCCGGTCCCGGCGGCCGTGGATGTCCAGCCGCACCGCCCGGTTGCCGCACTCCAGCATCTCCTCTGCCCCGCCGGAGCCGGCCAGCACCTCCAGCGACCGGGGCTGCAGCACGACCGCCCGCGACTGGTTCACGCGGTCCGGCAGCCGGTCCACCACCCGCACCCGGGCGCCGAACTGGTGCAGCTGCAACCCCAGCGTCAGGCCGGTCGGACCCGCGCCGACCACCAGCACGTCCAGCACCGACCCGTCCACTGCCCCACCCTTGCCTGGTCCGTTGGCACTACCCGCCGTGCAACAGTCTGCCAGGTGGGCCCGCGGTCTAGCCCGAGTGTCCTGGATAAGTTGATCTTGACTGTGGAGGTGGTCGAGCGCACGCGGCCTGACCTGCGACGGCGGGTCGACGTTCACCCGTTGCGGTACCCACGAGGCGTATGACCTAAAGTGGGTGTGTGGCGAGCC
>DASRIS010000166.1:0-11680 GCA_035649895.1 Micromonosporaceae bacterium | reverse complement strand
CGGGAAGGGCTGTCGGAACGCGGTGCGGTTGGCCCACATCCCCACGTGCCCGGTGAAGCCCTGGATCACGTAGAGGCTGGGGTAGCGCTGCTCCGGCCGGGCGTCGTAGCCGGGAGGTAGGTAGACCCAGACCGGCCGCTCGTGCGGGTCGCCGAGCGGGTTGCCCCGCAGCAGCTCGCTCGCCATCACGTGGGTCTCGACCCGGCCGGCCAGCTCGGTGGACCAGGGCAGCATGTGGCCTCCCGTGCGACCTATCCCGTGGTAGGGCTCCTGTCGGCAGCGCTCCCGCCGACCGGGCTCCCGCCGACCGGGCTCCCGCCGGATGAGCTTCCGTCGGGGGAGCTCTTGCCGGCGCGCCGGGAGGTCACCCGCTCCATGTAGTCGCGGATCCGGCCGTCGCGGGCCCGCTCCATCCACAGCTCGACGGCCTCGGCGTCGAAGCGCGGCCGGAGCCGGTGTATCCGCTCCATCGCCTCGGCGCGTAGCTGCCGCTTTGTCATGGCGTAGGTGGCCGGCGGGGTGAGGTCGGCCAGCCGGCGGGCGGCGGCTACGGCCGAGTCGAGCAGGCGTTCGGCCGGCACCACCTCGTCGATGAAGCCGCGGGCGAGCGCCGTTGCCGGCTCGTACGTATCCGCTTCCAGGACGGCCCGGCGGGCGAGGACGGGGCCGAGCGCGAAGCTGAGGATCTCCAGCGCGGAGGTCGGGAACGCCACGCCGACCAGCAGCTCGGACACTCCGATGCGGCCCGGCCCGTCGGCCATGAGCCGGTAGTCGCAGCCGCTGGTGAGGATCGCCCCGCCGGCCACGGCGTGCCCGTTGACCGCGGCGACGACCGGCTTGGCGCAGGTGAACACGGCCTCGAACGCATCGACCAGGGCGGGGACGTACGCCTGCGCGTACTCCGGGCCGCCCTCGACCACGCGCCACAGGTCCACGCCGGCGGAGAAGGCGCGGCCGGCGCCGGTAAGCACCACCGCCTGCTCGTCGCCGGCGTCGAGCTCGCGGAACGTGGCGGTGATCGCGTTGACCAGGTCCAGGTCCAGCGCGTTGACCGGGCCGTGGGCGAGCTGGACGACGGCGACGCCCGCCACGTCCTCCCGCTTGATCACAGCGCCTCCCTACGGGTGCCACGGGCGGGCGGGGTGCGGTTGTGGATCGGCATCCCGACACGGAACCAGCCCCACCCGGCGGCCGTCAAGCCGCCGGCGACCGGGCACGGCCACCGGGCGCGGGCGCCAGGCGCCGGACCGTCCGGAGCGGTCCAGGGTGGACATAGCGGCTGGCCCGCCGGACGCTTCCGGCGGGCCAGCGGATGGTACGGGTGGAAGCTGACCGATCAGTAGACGCTCACGCCGTAGACGCCGAGCGGCTCGGTGACCGGCTGGAAGTAGGTCGTGCCGCCGGTGGTGCAGTTGCCGCTGCCGCCGGAGGTGAGACCGAGCGCAGAGCTGCCGGCGAAGAGCGAGCCGCCGCTGTCGCCGGGCTGCGCGCAGACCGTGGTCCGGATCAGGCCGGAGACGGTGCCCTGCGGGTAGGTGACGGTCGCGCCGGTCGCGGTTACGCTGCCGCTACGCACGCCGGTGGTGCTGCCGCTACGCCGGACGGTCTCGCCGACGACCGCGTTGCGGGCGCCGGTGATGTCCTGGTAGGAGCCGTTGTAGAGGTAGACGTTGCCGGGCTTGGAGATGGACGTGTTGGTGTAGCGCACGATGCCGTAGTCGTTGCCCGGGAAGCTGCTGCCGGCCCGGGTGCCGAGCACCGTGGTCTGGCTGGAGTTGGCGTACCAGGTGGAGCCGATGTTGGTGCAGTGGCCGGCGGTGAGGAAGTACTGCGTGCCGGCGCTGTTGCGCACGTTGAAGCCGAGCGAGCAGCGGGACCCACCGGTGTAGATGGCCTGGCCACCGGAGATGTTCAGGCTCAGCACACCGGGCAGCCGCTCGAGGCGCACCGCGTCGCCGAAGCGCGCGGTGACCGACGTCAGCCGGCCCAGTGCGGCACCGGTGACGGTGGTGTCGTAGGAGACGACGACCTGGTTGGCCATCGGGTCCACAGCCCACCCAGTGCCGACGATCCGCGCCGAGCGGTCCAGCTCCGCAGTGATCGCGGCGAGCTGGGCGCTGCTGCGGGTGACCAGCTTGGCGGTGGCGCCCTTGCCGCGGACGGTGTTCGCGGCCTCGAAGTCGAGCACGTTGATGACCATGCGGCCGGTGCTCTGGTCGAGGTACGTGCCGGCGGCGCGGTCACCGAGCTGCTCGGCCAGCGCGGTGGCGCCCGCACCGTCGAGCGTGGGGGCCGCGGCGATGGCGGATGGTGCGAAGAGGAGGGTACCGGCGAGTGAGGCGCCCGCGATGGCGATCGCGGTGCGGCGGAACGATGGGGCGAGTCTCACACGAGCCTCCCGGGGGTTGGACACGTCATTGGTGACGTGTCGGGCGGCGGCCGGACCGAGCATCGCCGTATAACCCCCACCGGACGGGGATCCCATAGATTGGAGAAGCCCGATGTCTGGCCGGACGAATCGTCGCACCAACCAGGCTTTATCCACAAGAGTCGATTCCACTTAGTGCGAAAAGTGCTGCGCCTCCGCAGCCTCCACAGCCCGCACTCACACCGGCCCGGCGCCAGTCACCGCAGGTCACCCCGGATCGCCGGCAGGTACAGCCGTCCTTCCGGCCGACCGCTGCCCTCCAGCCGACAGCTGTCCTTCAGCGACACCCGTCCTTCCGGACGGGGCACCGCAAGGACGAGGCGCGTCGGGCGCCCCCTCAAGCGCCCGACGCGCCCCCCACCCCCGGCAGGGAGTCCCTTGCGCCGCGCCAGCCAGCCGCTGCCCGAGCTGCCGCCGCGGCCTGGCCGGCGCCGCCAGCCGACGCTGTCCGCCAGCCAGCGCTAGGCGCCAGCCTTGGCTAGCCGCCCAGCCGACGGCTAGCCAAGACGTGCGCGCTCGTCAGCCCCAGCGCGGACCTCGCCGCGCACCGGCCACAGCGCGATCGCCAGGCCCGCCAGCGCGGTCAACAGATGCAGCACGTGGTCCGGCCCGTTCAGGGCCAGGATGTCGGCGTCTGGGTCACCGCCGGCGAACAGGCCGTAGATGAACACCGCCGCGTACGCGACAAAGAGGATCCAGCCGTACGTACGGGCGGTGGCCAGCCGCCGGGCCATCACCAGGCCGAGCACGCCGGTCAACAGGTGTACGACGTTGTGCAGTGGGTTGACTTCGAACCCGAGCAGGCTGTCCCCGTTCTCGGAGGCGAAGTTGTCGAAGCCGGTGACGAGGAACCCGGCGAGGCTGATGAGCGTGTACACCACGCCCACGACAAGAGCAAGGATCCGCGGCAGGCTCATCCCGCCCGGCCGGGGTCCCGCAGGGGTCCGATCGGAGTAGGCCATGACGCTCCCATCGCAGATGTATCCGAGTGAGCGGCCTTTTCCCCGGACCGGCACGGTCAAACGTGCCAGCTGGCGAGCAGCCAACGACGTCGGTACGACGCCAGAGAGACTTTACTTTGACATCATATGATGTCACTATGACGTCATGACTGACACCGTAGCTTTCGTTGAGAAGACCGCCCCCTTTCTCCGGCCGAGGGGTTCGTCCTTGCCTGACCTACCGGCACCGGCCAGAGCCGGTGCCGGCCGCCCGGCCCGCCGCATCGCGATGCGCGCACTACACGAGCAGGACCGCCGGCTCGGCGCCTGCTGAAAGGCTCGGCGCCTGCTGAAGGCTCGGCGCCCCCTTCGGATCTGAGCGGTGAGCCTTCAGGGGATGAGCCGATGGCGTAGCACCTTTCCCAACGGGTTGCGCGGCACCGCCTCGGTCCACCGCCACACGCGCGGGCGCTTGTAGGAGGCGAGCCGCCCCGCGCACCACTCCTCCAGCTGCTCCCGTAGCAGCTCCAGGTCTCCAGCGGCGGCCGGCACCACGAAGGCCGCCACCGCCTCCCCCCACTCCGCCGACGGCGCGCCGACGACCGCGGCGTCGGCGACGCCCGGATGGGACCGCAGCACCTCCTCGACCTCCCGGGGGTAGACGTTGTACCCGCCGGTGATGATCAGCTCCTTGGCCCGCCCGCTGATCGTGAGATAGCCATCGTCATCCAGCACGCCGAGGTCGCCGGTGCGGAACCAGCCGTCCGGCGTGAACGCAGCCGCGGTCGCCTCCGGGCTGTCCAGGTAGCCGGAGATCACGTTGGGTCCGCGCACCTCGATCTCTGCCACGCCGCCCGGTTGGGGGCTCAGGCGCACCGAGACCCCGGGTAGCGGCAGCCCGACCGTTCCAGGCCGGCGTGGGCCGGCGTACGGGTTGGAGACGAGCATCATGGTCTCGGTCATGCCGTACCGCTCCAGCACCTGCTGCCCGCTGCCGGCGGCGACGGCGGCGTGCAGCTGCGCCGGCAGCGGCGCGGACCCGCTCACCGCAAGGCGCAGCCGGCGCAGGTCGCCCAGGTAGGGCGACTCGGCCAGCCGGTGGTACATGGTCGGCACGCCGAAGAACATCGTCACGCCGTGCCCGGTCACCGCCTCGGCCACGCCGGCCGGGGTGAAGCGCGGCAGCACCACCGCGCTGGCGCCGGCGACCAGCGTGCCGTGCAGCCCGACCCCGAGGCCGTGCACGTGGAACAGCGGCAGGCACAGGGCCAGCCGGTCCTCCGGCGTCCACCGCCAGGCGACCCGCACCGCCTGCACGCTCGCCAGCAGGTTGGCGTGGGTCAGCGGGGCGCCCTTGGGCTGCCCGGTGGTGCCGGAGGTGTAGACGACCAAGGCGATGTCGTCAGGGCGAACCGCGTCCAGCACCGGCTCCGGGGCGGCTGCGGGCAGGCCGGTCAGGTCCGGCGGGCAGCAGCGCAGCTCCAGTCCGGCGGCCCGGTCCGCCTCGTCCAGCAGGGCGAGGGCCGGCTTGGCGCCGGCCACCACCGCCGCCAGCTCCGGGCCGGAGTACGCGGTGTTGACCGGCACCACGGTCAGGCCGTAGCGAAGCGCGGCGACGTAGGCCACGACCAGGTCGACGCTGGCCGCCGCGGACATCACCAGCCGGTCGCCCGGCTCCAGCCCGGCGGCCGCGTACCGGCCGGCGGCCACCGCCGTACGGTCGGCGAGCTCGGCGGCGCCGACCCGGCCACCGTCGGCCGCAGCCAGCACCGGGCGGGTGGGGTCGGCGGCCCAGGCGGCCGCCCAGGCGCCAGGCAGGGTACGGCCGGCGGCGAGGTCCACCTCGGCGGGGTCCATGCCCGGCGGCAGGTGCACCCGCCAGTGCGGCGCGTGCACCGGCCCGCCGCCGCCCACCCCGCGGTCCGCCGCCTCCGCCGGGCCACCAGCCACACCACCATCCGCAGCACCCACCGGGCCGCCGGGCGTCCCACCGTCCGGACCGCCCGCCAGCGCACCGGCCGCCGTTGGGTTCACGGCGCCCGGTAGCCGGTCGGCGGCTCCGGCCCGAGGTCGACGACTGCCGCGACCGGCCCGCCGCCGTCCGGGCCCTGGTGGGCCGCTGACACTGAGACGAACACCGCCGGGTCACCGGTGACCGACGCGGCCACCCCACCCACGCACGCCTTGATCTGCCGGTGCCAGTGCACGTCGGAGTCGTCCAGCATGGCGTTGCGCCGGCCGCGGACCATCCCGTCGGCGGACACCTCGCACTTGAGGAACACGTTGACCAGCCGGCCGCCCAGGTCGCTGTGGTGCGCCCGCTCGGGCAGCGCCAGCCCGGCGTCGCGGATGGCCGCCCAGATGCCGTCGGCGTCGAGCGCGTCGCGCATCACCGCGTGGCCGATGCGGTAGCGCCCGCCGACCCCGCGCACGTTGCCGACCACGACCACCTGCGCCCGGTCCAGCTCCACCCCTGACGAGCAGGACGCCACCGCCGAGTAGAGCGAACGGTCGTGCAGCACGTCCTCGTCGCGCGGCGGCTTGATCTCGCCGAGGGCGACCGCGATGCCGAGCGCGGTCGTGCCGTTGGACAGGTCCATCGACTCGTGCGTGTGCTCAGTCCAGACCGTGTGCCCGCGGCTCTTGGCGTCGCGGATCGTCGCGATCGTCAGCAGCGGCGTCTTCGTCTGTACATAGTGGACGTCGGCGGGGTCGCTGATCCCGGCCCGCTGCGTCGCCTCCGTGACCGCGGCCGCCACCTTCTCGACCATCCCCTGCCGGCCGATCTCCTCCGGCCGGATCGGGTCGCTCATCGCGAAGCCCACCGCCAGCCGCGGCTCGTCGGTGCGCTCCGCCCGCTCCGCCGGCACGGTCGCGAACACCGTGGCGTGCGGGGAGAGTACGCCATCCGTCCCACCCGACCAGACGAACGGGACCTGCGCCACCTCGGCAGCGGTACGGGTGCCCCGGGCCACCAGCACGTCCCGGAACGCCCGGTCGGCGATGATCCGGGTGTAGTCGTTGACGCCCCCGTTGCCCTCGGTCTTGCCGATGACGGCGACCACCCGGTCGGCGTCGACGATGCCCTCATCGACCAGCTCGGCGAGGCCGGACGCGTCGCTGACATGCCGGATCGGCACCTTACGGACCTCGATGGGCTCGGGCACGGGCCACCCCTTTCTGCTCGATCTCGCGCTGGGCGCATCCGGCGTCAGTCCGGTGTCACGACCGTACCGGCGCGGCCCTGCGCCGCGTCGGCGATGTGGTCCAGGGCCGCGATCGCGGCCAGCTCTCCCCCGCTCTCCACGAACCGGCAGGCCGCCTCGACCTTCGGCCCCATCGACCCGCTGCCGAAGTGGCCCTGCGCGGCCAGCCGGCGCAGCTCGGCGACGCCGACCCTGCCCACCGGCCGGGCCTGGTCGGTGCCCCAGTCCAGCCAGGCGGCGTCCACGTCGGTGGCGATCACCAGCCGCTCCACCCCGGCGACCCGGGCGAGCAGAGCCGCGGCGAGGTCCTTGTCGATCACCGCCTCAACCCCGTGCAGCGACCCGTCCGCCCCGCGTACCACCGGGATCCCGCCACCGCCGGCGGCCACCACGGCATACCCGGCGGCGAGCAGCGTCAGCACCGCCGGGGCGTCCAGCACGTCGAGCGGCTCAGGCGAGGCGACCACCCGCCGCCACCCGCGCCTGCCCAGGTCCCGCCAGCGCTGGCCGTGCTCGATCATGAGCTTCGCCTCGTCCTCCGGCAGGAACCGGCCGACCGGCTTGGTCGGCTCGACGAACCCCGGGTCAGCGGCGTCGACCAGGGTGCGGGTGACCACCGCGGCCACCGGCACCGCGAGCCCCCGCGCCGCCATCGCCCGCTCCAGGGCGTTGACCAGGGTGAAGCCGATGGTGCCCTGGGTCTGCGCGCCGCACCAGTCCAGCGAGACCGGAGGGACCACGTGCGCGGCCAGCTCGTTCTTCACCAGCAGGTTGCCGACCTGCGGCCCGTTGCCGTGGGTGAGCAGCACCTGCGCCCCACCTGCGGCCACGTCCGCGATGCACTCCACGGCGCGGGCCACCGCCCCGATCTGGTCCTCCTGGCGGGCCTGCCCGTCGGCCGAGGTCATCGCGTTGCCGCCCAACGCGATCAGCACGCGGGTCATCGCAGGTCCAGGTCGGCGTGGCGGCGCCCGCCGGCCAGCGCCGGATAGCCCGGGCCGCGGTCGAAGAACGGCTCCTCCCTGGTACGGCTCGCGCGCAGCTCGCCGCGGAGCGCGCCGGATGCGGCAGTGTCCACCGTGCCGTCCGGCTCCAGCACCACCCCGTAGTCCACCCGGGCTCCGTCCACCGACACCTTCCCCCAGCTCACGTCGCGCGCCACCTCCTCGTACGGCCGGTCAAGCGGGTCGCCCCAGCCGCCGCCCCCGGTCGTGCGGATCCTGATCACCTCGCCGGCCCGGACCGGCTCGGCGTCGGCGAGCGCGTCCACCACCCGCTCGGCCGGCCCACCCGGGTCGACCACCACGCTGAACGACCGCCCGGCCCGGCCGCCGGCAACACCCCAGCAGGACAGCACCGAACGGTCGGCGATGGACATGAAGTGGGCGTCGCGCAGCATCCGGATGTGCTTGTCGTAGCCGAGGCCGCCGCGGTAGCGGCCAGGCCCGCCGGAGTCGACCGCCAGCCCCAGCCGCTCCACCAGGAACGGCCAGCGCGCCTCGGCGAACTCCACCGGGATGTTGCGCGAGTCGGGCACCACGTGGATCGTGTCCTCCCCGTCGGCGTAGGGTCGCCCGCCCGAGCCGCCACCCAGGACCTCCCGCATCAGGTACGGCTGGCCGTCGGCGTCGGTGCCGTACACCCCGGTGTAGCGGATGGTCTCCTGGTCGGCGGGCATGCGCCCGTCCACGGCCTTGGCCAGCGCCCCGGCAAAGACACCGAGCAGCCGCAGGATCACGAAGGTACGAGCGTTCGTCGGCGCCGGGAAGACCGGGGTCAGCAGCGTGCCCGGTGGCGGGAAGCGCAGCTCCAGCAGGGGCACGACGCCCTCGTTCACGTCCAGCTCGGCCATCCGCTCCGGGGTGTCGGCCAGGTTGCGCAGGATCGGCGCGAGCCACTTGGCGAGGAAGTTGCCCTCGGCGTAGTCCGCCGCGTGGTTGATCGGCCCCCGCGCCTGCGGGGACGTGCCGGTGAAGTCGAGCACCAGCTTCTCCGGTGTCTTGGTCAGGGTGATCCGCTGGGCGTGCAGCCGGGGCGGGTCGACCCCGTCGTGCTCGGCGTAGTCCTCCCAGGCGTAGGTCCCGTCCGGGATCTTAGCCAGGATCTCGTCGCGGAAGGTGCGCGTGGTCTTGTCGATGATCGCGTCGAAGCAGCTCTCTACTGTGGACCGGCCGTAGCGGGCGAACAGCTCGGCCAGCCGGCCGGCGCCCATCAGGCAGGCCGAGCACTCGGCGTCCAGGTCGGCGGCGAGAGAGTCGGGCATCCGGGAGTTACGGGTCATGATCTTCAGGGCGGCCTCGTTGGGCACGCCCGCGTCCCACAGCCGGATCGGCGGGACCAGCAGCCCCTCCTCGAAGACGCTGGTGGCGTGGGAGGGCATCGAGCCCGGCACCGCGCCGCCGATGTCGTCGTGGTGCCCGAACGCCTGCACGAACGCGACAACGTCTTTGCCGACGAAGACCGGGACGGTCACGCACAGGTCGGGCAGGTGCCCGATGCCGCCCTCGGAGAGGTAGACGTCGTTGTGGAAGAACACGTCCCCAGGGCGCATCGTCGCCATCGGGTAGTCGCGCACGACCGGATGTACCAGCGCCGAGTACGACCGCCCGGTCAGCTTGCGCAGCCGCCGGTCGTGGATGCCGGCCCGGAAGTCATGCGCGTCACGGATCATCGGCGACCTCGCGGTACGCCCGATCGCGGTCTCCACCTCGCGCTCGATCGCGGCCAGCGTGCCCTCGACGATCTCGACCAGCACCGGGTCCACATCGACCACGGCCCGCTCCCCGGCCATCTCGGTCATGCCCCGCTCCCGGGCCGCGTCGGCCCCGGCCCGGTCCACCTCAGTCGGCTCAGCCACGGCTCACCACCAGGTTGCCGAAGCGGTCGACCTCGGCCGCGAACCCAGGGTGCAGCGGCAGCGTCGACCCGTACTCCTCGATGATCGCAGGCCCGGCGACGACGGCGCCGCGCCCGAGCGCGGAGCGCTGGTAGATCGGGGTGGGACGGGCTTCACCGCCGCCGAAGGTCACCTCCCGGGCGCCCGCCGGTGTCGTGTCGTCCGGGCCGGGCGGCAGCTCGCCCAGCTCCGGGCGGCGGATCGGGCCGACGCCGGTGACCCGCAGGTTCACCCACTCGACCTGCTGGCCCGGCCGGTCCCGGAAGCAGTAGCCGTAGGTGCGCTCGTGCGCGTCGTGGAAGGCGGCCACCGTCGCGTCGGCCAGCACCCGGTCCACCGGCCCGTCCGGCACCGGCACCCGCACCTCGAACGCCTGGCCGTAGTAGCGCAGGTCGGCGCTGCGGGCGAAGCGGTGGGCCGGGTCGGGGAAGCCCTCAGCACGCAGGGCCGCCGCCGCGCGGGCGGTCAGCTCGGCCAGGTGCCGGCCGACCACAGCCAAGTCCAGGCCTGCGTCGCGAGCCACGTACGTCTGCACATGGTCGTCCTTGACATCGACGGTGAGCAGCCCGAACGCGGACAGGTTGCCGGGCTCGCGGGGCACCACGCCGGCCCGCAGGCCCAGCAGGTCCATCAGCCGGCACAGCAGCAGCGAGCCGGAGCCGCCGAACGTGGCGAGGACGAAGTCACGCACGTCCAGCCCCCGCTTGACGGTCACCTGGCGCAGCGCGTTCGCCTGGTTCCACGCCGAGATCTCGAGGATGCCGGCGGCGGTCTGGGCCACGTCGAGACCGAGCTTGCCGCCGAGTGCGGCCAGCCCCTCGCGCGCCGCCGCCGCGTCCAGCGGCACCTCGCCGCCGAGCAGGTGCGGCGGGATCGTGCCGAGCACAACGTGCGCATCGGTCACGGTCGGCTCGGTGCCACCCTTGCGGTAGCACAGCGGACCAGGGTCGGCGCCCGCCGAGCGCGGACCCACCTTGAGGGTGCCCTCCCGCGACGGCCACGCCACCGAGCCGCCCCCAGCGCCGACCGTGACCACGTCGATCATCGGGATCTTCGACGGGTACGCCCCAACGCTGCCCTCGGTGGTCAGCGTCGGCTCGCCGTGCAGCACCACGCTCACGTCCGTGGACGTGCCGCCGCCGTCGAGCGTGAGCACCCGGTCGAAGCCGGCGGCCCGGGCCACCAGCGCCGCGCCGAGCGCCCCCGCGGCCGGGCCGGAGAGCACCGTGGTGATCGGCTGGCGGACCACCTCCCCGGCCGAGCGCACCCCGCCGTTGGACTTCATCACCGAGAACGGCACCCTCCGCGTGGTGAGCCCGGCCAGCCGGTCCTGGATGGTGCGCAGGTAGCCGGCCATCCGCGGCTTCACCGCCGCGTCCACCAGGGTGGTCATCGCCCGCTCATACTCGCGGTACTCCCGCAGCACCTCGCTGGAGATCGACACCACGGCGTCCCGGTGCTCCTCGGCCAGGATCTCGCGCAGCCGCTGCTCGTGCGCTGGGTTAGCGTACGAGTGCAGCAGGCAGACACCGAGCGTGTCGACGCCGTTGGCCCGGAACCACTGAGCGACGGCTCGGGCCCGCTCCTCGTCGAGCGGGCGCAGCTCGCTGCCGTCCGCGGCGAGCCGCCCGGGCACGGTGCGGACCCGGTCGGCCGGGACGATGCGGGGCGGCTTGACCCAGAAGTAGCTGTTGCCGTAGCCGTCCGGCACGCTCTGCCGGGCGATCTCCAGGAGGAACTCGTACCCCTCGGTGGTGACCAGGCCGAGCCGGCCCACGTCGCCCTGGAGCAGCTGGTTGGTGGCGACGGTGGTGCCGTGGCAGAGCGCCGCGAGATCGTCCGGGCCAGCCCCGAGCAGGGCCAGAGCCTTGCGTACGCCGGTCAGGAAGCCCTCAGCCGGGTCGGCTGGGGTGGACGGCGTCTTGGTCGACACCAGCTCACCGGTGTCCTCGTCGAGCGCGACGACGTCGGTGAACGTGCCACCGGTGTCCACGCCGACGCGGATGCGCCGCGGACCCGGACCGCCAGCCTCCCCCACGCCTGCATTGAACTGCCCAGGTGCACCGCGTTTCGTCGGCACAATCTGCCGAGACTGGAACGTAGTCGTCCCGCCAAGCAGTGGCAGGCTCAGGGCGCCGAGGCCGGAGTGCCAACGGCGTGGCATCGGGCTGGTGGCGGGCGATGATCAGTAGTAGGGGTATCATTAGCG
>DASRIS010000165.1:0-5349 GCA_035649895.1 Micromonosporaceae bacterium | reverse complement strand
CGCCTCCTCGTCACCGAGCACGTCCAGCAGCGACCACCCGGTATGCGGCGCCAGCGCCTCAGCACACTCCCGCAGCCGCGCCGCGAAGACCGGCGAGGACCGCGCAAGCTCCAGCCCCATCCCGGCCCACTGCGAGCCCTGACCCGAGAACACGAACACCACCCGGCGGGCCTGGCTGCGCACCACACCGGTCAGCACGTTCGCCGCCGGCTCATCCCCGGCAAGGGCGTCCAGGGCGCGCAGCGCCTCGTCGCGGTCGCGGACCACCAGCACGCCGCGGTGGTCGAACACCGACCGGTGCCCGGCCAGGGTGTGTCCGATGTCGGCCAGGCTCAGCTCCGGGTGGGCCGCGACGTGGTCGCGCAGCCGCACCGCCTGGGCGCGCAGCCCCTCGTCGCTGCGCGACGACAGCAGCCACGGCACCGCCTCCGGCTCCGCGGCGGGCGGCTCGGACGGCGGCACGGCCGGCACCGGCGCGGCCTGCTCGAGGATCACGTGCGCGTTGGTGCCGCTCATCCCGAACGACGACACCCCGGCCCGGCGCGCCCGGTCCACCCGCGGCCACGGCGTGGTCTCCGTCAGCAGCGCCACGGTGCCCGCGGACCAGTCCACCTGCGGGGTCGGCTCGTCCACGTGCAGCGTCGGCGGCAGCACCCCTTCCCGCAGCGCCAGCACCATCTTGACCACCCCGGCCACGCCCGCGGCGGCCACCGCGTGGCCCAGGTTCGACTTGACCGACCCCAGCCACAGTGGACGGTCCGCTGGCCGGTCCCTGCCGTACGTCGCGATCAGCGCCTGCGCCTCGATCGGGTCACCCAGCTCGGTCCCCGTACCATGCGCCTCGACAACGTCCACATCGGAGGGTGAAAGCCCGGCGGCGGCCAGGGCCTGGCGGATCACCCGCTGCTGCGACGGCCCGTTCGGCGCCGACAGCCCGTTGCTCGCCCCGTCCTGGTTCACCGCCGTGCCCCGCACCACCGCCAGCACCGGATGCCCGTTGCGCTGCGCGTCGGACAGCCGCTCCAGTAGCAGCACCCCGACCCCCTCGGCGGTGCCCATCCCGTCGGCCCGGGCGGAGAACGCCTTGCAGCGGCCGTCCTCGGCGAGCACCCGCTGCCGGCTGAGCTGCACGAACCCGGAAGGGCTGGCGATCAGCGCCACGCCGCCAGCCAGCGCGAGCGAGCACTCCCCCGACCGCAGCGCCTGGCCGGCCAGGTGCAGCGCCACCAGCGACGACGAGCATGACGTGTCCACCGTCATCGCCGGGCCCTCCAGCCCGAACGTGTACGCGACCCGCCCGGAGATGACGCTGGTCACGTTGCCGGTCAGGGAGTAGCCCTCGTCGATGCCGTCCGGCCACTCGACGCCGACGCCGTAGCCGGACGCGCCGGCGCCGATGAACACGCCGGTCGCGCTGCCGGAGAGGGACGACGGCACGATGCCGGCCCGCTCGAACACCTCCCACACGGTCTCCAGCAGCAGCCGCTGCTGCGGGTCCATGGACAGCGCCTCGCGGGGGTTGATGCCGAAGACGTCAGGGTCGAACTCCGCGACCGCGTCGACGAAGCCGCCCTCCGTGACGTACGACGTGCCGGGGTGGTCGGGGTCCGGGTGGAACAGCCGGTCCGGGTCCCAGCCGCGGTCCGTGGGGAACGGCCCGACCGCGTCGCCGCCGTCCACGACCAGCCGCCACAGGTCCTCGGGCGAGGCGACCCCGCCCGGGTACCGGCACGCCATCGCCACGACCGCGACCGGCTCGTCCGCGGTTACGGCGACGCGGGTGGCCACCGTGGCCCGGTCCTGCGAGCCGGTCACCTCGTCGCGCAGGTGCCGGGCCAGCACTGTCGGGTTCGGGTAGTCGAACACCAGCGTGGCCGGCAGCCGCAGCCCGGTGGCGAGGTTGAGCCGGTTGCGCAGCTCGACCGCTGTCAGCGAGTCGAAGCCGAGGTCCTTGAAGGCGCTTTCCGGCTCCACCGCGTCCACCGACGGGTGGCCGAGGACCGTGGCCGCGTGCGTGCGTACCAGGTCGAGCAGGACCTGGTCCTGCTCCTCGCGGGTCCGCCCGGCCAGCCGGCGCAGCACCTCGCTCGCCGCGGCCGAGCCTATCGAGCCCGCCGCGCCAGCCTCGGCCGCCGCCCGCCGCGCCGGGGCCCGCACCAGCCCACGCAGCAGCGCCGGGGCCGAGCCCGCGGCCTCCTGCGCCCGCAGCATGGCAAGATCCAACCGCAGCGGTACGAGCAGCGCCTCGTCCAGGGCGAGCGCCGCGTCGAACAGCGCCAGGCCCTCGGCGGAGCTGAGCGGGACGGTGCCGGTGCGCGCCGCGCGGGACCGGTCCGCCTGGTCCATCTCCCCGGTGAGGCCGCTGGCCTGCGCCCACAGCCCCCACACCAGCGAGGTCGCGGGCAGCCCCTGCGCGCGGCGGTGCGCGGCGAGGGCGTCGAGGAAGGTGTTCGCCGCCGCGTAGTTGCCGTGCCCCGGCCCGCCGGCGAGGCCGGCCGCGCCCGAGTAGAGCACGAACCACGCCAGGTCCCGGTCGCGGGTCAGCTCGTGCAGGTTCACCGCCCCGTCCACCTTGGGCGCCAGCACCCGGTCCAGCTGCTGCGGGGTGAGCGCGGCGACCGTGGCGTCGTCCACCAGGGCGGCGGTGTGCACCACGCCGGTCAGGTCCGCGACCCCGGCCAGCAGCGCGGCCAGCGCGTCCCGGTCGGCGGCGTCGCACGCCGCGACGGTCACCTGCGCGCCGAGCGCCGCCAGCTCCTCGACGAGCTCGGGGGTTCCCGGGGCACCGAGCCCGCGGCGGCTGGTCAGCACCAGGCGGCGTACCCCGTGGGTGGTGACCAGGTGCCGCGCGAGCAGGCCGCCCAGCGTGCCGGTGCCGGTGATGAGCACGGTGCCGTCCGGGTCGAGCGCTCGCCGGGGCGGCCCGCCGGCCGTTGTGTCCGGGCCGGCGGGGACCCGGGCCAGCCGCGGTGCCAGCAGCTTCCCGCCGCGCACCGCGACCTCCGGCTCGCCGCAGGCCAGCGCCGTACCGAGCAGCGCCTCGCCGTCGCCGTCCAGGTCGACCAGCAGGAACCGGTCCGGGTTCTCCGTCCGCGCCGAGCGCACCAGCCCCCACACCGGCGCGTGCGCCAGGTCGCTGACGTCCTCGTCACCGGCCGCCACCGCACCCCGGGTGACCACGGCGAGCCTGGTCCCAGCGAAGCGGTCGTCGGCGAGCCACGCCTGGACCGCGGCGAGGGCCGCGGCGGTGGCCGACCGCGCCGCCGCGGCGACCGGGCCCGCCTCCGGCGGCTCGCACCGCAGCAGGACCACCTCGGGCATTGGGCCGTCCCCGCCGGCCACCGAGGAGAGATCCGGGTACGGCTGCCCGCCCGGCTCGGCGGGCGGCAGCGCCCGCCACTCCACCCGGTAGAGCGCGTCGCGGGTCGGGTCGGTCCGCAGCCGTTCGGGCGCGACCGGCCGGGAGACCAGGGACCGCACCGAGGCGACCGGCTTACCGGTGGCGTCGGCGAGGCTCACCTCGAGCGTGTCCGGGCCGGTGGGCCGGATCCGGGCGCGCAGCGTGGCCGCGCCGGTCGCGTGCAGCGACACCCCGGTCCACGCGAACGGCATGCTGCCAGCCCCGGCCTCCGCGCCGGCCGCGCCAGCTCCGGCGTCTGCATCCGACCCGGCATCTGCGCCGGACCCGGCGGCCGCGCCGACCAGAACCGCGTGCAGCGCCGCGTCGAACAGCGCCGGGTGGACGCCGAACCTGGCTGCCTCGGCCCGCTGCGCCTGCGCCAGTGCGACCTCGGCGAAGATCTCGCCGCCACGCCGCCAGGCCGCGCTCAGGCCCTGGAACGCGGGGCCGTACCGGTAGCCGCCGGTGGTGAGGCGTTCGTAGAAGCCGTCGATGGGCACCGGCTCGGCGCCAACCGGTGGCCACTCGCCCCACCCGGGACCGGGCTGGTCCCCGGTGGGGGTGAGCGTCCCGCTGGCGTGCTGGGTCCAGGGCGACTCCGGGTCGGCGTCCTCCGGGCGCGAGTGGAGCGCCACTGCCCGCCGGCCGGACCCGTCCGGCTCGCCCACCGACACCTGCACCTGCACCCCGCCGTGCTCGGGCAGGGCCAGCGGCGCCTGGAGCGTCAGCTCCTCCAGATGACCGCAGCCGGCCTCGTCGCCGGCGCGGATGGCCAGCTCCACAAAGGCCGTACCGGGCAGCAGCACCTGCCCGGCCACCACGTGGTCGGCGAGCCAGGGATGCGAGCTGACCGAGAGCCGGCCGGTGAGCAGGAGCGTGTCGTTGCCGGCCAGCCGTACGGCCGCGCCCAGCAGCGGGTGGCCGGTCGAGGCGAGGCCGAGCCCGGTCGCGTCGGTCTGGCCGGCGGCGTGCACCCAGTAGCGCTGGCGCTGGAACGGGTACGTGGGCAGGTCCACCCGCCGCCCCTGAGGCCGCCAGTCCACGGGCACGCCATGGACGTGGGCCTCGGCGAGGGACGTGAGGAAGCGGGCGGGGCCGCCGTCGTCACGGCGCAGGGAGCCGACCGCGAGGGCGTCCGGAAGGCCAGCCGCCAGGACCGGGTGCGGGCTGCACTCCACCAGCAGCCCGAACCCCTCGCCCTGAAGCCGCTGCACCGCCTCGTGGAACCGGACGGTCCGGCGCAGGTTGTCGAACCAGTACGAAGCGTCCAGGGTGGACGGGTCCACCCAGTCCCCGGTCACGGTGGAGACCATCGGCACCCTGGCCGCCTTCGGGCTGACCCCGGCCAGGGCCTCGCTGAGCTGGTCACGGATGGTGTCGATCTGCGCCGAGTGCGACGCGTAGCCCACCGCCACCCGCCGCGCCCGCACCCCATCGGCCTCACAGCCGGCCAGCAGCTCGTCCAGCGCCTCCGGCTCACCGGACACGATGACCGTGGCCGGACCGTTCACCGCCGCCACCGACAGCCGCTCGCCCCAGGCCGCGGTCCGCTGCTCTACCTCGTCGACGGGCAGGGACACCGAGACCATCCCACCCCGCCCGGACAGCCCCACCAGCGCCGCGCTGCGCAGCGCCACCACCTTCGCCGCGTCCTCAAGGGACAGCGCACCCGCCACGCACGCCGCCGCGATCTCCCCCTGCGAGTGGCCCACCACCGCCGCCGGCTGTACCCCGTAATGGCGCCACAGCTCGGCCAGGGACACCATCATCGCGAACAGCGCCGGCTGCACCACCTCCACCCGCCCCAACGCCTCCTCGTCACCGAGCACGTCCAGCAGCGACCACCCGGTATGCGGCGCCAGCGCCTCAGCACACTCCCGCAGCCGCGCCGCGAAGACCGGCGAGGACCGCGCAAGCTCCAGCCCCATCCCGGCCCACTGCGAGCCCTG
>DASRIS010000164.1:0-8034 GCA_035649895.1 Micromonosporaceae bacterium | reverse complement strand
GCACCGACACCGCCGAGACCGTACAGCTGCGCTGCCGCTTCCTCTTCATGTGCACCGGCTACTACCGCTACGACGAGGGGTACACGCCCCAGTTCACCGGCCTGGACCGCTTCGCCGGGCAGGTCGTGCACCCCCAGCACTGGCCCGAGGAGCTCGACTACACCGGCAAGCGGGTCGTGGTCATCGGCAGCGGGGCCACCGCGGTGACCGTGGTGCCGGCGATGGCCGAGCGGGCCGCCCACGTGACGATGCTGCAGCGCTCGCCGAGCTACGTGCTGTCCCTGCCCGAGGTGGACGTGGTCGCCAACGCGCTGCGCCGCACGCTGCCCCGAAAGCTCGCCCTGTCCCTCGTACGGTGGAAGAACGTGCTGCTCACCATGGCCATCTTCCAGCTCAGCCGGCGCGCCCCGGGCGTGATGCGCAGCCTGCACCGCCGGGCCGCGCAGGCCCGGCTGCCCCAGGGCTACGACGTGCAGACCCACTTCAACCCCGGGTACGACCCGTGGGACCAGCGGATGTGCTTCGTGCCCGACGGCGACCTGTTCAACGCGATCAGCAGCGGCAAGGCGTCGGTGGTGACCGGCCACATCGACACGTTCGCCGAGCACGGCATCAGGCTCGCCTCGGGCGCGCAGCTGGACGCCGACATCGTGGTCACCGCGACCGGCCTGAACCTGCAGCCGCTGGGCGGCATGCGCCTGGTCGTCGACGGCGCCGCGGTCGAGCTCGCCAAGACCGTCGCGTACAAGGGCATGATGCTCTCCGGCGTGCCCAACCTCATGCTGGCCCTGGGCTACACCAACGCCGCCTGGACGCTCAAGTGCGACCTGACCAGCGAGTACGCCTGCCGCCTGCTGCAACACATGGACCGGCGCGGCTACCAGGTGTGCACCCCCGTCGCCCCGGACTCCTCGCAGCTCGACCCTTTGATCGACCTCCAGTCCGGCTACGTGCTGCGCAGCCTCGACAAGCTGCCCAGGCAGGGGCCCCGGGCGCCGTGGCGGCTCTACCAGAACTACCCGCGGGACGTGTGGCTGCTGCGACACGGGGCGGTCGAGGACGAGGGCGTCCGGTTCAGCCGCGCCCCCGCGCCCCAACCGGCTGCGCCGAGCCCCCATGCGTAGGTTCGTCTTCGCCGGCGGCACCGCCGTCGTCACCGGCGCCGCCAGCGGCATCGGCGAGGCGCTGTCCCACGCGCTCGCCCGGCGCGGCTGCCACCTGGTCCTGCTGGACCGCGACGAGCCGCGCCTGCAAGCCGTGGCCGGCGCGGTCCGCAGTGGACACCCCACACTCGCCGTGCGCAGCTACCTGGTCGACCTCGCCGACGCCGAGTCCACCCTGCGGGTCGCAGGCAGGGTGCTGGCCGAGCACCCGCGGATCCGGCTGCTGGTCAACAACGCCGGGGTGGCGCTGGACGGCCGGTTCGACCAGGTGACCCTGGACGAGTTCGAGTGGGTCATGGACATCAACTTCCGGGCCGCGGTGCGGCTGACCCACACGCTGCTGCCGGCGCTGCGGGCCGAGCCCGGCGCGCACCTGGTCAACGTCTCCAGCGTCTTCGGCCTGATCGCGCCGGCCGGCCAGGTGGCGTACTCGGCCAGCAAGTTCGCGCTCCGCGGGTTCACTGAGGCGCTACGCCACGAGCTGGTCGACCACGGGATCGGGGTCACGTCGGTCCACCCCAGCGGGGTGCGTACCCGCATTGGCGAGAGCTCGCGGGTGGGCAGCGGGGTCTCCGCCGAGGAGCGCAGGGCGGCCCGCGAGCTCTCCGCCAGGCTACTGCGGATGGACCCGCGGCGGGCCGCCGACGTCATCGTCACCGGCATCGAGCGGCGCCGCCCCCGGGTCCTGGCCGGCTGGTCCGCCAAGGTCCCAGACCTGGTGGTACGGCTGCTGCCCGGCTCGTACGGGGTGGTCATGGGGGCGGTCATCCAGCGGCTGTCGAGGAACGCGCCGGCCGCACCCCGGCCGGTCCAGCCTCGCAGCCCGGACCCGTCGACGCCAGGCAGCTGACCGCGTTGCGCCGGGTACCAACCGGTCGGGCGGGACGACACCTGCTACCCGGCGGACCGGGCTGCTGACCGAGGCGGACGGGACGGTCTCGGGCCGGGCGTGTAGTGTCGGGTTCAGCAGTTTCTTGTTTGTGGTTGCGTCCAGTCGCTTTTGCTGTCGGCTGGATCGGTCTCCTTGACGGATTCGCCGTAGGTCTGCCGCTGCTCGAGACGGCCGATCAGGGGTCTCGCAGCGGGCGAGGTCCTTCCATCCGTACCAAGGGAGACAAGGTTCACATGGCTACTGGGTCAGTGAAGTGGTTCAACGCCGAGAAGGGTTTCGGCTTCATCACCGTTGACGGGGGCGGCAAGGATGTCTTCGTCCACCACACCGCGATCCAGGCCGACGGCTTCCGCGAGCTGCGCGACGACCAGCGGGTCGAGTTTGAGATCGTGCAGAGCAACAAGGGCCCCCAGGCCGAAGCCGTCCGCCCGATCTGACCCCTACTCGACGCACCTTTCGTACCTGCATTGCGGCGCCTGGCGCCGCAATGCTCGGGCCCCGCAGCGCTGCCATGTGCCGCGGGGTCCGTCTGCGTCCCATCCGTCCCGGAGCTTCCCCGCTGCCCTCGGCGCGCCCAAGCACTGCGCCGGCTGGTAGCCGGCACCGCCCAGCCGACGAAGCGACGCACGCGCCCGCCCGGCCCGAGTCCCCGCCACGTCAAGGAGGCCGCCGTGTCCGAGCTCAGCGATGCCAACCTGCGCGCGATACTCGCCGTCCTGCTCCGCCGCGCCGGCGGCACCCTCGACATCCCCAACACCGAGCTGTATGACGCGATGATGAGCGACCACGGCACGCGAGCCGGCCAGTTCATCATCGAGGAGACCGGCGACGGCATCCGGCTGCGCACCAGGGCTGAGGACAAAGCGTGAGGTCGCCGGGCTGGCGTGCCGAGATATGGCGGTACCGCCACTACTACCCGCCGAGCTTCGCCGGACCGCACATGGCCGGCCCCCGTAAAGCAGGTGTCTGCTGTGAGCCGGCCGCTGACGCTCTCCCCACCAGCGGCTCCGTGTCTACCAGCGGCCTCGTGTCTCCAGCTCGGGCGGAGACCACGCGCGCGCTCATTGCCGCACTATAAGGCACCTGCGCCCGTGGCTCGCCCCGCTCGGCGTGAGCCACAGCGACACCCGGATGAGCGACCACCAGATGAGCGACCACGCGGGTGAGCGACGTGCGGGTGCCAGCCATGGCAGGTCGAGCCCGCCCTACCAGCCACCGCAGGTGGGTGCCATCGCCGCCCACAGCCCACGCGCTGCGCCCACGCGCACCACAGCGACATAGATCGAACATTGTCGAACCATTTGGCTCTTGTGGGGATGCGGGCGCCGACCGCACAATCTGGCAACGTTGCCAGATCCGTCGAGCCGCCCGGCCGGCGGGTATGGCGGCTCCTGGTGGTGGCGTCGACAGAGAGAGCTGCCGTGCGCATAGCCGAAGGCGTGTACCAGTTCGCGGACACCTGCAACGTCTACCTGCTGGTTCACGACCGGCAGGCGGTGCTGATCGACTTCGGCAGCGGCCGGGTGCTCGACCACCTCGCCGACTTCGGCGTGGACCAGGTCACCGACGTACTCGTCACGCACCACCACCGGGACCAGGTGCAGGGCCTGGCCCGGGCGGTCGCGGCGGGCATCCGGATCTGGGTACCCCCGGTGGAACAGGACCTGTTCGCCCGGGTCGACGACCACTGGCAGGCGCGGGCCCTGCTGAACTACTACGACCTGCGCCAGGACAGGTTCTCGCTGTTGCGGTCGGTGCCGGTGACCGGCACCGTGCCGGAGTACCGGACCCGCCAGTTCGGTGGCTACCAGGTGACCACCCTGCCCACACCCGGCCACACCCTGGGCTCAGTGTCCTATCTGGTCGATGTCGCGGGCCGGCGGCTGGCGTTCACCGGCGACCTCATCTACGGCCCCGGACAGGTGTGGTCCCTGGCGGCGATGCAGTGGTCGTACACCGGGATGGAGGGGGCCCGGGCGACCATGCTCTCCCTCGACGAGCTGGCCGAGCACGCGCCTGATCTCGTACTGCCCTCGCACGGCCCGCCGATCGACGCCCCGCCGACCGCGTCCGCGCTGCTCAAGCAGCGGCTGTGCGCGCTGCTCGACAACCGGGGCGAGCCGCCATGGGACATGCCCGGCCGGCGGGAACGCCCCTTCGAGGTGCTCAGCCCGCACCTGCTGCGCAACCGGACCAGCTTCGCCACGACGTACGTGCTGCTCTCCGACTCCGGCGGGGCGATGTTCCTGGACTTCGGGTTCGACGGCATCGCCGGGCTTCCGGTGGGGGACGACCGGTCGTCCCGCCGGCCCTGGCTGCCGTCGCTGCGGGTGCTGCGCCGCGACTTCGGCGTCGAACGGGTCGAGGTGGCCACCCCGACCCACTACCACGACGACCACGTCGCAGGCTTCAACCTGCTGCGGGAGGTCGAGGGTACGCAGATCTGGGCGGAGCGGTCCATCGCCGAGGTGCTCATCGCGCCGCTGCGCTACGACCTGCCGTGCCTGTGGTACGACCCGATCCTGGTGGACCGCGTGGTCGAGGCGGGCCGGCCGCTGCGGTGGCGGGAGTACGAGCTGACCATGTACCCGCTGCCCGGCCACACCCGCTACGCAGTGGCGATCGCCGTGGAGGTGGACGGCCGCCGCGTCCTCGCCACCGGGGACCAGCAGAGCACCGGCTGGCTGCCGGGCGAGCGACCGGAGGTGCTGAACTTCCAGTACAAGAACCGGTTCCAGATCGATGACTTCGTGGCCAGCGCCCAGCTCTACCGGAGGCTGCGCCCCGAGCTGATGATCAGCGGGCACTGGGCGCCCCGGGGCATCGACGACGCCTACCTGGACATGCTGCTGGCCAAGGGGCAGGAGCTGGCGCGGCTGCACCGGGAGCTGCTGCCACTGGCCGATGTGGACTTCGGTGCCGAGGGGTTCGGGGCGCGGATCTTCCCGTACCAGTCGGCCACCAGGCCGGGTGAGCCGCTGAGCCTGCAGGTCGAGGTGACCAACCCGTTCCGGGCGGCGGAGCTGGTCACCGTGGAGCTGGTGCTGCCGGCGGGCTGGAAGTGCTCGCCGCCGGTCGCCTTCGCCGAGCTACCGGGCAACGCCACCACGACACTAACCTTCGAGGTGCTGCCGCCGACCTTTGGTGAGTGGCGGCGGGCCCGGGTGGCCGCCGACCTGACCGTCGGCGACCGGCGGTTCGGCCAGCACGCGGAGGCGCTGGTGGACGTGCGATGAGGGTGACCCGCGCGGGGACCGACCTCGCGATCACGGCACTGGCCTACCGGCTGGTCCTCGACCCGCGCCGGGCGGTGGCCGCGGTGTACGGCGCCGACGACCGGCTGTGGTTCCGGCTGCGGCTGCTGGCCTCCCTCGATACGCTGGCCGGCCCGGACGAGACGCTGCGCGTGGAGCCGGTGTCGCACCAGGTCGACCTCCACCTGGACCGGGTCCGCATCGAGATGGCCTGCGCCAGCTCCCGGTGGCGGCAGCGGACCACCATCGTCGAGTGCCACGAGGACCGGCTCGAGGTCACGGCCGAGGTGTACGGGGACGGGCGGATCCTGACCGCGCACCTGCTCGGCGGGTGGCGCCCGCCGTACGGCTTCCTGCCCAGCGGGTCCGCGCTGCGTACCGTGTTCTCCCCCAACCCGGACCACCCGCGCCGGATCGCCCGGCCCGCGGTCGAGCCGGCCACCATCGGCGTGGTCGGCGACGGCGGCGAGCCTGGGGTCGGGCGGTGGCTGTTCGCGCCGGCGCCCTGGTGCTTTGCGGTGAGCCGGGATCCGCCCAGCCCGGCCGGCGACCGGCGCCGGGATCCGCCCGGCGCTGGCGGCGACCTGCCGGGCGGGCAGTGGGCCGGGGTCGGCCTGCTCGCGCCGGTCCGGGAGCAGACCTTCACCGCGCTGCACTACACCGGCGGGACCGACGGGTTCAGCCTGCGGCTGGACTACGAGGGGCACACGCGGGTGGCCGGCCGGTTCCGCGCGCCGACCGTGGTGGTGCTGTTCGGCCAGGCCGACCCGTACGCCGTGCTCCGCCGGCACCGGGAGCTGCTGGTCGAGCGGCGCGCCGTCCCGGCCGCCTCCACCGGCCCCGCCCGGCAGCCGCCGGCGTACTGGCGCCAGCCGATCTTCTGTGGCTGGGGCGCGCAGTGCCACCTCGCCGCGGTCACCGGACGGTGCGCCCAGGACCTCGCCACCCAGCAGCACTACGACCAGTTCCTGGCGGCGCTCGCGCAGCACGGCGTGCTGCCCGGCACGGTGGTCATCGACGACAAGTGGCAGCTGGAGTACGCCACCTGCCGGCCCGACCCGGCGAAATGGCCCGACCTGCGCGGGTGGGTCGCCCGCCGGCACGAGCAGGGCCAGCGGGTGCTGCTGTGGTGGAAGGCGTGGGACGTCGCGGGCGCACCGGCCTCGGCCTGCGTGCGCATGCCGGACGGGACCCCGGTCGCGCTGGACCCGCAGGCCGACGCGTGCCGGAGGCTGGTCGAGGACGCCGTCGGCTACATGCTCGGCGCCCGCGGGCTGGACGCGGACGGCCTCAAGGTCGACTTCATCGCGCGTACGCCGAGCGGCGTGGCACTCGAGCACGCCGGGGACAGCTGGGGGGCCGACCTGCTGCACCGCCTGCTCGAGCTGGTCTACGCCAGCGCCAAGCGGACCAAGCCGGACGCCCTGGTCATCACCCACACTCCGAACCCCGCCTTCGTCGACGTCACCGACATGGTGCGGCTCAACGACGTACGGATGCTCGACGCACCCGACCCGGACGGCCCGGTGGTGCGCCAGATGGCCTACCGGGCCGAGGTCGTGCGGGCCGCCTGCGGAGAGCTGCTGGTAGACACCGACGGCTGGTGCCTGCCGGACCGGGCCGCGTGGGCGGAGTACCTCGCGCACCAGCCGATGCTCGGCGTGCCCGCGCTCTACTACGCGACCCACATCGACCACAGCGGCGAGGCGCTGCGCCCATCTGACCTGGCGGCCGTGGCCAAGGTCTGGCAGCACTACCGCCAGGCGCACGGCCTGTCGACACCGCGACGAGCGCCGCAGTAGTCGTACCCGGGCCGCAGTAGTCGCGTCCGGAGTGCCGGCGCGCTCAGCGACGATCCGCTGCCGGTGGCGGTCGGTGATCTGACAGGGGTTCAGTGAAGCGTCAGGTCCCGACCCCAGCTCGCCCACCTGGAAGACGCAGCAGCTGATATCTGTTGATCGCTGTTACTTTCGTGGCCAGTAGCGGTTGCGGCGGGGTCGTTGGGTGGGGTCGACCCAGGCGGGTGGGGTGAACTCAGGTCGCCCGTCGGGTGCGATGTGGACAGTCCAGCCGCCATGGTGGAGCAGGCGGTGGTGGAAGGTACAGGTCAGCGCGGTGTTTGCCAGGCTGGTGGGGCCGCCGTCGGCCCAGCTGGTGACGTGATGGCCCTGGCACCATCGGGCTGGTCGGTCGCAGCTGGGGAACGAACATCCACCATCGCGGAGCACTAGGGCGCGGCGCAGTGCGCCGGTGACCAGCCGCCGTTGCCGGCCCAGGTCCAGCGGCTGCCCGGTGCCGTCGAGGACGGCGGGCACGATCTGGGCGTCGCACGCCAGGCGGCGCACGGCCTCGGGGCTGAGTGTCTCGCCGGTGTCGAGCAGCCCGGGTCCGAGCTGGCGGACCAGCGTGTCGTAGCCGACGGTGACCACGACCTGGGGCCGGTCGCCGCCGTGGTCAGGCAGCTCGTCGGTGGACAGGGCCAGCCGGCAGATGTCCTCTAACGCGTCCGCACGGCGCTGCCCTGGGGTGCGCTCGTCACCGGGGACGGGTCGGCACAGCGGCTCCAGCGCCGCGCGGACCACCGCGGCGGCCTCGGCACCCAACCGGCCGGACAGCCGGACCGCGCCCTTCCCGGCATCGGAGAGGGTGAAATGCCGGTCGCGGTGGGCTCGCTGCTCGGCCCGCGCCAGCGCAGCCAGCTCGACCTGCTCGGCCATGTCCGGGG
>DASRIS010000163.1:0-20731 GCA_035649895.1 Micromonosporaceae bacterium | reverse complement strand
CCCCCACCGCGCCAACAACCCGAACAACGCCACCTCCACCGCGAACAACGCCGGCTGCGCCCACCCCGTCCGCCCCAACAGGTCCGCATCCGAGCCCCACACCACCTCCCGCACCGACCCGTCCAGGTGCCTCTCCAGCTCAGCGCACACCTCGTCGAACCGCTCCGCGAACACCGGGAAAGCCGAGTACAGCTGCTCTCCCATCCCCAACCGCTGCGCACCCTGACCCGTGAACAGCACCCCCACCCCACCCTCAACCACCCGACCCCGCACCACGCCCGGTGCCGGGAGCCCATCCGCCAGTGATGACAACCCGGCCATGAGATCCGCTCGACCGTCCGCCACGACAGCGCCCCGATGCGACAAAGGTGACCGGGTCACCGCTAGCGACAGCCCCACGTCCACCGGCCGCAGCTGCGGACGCGCCTCCACATAGGACACCAGCCGCGCCGCCTGCGCCCGCAGCCCCGCCTCGCCCACCCCCGACACCACCCACACCACCGGCAACCCACCCCCGCCCGGCCCGGCAGCGGCCTGTGGCTCCACCGCCGCTGGCGCGGCCTGCTCCAGCACCACATGCGCGTTCGTCCCGCTGATCCCGAACGACGACACGCCTACCCGTCGTGGCCGGTCCACCTCAGGCCATGACCTGGCCTCGGTGAGCAGGGACACCGCGCCCGTCGACCAGTCCACCTCCGGCGTCGGCTCGTCCACGTGCAGCGTCGCCGGCATGATGCCGTGCTGCAGTGCCAGCACCGACTTGATCACTCCGGCCGTGCCGGCCGCGGCCTGGGTGTGCCCGAGGTTCGACTTGACCGAGCCCAGCCACAGTGGACGGTCCGCCGGCCGGTCCTGCCCGTACGTGGCGAGCAGCGCCTGCGCCTCGATCGGGTCGCCCAGCTTCGTCCCGGTGCCGTGCGCCTCGACCAGGTCCACATCGGACGGCGACAGGCCGGCGCTGGTGAGGGCCTGCCGGATCACCCGCTGCTGCGACGGGCCGTTCGGTGCGGACAACCCGTTGCTCGCCCCGTCGGAGTTGACCGCGGAGCCGCGCACCACCCCCAGCACCCGGCGGCCGTTGCGCTGCGCGTCGGACAGCCTCTCCAGCAGCAGCACGCCCACGCCCTCGGACCAGCCGGTGCCGTCTGCCGACGCGGCGAACGACTTGCACCGTCCGTCCGGGGCCAGCCCGCGTTGCCGGCTGAACTCGACGAAGGTGTCCGGTGTGGACATGACGGCCACGCCGCCGGCCACGGCGAGGGAGCACTCGCCCGACCGCAGGGCCTGGCCGGCCAGGTGCAGCGCCACCAGCGACGACGAGCACGCCGTGTCCACGGTCACCGCCGGGCCCTCCAGCCCGAACACGTACGCCACCCGGCCGGAGACGACGCTGCCCTGGGTGCCGGTGAGCGAGAAGCCTTCGACGCCGTCCGGCGCGCGGTCCCCGCCGGCGCCGTAGTCGTGGTACATCACGCCTACGAAGACCCCGGTCGGGCTGCCGCGCAGCGCAGCGGGTGCGATCCCGGCCCGCTCGAACACCTCCCAGCACGCCTCCAGCACCAGCCGCTGCTGCGGGTCCATCGCCAGCGCCTCCCGCGGCGAGATCCCGAACAACGCCGCGTCGAACTCGCCTGCGTCGTAGAGGAAGCCGCCCTCGCACGCGTAGGTCCGCCCGACGCTGTCCGGGTCCGGGTCGTAGAGCGCGTCGGAGTCCCAGCCCCGGTCCACCGGAAACCCACCAACGGCGTCCCGCCCCGCCACCACCAGGTCCCACAGGTCCTCCGGGCAACGCACCCCACCCGGGAACCGGCACGCCATACCCACGATCGCGAGCGGCTCGCCGGGCGCGGCGGGCATGGCCGCCGGGGCCGGTGGGGCCGCCGGGCCGGGCTGGCCGAGCGCCCGCGACCGAAGCTCGGCGACCAGGGCCCGCGGGTTCGGGTGGTCGAAGACGAGGGTGGCCGGCAGCCGCAGCCCCGTCGCCGCGTTCAGCCGGTTACGCAGCTCCACCGCTGTCAACGAGTCCAGCCCGAGCTGGCGGAACGCCCGGTCGGGTTCGACCGCGTCGGGCGTGCCGTGTCCCAGCACCGCCGCCACCTGGGTCCGTACCAGGTCGAGCAGCATGCGGTCCTGCTCGGCCGCGGAGCGGCCGGCCAGGCGCCGCCCCAGGCCCGCGGTGGCGACGGTGGCCGTGGCGGCGCTGCGCCGCCCGGCGCGGACCAGGCCGGACAGCAGCGGCGGCAGCATGCCGGCGCCGGCCTGGGCGCGCAGCACGGCCGGGTCCCAGCAGGCCGCGACCAGCAGCGGGTCGTCGCCTGCGACGGCGGCGTCGAACAGCGCCAGCCCCAGCTCGGACGCGAGCGGGACGAGACCGGTACGGCTGACGTCGGAGCTGTCCAGGTGCCGGCTCATCCCGGTGGCCTGCGCCCACAGGCCCCACGCCAGCGAGAGGGCCGGCAGCCCCTGCTCGCGCCGGTGCTGCGCGAGCGCGTCCAGGAACGCGTTCGCCGCGGCGTAGCTGGCCTGGCCCGGGCCACCGCGCACGCCGATGACCGAGGAGAACAGGACGAACGCCGACAGCTGCCGGTCGCGGGTCAGCTCGTGCAGGTGCAGCGCGGCGTCGGCCTTCGGGGCGAGCACCCGGTCCAGCCGTTCCGGGGTGAGCGAGGTGAGCACCCCGTCGTCCAGCACGCCGGCCGTGTGCACCACCGCGGTCAGGTCGGGGATCTCGTCGAGCAGGCCGGCCAGTGCGTCCCGGTCGGCCGCGTCACACGCGACGACGCGTACCGTCGCGCCCTGGGCGGCCAGCTCGTCGCGCAGCTGCGCCGCGCCGCCGGCCGCCGGGCCGCGGCGGCTGGCCAACACCAGATGGCGTACGCCGTGCGCGGTGACCAGGTGCCGGGCGAGCAGCCCGCCGAGCGTGCCGGTGCCGCCGGTGACCAGGACCGTGCCGTCCGGCCCCCAGGTCCGCCGGCCGCCGGGCGCCGCGGCCCGGACCAGCCGGGGGGCGTGCAGCGCACCCCCGCGCACCGCCACCTCGGGCTGGCCGCACGCCACCGCGGCGGCGAGCATCGACTCGTCCGCACCGGCCACGTCGACCAGTACGAACCGGCCCGGGTGCTCCGACTGCGCCGATCGCACCAGACCGCGTACTGCCGCGTGTGACAGGTTGCCGGCGCTGGTCACCACCGCGAGGGGCGCCGGCTGGTCCGCGGCGAGCCAGTCCTGGAGCACGGTCAGCACCTGGGCCGTGACCTCCCGCGCCGACCCGGCTGGCGGGCACCGGTACACCTGCCGGTCCGGCGCCGGACCGGCCTGCGGCGCGGGCAGCGCGGTCGGCTCCACCGCCGCCGGCTCCAGCGCGGTCCACTCCAGCCGGAACAGGGCGTCGTGGGTTGCGGCCGCGGCTGTGCTGAGCTGGTCGGTCCGGACCGGGCGGGAGACCAGCGACTCGACCGTCGCGACCGGCCTGCCGGAGGCGTCCGCCAGGGCCAGCGCCATGCCGTCGGAGCCGGCCGGGGATACCCGTACCCGCAACGCGGTGGCGCCCGCCGCGGACAGCGACACGCCTCGCCACGCGAACGGCAGCCGGACCGACCCGGCGAGCTCCGGTGGCTCGGCGAGCCTCGTGGCGTGCAGGGCGGCGTCCCACAGGGCGGGGTGCAGGCCGAAGGCGCCCGCCTGGTCGTGCTGCTCGGGCTGGAGGGCGACCTCGGCGAAGACCTTGTCCCCGCGCCGCCACGCCGCGCGCAGCCCCTGGAACGCCGGCCCGTAGCAGTAGCCGACCTCGGCGAGCTGGGCGTAGAAGCCGTCCAGGTCGATGCCGACCGCACCAGCGGGTGGCCAGGGCTCGGCGAGCGTCGCCGGGTCGGCCCCGCCAGTCCCGGCCCCGGCGTCCGCAGCAGCCCCGCCAGCCGCGGCCGGTCCGGCCTCCGCGGCGGATCCGGCTTCCGCGGCGGGTCCGGCGGGTCCGAGTACGCCGCTGGCGTGCCGGGTCCACGGCACCGCGTCCGGCGCGGCGGGCGGCGGGTCCGGGCGGGAGTGCACCGTCAGCGGCCGGCGGCCGGCGGCGTCGGCCGCACCGACGAAGACCTGGAGGGAGACCCCGCCCCGGGCCGGCAGCGGCAGCGGCGCCTCCAGGGTCAGCTCCTCCACCCGTTCGCACCCGACCTCGTCGCCGGCCCGGACGGCGAGCTCGGCGAACGCGGCGCCCGGCAGCAGCACGGTGCCCAGGGCCGCGTGGTCGGCGAGCCACGGGTGGCCGGTGCGGGAGAGCCGGCCGGCGAGCAGCCAGCTGTCCGCGTCCGCGATCGGGGCGGCGGCACCCAGCAGCGGGTGGCCGGCAGCGGCGAGACCGGCGGCGGCGACGTTGCCCGCCCCGTCCGGCCCGAGCCAGAAGCGCTCGTGCTGGAACGGGTAGGTGGGCAGGTCGACCGTGCTGGGGGGCAGGTTCCAGTCGACTGGTACGCCGGCGGCGTAGGCCTGGCCGGCGGAGGTCAGGAAGCGGTGGGGGCCCCCGTCGTCGCGGCGCAGCGTGCCGAGCGCCACCACCGGCCGGCCGGCCTGCTCGGCGGTCTCCTCGATCCCGACGGTCAGCACAGGATGGGTGCTCACCTCGATGAACACCTGGTACCCGTCGGTGAGCAGCGCCTCGACCGCGGCCTGGAAGCTGACCGGCTGGCGGGAGTTGTCGAACCAGTAGCCGACGTCGAGGCGGGCGGTGTCCAGGACGGCGCCGGTGATGGTGGAGTAGAACGGGACCTCGCCGGTGGCCGGCCTCACCCAGCCCAGCAGCTGCTCGATCCGCTCCCGCAGCGGGTCGACCTGGCTGCTGTGGGAGGCCACTGTGGAGCCCACGACCCGAGCCCGGACGCCGTCGGCCTCGCACGCGGCGATCAGCTCCGCCAGGGCGGCCAGGTCGCCGGAGACGGTGCACGAGGAGGGCCCGTTGACGCCGGCGACGACCAGGCCGGGATGGCGTGCGATCCGCTCGGCCACCTGGCCGGCGCCGAGCGCCACCGAGGCGATGGCGCCGTGGCCGACCAGGCACTCGGCGAACAGGCCGGAGCGCAGCACCACCAACCGCGCCGCGGCGTCGAGGGTCAGGGCGCCGGCGATGTGCGCCGCGGCGACCTCGCCCTGGGAGTGGCCCACCACGGCGGCGGGCCGTACGCCGTAGCTGCGCCACAGGCCGGCGAGCGCCACCATCACCGCGAACAGCACGGGCTGGAGCACCTCGATCCGGTCGATCCCTTCGCCGGTCCGCAGCACCTGCGTGACCGACCAGCCGACGTGCTGCTCGACCGCTGCGGCGCTGGCCGCCAGCTGGTCGGCGAACGCCGGGCAGGTGTCGAGCAGCTCGACCGCCATCCCCGGCCACTGGGTGCCCTGGCCGGGGAAGACCATCACCACACGGTCCCCGGCCACGGCCTCGCCGAGCACGGCGTGCGGGGTGGACCGCCCCGCCGCGACCGCCCGGAGGCCGGCCACCGCCTCGGCCCGGTCGGCGGCCACCAGCACCGCCCGCCGCTCCAGCCCGGCCCGCCGGGCCAGCGCCGCCGCCACCTGCCCCGCCGCCACCTGCGGGTGGGACTCCACGAAGTCGGCCAGCTGGCCCGCGTACGCCCGCAGTGCCTGCGGGGTACGCGCGGACAGCGGCCATGGGAACGGTCCGGCCGGCGCCGCGCCGCCGTCCGCGGGTGGTGCCGGGACGGCGGGCGCCGGCTCGGCCGGCGGTGCCTGCTCGATGATGACGTGCGCGTTGGTGCCGCTGATCCCGAACGAGGAGACCCCGGCCCGCCGGGGCCGGTCCAGGTCCGGCCAGGGTCGCGCCTTGGTGAGCAGGGCGGCGTTCCCGGTGGCCCAGTCCACCTGCGGTGAGGGCTGGTCGACGTGCAGGGTCCTCGGGAGCAGGCCGTGGCGGAGCGCGAGGACCATCTTGATCACCCCGGCCACGCCCGCCGCGGCCTGGGTGTGGCCGATGTTCGACTTGACCGAGCCGAGCCACAGTGGACGGTCGGCCGGCCGGTCCTGGCCGTACGTGGCCAGCAGCGCGTGTGCCTCGACCGGGTCGCCCAGCTTGGTGCCGGTGCCGTGCGCCTCCACGACGTCGACCTCGGCCGGGGCGAGCGCGGCGCTGGCCAGGGCCTGCCTGATCACCCGGCGCTGGGACGGGCCGTTGGGGGCGGAAAGGCCGTTGCTGGCACCGTCCTGGTTGGTCGCTGAGCCGCGCACCACCGCAAGGACCCGGTGACCGTTGCGCAGCGCGTCCTCCAGCCGCTCCAGCAGCAGGACGCCGACCCCCTCGGCCCAGCCCGTCCCGTCGGCTGCGGCGGAGAACGCCTTGCACCGCCCGTCCGGGGAGAGCGCCCGCTGCCGGCTCAGCTCGACGAACATGCCGGGCGTGGCCATCACGGTCACCCCACCGGCCAGGGCGAGCGTGCACTCGCCACGGCGCAGCGAGTGGCTGGCCAGGTGCAGGGCGACCAGCGACGAGGAGCAGGCCGTGTCCACGGTGACGGCCGGCCCCTCCAACCCGAACGCGTACGCGACCCGGCCGGACACCACGCTCGGGGTGCTGCCGGTGAGCAGGTGCCCCTCCACACCACCGGTGGCCTCGTGCAGGCGCGGGCCGTAGTCCTGGAACGTCGTGCCGACGAAGACGCCGGTGGGGCTGCCCTTCACCGACGTCGGGTCGATGCCGGCCCGCTCCAGCACCTCCCACGCGGTCTCCAGGAGCAGGCGCTGCTGCGGGTCCATGGCCAGCGCCTCGCGTGGGGAGATGCCGAAGAACGCGGCGTCGAAGCCGGCCGCGTCGAGGAAGCCGCCGTGGCGGACGTAGCTGCGCCCGGCGCGGTCCGGGTCGGGGTCGTACAGCGCGTCGGCGTCCCAGCCGCGGTCCGCGGGGAACTCGCCGACCGCGTCGCGCTCGGCGACGACCAGCTCCCACAGGTCCTCGGCGGAGCGCACGCCGCCGGGGAACCGGCACGCCATGCCGATGATCGCGACCGGCTCGTCGCTGGCCGGCACCGGGGTGCGGGCCGCGCCGGCACGGTCCACACGGGAGCGGTCCACACCGGACTGGTCCACGCCGAGCTGGTCCGTGCTGGCTTTGTCCGTACCGGTGGCTGCGGCGGCGAGGTAACGGGCGACCGCCACCGGCGTCGGGTGGTCGAACAGCAGGCTGCTCGGCAACGGCAGCCCGGTCGCCGCGGCGAGCCGGTCACGCAGCTGCACCGTGGTCAGCGAGTCGAAGCCGAGGTCCTTGAACACCCGCCGGACCTCGATCCGCTCCGGCTCGTCGTGGTCGAGCACCACCGCGACCTGTGCGCGTACCAGCTCCAGCAGGTCACGGTGGGGCCAGGCCCCACCGACCGGGCCCGGCACCGCCGTGGCGGTTCTGGGGGCCTGCCCCGCGGGGCAGGCAGGCTCCGCCGCGGCTCGCGCGGGCTCCGGCGGGGAGGGCGCCTGCGCCGCGGGGCCGTCGGCCCAGCAGCGCCGCCGCTGGAAGGCGTACGTGGGTAGGCGGACCCGCCGCGGCGTGGTGCCGGTGAACACCCGGTCCCAGTCGACGGGGACGCCACGCACGTGGGCACGGGCCAGCGTGGCGACCAGTGACCGGACCTCGGACCGGCCCGGCCGCAGCGTCTGGATGAAGGCCTCCGCCCCGGCCGGCACGCACTCGCGGCCCAGCGCCGACAGCACGCCGTCCGGGCCCAGCTCCAGGTAGCTGCCCACGCCCGCCTGGTGCAGGGTGCGCATCCCGTCGCAGAACCGCACCGCGTGCCGGGCGTGGCGGACCCAGTAGCCGGCCGTGGCGGGTGCGGCCACCGCGCCGGTCAGGTTGGACACGATCGGCACGGCCGGTGCCCGGTAGCTCAGCCCGGCCGCGACACCGGCGAGCTCGTCGAGCATCGGGTCCATGCGCGGGGAGTGGAACGCGTGGCTGACCCGTAACCGCCTGGTCCTGCGCCCCTGGCTGCGCCAGCGCTCGGCCAGCTCCAGCACGGCGGGCTCGTCCCCGGACAGCACCGTGGCGGCGGGCCCGTTCACCGCCGCCACCGACACCCGCCCCTCGACCTGCGCGAGCAGCGGCTCGACCTCCTGCTCGGCGGCGTGCACCGCCACCATCGCGCCGCCGGGCGGCAGGGCCTGCATCAGCCGGCCGCGGGCAGCCACCAGGGCCGCGGCGTCCGGCAGCGACAGCACCCCGGCCACGTGCGCCGCGACCAGCTCCCCGACCGAGTGCCCGAGCAGGTAGTCCGGCCGGATCCCCCACGACTCGACCAGCCGGAACAGCGCCACCTCCACCGCGAACAGCGCGGGCTGCGCCCAGCCGGTCTGCCCCAGCAGGTCTGCGTCGGACCCCCACACCACGTCCCGCAGCGGGCGGGCCAGGTGGCGGTCGAGCTCGGCGCAGGCCTCGTCGAACGCGTCCGCGTACGCGGCGAACGTGGCGTGCAGCTCCCGGCCCATCCCCGGCCGCTGGCTGCCCTGCCCGGTGAGCAGGAACGCCAGCCCGCCGCCGCAGACGCTGCCCTGCACCAGCCCGGCCGCGGCCCCGCCGGCGGCGAGCACGTCGAGGCCGGTGGCGAGCCCGGTGGCGTCCTGGGCCAGCAGCACGGCCCGGTACTCGAAGGCGGAGCGGGTGGTGGCCAGCGCGTGTGCCAGGTCGGCGAGGCCGGTGTCGGGCCCGGTGCGCAGCAGCCCGCGCAGCTGGACCGCCTGGGCCCGGAGCGCCTCCTCGCCGCGGGCCGAGACCGGGCACGGAAGGACGACCGGCAGGTCCGGCACCCGCCGCTCGCCGGCCCCATCTTGGACGGGCCGCACCCCGGGGCCGTCCGGCGCCGGCGCGGCCCCGGCGCGGGACAGCGCCTCAGGCGGGGGCTCGGAGAGCACCACGTGGCAGTTCACGCCGCCCATGCCGAACGAGCTCACGCCGGCCACCAGCGGCCGCTCCGGCTCCGGCCACGGCTCGCGGGCGGTCTGCACCCGCAGCCCCAGCTCGTCCAGCGGGATGTCGGGGTGCGCGGACTGGAAGTTGAGGCTGGGCGGCAGCTCCCGGTGCTGGATGCACAGCAGCGCCTTGACCAGCCCGGCGATGCCGGCTGCGCCCTCCAGGTGGCCGACGTTCGTCTTCACCGAGCCGACCCGCAACGGCCTTCCCGCCGCCCGGGCCTGGCCCAGCACCGCGCCGAGCGCGGCGGCCTCCACCGGGTCGCCGCGCCGGGTCCCGGTGCCGTGCAGCTCGACGTACTGGACCTCGTGCAGGTCCACGCCCGCCCGCTGGTACGCCAGCCGCAGCACCTCCTCCTGCCCTACCCGGCTGGGCACGGTCAGGGCGTCACCGGTGCCGTCGTTGTTGACCGCGCTGCCCCGGACCACGGCGTACACCGGGTCACCGTCGGCGAGCGCGGCGGCGAGCGGCTTGAGCACGACGACGGCGGCGCCCTCACCGCGCACGTAGCCGTTGGCGCGCGCGTCAAAGGTGAAGCAGCGTCCGTCCGGCGACAGCGCCCCGAACCGCTCGGCGGTGACCGCCGCGTCCGGCACGATCATCAGGCTGACGCCGCCGGCGAGCGCCAGCGTGCACTCGCCGCGCCGCAGGCTCTCCGCGGCCAGGTGCACGGCGACCAGCGAGGACGCCTGCGCCGCGTCCACGGTGAGGCTGGGCCCACCCAGCCCGAGCACGTACGAGACGCGGTTGGCGATGATGCCCCGGCTGAGCCCGGTGGCCGAGTGCGGGGTGATGCCGGCCGGCCCGTACCCCTGCAGCAGCCGGGCGTAGTCGTCGGCGACCGCGCCCACGAAGACGCCGCAGGCCCGGCCGTCGAGCCGCGCCGGCACGAGCCCGGCGTCCTCCAGCGCCTCCCAGGACAGCTCCAGCATCAGCCGCTGCTGGGGGTCCATGACGGCGGCCTCGCGTGGCGAGACCCCGAAGAACTCGGGGTCGAACTCGTCGACCCGGTCCAGGAACCCGCCGTACCGGGTGGGTGCGGGCCAGGCGCTGGCGTCCCAGCGGCTGGTCGGGACGCCGGTGACCGCGTCGGTGCCCCCGCGCAGCAGCGACCAGAGCCCGGTCGGGTCCGCCGCACCCGGCAGCCGGCAGGAGACGCCGATGACCGCGACTGGCTCCCCCGGTGCATGTTCGCATCCGGTAATGGACACCGACCGCTTTCCGGAAATCCGCACCTGAGTCACGATGCTCCAGTTCACCAGCTGGTCACGAAAGACAATCCGCCGATGATCGGGGCGCGCCCCGGCAAAGCCTGCGCAGTACGACCCTTCCCAACCTCATCGGCGGTGCCAACCCCTATTACCGGACTGTGGTTGGGAGCGATGGCTTAGGGGGCAATAAGGGACCGGGCCGCGGTAGGCTGGCCACTGGCTGATTTGTGACCGGACGGGCTCGCAGAAGAGGTCATCGTGCCGGATGAGATGACGATAAAGGGCTTGGCCGTGGCCCACTGCCTGCGCATCAACGACAAGGACGTCACCGGGCTGCTGCGGCTGTACGCACCGGACGTGCGGTTCGAGGACCCGGTCGGCTCCGGGGTCCGCGCCGGCCACGCCGCGCTGCGCGCGCACGCCGCCCAGGCCGTCGCCGCCGGGGTCCGCGAGATCCCCGGGGAGCCGGTCGGCGCGCTGGACGGCCGGCACGCCGCGCTGCCGGTGACCGGGCTCCTGCCGTACGTCCCGGGCAGCCCGCTGCTGGCCGCCCTCGGCCTTGCGGCCGGCGACGCCGACCCGGCCGGCAAGGTCCTGCGGGTCGACTACGTGATGGTGATCGGGGTGGGCGAGCGCGGGCTGGTCGAGGAGATGCGCTCGTACTGGGGGCCGAGCAGCGTCTCGCTCGTCGACCGCTCCAGCGTGGCGTGGGATGGCGCCGCGCCGCGGGAGGAGCGGTCAGGTGGTCGATGAGGGGACGCGCCTTCAGCTGGCGCTGGAGTACTGCCGCCGGATGAACGCCGGCGACGTCGAGGGCGTCCTGCGGCTCTTCGCCGACGGTGTCCGCTACGAGGACCCGGTCGGCTCACCGCCGGTGCTGGGCCGCGAGGCCCTGCGCAGCCACCTCGCCGCGGTCATCGCCGCGCGGGTGCACGAGGTGCCGGGGACGCCGGTGGCGGCGCAGGACGGCCAGCACGTGGTGGTCCCGGTCACCGCCACCCTCGACTACCTGCCGCTCGGCCCGGCGCTGGCCGCGGCGGGCATGTTCCCCCCACCCGCCGACCCGGCGACCGCCCGGCTCCGGTTCCGCCTGGTCAGCCTGATCCGGGTCGGCCCGGACCAGCTGATGGACAATGTCCAGGTGTTCTGGGGCAGGACGGACGTGACGGTGCTGGACGGCGTGGCCGCGCTGGACGGGGCGAGCGCGAGGTAGGTGCGCCTTACGGCTACGCGAGCGTGGCGAGCTCCAGCCGGTCGTCGTCGACCAGGATCGCCTGCTGCAGCTCGCGCAGTGCCCGGCACGGCTCCAACCCGAGCTTGGTGACGAGGACCCGGCGCGCGGTCTCGTAGACCTTGAGGGCGTCCGCCTGCCGCTCCGACCGGTAGAGCGCCAGCATCAGCTGGCGGTAGAAGGTCTCCCGCAGCGGGTGCTCCGCGGTCAGCGAGTACAGGCGCCCCACCAGCTCGCGGTGCCGGCCCAGCTGGAGGTGAGCCTCGCCCAGCAGCTCCAGGCACTCCATCCGGACCTCCATCAGCCAGGCCACGAACCCGTCGATGACCGGCCCGCTGATGTCGCCGAGCACCGGGCCCCGCCACAGCTCCAGGGCCCGCTCGAAGCAGTCGCAGGCCGCCTCGTAACGGCGTTCCCGCAGGTGGGCGCGGCCCTGCCCGACCCGCTCCAGGAAGAGCTGGAAGTCCAGCTCGTCGCTGCCCTGCCGGAGCAGGTACCCGGGCGGCTGGGTGACCAGCCGGCTCTCGGCCCGCTCCGGGCGGTGCAGGAACTTGCGCAGCTGGGAGATGTAGACGTGCAGGCCTGCGGTCGCCCGCCGCGGCGGGTGGTCTCCCCAGACCTCCGCGATGAGCTGGTCGGGCAGCACGACCTGGTCGCAGCGGACCAGGAGCAGCGCCAGCACGGTCTCGATCTTCCGGGCGCTGATGGACGAGTGGCGGCCTTCCTCGGCGACCCGCAACGGCCCTAGCACCTCGTACCTCACGGGCGCGCCCCCTCGAGCGGGTCGGTCCGGTGCTGCCGGGCCAGTGCCGTGGTTATCTCGGCGACCACCGCATCGTGGTGGGCGTCGAGGTAGAAGTGGCCGCCCGGGAACACGCGAAGGTCGCACCCGGCGGTCGAGTGCTCGGTCCAGGCGGCCGCGTCGTCGACCGTCGTCTGCGGGTCGCGGTCGCCGACGAGGACGGTGATGGGGCAGGTCAGTGGCTGCTGCCGCGGCCACAGGTAGGTCTCGACCGCCTTGTAGTCGGCGCGGATGACCGGCAGGAGCATCGCCCGCAGCTCCTCGTCGGCGAGGAAGGCCTCGTCGGTGCCGCCCACGTGGCGCAGCTCCGCCACGAGACCGGCGTCGGTGAGCAGGTGCACGCCGCCGCGCAGGTGCCGGGACGGGGCTCGGCGCCCGGAGACGAACAGCCGCACCGGCGGCGTGCCGGCCACCCGCTCGAACCGGCCGGCCACCTCGAACGCGACGATGGCGCCCATGCTGTGGCCGAAGAGCGCGAACGGCGGCTCGACCACCTCACGAAGCACCGCGAAGGCCCGGTCGGCCAGGTCCTGGATGTTGTCGACGACCGCCTCGTGCCGGCGGTCCTGCCGGCCCGGGTACTGGACCGCGACCACCTCGACCGCCGGGCTCAACGAGCGGGACAGGGGAAAGTAATAGGTGGCGGCCCCACCCACGTGAGGAAAGCAGACCAACCGCGCCGTGCCCTCCGGGGCCGGATGGAACCGGCGTGTCCAGAGGTCTTCCTGACCAGCAGATAATGGCATTCCCGGATCCCTTCGGCCGGCTGACCTGCACTATCCGACAAGCCCTTAGCCAGGCGGAGAACGGGTCGGCAAAACGCGCGTCGTCCGCGGCAGCGGAGTCCATCTTGCCGGGCAGTGGACCCCGTCGGTACCCGTAGCGCCACCCCTAAAGATCGGACGTCCGCCCGGGGCCTTTAGGGGGGCTTTAGGGGCGGACCGCCGCCTGGCGCGGCGCAAGAATGGCTGGCCGGACTAGTTGATCAGGTCGAACTCGCACCAGCCGACACCCACCACGACCGGTGGCAGGAAGGTGGCGAGCGGGTCGTGCGGCCAGAAGACGCCGCTGTGCGGGTAGGCGATCAGGGCCCCGTCGGCCCGGACCCCCAACAGGTCCGGACGCCCGTCACCGTCCACATCAGACACACCGACCATCCGTACGCCGCCCGCGACCTCGACCACCGGGTACCACTGCCCGTCGCCGGCCGGGAAGCCGCCGGTGCCCGCGCCGCCCTGGCTGAACTCGAAGACGGCCAGCCGGCCGCCGGCGCGGCTGACCACGAGGTCCAGCCGCCCCGTCAGCGTGACGTCGGCCATCCCCACGATGTAGTCGGTGTTGCGCAGGGTCGCCAGCGGCCTGGGCGCGGAGAACGCGAACACGTCGTTGGCGTACCCGTTGAGCAGGACCTCGACCTCGCCAGTGCCGGCCCGGCGCCCCACGATGTCGACCTTGCCATCGCCGGTGACATCAGCGAGCAGGACCGAGTGGTACGCGGCGTGCGACAGGTCGCAGCCGGTGTCCACCGCA
The DNA here is from genome assembly GCA_035649895.1 of Micromonosporaceae bacterium. Taxonomy (GTDB): domain Bacteria; phylum Actinomycetota; class Actinomycetes; order Mycobacteriales; family Micromonosporaceae; genus DASSUC01. The sequence continues at coordinate 7,001 of DASRIS010000163.1, read as the reverse complement.
AGGGTGGTCGCGGTGAGCCGGGCCAGGTCGCTGGTGTTGCGGTACAGCCGGCAGCCGTCGCCCACCGTGACCACGAAGATGTCGGCCCGCCCGTCCCCGGTGAAGTCACCCACGCTCAGCCACTCGACCGACCGGGGGCCGAACGCGTCGCTGACCGTCACCGGAGCCTCGTACGTGTCGAGCCCGTCCAGCAGGCCCCGATGGGGGAACGCGAGCAGCTGACCGGTGTAGTAGTTACGGACGACAATGTCAGAGCGACCATCGCCGCGCAGGGACGTCGTCCGACCGGATGTGTTGATCATTGTGCTCATGGGACTCACCCGCCGTACCAGGACGACTTCGCGCACCGGAGGCTCGATGCCCCGGCATTACGTCGCGTGCAGCGAGCCGATCGGTGCGGTCATAGTAGGTCCGGTCTCCGCCCGCCAACACCCCTACTTCAGCAAGCCACGAGTGACCTGCCGCATTGCGCCCGGCAGGGGTAGGGGCCGCAGTTACGGGTAGCCAGTGCCGCACCGTGACCGGACGATCTGGTTGCGGGACGACGACTGGCTTCCTGGAGGAGCGAGATGGCGAGCGTCGCATCGGCAGACGGCACCGTGGTCGCGTACGACGTGACCGGCAGCGGCCCGGGGATCGTGGTCGTGCACGGCTCGCTGCGCAGCGCCCGGCACTACCAGGCGCTGGCCGGGCACCTGGCCGGCTCGTACACCGTCTACACGGTGAACCGCCGCGGCCGGGGCGGCAGCGGGCCGCCGGGGAGCGCCTACAGCATGGCCAAGGAGTGCGAGGACATCCTCGCCGTGCTGGAGCGGACACAGGCGACGATGGTGTTCGGGCACAGCTACGGCGGCCTGGTGGCGCTGGAGGTGGCGCTGCGCCATCCACTGGAGAAGCTCGCCGTCTACGAGCCGGGCCTGTCGGTGTCCGGCTCCTTCCCGGACGGCTGGCTGCCGGCGTTCCGGCACGCCCTCGCCCGAGGCCGCCAGGGCCAGGCCATGGCCATCCTTTCCAAGGGCGCAAGGAGCACCGGTACGGCGCTGGACAACCTGCCCACACCGCTGCTGGCGGCGCTGATGCGCTGGGCAATGGCGCGCCCGCAGACGCGGGAGTCGGCCGACCTCATGCCGACCCTCCCGGCCGAGATACGCGAGATCAAGATGCTGGACTCAACCGTCCACCGGTACCGCGACATCACCGCCGAGACGCTGGTGCTGATCGGCGAGCGGGGCCCGGCCTACCTGCACCAGGCGGCCCGGATGCTGGAGAGCACGGTCCCCCACGCCCGCATGGTCTGGCTGCCCAAGCTCAACCACAGCGCACCGGACGAGCAGGCACCCAAGGTCGTCGCCGACCAGCTGCTGCGCTTCCTCACCAGCCCGGTCAGCTCCTAGCCTTCCGGCCGCATGGGGCGCCCCCGGCGAGGCGCCCTCGCTCACCCCGCCTGCGCCATCGTGCTGCACAGCATCGAGCTGATGCTGCGTACGTTCTTGAACGTCGCGGCGGTGAGCTTCTCGATCGGCACCGGGGTGCCGAACTCCTCGCGGATGTAGCTGATCAGCACTGCCGTGTTCAGCGAGTCGAGGACCCGCCACTCCAGCAGGGGCGTGTCCTCGTCGAGCTCGCGCCGCTCGTCCCCGGCCAGGAACCGCTCCCGGATGAAGCCCAGCAGGCGGCCGGCTACCTCGTCCTCGGACAGTGCATTCCCCACGGTGCCTTCTCCTTCGGAAAGAGACCTGACGGCTTCGAAGAGACCTGACTGCTTCCAGGAGATCTGACGGTTACCGCGACCCGCGGCCCAGCCCGGTCACGCCGGGGCGCCGGCCCACGCCGGCATCTCAAGGATCTTGACGATCGCCGACTTGTACGTCACGCCGGGCGAGAACCCGCAGAGCAGCACGTGGTCGCCCGGGCCGACCTGGCCCGTCGCCACCAGGTGGTGGAGGGAGACCGCGTGGTCGCTGGCACCGAGGTGGCCGACCCCGCTGCCGAAGCCCCATGTCGACCGCTCCAGCGGGAACCCGAGCACGCCGAGGTAGGCCTTTGCCTCCTCTCGCGAGATGTTGTGGGTGATGGCCCGCTTGACGTCACCCATCTCGATCTCGGCATCGGCCAGGGCGCGGTTGGTGCACTCGATGTTGCACCTCTGGTGGCGGACCAGGATCTGCGACCCGGTGCCCTCGGCGACCACCTTCTCCTTGTACGCCTCGGCCCGCACCATGAAGTCGAGCACCCGGCCGGTGGTGGCGCCCGGCGGGAACAGCGGCTCACCGGCCCGGTGCGCCTCCTCCATCTCGGAGAAGGTGGCGGTGCAGACCGACAGCAGCTGCGCGAACCCCGGCTCCTTGGTCAGCAGCACCGCACTGGCGCCGTCCCCCATGACGCTGAACCCGCCGCCAGGGGCCCACCGGTTCATCATCGGGGTGCCGAAGTTGTCGCTGCCGACGATGAGAGCGGCCGAGCGCTGCTCCTCGGCGCGCAGGTAGCCGATCCCCAGCTCGATGCCGCTGAACATGCCGTTGCAGCCGTGCCTTATCTCCACCGCCAGCACGTCGTCGCCGAGCAGGTAGTGCTGGAGGTAGTACTGCGGGCCCCAGCCGTCCGGGCCCTGGTGCCAGACATTGGCGTAGAGAAGCAGGTCCACCTGGTCCGGGCCCACCCCGCTCTGCTTCAGCGCGTCCTGCGCGGCCCGCAGCGCCATCTCCGGAGCTGACAGCTCACCGGCGACCGTCGCGCTGCCGTACCCCTGGCTCCTCGCCTTCTCCTCGGTCAACAGTCCTTTCTGGACGGCCGACTCGATGCTCTCGCGTTCGGGCAGGAAGACACCGATCCCGCTGATGTAGGTATCCCGCACGCGCACAGGAGCTTCCTTTCATCGAGGTGGGGCAAACCCTATTCGGTCAACGTCATGACGTCAGCCCCTAGCCTCTTCCGGCATCCCCTACTCGACGGCCCCTTTCCAAGGAGCCGCCAGGAACCGCCGCTGGACTCACCGGCCGCGCGCGCCGGACACGCCAACCGCCCCGGCGGCGTCCCAGTGCCCGTCGTCGAGCCTGCTGCCATTGACCGCACCAGCCTGCAAGGCGGCTGGCAGCTCGACCCGGCCGCTCACGTTGAGCTTGCGGTACGCGCTGGTCAGGTGCTGCTCCACGGTGCTGACGGTGATGAACAGCTTGCCCGCGATCTCGCGGTTGGTGTGCCCGATGGAGGCCAGCGCCGCGACCCGCCGCTCGGCGTCGCTGAGCATGGCGAAGCCGCCCGCCGCACCGGCCACCTCGCCGGGGGCCGGCGGGCAGGTGGCCACCTGGTCCAGCTGGTGCGCCCGGTGCACCATCGGCTCGGCCGCGCACTTGCGCGCCAGGTGGGAGGCGCGGCGCACCGCCATCCGCGCCCGGCTGTCGTCGCCGAGCTCGTGGTAGGTGTGGCCCAGGTCGGTCAGGGCCCGGGCCAGCTCGAGCTGGTCGCCGCTGGCCTGGAGCAGCTCCGCCGCCTCGTTGAGCATGGCTGGGCGCGCTCGTGGCTCGCGGGTGGCGGCGAGCACCCGCAGCGAGATCCCGCGGGTCCGGGAGTGTCCGGTGCCGGGCCGGCTGAGCTGCTCGTCGACCAGGTCCCGGGCCCGGCGCCGGCGACCGATCTGCAGGCACGCCTGGGCCGCGTCGCTTCGCCAGGGTACGAGTGCGGGAAGGTCCAGGCGCCAGGTACGCATCAGCTCGCCGCAGGCGAGGAAGTCCCCGAGCGCGGCCCGGGGCCGGTCCGTGGCCAGGTAGTAGTGGCCGCGGGCGCGAAGGTAGTGCAGGCCGAACCGGGTCTCGATCATCACGGTGGGCACCGGCTGGCTGAGCTGCTCGGCCGCCTCGTCGTACTTGCCCATCTCGGTCCTGGCCAGCAGCAGGCAGGCCAGCGGGAGCCCCACCGCAACGCCCCAGCTCTGGCTGGACAGCTGGGTGAGCGCCGAGCGGGCGTAGAGCTCCGCGGTGGGCAGGTCGCCCTGCCTGAGCGCGACCTCGGCCCGTACCGCGGCGAGCAGCGCCTGCCACGCCGGTGCCCGGCGGTCCGCGGTCTCCTTCAGCAGGACCTCGCACCACGCCGCCGCCCGGTCCACCCGGTCGGCGTAGACCAGCGCCAGCAACGCCTGCGCCACCGGCTCGAACGTGATGTCGTCGACCCGGAAGCTCTGCAGGACCTGCTCGGCACCGCCGATCGTGTCGTCGTCCGCCCCCTGGGCAAGGACCGTGGCGAGCACAGCGGCGGCGCGCATCTCCTGGCTGACGGTCGCCGGCAGCACCCGGTCGATGGCGCGTTCCGGCTGCGCCTGGCCGGCGCTGCCCAGCAGCTGCGGGGTGGCGCAGGCCACCCAGTGCCGCACCGTGCGCAGCGCGACGTCCAGGCCGCTGTCGCGGCCGCCGTCGGCCAGGTCACGCAGCTGGCCGAGCAGGCACCGGGCCTCGTCGAGGAGCCCCTGCCAGAGCAGGAGCTTGAACGGTACGACGGCATGGTGGCCGGTCAGGTGGCCCTCGCGCAGCGCGGTGGTGAGCTCGGGCAGGTGCCGCAGCGCCTTGGTCGGCTCCAACCGCCACTCGACCAGCGCCAGCAGGGCCCTGATCTCGGCCAGCAGCCGCTCGTCCGGGCAGGAGCGGCACGCCAGCTCGAGGCAGTTGACGGCCAGGTCGACCCGGTCACCGGCGAGCGCCTGCTCCGCCGCCTTGCGCAGGACCGGCAGCAGCCAGGCCTGGCCGGTCAGGCCGCCGGCGACGACGTGCTCGGCGATGTCGGCCGCTGGCGCGCCCTCCTCGAAGAGCGTCTGGGCGGCGCGGGCGTGCAGGTCCGCCCGCTCCGCCGGGTCCATGCTGTCCAGGACCGCGGCCCGGGCCACCTGGTGCCGGAACTGGCCCGCCCGCAGCAGCCCGGCGACGTTGAGGCCGTGCAGGGCCTGGGTGACCGCGCTCGGCGCGGTCCCGAGCAGCCGGCCGACCTGCGCCGGGGAGCCGGACCCGCCGAGTACGGCGAACGCCCGGGCGACCGCCACGGTCTGCGCGCCGGCGCGGTGCAGGCAGCCCACCACGGCCTCACCGAACGCGTCCCCCACGACGATCTCCTGCCCGGGCACCGGCGGCCCCGAGCTGGCGTAGTCCTCCAGCAGGGCGCGCACCAGCAACGGGTTCCCCCCGCTGACCTCGTGGTACGTGGACGCCAGGCGGCGCGCCGTGACCGTGTCGAGGTGCTCGGTGAGCAGGTCGGTCACGGCCCGTTGGGAGAGCGGGCCCAACCGGATCCGGCGGCAGTGCGGATGGCTGCGCAGCTCGGCGTGGAACGACGGGTCGGCGCGGGGCAGGCAGTCCAGCTCGGTGACGACCACCAGGACCGGCGCCGACCTCAGCCGGCTGACGAAGTAGAGCAGGAAGCGCAGCGAGAGCGGGTCGGCGTACTGCACGTCGTCGATCCCGACGACCAGCGGACCCCGCTCTGCCAGCTCCATGAGCACCATGTGCAGGTCCTGCATGATGCGGGCAAGGGAGCGAGCGGCCGCCGGCGACTGGGAGTCGGCGAGCGTCGAGGCCGACGCACCCTCCCCTAGCAGCCGGGCCACCCGCCGCTCGCCCTCGGGCGAGAGCCGGGCGCTCTGGAGGAGCTGGCTCACCATCCCGAAGGGCAGTCCGGCCTCCATCCGAGAGCACGTGGCGTGCGTGACCGTGGCGCCGGAGTCGGATGCCTGGTCCGAGAAGGCCGTCAGCAGCCTGGTCTTTCCGGCCGCGACCCCGCCGCTGACAACGGCGACGGACCCGGCCGGACGGGTGCACCCGGCGAACAGGTCCGCTAGTACGCGCAGCTCCTCAGCCCGACCCACGAGCTCCATTCGAGGCTCCCTCTCACGTCCCCCGTACCGTGTCGGGACCGAGAGCCGGCCGTCGGGTCGTACACCTGGCGGTGTTGAGACCTGTCTCTCACGACACGGTACCTTTGATAGACCTTCGAAATGAACGAGCGATGGACAGCGCTTCCACAAAAGCCGATCCGGGGCTGGGCCACGCCTTGAGTCGGCGAGGTCTGGCGCCCTTTTTCGAAAGCCGGATACGTTTCTCGAAAGCCTCCCGACTCGACATCGCAGCACAGTGACCCAATGTGACGAAGCGGGCACGCCCTATGGTCGTTACCCGCAGTCACGCAACATCAACTCTGGCCAACGGCACGACCTCCCCGCTCAAGCCGAGCCAGCCCCGTGATCGACTGGAGTCTATCCCACCCAGAGGGTGCGTTCCAGGCGAGTCTCCCAGGTACCTCGCTTCACCGCCATCGCAAGTTTCTGGACCGAAACCACCAGATAAGCGCTTCCGGGCCGCACGTCGGCCGCCGGCTGGCCGGGCTGGCCAGCGGCTCTCCGGGCCCCGCCCCGGCGGGGGCGCCACCTCATCCGGTAGGCCCCCGCCGTGGCAGCCGGGCTAGCCGACCGTGTAGCTGTACGGGACCGCCGCGACCTCGTCCACTGTGGACTGGCCAAGGTAGAAGGCGGCGAAGGTCTCGACGTAGATCACGCCGCTGACCGTGCTGCCCACGGGCCCGGTCGGGGTGACCGTCGCGGTGATCGTGCCGGACTGGCCAGGCAGCAGGAACAGCGGGGTGAACGGCACCGGCACCCCGACCGCGAAGTACATCGCGTTGCCGGTGGTCGAGGTGACCGTCGGGTCGAGCGCCTCGGTGCGTGCCCGGGCCCGCAGCGTCGTCGAGCCGGAGACCGGCCCGTTCGTCGGGCCCAGCGGCGTGGAGACCGCGTTCCAGATGCCGTGCGTGACCCGGTCGGCGTGGACCGACGCGCTCGCGGTCAGGCCCGTGGCCGAGGGCACGCCGTAGAGCTCCGGGATGCCGTTGTTGACCGGGGCCAGGTCGAAGTCGGCCGGGACGGTCGACGTCTGCTCCACGGTCAGGCTCCTGGTCTGCGTCGGCACCAGCCACACCGGCCCGACCTCGGTCGCCGGCAGCGGCAGCGGGTTCGTCGCGTAGCTGCC
>DASRIS010000162.1:0-16300 GCA_035649895.1 Micromonosporaceae bacterium | reverse complement strand
TGGCCGGCCAGTTCGTGGACGCATCGCTGGGACTGCTGCGCCCCGGCGGGCGGTTCGTGGAGATGGGCAAGACCGACATCCGCGACCCCGAGGCGGTGGCCGCCGCCCACCCCGGTGTCACGTACCGCGCGTTCGACCTGCCCGAGGCCGGCCCCGACCGGATCGGCGAGCTGCTCGCCGAGGTGATGCGGCTGCTCGCGGCCGGGACCGTGCACACGCTGCCGGTGACCACCTGGGACGTACGGCGGGCGCCGGAGGCGCTGCGGCACATGAGCCAGGCCCGGCACGTCGGCAAGATCGTGCTCACCCTGCCGCCGCGGCTGGACCCGGACGGTGCCGTGCTGGTCACCGGCGGCACCGGCACGCTCGGCGGGCTGCTCGCCCGGCACCTGGTCACCGCGCACGGCGTACGCGACCTGGTGCTGGCCAGCCGGCGCGGGCCGGACGCCCCCGGCGCGGCCGGGCTCGCCGCCGAGCTGGCCGGCCTCGGTGCGCGGGCGCGGGTCGTGGCGTGTGACACGGCCGACCGCGCCGCGCTCGCCGCCCTGCTCGACGAGGTCCCGAACCTGACCGGGGTGGTGCACGCCGCGGGCGCCCTCGACGACGGGGTGGTCTCCTCGCTCACCCGCGACCAGCTGGACCGGGTGCTGCGCCCCAAGGTCGACGCCGCGCTGCACCTGCACGAGCTGACCCAGGGCCGGGACCTGGCCATGTTCGCGCTCTACTCGTCCACGTCCGGCGTGTTCGGCGGGCCGGGGCAGGGCAACTACGCCGCCGCCAACACGTTCCTCGACGCCCTCGCCGAGCAGCGACACCGCGACGGGCTGCCGGCGACCTCGCTGGCGTGGGGGTACTGGGCGCAGGACAGCGGCCTGACCGGGCAGCTGGACAGCGGCGACCGGGCCCGGGTGCGGCGCACCGGCGTGCTGCCGCTCCCCACCGAGCTGGGGCTCGCGCTGTTCGACGCCGCGGCCACCGTGGACGAGCCGCTGCTGGTCCCGGTCCGGCTGGACCCGGCCATGCTGCGCGTCCAGGCCGGCTCCGGCCCGCTGCCGCCGCTGTTCCGCGGCCTGGTCCGGGCCGCCCGGCGTACCGCCGACGGCGGCGACGGCTCCGGCGGGGCGACGCTGGCGCGGCGGCTCGCCGGCCGGTCCGCCGCCGACCGCCGGGAGCTGCTGCTGGACCTGGTACGCACGAACGTCGCGACCGTGCTCAGCCACGCCTCGCCGCACACCATCGACGACGACCGGGCGTTCAAGGACCTCGGGTTCGACTCGCTGACAGCGGTCGAGCTGCGCAACCGGCTGAACGGCGCGACCGGGCTGCGGCTGCCCTCCACGCTCGTCTTCGACTACCCCACCCCGGCCGCGCTCGTCGACTATCTCCACGGCGAGCTGGTTCCGGACACCGAGGCGGGCCCGGCCGAGCCGGGCGGCGGCGACGTGGCCGAGGACGAGGTCAGGCGGGTGCTGGCCACCGTCCCGATCGAGACGTTCCGGCAGGCCGGGGTCCTCGACGCCCTGCTGCGGCTGGCCCGGATGCCGCAGCAGAGCTGGGACGGCGCTACCCGCGCCGCAGCCGACGGTGCCAGCGCCATCGCCACCATGGACGTCGCCGACCTCGTGCAGCTGGCGCTCGATGGCAATAGTTCCTGACCACGCGAGAGGACGGGCCTGAGGACGATGAGCATCCCGACCGACAAGATCGTCGAAGCGCTGCGGGCATCGCTGACCGAGAACGAGCGACTGCGCCAGCAGAACCAGGAGCTTCTCGCCGTGGCCCGGCAACCGGTCGCGATCATCGGCATGGCGTGCAGGTTCCCGGGCGGGGTCGCCTCACCGGAGGACCTGTGGCGGCTCCTGGTGAGCAGCGGGGACGCGATCGGCCCTTGCCCTAACGACCGGGGCTGGGACCTGGAGTCGCTCTATGACCCCGACCCCGACCGCTCGGGCAAGACGTACGTCCGCGAGGGCGGGTTCCTGGCCGGCGCGGCCGACTTCGACGCGGAGTTCTTCGGGATCTCGCCGCGGGAGGCGCTGGCCATGGATCCGCAGCAGCGGCTGCTGCTGGAGACCGTGTGGGAGGTCTTCGAGCGGGCCGGCATCGACCCGACGTCGGTCAAGGGCAGCCACACCGGGGTGTTCGTCGGCGGCGCCTGGTCCGGGTACGGCACGCAGCACACGGTGGAGGCGGTCGAGGGGTACGGGCTCACCGGCAGCACCACGAGCGTGCTCTCCGGGCGGGTCTCGTACACCTTCGGGCTGGAGGGCCCTTCGGTGACCGTGGACACTGCCTGCTCGTCGTCGCTCGTCGCGCTGCACCTGGGCGTCCAGGGGCTGCGCGCCGGAGAGTGCTCCCTCGCCTTGGCGGCGGGCGCCACGGTGCTGTCCACGCCCGTCGGCTTCGTGGAGTTCAGCCGGCAGCGGGCGCTGTCCATGGACAGCCGGTGCAAGGCGTTCGCCGCCGCCGCCGACGGGACCGCATGGTCCGAAGGCGTCGGGGTGCTGCTGCTGGAGCGGCTGTCCGACGCGCAGCGCAACGGCCATCCGGTGCTGGCAGTGGTGCGCGGCACCGCGCTGAACCAGGACGGGGCGAGCAACGGGCTGTCCGCGCCGAACGGTCCGTCGCAGCAGCGGGTGATCCGAGCGGCGCTGGCCAACGCCCGCCTGGGCCCCTCCGACGTGGACGCGGTGGAGGCGCACGGGACCGGGACCCAGCTGGGCGACCCGATCGAGGCGCAGGCGCTGATCGCCACCTACGGCAGGAACCGGCCCGCTGATCGTCCACTGTGGCTCGGCTCGGTCAAGTCGAACATCGGCCACACCGCCGCGGCCGCCGGGGTCGCCGGCGCGATCAAGATGGTGCTGGCGCTGCGGGAGGGGATGCTGCCACCGACGCTGCACGTGGACGCGCCTACCCCGGAGGTGGACTGGTCGACGGGCACGGTGGCGCTGCTGACCGAGGCTAGGCCGTGGCCGCAGGTGGGGCGCCCCTGGCGGGCGGGCGTGTCATCCTTCGGGATCAGCGGCACCAACGCCCACGTAGTTATCGAGCAGGCACCGCCGCCGGTCCTGGGTGTGGTAGAGCCGGTCCCGGGTGTGGCGGAGCCGTCCGCCGACCCGGTGGAGCCGGTCTCCAGTGAGCCGGCGCCGGCGCCGTTTGGTGACGCGCCACTGCCGTGCGTGCTGTCGGCGAAGTCAGCGCCGGCGCTGCGAGCCCAGGCGGCTCGACTATGGTCCTTTGTGGAGGCTGATCTCGAGAAACGCCTGGTCGACGTCGCGTTCTCGTTGACGACCACTCGGGCCGCGCTGCGGCACCGGGCGGTCGTGGTGGCCACCGGCCGCGATGACGCACTGGCCGGGTTGGCCACTCTGGCGATGGGTGAGCCGGCGCCGAACGTGGTGGAGGGGGAGGTACATCCGGGTCGGGTGGTGTTCGTGTTTCCCGGTCACGGCTCGCAGTGGGCGGGGATGGGGCTGGCGCTGGCGGAGGCGTCGCCGGTGTTCGCGGCACGGCTGGCCGAGTGCGCGGAGGCGTTGGCGGCGCACACCAGCTGGTCGCTGCTTGACGTGCTCGGCGACGAGCAGGCGCTGGACCGGGTGGACGTGGTGCAGCCGGCGCTGTTCGCGGTGATGGTGTCCCTGGCGCAGCTGTGGCGCCACCACGGTGTTGAGCCCCCGGCGGTGGTCGGCCACTCGCAGGGCGAGATCGCCGCCGCATGCGTGGCCGGCGCTCTCAGCCTGGCCGATGCCGCGAGGATGGTGGTGCGCCGCAGCGCGGCGCTGGTGGAGGTGGCCGGCCGAGGCGCGATGGCGTCGGTGTCCCTACCCGAGGACGAGGTGCGCCGGCGCATCGCCGCCTGGGGTGACCGGCTGGCGGTGGCGGCGGTCAACGGCCCGGCCACGGTCACCGTCTCCGGGGAGCCGCCGGCCGTGGACGAGCTGCTGGCCGCCTGTGCAGCCGAGGAGGTGCGGACCCGGCGGGTCCCGGTGGACTGCGCGGGCCATTCGGCCCAGATGGACGCCATCCGGGACCGGCTCATGGCGGACCTGGCCGGCGTGCGCCCCCAGCGGTCCACGGTGCCGATGATCTCCACGGTCACCGGGGACTGGGTGGACACGTCCGCCCTGGATGCCGACTACTGGTTTGCCAACCTGCGGCAGACCGTGCGGTTCCACGACGCGGTGCAGCGGCTGCAGCACGACAGGTTCGGGTTGCTGGTCGAGTGCAGCCCGCACCCGATTCTCGCCACGGGTGTCCCGGACATCCCCGCGGTCGGGTCGCTGCGGCGCGGCGACGGCGGCCCCACCCGGTTCCTGACCAGCCTCGCCGAGGCGTACGTGCACGGCGTCGGCGTGGACTGGCGGCTGTGTGGGCAGCGGGTGGACCTGCCCACCTACGCATTCCAGCACCGCCAGTACTGGCTGCAGCAGGACCCGTCGGCCACCGCGGCAGGCCCGGCGACAGGGCCGGACGCGGACTTCTGGGACCTGGTCGAGCGGGAGGACGCGCAGGCGCTCGCCGCCGAGCTGGACACGGGTGACGGTGCGGCGGACCCGGCCGTGTTGTCCGCCATGCTGCCCGCGCTGTCGGGATGGCGGCGCCGCCGCCGCACGGACTACGCTGCCGACTCCTGGCGGTACCGGGTCGAGTGGCGGCGCGTCGTCGACCCGCCCAGTGCCGCGCTGGCCGGGACCTGGCTGGTGGTGGCGCCGGAGCGGGCCGGGGACCGCAGCGAGGCGGTCACGGCGTGCGTTGAGGCGCTGCAGGCCGGTGGGGCGCAGGTGGTGCTTATGGCGGTCGATGCCTCCAGGGTGGACCGGGCCGGGATGGCCGCGGTCTTGACCGAGGCACTGGGGGAGGACCACGCAGGCTTCCCAGCGGGCGTGGTGTCGCTGCTGGCCTGGGATGAGCGGCAGCACCAGGCGTACCCGGTGCTGCCGGCCGGGCTGTCGGGCACCGTCGCGCTGGTGCAGGCGCTGGTGGACACCGGGTGGGGCACCCGGCTGTGGTGCGTGACCCGCGCCGCCGTGGCGACCGGCGCCGACGAGACGGTGGCCGGCGCGGTGCAGGCGCAGGTGTGGGGGATGGGCTGGGTAGCGGCGCTGGAGCATCCCCGGCTGTGGAGTGGGCTGGTGGACCTGCCCGAGGAGATGGACGCGGAGGCGTGGCACAGCCTGGCGGGGGTGCTGGCCGGGTCGGGCGGGGAGGACCAGGTCGCGGTACGCGCGTCCGGGGTGTTCGGGCGGCGGCTGGTACCCGCCCCGCGGCGGGCCGGCAGCGGGCACGGGCCCTGGCGGCCCACCGGGACGGTGCTGGTGACCGGTGGCAGCGGATCGCTCGGCACCCACCTGGCTCGGTGGCTGGCCGCCAACGGCGCGCAGCACGTGGTGCTGACCAGCCGCCGGGGCCGCGATGCGAGCGGCGTCGCGGAGCTGGAGACGGAGCTGCTGGCCGCGGGCGTACGGGTCACGGTGGCGGCGTGCGACGTGACTGACCGGGACGCGGTCGCGGGGTTGGCCACCCGGCTGCGGGACGAGGGCAGCCAGGTGCAGGCGGTACTACACACCGCCACCGAGGTGGAGCTGGGCAACCTGACCGATGTGACACCGCAGCATCTGGCCACGAACCTGGCCGCGAAGGCAGGAGGGGCGCGGTGGCTGGACGAGGTCTTCGACGGCCCTGAGCTGGACGCGTTCGTGCTGTTCTCGTCGGTGTCGGGGGTGTGGGGCAGCGGGGAGCACGCGGGGTACGCAGCGGCGAACGCCTACCTGGACGCTCTGGCGCAGCGGCGACGGGCGCGGGGGCTGGCCGCGACGTCGGTGGCGTGGGGGATGTGGGACGCGTTCAACGACGCCGACCCGCGCAGCGGCCTGCTGCGGGAGGCGCTGACCGACCGTTCCCGCAGGCAGGGCCTGCCCATGCTCGACCCGCAGCTGGCATTCGCCGCGCTGGCCCGGGCGGTCGGTGACGGGGAGACCTGCCTCATGGTCGCCGACGTGGACTGGCAGCGGTTCGTGCCGCTGTTCACCTCCGGCCGGCCCAGCCCGCTCCTGTCCGGCGTGCCCCAGGCGCGGCGCATCATCGAGGCCGCCGAGACCGGCCAGGCCCGCAGCGGTGGGGCCGACGGCTCGGCGCTCGCGGAACGGCTCTCCGGGCTGGTGCCGGCACAGCGGCAACGGGTGCTGCTGGACCTGGTCCGCAGCCACGGCGCCGCGGTGCTCGGGCACACCAGCGCCGACCCGCTCGCCCCTGCGCGGGCGTTCCGGGAGCTGGGGTTCGACTCGATGACAGCGGTCGAGCTGCGTAACCGCCTTGGCACCGCGACCGGGCTGACCCTGCCGGCCAGCCTGGTCTTCGACTATCCCAACCCCACCGCCCTGGCCCACCACCTGCACGAGCGCATGCTCGGGGCGGCCGCACCGGCCCCGGCGCCGGCTCCCGCCCGGACCGGGGCTACCGACGGCGAGCCGATCGCCATCGTCGCCATGGCGTGCCGCCTGCCCGGTGGCGTCGAGACGCCGGAGGAGCTGTGGCACCTGGTCACCGAGCATCGGGACGCGATAACCGCCCCGCCCGCCGACCGCGGCTGGGACCTGTCCGCGCTCGCCCCCGGCGAGATGGTCGCTCCTGGCCTGCACCTGATCCGTGAGGGTGGGTTCATCACCGGTGCCGGCCGGTTCGACGCGGGCTTCTTCGACATCAGCGCCGCCGAGGCACTGGCCATGGACCCGCAGCACCGGCTCCTGCTGGAGCTGGCGTGGGAGGCCCTCGAACGGGCCGGTACCGACCCGCAGCGCCTGCGCGGTGACCAGGTCGGTGTCTTCTTCGGCGCCATCTCGCAGAGCTACGTCTCGGACGTACGGCAGGTCCCGCCGGAGAGCCGGCCGTGGGTCGGTACGGGCAGCGGCGGGCCGTTCGCCTCGGCCCGGGTGGCGTACGCGCTCGGGCTGGAAGGGCCTACGCTCACCGTCGACACCGGATGCTCGTCTTCCGCGGTCGCGCTGCACCTGGCCTGCCAGGCCCTACGAAGCGGCGAGTGCGGCATGGCACTGGCCGGCGGGGTGACCGTGCTGGCGTACCCGGTCGCCTATCATGATCTGGGCGGCGCCGCCACGGACGGGCGCTGCAAGCCGTTCTCGGCCGCCGCCGACGGCACCGGCTGGGCCGAGGGCGCCGGGATGCTGGTCCTGGAGCCGCTGTCGCAGGCCCACCGCCGCGGCCACCCGGTGCTGGCCGTCATCCGTGGCTCTGCGGTCAACCACAACGGCGCGAGCAACGGGATGACCGCCCCGAACGGCCCGTCCCAGCAGCGGGTGATCCGGCAGGCGCTGGCCAGTGCGGGCATCGTCGCGGACGAGGTGGACGCGGTGGAGGCGCACGGCACCGGCACCCCGCTGGGCGACGCGATCGAGGCGCAGGCCCTGGTCGCCACGTACGGGCAGGGCCGTCCGGCCGACCGTCCACTGTGGCTGGGCACGGTGAAGTCCAACATCGGCCATGCACACGCCGCCTCCGGCGTGGTCGCGGTCATCAAGACGGTGCTGTCGCTGCAGCACCGGGTGCTGCCCCGCAGCCTGCACGCGGAGCACCCGACGCCACAGGTGGACTGGGCCTCGGGCGGGGTGTCGCTGCTGTCGGGGACGGTGCCGTGGCCGGACCCGGGCAGACCGCGCCGGGCCGGCGTGTCGTCGTTCGGCGCCAGTGGCACCAAGACCCACCTCATCCTGGAGGAGGCGCCGCCAGGGCCCGACCTGGACGCCGCTGCGGCGACAGGCGGTCGCCCCGCAGGCCCGGTGCCCTGGCTGGTCTCCGGCCGATCCGTGGCGGCGCTGCGGGCCCAGGCGGCCAGGCTGCGGGCGTACCTCGACGCCCGGCCCGAGCTGGACCCGTGGGACGTGGCCGGTGCCCTCGCCATCTCGCGGAGCGCGTTCGAGCACCGGGCAGCGGTGCTCGCCGCCGACCGGCACGACCTGCTCGACGGGCTCGCCGCCGTGGAGCGCGGCGCGGCGCACCCCGCCGTCACCACTGGGTACGTCGAGCCCGGCGGCGCACTGGAGCCGGCCGGCGACGCGGCAGAGGGCGCGACCGGCCCTGAGGCCGATATCGGTGCTCTGGCGAGAGCGCATGTGAGCGGCGTACCCGTGGACTGGCCGGCCGTCTTCGCCAAGACCGGCGCCCGGCCGGTCGCCCTGCCCACCTACGCGTTCCAGCGTGAGCACTACTGGCTGCCCAGCGCGCCGCTCGTCGCGGTGGTACCGCCGAACGGGCAGCACCCCGTGCCGGACCAGACCGGGCGCGCAAAGGTCGCCACCGCCCACCTCGAGCAGCCGAACGGCGGGGACGCCGACACCACCCCACCCATGTCGGCCGAGGACCCTCGCAGCGAGGAGCCGTCCCAGGCAGAGGAGCCACGATGACGCAGACCCACGCCACACCGCCGCCGCTGCCGACCGTCCGTACCTGCCCGTTCGACCCGCCCGAGGAGCTGACCGCGCTTGGCGGCACCCGGCCGGTCACCCGGCTGCGCTACGCCGACGGGTCGGTCGGCTGGCTGGTGACCGGGCACCCGGAGGCGCAGGCCGTGCTCAGCGACCCCCGCTTCAGCGCCCGCAAGGAGCTGCAACGGCTGCCCGTGCAGTGGCTCGGGCACATGGAGCGGGTGCCGGCCGGGCCGGGGGAGTTCATCTTCATGGACCCGCCGGAGCACACCCGCTTTCGCAAGCTGCTCGCCGGCCAGTTCACGATGCGCCGGATGCGGCAGCTGATGCCGCGGATCGAGGAGATCGCCGAGGAGCACCTCGACGCCATGCAGCGGCAGGGCCCGCCGGTCGACATGATGCGGGCGTACGCGTACCCGATCCCGTCGCTGGCGATCTGCGAGCTGGTCGGCATGCCATACGCCGAGGCCGGGGCCTTGCACGACAAGGTGACCATGATGTTCCGGTTCGAGTCCACGCCGGATGAGGTCCGCCGGGCCGGTGCCGGCATCCACCGCACGCTGCACGACCTGCTGCGACGAAAGCGGGCGGCGCCGGCCGAGGACCTGATGAGCGACCTGGCCACCGCCGGGGAGCTGTCGGTGGAGGAGATCCTGCGGGTGGTGTCGCTGCTGCTCATCGGCGGCTTCGACAACACTGCGAACATGATCGGGCTCGGCGTGTACGCGCTGCTGTCCCACCCGGAGCAGCTGGCCCGGCTGCGGGCCCGGCCGGAGCTGGTCGAGAGCGCGGTCGAGGAGCTGATGCGCTACGTACCCTCGCTGCACATCGGGCCGATCCGGGCGGCGCTGGCCGACGTCGAGGTGGGCGGCGAGCTGGTCCGGGCCGGGGAGGTGGTGACCCTCTCGCTCGCCGCGGTCAACCGCGACCCGCGCCGGTTCGACGAACCGGAGCACCTCGACGTCACCCGCCCGGCAAGCCGCCACCTGGCCTTCGGCTACGGGGTGCACCAGTGCATCGGGCAGCAGCTGGCCCGCATCGAGATGCGGGTGGCGTACACCGCGCTGCTACGGCGGTTCCCGACGCTGCGCCTGGCCGTGCCCGCCGAGGAGGTGCCGATGCGGGAGAACATCGTGCCGTACGGCCCGCGCTGCCTGCCGATCGCCTGGGGGGCCGAGTCGTGACCGCGCGCGCTGTGGTCCTCGGCGGCGGCCTGGCCGGGGTGCTCGCCGCCCGCGCCCTCGCCCCGCACTTCGACGCGGTCACCGTGGTCGAACGGGACCGCTACCCGGACGGGCCGCGCCTGCGCCGGGGCGTGCCCCAGGCCCAGCACGCCCACCTGCTCATGTCCGGTGGCGCCGCGGTCGTCGACGCGCTGCTGCCGGGCACCATCGACCGGCTGCTCGCCGCCGGCGCACACCGCATCGGCCTGCCCGAGGGTGCGGTGTCGCTGACCGCGTACGGCTGGCAGCACCGCTTCCCGGCCGCCGGCTACATGCTGACCTGCAGCCGGTCCCTGATCGACTGGGTGGTCCGCGAGGAGGTGCTGCGCGACGAGCGGGTCGCCGTGCTGGAGAACACCACGGTGACCGGCCTGTGCGGGGACGCCGGCAAGGTCACCGGGGCGCGGGTCCTGCTCGACGGCGCGGCCGAGGTCCAGCTCGGGGCGGACCTCGTCGTCAACGCCACCGGCCGCGGCTCCTCGCTGCGGCGCTGGCTGCGCGACCTCGGCACGCCGCCGGTCGAGGAGGACGTCGTCGACACCGGGATCACCTACGCCACCCGGGTCTACCGGGCGACCCACCCCTTCCCTCCGGTGGTCCTCTACGCCGACCACCGGGTGCCCCGGCCCGGGCAGAACGGCGCGCTGCTGCCGATCGAGGATGGTCGCTGGATCGTCACGCTGTCGGGCACCCGCGGCGGCGAGCCGCCCATGGACGAGGCGGGCTTCCTCGCGTACGCCCGCGGTATCCGGCACCCGCTCATCGCGGAGCTGATCGCCACCGCCGAACCGCTCACGCCGGTGCGCGGCACCCGCAGCACGGTCAACCGCCGGCTACGGTTCGAGCGGCTCGGCCCCGGCTGGCCGGAGGGGCTGGTGGTGGCCGGCGACGCGGTGGCCGCGTTCAACCCGGTCTACGGCCACGGCATGAGCACCGCGGCGCGGGCCGCGGCAGCGCTGGACCTGACCCTGCGCCGGCACGGGCCCGGCCCGGGGCTGGCCGCCGCCGCCCAGCGCGCCGTCGGCGCGGCCGTCGACGACGCCTGGATCCTCGCCACGATGCAGGACATCTGCTACCCGCAGTGCCGCTACGACGTCGTCGACCCGCGCCTGGCCCGCCAGTCCCCGCAGGGGCGGCGGCTGGCCGACCTGGTCGGTCTCGCCGCGGTCCGCGAGCCGGTGGTGAGCGCCGCGACGATCCGGGTGAACACGCTCTCGGCGCCCCTGGACAGCCTGGAGGAGGCGGAGATCGTGGCCGCGCTGCGGCGCCCGCCAGCCCACCCGGCGCTGACCGAGCCGCCACTCACCGCCGAGGAGCGCGCCTCGCTCGCGTCGCCGCCGGTTGCCCCGGCCCCGCCGGTGGTCCCGCCCGCCTCGGTCCCGGGCGGGTCGGTCCCGCCGGTCGACCCGGCGGCCCCGGCCCCGCCGGCGGCCCCAGCAACGCTGGCGGCTCCGGCGCTGCCGGGTGCCGGTGGCCGGGGGTGAGCGCAGGGGCGCGGGCCGGTGCCGCGGCAGGCCAGGAGAGGATGACTGTCATGGGTGGGCTGGAACAGACCCGTACGGTGGCGCTGGCCGGCGGCGGCGCCATGCCGGTGGTGGGGCTCGGCACGTGGCAGCTGCGGGGCCAGCGGGGGTACGAGGCCATCCGCCACGCGCTGGAGGCCGGCTACCGGCACATCGACACCGCGACGATGTACGGCAACGAGGCCGACGTGGGCAGGGCGCTGCGGGACAGCGGCGTGGACCGGGCGGAGGTGTTCGTCACGACCAAGCTCCCGCCGGGGAACGCCGGCCGCGAGCGGGAGACGCTCACCGCCAGCCTGCGTGCGCTGGGCACCGAGTACGTCGACCTGTGGCTGGTGCACTGGCCGCCCCGGTCCACCGCGGCGCCGAAGACCTGGCAGGCGTTCCTCGCCGCTCAGGAGCAGGGGCTGGTCAAGGCCGTCGGGGTCAGCAACTACCGGGTCGACCAGATCGACGAGCTCATCGAGGAGACCGGGCAGGCGCCCGTGGTGAACCAGATCCCGTTCAGCCCGAGCCGGTTCGACGCCAAGCTGCTCGCCGACCACAGCGAGCGGCGGGTCGTGGTCGAGGGCTACAGCCCGCTCAAGGACACCGACCTGGGTAGCCGCGTCCTGGCCGGGATCGCCTCCCGCCACGGGGTGAGCCCGGCCCAGGTCGTCCTGCGGTGGTACGTGGAGCGCGCCATCCCGGTCATCCCGAGGTCGGTCAACCCGCAGCGCATCACCGCCAACCTGGACGTGTTCGGGTTCTCGCTCGACGCGGACGAGGTGGCCTCAGTGGACCGGATGTCGGCCTGAGCCTCGGCGGTCCCGGCCAGCTTCGCGCCGCCGGGCCAGGCGTCCGGGTCCCCCGGCGGCTCGAGCGTGGGGCCGCGCACCGCCATGCGGGGGTCGCGGCGTACGTCATGGAGCCTCATCGAGCCCCCGACCAAGCCCTGACGTACGCGACGCCTCGCCGGCCCTGCTGTCGCCTACCAGCCCACCCCGCTCCTCTCAGCCCACAGAGCTGGCGCTGCCGATGACCGTCGGATACGCCTGTTCCGTACACGCAAGAAAGGCTTTAGACAGCTCCGCTTTGATGAGGGCACCTGACTGTGCACCCTTTGAAGGAGCGCGAGATGGCAGAGGCTGTGTCCACCCCGATCAAGCTGCCCACCGCCCGCAGCACCATCTTTGACCCCCCGGACGAGCTGGGACGGCTGCGGGAGGAGCAGCCGGTCACCCCGCTGGCGTATGTGGACGGTCACGTCGGATGGTTGGTCACCAGCTACTCCGCGGCACGCGTCGTGCTCGACGACCCCCGCTTCAGCGCGCGCCAGGAGCTTCGGCACTCGCCCATCCCGCACCCGTTCGCCGAGGAGAAGCCGACGCCGGCACAGCCCGGCTTCTTCATCCGGATGGACCCGCCGGAGCACACCCGCTACCGTCGCCTGCTCACCGGCCAGTTCACCGTGCGCCGGATGCGCCAGCTCGAGCCGAGGATCCAGCGGTTCACCGACGAGCGGCTGGACGCGATGGAGCAGGCCGGCCCGCCGGTCGACCTGGTGCAGGAGTTCGCCCTGCCCATCCCCTCACTGGTGATCTGTGACCTGCTCGGCGTGCCGTACGCCGACCGGGAGCGGTTCCAGCGCGACTCGGAGACGGTGCTCGCGCTCAACGTCGACAAGGAGGAGATCTTCAAGGCGATCGCCAGCATCGGCGGCTACCTGCACCAGCTCGTCCAGACCAAGCGCGCCGAGCCGGCTGACGACATGCTCAGCGGGCTGGTCCAGAGCGGGGAGCTGACCGACGAGGAGGTGACGAACATCGCCCACCTGCTGCTCGTCGCCGGCTACGAGACCAGCGCCAACATGCTCGCGCTCGGCACGTACGCGCTGCTGCGCCACCCCGAGCAGCTCGCCGCGCTGCGGGCCGACCCGTCGCTGATCGACGGCGCCGTCGAGGAGCTGCTGCGGTACGTGACGATCACCCAGTTCGGCACGATGCGCGTCGCGCTGGAGGATGTCGAGCTCGACGGCCAGCTGGTCAAGGCCGGGGAGACCGTGCTGGTCTCGCTGCCCGCGGCCAACCGCGACCCGGCCCAGTTCCCCGACCCGGACAAGCTGGACCTGAGCCGGCCGCCGACCGGGCACCTGGCCCTCGGCCACGGGGTGCACCTGTGCATCGGGCAGGAGCTGGCCCGCATCGAGATGCGCATCGGCTACCGCGCCCTGTTCGACCGGTTCCCGCAGCTGCGGCTCGCGGCTGAGCCGGAGGACATCCCGATGCGCCACGACCGCGGGATCTACGGCGTGCACAAGCTCCCGGTCGCCTGGTAGGCGGGCTCACCGTCCGGCTTCGACCACCGCCAGGTCGCGCACGGCGAACTGGTGGTGCGTCCACTCCTCGTTGAGGATCACCCGTAGGCACGAGGCGGCGGTGCGCGGCTGGGGCGGCGGCCAGCCCGGCGCCGGGTTCGCCGGCCGTACCTGGTCGAGGTCGGCCTGGGTGGCGGCGGCGAGGAAGTCGCGCACCGACGCGACCCGCTCGGCGCGGGCGGCCACCACGTCGGCGAGCTCGGGCTGCGCCGAGGTGTCGACGCCGTACGCCTCGGTGCCGGTGTGGAAGGCCGCCGGCAGGCCGAGCGGGTGGAACGGCCGGGCCTCGCCCAGCACGGCGTGGCTGAGCCACGCGTCGGTCACGAACACCAGGTGCCGCAGCGTCTGGGCGAAGGACCACTCCTCGTCGACCGACCGGTGCAGGTCGGCCTCTGGCAGCCGGCCGGCCCGTTGCATGGTCGCCGCCCAGAACGACTCCACCACCGCCCACGCGGTGCGCATGCCGCCGGCGGTGGTGGGACGCAGCTGGGCCCGCTCCGGGTGCCTGCGGTCCAGCTCCGCCTCGACCAGCGGCGCCACCTCGACACCGTTGAGCCGCAGCCCCCGGATGTCCCCGTCGATGTCGGCGCCGGTCAGCAGCACGCCGCGCATGCGTACCTCGGACAGGTCGACCTCACGGAAGACCGCCCGCGACATGTCCACGTCGACCAGCTCCGCCTCCCGGAACTGGTCGGATCCTTCGTACCGGGTCATCGGCGGATGGTATGCCTCGCCGCCGCGCTTCGCGCGGGTCGGCACCCACACCAATGATCTCGGGCGGGACTGGCGGTATGAGACCGCTCGCTATGCTCTAGACCTTTCGTCAGATCGTGTTCGGTAGTTCCTAGTCGACGATCGGAGCTGGGGTGGCGCGGAGGGCGGACGCGAGGCGGGCCGAGATCGTCCAGTTCTGGCGGACTGTGGAGATGTTCAGTCCGCAGAGTGTCGAGAAGGTGGACCGCGAGCGGCTGGTGTTCGCGGTGCGGCCGGGCGAGCCGCTGCCGTGGGAGCCCGGCCACGAGCTCGCTCGTCGGAAGCTGCGCCCGAACCAAGCCTGGCGGCACGTGGTCTACCTGGGGATCTACCCCCTCGACGCGGTATTCGAGACACTCTCGCGCGTCTTTGCCCCGGATGAGGACAGCTTTGACGAGCGTCCCGCGGGAGAGAGTGCCATAGCCGCGTTCGTGGTCGGCGAGGATGGGTGCGCGCTCATCGGCTCCGAGGTGCTTTCCAGCTGTGCGTGGGCTACCGGCCAGGTGCTGCGCCCGAGGCGGCGCAGGCAGGGCTGGCTCACCGGGTTCGACGAGGCTACGGCGGCATTCGGCGAGGCGTGGCGTGACCTGGTAACCGACTATCTGACCGGCCCACAGGAGGACGACGCCCCGCCGCGGCACGTCCCGGTCCCGCGCATGCTGGACCATGCCGACCTTGGCAGCTGCCTGGCTGCCGCTGTGGCCGAAGCCGGAGTCGGCACCGCGCTGTCCTGTGCGGAGATCCGCATCAGCAGCCAGGTTGTGGCCAGGCGCAAGGCGGACAAGGCGGGTGGTCATGAGTTCCTGAACAGCTTCGTCATCGGCGACCTGGGCCGGGTCGCCGAGCGGATGGCCAGGGGAGACGTTGGCGCTGCCCTGCGTGAGTACCTGCGGCCCGAGGCTGAGATCCCCACCGCCCAGCGGGTGGACGTGCGCGCCGAGATCGAAGCCGTGCTGACCGCTACCGCCCCGGATGCGGTGCCCGCGGGCCGCTGGCCCAGCCACACTGAGCATGCGCTCGCGCTGAACCAGCAGCTGGCAGTCAATACCGCGATGAGAATCGCCGATGCCGGTGTGGTAGGGGTCAACGGCCCGCCTGGTACCGGAAAGACGACGATGCTGCGTGACCTCATAGCGGCGCTGGTGGTGGAGCGGGCCCGGCGGTTGGCGGCACTGTCGGACCCAACCAAGGCGTTCACCGGCGGGCAGCTGCGATGGCGTACCGGGGAACGCACCCGAGTCCTCAGCGCCTGGCAACCCGACCTCACCGGCTTCGAGATGGTGGTCGCATCGGCGAACAACGGGGCAGTGCAGAACGTCACCGACGAGATCCCGGCTGCGGACGCAGTCGATGGGTCGTGGCGGCAGCAGGCGACCGCGGTGGGTTACTTCCCCGAGATCGCCACGGCCCTGCTCGCCCCAGAGCCCGACGCCGAGACCAAGCAGCCCGCGCCAAAGCCGGCGAGCAACCAGGCATGGGCGCTCGTGGCGGCCCGGCTGGGCAACAAGGCCAACCGGGGTCGGTTCGTGGACGCGTTCTGGTACCACACCCCCGACGGCCCACCAGACGACGAGACCTGGCTCGGGCTGCTTGCGGTGCTCAAAGGCTACGAGCAGACCACCCCTGAACAGCCATGGTCGGCGGCGGTCGCGGAGTTCCGCGCCGTCGAAGCGCGGTCGCGGAGCATCTGCGCCGAGCGGTCCAAGGTTCATCAGGCCGCAAAGCGGTGGCCGCGGATGGATGCCGAGCTCGCCGACCTACGGCGCTCGGTGGTCGCCGCCGGCGAGCGGGTCAAGCTGGTACGCGAGCGGCACGAGGCCGCTCTCCGTCTCAGCCGGGAGAGACAGGACGAGGCAGAGAGCATCGCAGAAGCACGACAGGCTGAGGCGAAGCGGATGGCCCAGGAGCGTAGGGCCAACGCCGAGCGGACGGCTCGGTCGTGGGAAGCCGAGCTGAACCGGCGCTGGCAGGTCCACGCCCAGCACCGGCAGTCCAAACCGGGGC
>DASRIS010000161.1:0-3083 GCA_035649895.1 Micromonosporaceae bacterium | reverse complement strand
ATGGCGTTCGCCCGCCCTGCCTTGTGTCCGGCACCCCGATAGAGTTCTTCTGCGCGCAGGTAATGGTTCACGGCGTCCAGGTTGCGCTGCTGCCCCACTGCCGCTGCGCCCAGAAGCAGGTGTACTTGGGCCTGGCCGGTGTGGATGCCGAGCTGCGCGAACAGTTCGAGGGCATGCCGGCCGTGACGATCCACGGCATCGAGCTGCCCGCTCTGCAGGTAGGCGCGTTGCATCCCACGATGGGTGACGGCCTGTGCTTTCCGATCTTCACGCTGGCCGCAGTGTGAAGAACGCAATCGGGTGTGGCTCTTCTGCAGTGATGTGAGGGTTAGGCTGCAAGATCGAGTTCTTGGTAGCGGTCGAGGTGGTTGCGGCGTAGTTCCTGCAGCTGGTGGTACTGCCAGTACTCGTCGAAGTCGCCGTTGGCGATGACGGCGCGGAGCCGGAGGACGGCTTGGGCTCCGGGGGTGCTCCACCGGGCGCCGGTGATGTCCATCCGGTCCTTGATCAGGAACCGTGCGGCGCCCTCGATGATGCCGGTGGCGATCTGCCAGCCGTTGGCCAGGGCGGTGGCGTAGTCCAGGAGGGGGCCTTGCGGGTGAGGTAGGCGGCCGCGTCGTCGGCGCCGATGCGTTCGCGGCCGCGGAAGCCGGCCTCGTCGGCCTGGTGTCTGATCGTGGCGGCGGCATCGACCGCGCGGCCGGTCAGGATGGTGCGGGCCCGGTCGGCGACCCAGGCCTCGGCGTCACCGTCGCCGGGGTAGAAGAACGTCCAGGCGGCCTTCCACAAATACTCGAGGACGTGCACGAAGTCGATCACGATGGTGACGGTGACGCCGCGGGCGGTGGCCTGGCCACAGATCGTGTCGATCTGCTGGCGGTTGCCGTCGACCAGCGCGACCCAGGTCCGCTCGTGGGCCGGGTCGCGGCGTTCGGCCTGGTCGAACATGGCCGCGATGACGGCGGGGAGGTCGTCGGTGACGTTGGCGGCCAGCCATTTGCCGGTCACCACCGGGCCCGGCCGGCGGGCCGGGGTGTCCCGCTGTGATCTGCGGCTCCTGGGGATGATGTCGGCGACCGTGCGGGGGACGGGGTCCAGGTCGTACACCGCGACGATCTCGGCCATCCGCTTGCGGCCGTGTTTCTCCCCGGGCGACAGGCGGGTGGCCAGCTTCGCCGTAGCCTGGGCGGCCCGCGCGGCCGTGCCGGGACGCAGGCTGCCCGGGCGCATCACGATGCCCTTGCCGTCGGCCTGCAGGCCCAGCACCCGGTCCGGGCGCGGCTGGGGCCGGCGGGCGGCGTAGAACGCCTCGGTGTCCACCGCGGCCGTGCGGGCCAGCTGCTCCACCTGCCGCTTGCCCAGCCGCACCCCGGTGGCCCGCTCGATCGCCTCCCGGGCATCGGCGAACGACCCGCGCGCCGCCTCCACCGCGGCCAACCGCTTCAGTCCTGTCGAGTGCCTGCCCACCGGCAGGCTCAGCACCGCATCGGCCGGATACAGATTCCGCGGTGCCGGCTCCGCTGCATCGGGCCCCGCTGCATCGGGCCCCGCTGCTGGTGGCGCCGCTGCTGGTGGCGCCGCTGCTGGTGGCGCCGTGTCGGTTGTCGTGCCGGTGCCGTCGGCCATCAGGTCTGGCGCTGGCCCGGGCGGGGCGTCCGAGGTGGTCGGACAGGCGCTGCCGACCTCGCCGGCAGTAGTGCCCGGAACGGCCCGGTAGGCCTTGCGGGTCACCGTGACCGGCCCGAACACGGTGCTCAACCCGCGGCGGTGGCCGTTCTCCACCCGCGGCCGCGACACGCCATCGCTTCCGGTCACCGCGCTGCGGCGCTTCTCCAACCGGGCACGCTCATCCAGATGCCCCTGCAAGAGCAGCCGATACTGCTCCCGCGAGTGGACCTGCAGCCGGGCTTCCAGCTCACCGTGCCCGGCACCCATCGCCTCCGGCCCGTCCAGCCACACCACCACCGACTCCAGGTACTGCCGGACCGGGCCGGCCCACCCCGCCCCGCCGCCGGGGTGCTCGGCGTCGTGGCCGGCTGGGCCGTGGGCCGGGCAGACACCGCAGGTGCAGACAGGGGAAGATGACATCACGGGCTCCTGGTTTGAAGATCGTTTGGCTTCGCAACCTGTCGATCTACCAGGAGCCCGCCCACATCACGGCACCAACGCGCCGATCACACCCAAACCCGGCCAAGCCTGACGCAGGAGCCATCGCCAGATCGCGCCCGCCCCATCGGCACGGTCACTCCAGAAGAGCCACACCCAACGCAATCCTGGATGTCCATCCAGTCGACCCAATGTCCGCGACGATCCAGGTAGTTCGCCATTGTCCAGGTCAGCCGCCAGGTGTAAGTGTCACGTTCGCCGGCTACTGCTTGCCGGGCCACGGCGACCAGCACCTGCCGCTCGAGGGTGAACCAGTCGAGTGCCTGACCGGCGTCGGCGAGCTCGTCGACGAGCGCCCCGGATGTCGGGTCGGGGAGATCGACGATCTCGCGGTGGGGGTAGAGCAATTGTCGGCGGCGTCCGCGGTCTGCAGGTAGTGGCTGCGCATCCTTTGCACCGCTGCGTCACGCTGCTCCACCGGGTCCCCGGCGTCGGCCAGCTCGCCGGCGTACGCGCGGAGCAGGTCGTGGAAGGCGAACCGGCCTGGCGAAGGTTCGGTGAGCAGGTTGGCCCGCACGAGCTCGTCGAGCCCGGCCCTCGCCGTCTCCGCCAGGACACCTGCGAGGCTGGCCGCCGCGGACACAGAGATGTCGGGGCCGGGATGGGCCCCGAGCAGACGGAACAGGCGCGCCACGTCGACGCTCAACGCCCGGTACGACCAGGAGAGCACCGCGCGGACGTCGATGGACTTGTCGCCGATGTCGAGGGCGTCGAGCCGGTCCCGCAAGCCCCGCAGTTGCTCCGACAACGTGGCGAGCCGGAGACCGCGCTGAGCGGCTGCGCGCGCCGCCACGATCGCGAGGGCGAGCGGAAGGCGCGCGCACAGCGTGATGAGCTCCTCGATCGCTCCCGGCTCGACGGCGACCCGATCGGCGCCGAGGCGAGCGACGAGCAGCGCCCGAGCCTCGTCGTGGGTG
>DASRIS010000160.1:0-10237 GCA_035649895.1 Micromonosporaceae bacterium | reverse complement strand
GGACGTGCTGGTCGCCACCAAGTTCCCGGGCGGGTTCGTGGCCCGGGCCGGCAGCCTCCCGGCGACCCTGGACGCCAGCCTCGCCCGGCTGCGCCGCCCCGCGGTCGACCTCTACCAGATCCACTTCCCGTCCCGCTGGATGCCCATCCCGGTGCTGATGGACCTCATGGCCGACGCGGTGCAGGCCGGCAAGGTACGCGCCGTGGGGGTCAGCAACTACTCGGCCGCGCAGATGCGCACGGCACACGCCGTACTGGCCGACCGGGGCGTGCCGCTCGCATCCAACCAGGTCCAGTACTCGCTGCTGCACCGCGCTCCCGAGACCGACGGCGTCCTGGACGCCTGCCGCGAGCTGGGGGTCACCCTCATCGCCTACATGCCGCTGGCCTCCGGCGCGCTCACCGGCAAGTACTCGGCGACCAACCGGCCCGCCGGCTGGCGCAGGTACATGGGCACCTTCCGCGGCGCCGGCCTGGCCGCCCTCGAGCGCGTCAACGACGTGCTCCGGGAGGTGGCCGCGCAGCACGGCCGCACCCCGAGCCAGGTCGCCCTGCGGTGGCTGGTCCAGCAGCCGGGCGTCCTGCCCATCCCGGGAGCCAAGAATGGCCGGCAGACGGCCGAGAACGCCGGTGCCCTGTCGTTCACGTTGAGCGAGCCGGAGCTTGCGGCGCTCGATGAGGCGACGCAGGCCACCGCCCGGCCAGCGCGGCGGACCTGACCGGCCCCGGCCACTACCGGGCCTTCACACGCACCGAGCTCGACGGTCGCGGAGTCCGCACGGGCGCACGTGGCCAGCCAAGCCGGGCCGTACCTCGTTGATCTTGATCGCAGGCAGGCGCGGGTGCGGCGGTTCAAGCCGGCCCGGCCCGGCAAGCTCACTGGTACGAGATGAAGACCGGTGCCGGCTTGACCGCCACGGTCTGACCGGGCGTGAAGGTCGGCTGGTCCTCATCGTAGAAGTTCTTCCAGCCCCACCACACGTTCGGCGGTGAGTCGGCGCGGATGGCGTGCCAGGTGTCCAGCTTCTGTCCAGGCGTGCCGAACCCGTCCGCGTGGACGACCACGGCCAGCTCGTCGTGGCGCGTGTCCACGCTCTTCCGGTCGGTGATCATGTCTACCCGGAACTGGTGCAGCAGCAGCACCTTCTGCGGCAGCTTATGCTCCCGGGTGAGCTGAGCCAGCCAGGCTGCGGTCGCGTTGACCTCCTCCGCGCTGACCGAGCCGATCTGCACCATGTGCCGCTGGCCGGGCTTGAGCCGCCACTCCGGGTCCAGCGCCAGGCCCACGTGCGGCTCGCGGAGCAGCTCCGCATAGCGCTTGGCCTGGGTCAGGAAGTCGGTACGCCCCGGCTGCAGGTCGAGTACGACGTACACGCCGGCCTCCCGGGCGGCGTCCACCCAGGGCCGCAGGTGCGCCATTGACGACTCCGCGGAGTAGTCCCCATCGGGCCCGGCCGAGCTGGACGCGACCGTGGTGATG
The DNA here is from genome assembly GCA_035649895.1 of Micromonosporaceae bacterium. Classification (GTDB taxonomy): domain Bacteria; phylum Actinomycetota; class Actinomycetes; order Mycobacteriales; family Micromonosporaceae; genus DASSUC01. The sequence goes on along the minus strand of DASRIS010000160.1, from coordinate 8,758 downwards.
ATCTCGAACGCCGGCACCACGGTCTCGCTCCCCATCGACCGGTACCCCGCCGCCACGCTCTTCGCCCGCGCGATGGCCGCCTGAACCTGCTGCTCCCCCAGCGAGCCCAGGACCGGGTCGCCCGGGTGCCCGTAGAGCGCGACCAGCCGGCGACCGGGGAAGACGACCTGGCGGCCGCCGGGCAGCAGCACGCCCGTCGCCGCGGTGTCGATACGGCGGCGTAGCTGCTCGGCCGAGCCGAAGGCACTGCCCAGCGCCAGCACCCGGGCCGCCGGCTGGCCGGCCAGTGCCTTGATCGCCTCGTCGCTGGCGCGGGGGTCCGCCGTGCTGACCAGCAGGACCCTCGCGCCACTCGCACGGGCCGTTGCGGTCGCGGCCGCGCTGCCGGGCCGGTCCAAGGAGAGCACAAGCAGCTCGGTGAGGGGTGGCGCGGGGGTGATCGGCGGCAGCCCTGCCTCGCTCACGACCTGCGGCGCTGCGGCCGCGCCGCCAGCCGGCGCCGACGGGCTGCCCTGCGCCCAACGCGTGGCGGGGTCGCCCATGGCGACGACGGTCTGCGGCGCGAGCCGGCTCAGCTCCGCGCGCAGTCCGGACGCTGCGGCCGGGTCGCCGGAGCTTGAGGTACCCGGGGTAAGCAACAGCGGGACGCCGAGGTTGACCGCGGTCATCGCTGCTTTGGGCAGGTTCGCCTTGTCGCTCTCGCCCACCAGCACCACGGCGGGTGCGTGGTTGAAGAGCACACGGCTGGTGGCGAGAGCCAGCTCGACGGCGCCGCTACCGGCGACCATCGTGGTGTGCTCCGCTGGCAGGGCGGTGCGCGGCGGGGTCGGTGGGCGGTCCTGCCGGGGCGCGCGGCCGGGCGGCCCGGCGCTGCAGCCGGCGAGCAGCAGGACGCCCACGAGGGCGACCAGATGAGCGGTGCACCGTCGCATGGGCCCCCCACCAGGAGTATTCGGACCAGCAGCAGGGCGTGCCAGCCAAGGGTCGTGCCTGTCAAAGCCCGCACTCTAGCAGCCAGGTCCAGCACCAAGGCCGCGTCGATAACAGCCCACTAGGTCGAACGGCCGACGAGCGCGGCGCTCAGGCCCAGCCGGACCCCTGCCGTAACCGAACCGTAGCCATCGCGGCCTGGCCGTGACCAGGTCGTAGCTATACCGCAGCGGCGGCGTAGCCAAGCCGTAGCCGGGGCGTGGTAATTGTCAACAGCATCCTTAATAAAGTCTGAGACTAATATTGTACAACGTTTCTGATCAATATATATGTGTCGCCTCCCCGGCTGCTCGACACTATTCTGAGCGGCACACTTCAGCTACCCGCCAGTGCGCGGCCCAGCGTATCGCCCTAAGCGCACAAAATAGGCGCGACTCGGCACCGGCTCATGGGAGCACGGGAAGAGGGGGAGAAAGTGACCAGTGCGGTAGTCTCCGTCGCCGGCCTGCCCTGGGCCCAGCTGTCCGCCGAGGTGGTCGCCGGTGACCAGCTCCACAGCTGGTCCATTCGGACGGACGAGGCGTGGTGCACGGTCTTTCCACGCGACCGCGCCCTGCCCGCTCAAGGCTGGAAACTGCATCTTTCCGCCACGCCGGCCTCCGCAGCCCAGGTGCTCGAACGGGCACTTCCGGTGCTGGTCGACGCCTGCTGCGCGTTCAAGTTCGCGGCGGACGCCGAGCGGGCCCGCTGGCTCAGCTCAGCACGGTGCCCGCGGGAGACAATCGGCAAGTTCCTGACCGCCTACCCCAACGACCAGGAGCTTTTCTGCTGGCTCGCTGAGGAGCTGGACAGGGTCACCGCCGGCCTCGCCGGGCCGCAGATCCTGTCCGACCGGCGGTACCGGCCGGGCAGCATCGTCCACTACCGGTTCGGCGGCTTCGTCGACCAGCTCGAGCTGGACGACGACGGCTGCTACCGGCGGGGTGTCGTCGACCCTGCCGGCCGCACGGTCGAGGATCGGCGGGAGGCGTGGTACGCGCCGCCGAGCTGGGTCCAGCCTCCGTTCCCGGAGGCGGCCGCGGCACCGGCCGGCCCGTCAAGGCCGGTACTGGTGGGTGGGCGGTTCCTGCTCCGCCAGGCCATCCGCCACTCGAGCCGGGGCGGGGTCTTCCGCGGCCTGGACCAGGTCACCGGGCGACCCGTGGTCGTCAAGCAGGCTCGCGCGTACATCGACCTCGACCCGTCCGGACGCGACTGCCGCGACCTGCTGCGGCACGCGTTCAAGCTGTTGGGCCTGCTGGCGCCCCTAGGGCTCGCGCCCCGGCCGGTCGGCCTGGTCGAAGAGCACGACCATGTCTTTCTGGCACACGAGGCGGTTGCCGGCACGACGCTGCGTGACTGGGTGGCCCGGCATCTCCCGGGCGGCGCGCCGATCGAGGCCGGGCTGAGGCTGGCGCGCTCACTGGTGGGTCTGATGGACCGCGTGCACAGGGAAGGGCTGGTCATGGTGGACGTCTCCCCCACCAACGTCATCGTCGACCCGACTGGCGGTCTTTGGCTCACCGACCTGGACCACGCCGTATGGGAAGGCCAGCCCATCTACCCGGTGGGCACCCCCGGCTACACCCCGCCGGAGCATCTGACCACCGCCCGCACGGCCGCCCGCAGGCAGGCCGACCTGTTCGGCCTCGGCGGCCTGCTTTACCTCATCGCAGTCGGCGCCGGCCCGGTCGTGCTCCCGGACACCCCACCCGGTCGCGCGGTGTCGCAGCTGCTGCGGACCAGGCTGGAGGCGGCCGGTGACCACCTGCCGCTGGCCGCCCGGCTACGCGACGCGGTGGCGGGGCTCACGGAGGACCGGCCCGACGCCCGCTGGCGGCCACCGCGGGTCATCGAGCTGCTCGACCGGCCCGCCGCGCCCGCGACGGTCCTCGCGCCGCAGCCGGCTCCGGCCGAGCGGCACCGGACCGTGGACCGGCTGATCGAGGACGGCGTGGCAAACCTGCTGGCCACGATGACCCCCCAGGCAGCCCGCCTATGGCCGCCCAGCCGGTTCAGCGCCACCACCGACCCGTGCGCGGTGCAGCACGGGGCCGCCGGGGTGTTGGCCACCCTTGTCCACGTCGCGCCGCGGGTGGCAGATCCGGACCGGGTACGCCGGGCCGCCTGCACCGCCGGCCAGTGGCTCGTCCGGCGGCTGCCGGACGAGCACAGGCTCCTACCCGGCCTCTACTTCGGCCGTTCGGGCACCGCCTGGGCGCTACACGATGCTCACCGGCTGACCGGCGACCGGCGGCTGGCCGCTACAGCGCTCGACCTGGCGGCGCGCGTACCCGCCGAGTGGCCCAACCCCGACGTGGCGCACGGTGCGGCCGGTGCCGGCATGGCCCAGCTCCACCTGTGGCGGGCCACTGGCGACCGGAGGTTCGAGGAGCGCGCCCGCCGCTGCGCCGACGCGCTGGTCGGCACGGTCCACGCACGGGCCGGGGCCCTCTCCTGGCCGATCCCGGCGACGCTGCGCTCTACGCTGGCCGGCCGTACCCTCCACGGCTACGCCCACGGCACAGCCGGCGTTGCCGGGTTCCTGCTGGCCGCTGGCACGATGACCGGGCAGCGCGAGTACCTGCGGGTCGCGCGCCGGGCCGCGGAGACCCTGGCCGCGGCGGCGGCCTGCCAGGGCGGTGCCGCGTACTGGCCCACCGGGCCGGACGGCGAGGTCCGGCCGGATACCAGTTGGTGCAAGGGGTCCGCCGGGATCGGGACGTTCCTGCTGCACGCCTGGCAGGTCACTGGCGAGGCCGGGTACCTGGAGCTCGCCCGGGCCGCCGGGCTGGCGGCCTACCGGGCCAGGTTCCGCTCGTCCACTGATGCCTGCCATGGCCTGGCCGGCGCCGGTCACTACCTGCTCGACCTCAGTGACGCACTCGACCTTGCGGACCCACCTGCCGGGCCTGCCTACCGTCAGTGGGCGTGGGAGCTGGCTGGGGTCATGGCGGCCAGGGCAGCCTGGCGCGGCGGTCGGCTGCTCGTCCCTGACGAGACCGGCCAGGCTGTGGTCGCCGACTACGGCGCCGGCCTGGCCGGCGTCGTCGAGTTCCTGGTGCGGCTGCGTCACGGCGGTCCCCGGCCGTGGACCGCCCGGCCCTGAGACATCCGCGCCGTCGCGGCGCGGAGACCAACACCACGAACAGAGGAGGTACGACGGTGACCACCGCGACGCCAGACCCCACTGAGGACATCAAGGACCTGGATCGGCTGCCCCTGACCCGGTCGTCATCAGAAGACGCGCTGGGTGACGTGGAGCCCTGCGCCACGACCGGTGTCGGCTCCGAGCCCGAGACGGAGACCGATCCGCCGTCCGACACCGACCCGCCACCGGCGACCGAACCCTCGCCAGAGACCGAGCTGTGACGAGGCCGGCCGCGGCGACCCGGGCCGGTGGGCACGCACCCAGTGCCCACCGGCCCGGGCGGGCATGGCGGCAGATCGGAGACTTGGCGGAGCTCTCGGCGTCCGATCTCAGGCAGAATTACGGCGTGAGCGGCCGGATAGGTAGAAATGACCACAACACCGTGCCCGCCCTACCTCCCACCTATGTGGAGCGTCCGGCAGTGGCCGACCTCCTCGACACCGCGGTCGAGTCCGGGCTCACGCTGGTCACCGGCGGAGTCGGGTGGGGAAAGACCACTACCGTGGCGGCGTGGGCGGCGCGCCGTGGCGCCGGCTGGCTGACGCTGCGCCGCGCCGACCACTCCGCCCGGCGGCTGGCCGACAAGCTGCTGACCGAGGCGCGGCGGAGACGGCCTGACCTACCACGCCGGCTGGCAGTGACCGGCTGGGCCCGCCAGCGGCGGGCGCCTGGCCAGGTGGGGATGCTGGTCGACGCGCTGGTCGAGGTGCTTACCCACCATGTGCACGACGAGCTGGTCGTCGTGCTGGACGGGCTCGACCGGCTGCGCCCCGACCACGCGAGCACCGAGCTGGTCAGCGAGGTGTGCCGGCGCAGGCCTCCTGGGCTGCGCCTGGTGCTGGTCACCCGGCAGCCGTCTGCCCGGTGGTGCACCTCCGGGCTGGTGCCGTACCAGATCGGCCCGGACCTGCTGGCCTTCACCGAGGACGAGGTCGCCGTGGTCCTCAAGGCCGTGGTCGGCAGGACCGACGCCGCGCAGGCAGGCGAAGTGTGGTCGCTGACGGCCGGCTGGCCGGCCGCGGTCTGCCTGGTCGCCGAGGCGCTGCGGGCGGCCGGCCCCACCAGCGGCCAGGCACTGGCGCAGCTGCGTCGTACGGGCGTGCCGGCGCTCGACGCGCTCGCCGCGCAGGCGCTGAAGGGGGAGCCGGAGCCGGCCCGCCGCCTGCTCACCACCGCCGCCCTTCTCGGCACGGTCGACGCGGGGCTGGCCAGAGCCCTGGGCCACGAGGACGCAGCGGCGGCAGCGCCGGTACTCGTTCGGCAGGGCCTGCTGTGTCCGGACGGCCCGGACGCGTCCTCGTGGTCGGTCGTCCCCCCAGTGGGCCACCTGCTCGTCCGTGACGGGGCCGCTGCGGCAGCGCGCGAGCTGCACGTCCAGGCCGCGGCCTACCGCCGTGGCCAGAGGCAGCACGGGCAGGCGCTACGCCACCTCATCGCGGCCGATGACCAGAGCGCGGTCGAGCAGCTGCTCGCCGACCAAGGCGAGACGCTGATCAAGATGGGCGAGACGGCGACGGTGGCCGCCGCAGCCAACGTCCTGGGCCTGCGCTCCACCAGCCCCCAGGCGCTTACCGTGCTCGGCCATGCGCTGCAGGTCCAGGGCGACTGGCTCGCCGCGCTGGCCCACCTGGAGGCAGCGGCCGGAACGGGGCCGCCGGAGCCGGCAGTGGCTTTGCGGTTGGGGCAGCTGTACTTCCTGTCGGGTCGGACCGATCTTGCTGTGGAGGTGTTCGAGCGGGCCTGTCCGGATGAGACGGTGGGTGAGGCGGCCAGTGCTGACGAGGTCCGGTTGTTGGGTTCGGGGGCTATCTGGCTGCGCGCCGCTGGACAGGACGAACGGGCCAGGGTTGCGGCGATGCGGGCAGCGAAGGCGGCGCAGCGTGCTGGTGACCTGGCCGTGGAGGCGCACAGCCACCGGACCTTGGCGCTGCTGGCCGCGCACCATGGGGACCGTCCCGCTAACGAGCTGCACCACCAGCGGGCGCTGCGGCTGGCGGTGGAGCTGGGGGACGACCCGCTGCGGCAGACCCTGCTGATCAACCGGGCCTCCTACCTGGCCGAGGAGGGATCCCCGGCGCAGGCTCTGGAGACCGCCGACGCGGCGTTGCGGCTGGGCGCGGACACCGGGCCGCTGGGCTACGAGCCGTTCGGCTACAGCATCCGGGGACGGGCAAAGGCGCGCCTGGGGCTTCTCGACGAGGCGCTGGCCGACGTCGACGTGGCACAGCAGCTGTGGGGCGAGATCGGCCCGTCGCTGGATGTGGCATTCGGGCTGCTGGTCCGCGGCGAGGTGCACCGCCGCCGGGGTGAGCCCGGCCAGGCCCAGGCCGCGGTGGAGGAGGCGCTGCGCTGGACCACCGACACCGCCGGGATGCAGCCGCTGCGCGCGCTCGTCGTGGCCACGTTGTCCCGGGTCCGCGCCGCCGATGACCTGCCGGGTGCGCGTGCCCTCGCCGAGCAGGCGGTGGCGCTGGCCAGCGGGACGGGCAAGGTCCCGGCCATGCTCGCCCGCGGCTGGGTCGCCTTGCTCAGCGGCGAGCGGCAGCTGGCCGCTGAGTGCGCGGCGCAGGCCCGCGCGGTCGCCGGGGCCCGCCGTGACCATGGCGGGCTGGCCGAGGCGATCGAGCTGGCCGTGCTCAGCGCTCCCCGCCCGGCGCAGGTCGCGGGGCAGCTGGACGAGGCCGTCGCGCTGTGGGACGAGCTCGGCGACCCGATCGGATCGGCCCGGGCCCGGCTGGTCGCGGCGCAGCTGACCGGCATCTCAGGCCAGCCGGCCGCGGAAGCCGCCGTCGCGGTGCTGCGTTCGCATGGGGTACGTCTCGGCTCCGGTGTCGCCGATGCGTTGGCGGTGCCTGCGGCTCGGCCGGCGGTCACGGTGTACCTGCTGGGCGGGTTCCGGGTGCTGCGCGCTGGGGAACCGGTCCAGGCCAGCCAGTGGCGGTCCCGCAAGGCCCGCGACCTGTTCAAGATCCTCGTTTTGCGGCGGGGCCAGCCGCTGTCGCGGGAACGGCTGATGGACCTGCTCTGGCCCGACGAGCCCGCCCAGCGCGCCGCCAACCGGCTCTCGGTCCTGCTGACCACCGTGCGCACCGTGCTCGACCCCGACCATGCCCTGCCCGAGCCGGGCCCGGTGCTGGCCAACCGGGACACCGTCGCGGTCGACCCGGCGCTGGTGGAAAGCGACCTGGACAGCTTCCGCGCCTCAGCCGATGCTGCCCTGGCCGCCGACCGGCGCGGCGATCCCGACGCGGCCCGCCTGCTCGCCGCCGCCGAGACCGCCTGCACCGGGGAGCTGCTGCCGGAGGATCCCGACGCCGAGTGGGCCCAGCCAGAACGCGACAGGGTACGCACTACCCACATCGCCCTGCTGCGCGCCCTGACCCGCCACGCCGCCAGCCCCGAGCAGCGCGAGCACTACCTACTCCAGCAGCTCCGACACGACCCGTACGACGAGCAGTCCCACCGCCAGCTCGTACACGTCCTCCGTACGGCCGGCCGGCACGGCGAGGCCCGTCACCGCTATCAGGAGTACCTCAGACGGATGGCCGAGATCGGCATCACCGTCAACCACCCCCGCCCGCCGTAGGCCGCAGCAGTCCGGAGATCAGGGCGCGTAGGCGGTTGTTGGTTGTGGGTCAAGCTTCACACATCGTCTATATCATCCTAGGAAGCTAGTACTGTGGCTCCGGCACAAAAGGGTCGGCGCCGACACACCACGGCCATGCGCCTTTGCCACGGGACCTGGGCGTGTTTCATAAACGGCTCGAGGCAATGGCCAAATCCAGATGTTGACCGTGCGGTGTGGATGGTGGCTCGTAGCGCACGGCGAGCTTGTCACAACGGGGTGGCCACGGCTCGGTGCTGCTTGAGCAGGTTGATCCCGCACTCCATCGCGTGGCGCTGTCCGGTCGGGTCCGCCATACCGCCCCTGACCCGCTCGCCGCAGCCGAAGCCGTCTGCCCCGGGGAGCTTCCTTCCCGGGGACAATGCCGAGTGGCTGCGACCGGTACGCGACACCGTACGCACCACACACATCGCCGTCCTGCGCGCCCTGACCCGCCACGCCGCCAGCCCGGAGCAGCGCGAGCACTACCTGCTCCAGCTCCTGCGGCACGACCCGTACGACGAGCAGTCGCACCGCCAGCTCATCCACGTGCTGCGCACGGCCGGGCGCTACGGCGAGGCCCGCCGCCGCTGCCGGAACTACGTCAGGCGGATGGCCGAGATCGGCGTCACGGTCACCCTGCAGTTCCTCCCACCCGGCTGACGCTGCGGGTCCACGCTGTCTCAGGCGGCACTCATCTTCTTATATGGGCCCGCCTCTACGGTCCAGGCATGGCTCAGCCCGGGACATGGCTGAGCTGGGCGCCCTCGCGCCGTACCACTGCCGGGGGCTCACACTCAAAGGAGGCACAGTGGCCAGACAGAATGTCCTACGCCTGGGCATGGTGGTGGTGACCGCGCTCGCGCTCACCCTCGTCGGGTCGACCGGGGCCATCGCCCAGCCGACGAACGACGACTTCGCCGGCGCCACCGTGGTCGACACCCTGCCGTTCACGACGAACGAGGACACCAGCGACGCGACATGGGACCCCAGCGACCCGTGGAACTGCTCCAGCAACGGGTCTGTCTGGTTCG
>DASRIS010000159.1:0-18403 GCA_035649895.1 Micromonosporaceae bacterium | reverse complement strand
GATCTGCTTGAGCGGAGCGGTGAGCGCCAGCCGCACGATGTTCGCCCCGGTGGCCTCATCGCCCTTCAGGTCAAGCTTGTCGAACGCGCTGACCGCGGCGTTGGCCAGCGCCACGCCACCACCGGGAAGCAGGCCCTCCTCGACGGCCGCCTTCGCGTTGCGCACCGCGTCCTCGATGCGGTGCTTGCGCTCCTTGAGCTCCACCTCGGTGGCCGCGCCGGCCTTGATGACGGCCACGCCGCCGGCCAGCTTGGCGAGGCGCTCCTGGAGCTTCTCGCGGTCGTAGTCGGAGTCGCTCTTGTCGATCTCGGCGCGGATCTGGTTGACCCGGCCCTGGATCTGGTCCGCGTCACCGGAACCGTCGACGATGGTGGTCTCGTCCTTGGTGATGACGACCTTGCGGGCCCGGCCGAGCAGGTCCAGCCCGACGTTCTCCAGCTTGAGGCCGACCTCCTCGCTGACGACCTGGCCACCGGCGAGGATGGCGATGTCGCCCAGCATGGCCTTGCGGCGGTCGCCGAAGCCGGGGGCCTTGACCGCGACCGACTTGAAGGTGCCGCGGATCTTGTTGACGACCAGGGTGGCCAGGGCCTCGCCCTCGACGTCCTCGGCGATGATCAGCAGCGGCTTGCCCGACTGCATGACCTTCTCCAGGATCGGCAGCAGGTCCTTGACCGCGGAGATCTTGCTGTTGACGACGAGGAGGTACGGGTCCTCCAGGACCGCCTCCATCCGCTCGGCGTCGGTGATGAAGTAGGGCGAGATGTAGCCCTTGTCGAAGCGCATACCCTCGGTGAGCTCCAGCTCCAGGCCGAAGGTGTTGCTCTCCTCGACGGTGATGACGCCTTCCTTGCCGACCTTGTCCATCGCCTCGGCGATGATCTCGCCGACCGAGGGGTCACCGGCGGAGATCGACGCGACCGAGGCGATCTGCCCCTTGGTCTCGACCTCCTTGGCGATGTTGGCGAGCTCCTCCGCCACCGCGGCAACGGCCGACTCGATGCCCCGCTTCAGGGCCATCGGGTTCGCGCCAGCGGCCACGTTGCGCAGGCCCTCGCGCACCAGCGCCTGAGCCAGGACGGTCGCCGTCGTCGTGCCGTCGCCGGCCACGTCGTCGGTCTTCTTCGCGACCTCCTTGACCAGCTCAGCGCCGATCTTCTCGTACGGGTCCTCGAGCTCGATCTCCTTGGCGATGCTCACACCGTCGTTGGTGATGGTGGGAGCGCCCCACTTCTTCTCGAGCACGACGTTGCGGCCCTTGGGGCCGAGGGTCACCTTCACGGCGTCGGCGAGGACGTTCATGCCCCGCTCAAGTCCGCGGCGAGCGTCCTCGTCGAACGCGATCATCTTGGCCATACGGCGTTTGTCCTCCTGGACACGTGCGGCCCGCCGCCTTCGGAGGAACGCGGCGCCCGACTGTTTACGCACGGTTCAGGCCGGGCCGGATAGCCCGCGACGACTAACCCCAGTGGTGGGGTCACACCGTCCCGACCTTCGATGGTTGGCACTCACACCCGGCGAGTGCCAAGTACCTGTTTAGCACTCTGCCCTGTCGAGTGCAAGCAGCACCTGCGCCCCCACAACGCCTGCCGCCCTACCCACCCTGGTCGGGGGCTCCAACAGGTAACGCGCAGGGCACCGTCCTCTTCGTGAGGAACGGTGCCCTGATGCTGCGAAGCCCGGACGCGCAGGACCACCCGGGGGTTACGCGATGAGGCGTACCTTCTCCGCTTGCGGCCCCTTCTGGCCCTGTGCGATCTCGAACTCGACGCGCTGTCCGTCATCCAGCGACTTGTAGCCGTCCATCTCGATGGCGGAGAAGTGGACGAAGACGTCCTGCCCCCCGTCAACCGCGATGAAGCCGTAGCCCTTTTCGCTGTTGAACCACTTGACGGTGCCCTGTGCCACGGTGCACTTCCTCACTTCGATGGTGCCGGGTCGGTCGACCCCCGGGCTGGAGCGCTCGCCCCGCCGGGGCCGTGCCCTGACTCGCCAGGCTGGAGAGGCAGAGACAGCGGCCGAAATCGCACGCTACACGAGGATGCGCCGCCGCGCAGCGGCTCAAAGCGGACATAGTCCTTGCCTCGCCAGGGCGGTGTGGCGTCCATGTGACGATGACCAGGTGACCGCCTCCGCCGCCCCTGTGGTACGGCGAACCCTCGCCACGGACGCCGCCCGGCTGCGCGCGCTGCGGCTGGAGATGCTAGCGGACACGCCGCTCGCGTTCCTGGAGACGCTGGACGAGGCGGCAGCCCGCCCGCACGCGGAGTTCTGCCGGACCGTGGCGCTGCGCGCCGTTGGGAACGAGTCGGCCCAGTTCGTGGCCGAGGCGGCAGGCCGGTTCGTCGGTCACGCGGCCGGCTTCGTCGCGCGGGACGACCCGGCGGCCACGGTCGTGGTCGCCGTCTACGTCACCCCGGCCTACCGGGGCACCGGCCTGCTCGGGCAGCTCGTCAACGCGGTCGACGCGTGGTCAACCGCCGCCGGGCGGAACCGCCTGGTGCTCGAGGTGGTGGTCGGCAACGACCGGGCCGTACGGGCGTACCAGCGGATCGGGTTCGTCGACACCGGACACCGGACGGCCCACCCGCGCATCCCGGTGCTGACCGAGCTGACCATGACCCGCCCGGCCCGCTGAGGGGGTTGGGGGCCACCGGAGCCGGCCCCCACCAACGAGTGTCACACGTGCCGGCGGGACTGGACGATACGGAACCGGCCCGCCACGTACGCCCCGTCGGTCAGCGCCGCGTTCGCAGCCGGGTTGGCCCCGCTGGCGTGGAAGTCGCTGAACGCGGCGGACTGGTTGACGAACACCCCGCCGGTGAGGTTGCAGGACAGGTGCACGCCGGCCTCGACCGCGGCCTCCTCGGCCGCCTTGAGCACCTCGTCCGAGGTGGAGTAGACCGAGGCGGTCAGCGCGCCGCGGGCGCCCACCGTCTTCGCGAAGATCTCCAGGCTGTGCTCGGTGGAGTCGGTGGCGACCACGAACGAGACCGGCCCGAACCACTCCGTGCCGTACGTGTCCATCGCGTCCGCGGGCAGCTTCACCACGGTCGGCGTACGCACCACCGCCTTGGCGTGGCCCGGGTGCGTCACCTCGTGCGAGTCGAGCACCACCTCGCCGACGCCGCGCGCCTGCTCCAGCCGGTGCAGCACGCCGTCGTTGACGATCGCCCCGGTCAGCTCCACCGCCCGGGCCGGGTCACGGGTCAGCCCGGTCACCGCTCCGGCGATGCCGGCCGCCACCTCGTCCAGCGACTTGTGCCCCTGGTCGGTCTCGATGCCCCCGGCCGGGACCAGGATGTTCTGCGGGGTGGTGCACATCTGTCCACTGTAGAGAGTCAGGGAGAAGCCGAGGTTACGGCACATCCCCTTGAAGTCGTCGGTGGAGTCCACGATCACCGTGTTGACGCCGGCCTTCTCGGTGTAGACCACCGCCTGCCGCGCGTTCGCCTCCAGCCAGTCGCCGTACTCGGTGGAGCCGGTGAAGTCGATGACCCGTACCTCGGGGCGGGTGGCCAGCACCGACGCCAGGCCCTCGCCGGGGGCCTCGGCCGCGAGCAGCACGAGGTTGGGGTCGAAGCCGGCCTCGGCGAGCACCTCGCGGGCGTAGCGCACGGTGATGGCCAGCGGCAGCACCGCGCGCGGGTGCGGCTTGACCACGACCGGGTTGCCGGTCACCAGCGACGCGAAGAGCCCCGGGTACGAGTTCCAGGTGGGGAACGTGTTGCAGCCGACCACCAGGGCCACCCCGCGCGGGACCACGTGGAACGTCTTGGCCATCCGCAGCGGGTCGCCCTTGCCGGCGGGCTTCTCCCACTCCGCGTGCGCCGGGTGCCGGGTCATCTCGGTGTACGCGTACGCGACCGCCTCCAGCGCCCGGTCCAGGGCGTGCGGCCCGCCGGCCTGGAACGCCATGACGAACGCCTGCCCCGTCGTGAACTGCACCGCGTTGGCCAGCTCGAAGACGTGCTTGTGCAGCCGGTCCAGGATCTCCAGGCAGACCCCGGCGCGGGTGGCCGGGCCGGCGTCGCGCCAGGCCGGCATCGCGGCCCGGGCCGCCGCCAGCAGCGCGTCCGCCGACGCGTGCGGGTAGCGGACGGCGAGGTCCACGCCGAACGGCGAGGTCTCCGTGGCCACCCGGTCGGTGGTGCCGGGCTGGTCGAGCGGGAAGTCCTTGCCGAGGTACGCCTCGAACGCCGCCGACCCCTCGGCCGCGGCGGTCTCGCCGTACACCTTCGGGCTGGGCGACTCGGGGTACGCCGACCAGTAGGTGCGCGCGGCGATCGCGGCCACCGCCCGGTCGAGCATGCCGGCGTGCTTGGCGAACAGCGGGTGCGAGGTCTCCGTCATTCCGCCATCATGCCCGACTCCTGGCCGCCCAGGCCCGGCCAACCGGGGCCGGCACCGACCAGCCGAGGCCGATGGGCGGCTCCAGGCGGCGGTCCACGTAGGCGGCCATGTAGGGGTCCAGGTGGACGGCGTCCACGACCAGCAGGCCGGAAGGCTCCACACAGGTCCAGGCTCACGCCCACCTATCCGCTCCTGGCGGGCAGCTGCCGGCCCCGACGCTCACGCTCATCCAGCAGGCTCCCTAGATCATCTCAACTACATGGAAAATGGGGCTATCCATGCCTGATTTAGGGCCAATTCCCATGAAATTGATATGATCTTGGAGGGCCACCTAGCCCGGCGTGGCACCCGGAGGCGCAGCATCCCAGGCGCGCGACCGCACCGCAGCACGCACGGCACCACCAGCCGCTACCGAACCGGACACCGGCATCAAAGGGACACCTCGTTACCGAACAGCGCCCACCACCGAACGGACACCGCACTCGAACGGGACATCCCAAATGGATATCCCGACACCGACCGGATACCCCGCTACGGCAGACACCCCGCTGCCGAACGGACGCCGGCAGGGGCTGCGCTTGGTGGCTGCGAGAACCCACACCGCAGCGGGTGCCGCCGTACCCGGATGGCAGCACTGGCGGTCGCGGCGGGCAGGTGCTGGCGGACCCGCCGCGGAGCAGGCCGCGCTGGCCCTCGTCGCGCACCCGCGCATCAGCGCGAGCGGCCGGCCAGGAACAGGCGGATGGCGGCCCCCGGCCGGGGGCCGCCCCAGGCCGGCCGGGGTCAGGCGCCGACCACCTCCTCCGCTGCGGCCTCGCGTCGCGGTGGCTCGTCCGGCGGGCCGGGCAGCTCGCGCATCCAGCGCAGCGGCGAGAGGAAGACCGGCAGGAACGCCAGGCACTGCGCGACCGCCGCGACCCACAACGTGGTACGGGCACCGAACATCCCGCCGAGAACACCGCCCAGGAACCCGCCGACCGGCATGGTGCCCCACACCAGGAAACGCATTGTCGCGTTCATCCGGCCCAGCAGCCGCTCCGGGGTGAGCCGCTGCCGGAAGCTCACCTGGGTCACGTTGTAGACCACCACGCCGATGCTGATCATGAAGAAGCCGAGGGCGGCCAGCCACACCCGCCAGCCCGGCTCGGCGGCCGGCAGCAGCAGGCCGAACGGTGCGGTGACCGCGGTGGAGACCCAGATCGCCGGCCCCTGGCCGAGCCGGCGCACGACCGGGTTCACCACAAAGGCGCCGACCAGGCCACCCGCCGCGCCGACCGAGAAGAACAGCCCGATCAGGCCCGGACTAAGCCCCAGGTCCCGGACCAGGAACAGGATGGTCATGGCGGCCGAGACCGCGCCGAGCAGGTTGAACAGCCCGGTGCAGGCGGCGATCGAGCGCAGCAGCCGGTTGCCCAGCACGAACCGCAGGCCCTCCGCGATCTCCCGGCCCAGGTGCGCGTCTGGGGCGCGCTCGGGCTTCGCCTCCCGCTTGCGGATCAGCCCTACGAAGAGCGCGGACACGACGAAGCTGACCGCGTCCACGGCCACCGCGAACGGCGCGGTGACCGCCTGGATCAGCAGGCCGGCGAGGCCCGGCCCGCCGATCTGCGAGGAGGCCCGGACCACCTCGAGCTTTGCGTTGCCCTCCACCAGCCGGTCCCGGCCGACCAGGTGCGGCAGGTAGCTCTGGTACGCCACGTCGAAGAAGACCGTGAGCACCCCGACGAGCAGCGCCACCGCGTACAGCTGCCAGATCGTCAGCACCCCGGCCCACCAGGCCAGCGGCACCGAGCCGAGCAGGACGGCGCGCCCGAGGTCGCCGTTGATCAGCACGTTGCGCCGGCGCAGCCGGTCCACCCACGCGCCGGCGGGCAGGCCGACCAGGAGGAACGCCAGGAACTCGAGGGTGACCAGCAGGCCGACCTCGAACTCGGTGGCCTTGAGCGTGACCACGGCGACGAGCGGCAGGGCCAGCTGGGACACCTGGGTGCCCAGCTGGCTGATCGTGTCCGCGACGAAGAGCTGGCGGAAGTCATGGTCACGTAGCAGGCCCAGCTGCGGGCGGCGGAACTGCATCCCGGAAGCCTCCCGCAAGCGATTGGGAGAAGTCAACCAGTTACGCTGTCCGCGATGACCTCCGGCAGCCGGCGCCCGGCCACCCCCGCCGAGGGGCGCGCTCTCGCGTCCGCGGTACGCCTGCGCATCCTGCGCCTGTGCCTGGAGCAGGCGCTGACCAACAAGGAGATCGCGCAGCGGCTCGGCACCAACCCGGCGACCACGCTGCACCATGTACGCACGCTCGTGGCCACCGGCTTCCTTCAGGCGCAGGACGAGCGGCGCGGCACCCGCGGCGCGCGGGAGGTGCCGTACCGGTCCACCGGCAAGTCATGGACGCTGGACGTCGACGACCGGGCGGTGCGCGGCACGGGGCAGGCGATGGTCGACGCGTTCCTGGCCGAGGCGCGCCTGGTGGACCTGGACCGGGCCATGCTCAGCCGGCTCGGCCTGCGCCTGACCGACACCGAGCACGGCGAGCTGCGCGACCGCCTCCAGGCCCTGCTGGACGAGTACGCGGCCCGCCCGCCCAGCGCGGGCGGGCACGCCTACTCCGTGTTCGTCGCCATCCACCCGGACCTCGCCCGCGAGAGCGGGCGGTCGGCTTAGAACTCGTGCTGCCAGTTCTCCCAGAGGTCGACCGGGCGGAAGCCCATCGCCTCGTTGATGGCGATCATGTGCTTGTTGACCGCGGCGTTCCAGGTGTCGACCGTGGTGACGCCAGGCTCGTGCGCCCGGGCGTACCGCAGGTTCTCGATCTTGACGATGATGCCGAGCCGGTGGCCGCGGTGGTCCGGGTCGACGATCGTGATCCACTGCATGCCGTGCGTCGGCGTCGACTCCTCGAACCCGATGGTGGTGAACGCGACCATGCGGTTGGTTGCGGCGTGCACGACCCCGGTGGAGTACATGCGGATCTTCATCGCGGAGCACCGGGCCTCGCCCTCGCGGACGCGCGCCACGTCGACCGTCTCCGGCTCCCACTTGATGTCGCCCATCGGGGCGTCGGTGATCATGCGCCCGTCGAGGTAGCCGACGTCGGCCGCGTACTCGTCCGGGGCCCGCTCGCGCCACTGCACCAGCGTGTAGCCGTCGGCGCGCTGCCACGCCTCGGCCAGCTGGACCTTGAGCGCGTCCTCGTCCACAGTAGACAGGTCGAGGCGCCGGCGTACCTCGCCGAGCGCGTTCTTGGCGCCCATCGCGACCGCGAAGGCGCCGCCGGCTCCGTCCCGCTGCGGGCCGCCGGGCAGCGTCGCCACGGTCATGCCCACGGTCCGCTTGCGGCCGTCGGCCCGCAGCCGCTCCACGGCGTACGCGTACAGCGCCCGCCCGATCCCGCGCCGACGGTAGTCGGGGTGGACGATCAGGTCGTAGATGTCGGAGTTCTCCAGGTTCTCCTTCAGCGGGAAAGCCAGTGACAGGAAGCCGACGGTCCGCCCGTCCGCCCTGGTCACATAGTTCTCCAACCGCGAGTACGTGCGCGGGAAGGTGAGCGCGCCGGCCAGCCAATGTCGGCAGGGTGGTGGCATGTCTGGTACGTCGGCCGCGCGGGCTGCCGTCATCAGCGCGAATACCTCGTCCACGGCGGTGGGGTCGGTGACGTCCAGCGGGGTGATGGCGAGTTCCATACCTGGCAGGGTGGCCGACCGGCCGTGCCGACGCGACCGAAATACGCCGCAAAATTGGTCGAGAGGACGCTCGCACAACGCCTCCGGCGCTGGGTCGCAAGCGCTCCTGGATGAGATTGTTGCCAAGCTCAGGATCCGGAGCCTTGCGGCGATGCGTCCTCCCGCATCGAGCATCCTGCGGCCTGTCCGCGCTGTCGTCAAGTCTCCAGCCGGCCGATTTTCGACGGACGGCATAGCGATAACTACACTGAGCAACCGTCGTTCCACCGAACGGCCGATGGACAATGCCCGCGAACGGGCAAGATGGGTCGTACTGTCAGGTTCGCCGGAACTCAGGACGGCAGGTAGGCGACGCAAGGTAGTCGCGGAAACTGGCGGCTCAGCCCAGCAGCCCGGCCTCCCTGGCCGCGCGGAGCGAGGGCTTGAGCCGGTGTGTCGGACCCGCGACACCGGCCATCGCGTCGATGGTCTTGAGCCCCTCGCCGGTGTTGTAGAGCACCGTCTCGGCGTCCGGGTCGAGCCGGCCACCGGCCACCAGCCGGCGCAGCACGGCGACGGTGACCCCGCCTGCGGTCTCGGCGAAGATCCCGGTCGTGCGGGCGAGCAGCCGGATGCCCTCGCGGATCTCGTCATCATCGGCGGTCTCCATCCACCCGCCGGTGCGCCGCACCGCGGCCAGGGCGTACGGCCCGGCCGCCGGGTCGCCGATGTTGAGCGACTTCGCGATCCCGGTCGGCCGTACCGGCTTGACCACGTCGGTGCCCGCGTGCAGCGCCGCGGCGATCGGGCCGCACCCCGCCGACTGGGCGCCGAAGACCCGCCAGCCCGCTGCCGGGGGCTCCACCAGGCCGATCTCCACCAGCTCCGAGAACGCCTTGTCGATCTTTGTGAGCAGCTCACCGGAGGCCATCGGGATGACCACCTGCGCCGGCAGCCGCCAGCCCAGCTGCTCGGCCACCTCGTACCCCAGGGTCTTCGAGCCCTCCGCGTAGAACGGCCGCATGTTGACGTTGACGAACGCGGTGTCGCTGAGCTCGTCGGTCTCGACCAGCTCGGCGCAGAGCCGGTTCACGTCGTCGTACGAGCCGTCCACGGCCACCAGGTGGCCACCGTAGACCGCGGTGGTGACCACCTTGCCCGGCTCGAGGTCGGCCGGGACGAAGACCATCGACGGTACGCCGGCCCGGGCCGCGTGCGCCGCCACCGAGTTGGCCAGGTTGCCGGTTGACGCGCAGGCGAAGCGGGTGAACCCGAAGCCCCGCGCGGCGGTCAGCGCGACCGACACCACCCGGTCCTTGAACGAGTGGGTCGGGTTGGCTGAGTCGTCCTTCACCCACAGCGGCGCGCGCATCCCGACCGCGGCGGCGAGCGCGTCGGCGCGTACCAGCGGGGTCAGGCCCGGGTCCAGGGTGACCCGCGCCGCCGGGTCCTGCCCGACCGGCAGCAGGCCCGCGTAGCGCCACAGGTTCGGCGGGCCGGCCGCGACCTGCTCCCGGGTCACCAGGCGCAGCGCGGCGAGGTCGTAGCCCACCTCCAGCGGCCCGAAGCAGGCGAAGCAGGCGTGCTGCGGGGCGAGCGGGTACTCGGCGCCGCAGCCCCGGCAGGCCAGGGCACGGGCCGGCGACCCGGTGGCGGAGACGGTCGCAGGGCTGTCGACGGATGCGGTCACAGCGAGGTCCTCTCATCTTTCCCCGAACCCGGCCGGGTGGGTGGGGCGGTTGGCACCAGCCGCGCCGGCCGCAGCGCGCAGCAAGCGGCACGGTGGGTTGCCGGGGCGTCATCGGGCCGTTCCCTAAGCCCCTCTGGATGAGGTATGCGGTTGTGCTGGCCAGCCTACCGGCCGGGTCAGCTGACCACGTCTTTACGCAGGAAGCGCCACCAGGCCAGCGCCCAGAACCCGGCCGCGTAGACCAGTGCCGAGATGCTGCCCTTGACGATGTCGTCGGTCTGCATGGGAGTGGACAGCAGCCCGAGCCAGGCCCCGTTCCAGTGGGTGGGCAGCAGGTCGCGTAGGGCTCCGAGCGCAGTGATCTGGTCGAGGATGTTGGACAGGATCACCAGCAGGACCGCGCCGCCGACCGCGCCGAGCGGGGCGTCGGTGCAGACCGAGAGCAGGAACGCCAACCCGGCCACGACGAGCAGCCCGACCGCGATGTAGCCGAGCACCGCGAGCAGCCGCAGCAGCCCCTCGCCGGGCGGGACGGCCTCGGCGGCCGTACGGCGCAGCGGCCCCCAGCCGTAGCTGAGCGTGCCGATGAGCAGCGCCGTACCGGCGAGCGTGAGCAGGGCGATGGCCGAGTAGGTCAGCGACACCAGCAGCTTGACGCCGAGCAGCCGGGCCCGGGGCACCGGGGCCGCCAGCAGGTAGCGCAGGCTGCCCCAGCTGGCCTCGCTGGCCACCGTGTCGCCGTTGAACAGCGCCACCACGACGACGAGCAGGAACGAGGCGGAGACGAAGACGGTGAACAGCGTGAAGTTGAGCCCGTTGTCGGTGGCCAGGTCGACCATGCTGGAGAACTGGCCCCGGCTGCGCGGCTCGTCGTCATCGTCGCCGCCGACGGTGAAGGCGAACAGGATGACCAGTGGGAGCAGGACCATGAACCCCAGGGCCAGCTGGGTACGGCGGCGCGAGGCCTGGCGTACGAGCTCGGTGCGGAACGAGAACGTGCGCCCCTGTCGGTAGCCCGGCGCCCCGCCGGTGCCGGCATTCGTCCCGGTGCCGGCATCGGTCCCGGTGCCGGTGTTCGCGCCCGTGCCGGCATTGGTGCTCGTGCCCGTGCCAGTGCCCGTGCTGCCGGTCGTTGCCGTCATGACGCCTCCCCGCCTGCCTTGGCATCCCCGCCGACCAGCGCGAGGAACGCGTCCTCCAACCGGCGCCGCGGCACCACCCGGTCCACCCCGACCCCGGCCCGGACCAGTCCCGCCACGACCTCTGTGCGCGGCGTGCCGTCGATGTCCACCACGAGCCCGCGCACCCCGTCCCGGGCCACCGACCGCACGCCGCCCATCCGGTCCAGGACGGCCGTTGCCGCGGGCACGTCAGACACGTCGATGTGGACGGTTGGCGAGTCGCCGACGACGTCGGCCACTGGACCGGACGCCACGATCTCCCCGCGGTGCACCACCACAACGTGGGTGCAGGTCTGCTCCACCTCGGCGAGCAGGTGGCTGGAGACGAGCACCGCCCGCCCGCCGGTGGCGTAGCGCTTGAGCACGCGCCGCATCTGCGCGATCTGCGGCGGGTCCAGCCCGTCCGTCGGCTCGTCCAGCACCAGCAGCTCGGGCAGGCCGAGCATGGCCTGGGCGATGGCGAGCCGCTGCTTCATGCCGTGGCTGTAGGCGCGCACCTTACGGTGCACCGCGTCGCCCAGGCCGGCGATCTCCAGCGCCTCGTCCAGGCGAGCGTCGGTGAACGGCCGTCCGGTCGACCGCCAGAACAGCTCCAGGTTGCGCAGCCCGGACAGGTGCGGCAGGAACCCGGGCCCTTCCACCAGCGCGCCCAGCCGGGACAGCACCGGCGCGCCGGGCGTCAGCTGGTGGCCGAAGACCAGGATCTCGCCGCCGGATGGTCTGGTCAGGCCCATCAGCACCCGCAGCGTGGTGGTCTTGCCGGCCCCGTTCGGCCCGAGCAGCCCGACCACCTGGCCGCGCCCGACCGTGAAGCTCACGTCCGACACGGCCACGAACCCGTCGTCGTACGCCTTGCGCAAGCCCTTCACCACCAGCGGCGTGTCCGCGTACGCGCTGACCACCGCCGCGCCGGTGCGGCGGTGCCGCCGGCGGCCCACCAGCAGCGCAGTGACCAGCCCTGCCGCGAGCACGGCGGCGAGCCCGGCCAGCGCCCAGCGCCACAGCACGGCCGCGCTCGCGATCGGCGTGGCGGCGACCGTGGGCAGGCGTACCGCGCCGTCGACCACCCCGACGGTGTAGACCGCCGGCTGCACCGGCGTCGCGTACCCCTGGTCCGCGGTTGCCACGGTGAGGCGCAGGTGGTGGCCTGCCTCAACCCTGCGGACGACCGCCGGCAGCGTCACCGTGACGGCGCGCGCCTGCGCGAACGACGCCGGCAGCCCGGACAGGCGCACCGGCGCGACCAGGCCCCCGGCGAGCGTGGCCTCGCCGCCGGG
This sequence comes from Micromonosporaceae bacterium, assembly GCA_035649895.1. Taxonomy (GTDB): domain Bacteria; phylum Actinomycetota; class Actinomycetes; order Mycobacteriales; family Micromonosporaceae; genus DASSUC01. Next base: position 6,240 of record DASRIS010000159.1, on the reverse strand, counting down.
CGCCACGTCGTAGAGCTTGACGAAGAGCACCGCCTCCCCGGTCGGCGCGGCAGCCTTGATGGCGACCTGCGGCGAGCCGATGATGTCCACAGTGGACTCGATCGGCGGTGAGACGAAGACCGCGTGCTGGCCGGGCACGTCGGTGACGACACCGTTGACCAACGAGGCGAGCCCGCCGGCGGAGGGCAGCGACGACAGCGCCGCCGGGTTGCCGTCCGGCGGGTTGGCGACCCGCTGCGGCGGCCCGCCGACCGTGACCGTCGTGCCCGCCGTGCCGCCCAGGCCCGGGTAGCCCACCACCGAGTAGGCGGAGGCGACCCGGTCCTCGCGGACCGCGTCGAACCCGGTGATCCGGGAGTAGCTGAAGCTGGTGGCCGGCCGGCTACCCTCGCCGCGCAGGTAGTGGCCCAGCCACTGGGCCATCAGGAAGCGCAGCCGGTCCTGGTCGGACTGCGGCCCGGCGCCGCCGTCATGGCCGCCGGTGTACCAGGCCAGCCGCACCGGCGTGCCGTTAGCGGCGATGCCGCGCGCGTTGGCGTCCGCCTCGGAGAGCGGGAACAGCGTGTCCGCCTCGCCCTGCACCAGCAGCGCCGGCGCGGTCACCCGGTCCAGCACGCTGCTCGGGCTGGACCGGCGCAGCAGCGCCACCGCCGCGGCGTCGCCCCGCCCGGTGGTGGCGATGCGCTGGTACGCCGCGCAGACCTCGGGCGCGAACCGGCCGCAGGCGGGGTCGTAGGTGGCCGGTGGGCGGAGCCCGCCGGAGGGTCCGGCACCGGTGGGCGGACCACCGGCACCGCCAGGTGGGCCGCTGGCACCGTCCACACCGGCTGGCGGACCGCCGGCACCGTCCGCGCCGGAGAGCGCGCCCAGCCCGGACGCCCCGGCCGCGCCGGCGCCCCCGCCGCCGAAGAACAGGCCGGCCCAGCCTTTCTTGAAGACCCCGTCCACCGGGTCACGGCCGGTCGCCTCAGGCAGGAACGACCGGGCCAGGTCGTGCCAGGTGATCATGGGTACGATCGCGTCGACCCGGCGGTCATGGCCCGCGAGCAGCAGGGCCAGGGCGCCGCCGTACGAGCCGCCGACCACGCCCACCCGCGGGTCACCGGGCGCGTCAAGGCGGACCTCCGGCCGCGCCGCCAGCCAGTCCAGCAGCTGCTGCGCGTCGCGCACCTCGTAGTCCGGGCTGTTGAGGTGGATCTGCCCGCCGCTGCGGCCGAACCCGCGCGCCGTCCAGGCCAGCACCGCGTACCCCAGCTCGGCCAGGTCCGCAGCATCCTGCGCGACGCTGTTCTTCGTACCTCCGAACCCGTGGGCGAGCAGGACGGCGGGCACCGGCCGGGCGGCGCTCGCCCGCCGCGGCAGGTAGAGCGTGGTGTCCAGGGTGACCGGCTCGGCCCCGGCGGGCCCTGCGCGGACGGTCAGGGCCTGCGCGGTCGTGGTGTAGCTCGCGGTCTCCGGCCAGACCGCCCACGCGACCAGACCCCCCACGAGCGCGGTGACGGCCCCTGCGGCGACCAGGCGCCGCCCGGTCGGCTTGGGCACGGCGCGGCGCAGGCGCCGGGCGAGAGCAGGCATGCCCGCCACGGTACGTCGCGCGCCTGCGCCCGGAACCGGAGCCGGCCCAGCTGCGCCGCCCCTCTCAGGCGCCTCTCAGCAAGCTGCGGCTGGGTACGCTCACAGTCCTGGATACGCTCGCAGCGTGACGGAGCCGGAGCCTGCCGACCGGATGCTCACCCTCACCGCCAGCCTGCGCCCGGCCGCGCTGGACGCCCGGCGCGGCATCGTCCGGCTGCATCCCGAGGTGCTCGCGGCGCTGGGTGTGCGCCCGGGCGACCCGGTGCGGCTGGCCGGCCAGCGCACCACCGCCGGCATCGCCGCCCACGCCGAGCCCTCCGCAGGGCGCGGTCTCCTCTACGCGGATGACCTCATCCTCGGCAACCTCGGCGTGCGCGACGGCGGCCAGGTGACCGTCTCACCCGCGCAGGTGGTCGCCGCCCGCCGGGTCACCCTCGCCGGGCCAGCCGAGATCGAGGCGGCGGTGAGCCCGGAGATGCTGCGGTTGGCGCTGCTCGGCAAGGTGGTGACCGTCGAGGACGACGTCTCCCTGCTGCCGCAGGACGTGCTGCCCGGTGACGGCGTGCGGCCACTGATCGCCGCGGCCCGCCGCAGCCTCGCGAACACCGTCGGGTACGGCTGGACCTCCACCCTGCTGACCGTGACCGCGGCGGAGCCGCCGGCTGCCGTGCTGGTGACTATGGACACCGTCGTCGGCTGGCGGGGCGGCCAGGCCACCCATGCGCCCTCCACTGTGGTCAGCCCCACCGCTGGGGACCCGGCGGTGCCCGCGGTCGGGGACCTGCCGGGGCTCCGGGCCGCCGCGCACGAGCTGACCGAGCTGCTCGACCTCGGCTTCCACCACCGGGAGGTGCTGCGCCGGCTGGGCACCACCGTCGCCCTCGGCGTGCTGGTCACCGGGCCGGCCGGCTCCGGCAAGTCCACGCTGGTCCGGGCCGTGGCGGCGACCGTACGGGCGCCGGTGGTCGCGCTGTGGGCACCCGAGGTGGCGGCTCTGACCGCCAACGACGGCGCCGCCCGGCTGCGCGAGGCGGTGGCCGCGGTCCGGAGCCCGCAGCCCGCGGTGCTGCTGGTCGCGGACGTGGAGGCGCTGGCGCCCCGGGACGCGCCGGGCCCGCTGCCGACCGTGTTCCGCCGGCTCCTCGCCGACCTCGTCGGCAGCGGCGGGGCCGTGGTGTGCACCACCAGCCGCCCGGAGGCGGTCGACCCCGGACTGCGCCGGCCGGAGCTGCTGGCGGTCGAGATCGGCGTACCGCTGCCGGACGCGGCCCTGCGCCGCGAGCAGCTCGACGTGCTGACCCGGGGCGTGCCGCTCGCCGAGGACGTGCGGCTGGACGACGTCGCCGGGCGTACCCCCGGCTTTGTCGCCGCCGACCTGGCCGCGCTGGTCCGCGAGGCCGGTGTGCGGGCCGCCCTGCGGCAGCGACCCGGCCCGGCCGGCTCCGTCGGCGCGGCCGAGCCGCGGGTGGCGATGGCGGACTTCGAGGCGGCGCTGGAGGTGGTCCGGCCGACGTCGATGGCCGGTTCCGCGCTGGAGCTGGCGAAGGTGACCCTCGACGACGTGGGCGACCTGGCCGAGGTCAAGCAGACGCTGACGGAGAGCGTGCTGTGGCCGCTGACCTACCCCGACACCTTCGACCGGCTGGGCGTGCAGCCCCCGCGCGGCGTCCTGCTCTACGGGCCACCGGGATGCGGCAAGACGTTCCTGGTCAAGGCCATCGCCGGGACGGGCAAGGCGAACGTGCTCTCGGTCAAGGGTGCGGAGCTGCTGAGCAAGTGGGTCGGCGAGAGCGAGCGGGCGGTGCGCGAGCTGTTCCGGCGGGCCCGCGAGGCCGCGCCGACGCTGGTCTTCCTCGACGAGGTCGACGCGCTCGCGCCAGTGCGCGGCCAGGCCACCGACGGGGGTACGACCGACCGCGTGGTCGCCTCGCTGCTGACGGAGCTAGATGGCGTGGAGGCGCTGCGCAACGTGGTGGTGGTCGGCGCCACCAACCGGCCGGACCTGGTCGACCCGGCGCTGCTGCGCCCCGGCCGGCTGGAGCGGCTGGTCTACGTGCCGCCCCCCGACGGGCCGGCGCGGGGCGAGATCCTGGCCGCGGTCGCCCGCGGTGTCCCGCTCGCGCCCGACGTGGACCTTGCTGCGCTGGCCGGGTCGCTGGACGGCTTCTCCGCGGCCGACTGCGCCGCGCTGATGCGCGAGGCGGCGCTAGCCGCGATGCGCGAGTCGCTGGAGGCGACGGTGGTCACCGCGGCGCACGTGGATGCCGCCCGGCGCCGGGTACGGCCGTCGCTGGACCCGGTCCAGGTCGCCTGGCTGGCTGCGTACGCCGGCCAGCACGCGCAAGGCTGACCCGCCTCCCGCTGACGGCAGTTCAGCCGAACGTGATGCCCACAAGTAGTAGGGGCCCGACGCCGCTTGGTGGACTCGGGTGCTGCGCCGTCGAGGTATTCGCATCCGTGTTGTCTTCTGGCGTCACGCTACAAGCCGCGACCTCCGAGAATACGCTGACGAGTACGTCGAGCTTGATCCATTCTTTGACCAGCTTACGCGGGAACGTGCCGTGCCGCTTAATGTTCCGGGTGTGCCGTAACGGCGTTTCGCGGCTTGACCCGAAGGTCACCCAGCGTACCCGTCGCGTCGAGATCGAGGTTGGAGCAGCTACTCAGGGTCCCCTTCGATCACGCGGCAGGCATTACATACGCGGAACTATGACGAAAGCCGATATATGTTTCGGTCGGACGATAGAGAAATGTCGCATGTCGATAGTCGCAACTGTGGCCACCTTGAGCCGCTCGGCGACTGCCACAACAGATGCGTCAACGGCACCCAGGGGCAGATCCGCGTACTGCTCCACGAGATCCGCCATCCGTCTGAGGTCGCTATCGGTAAGATGGACGAGCATCAGCGGCCCATCAGGTGCAGCTATAGAACGGAGAAAGGTCGCTTCTACTTTGCTGCCCGCGTTCCGATCGAGTAGCCAACATACCTCCGTCAGCACTGGAACGGGGACGAGGAGTGGGTACCGCACGGACCGTAGCCACGCTACGCAGCGATCGTGATGTGCGTCATCTGCGTCAAGTAGGGCAACAAGCGGTCCAGTATCCGCGATGATCACGCAGCGTCGCCCAGCTCGTCCCGCAGAATCTCCTCGTGCCGCTCGGCCAGGTCGCCACGTCCTGATCGGAACATGCCCACCCAGGTCGGCAGGTTTGATCCGGTCTCTTCGGGGGCGGATGGGCCGAACCGGGCGCACAGCAGCACGAGCGCCTCGGCTGCCTGGTCTGGACCGAGACGATCGACAAGCGCGTGAAGCTGCTCCCTCGTCGTCACGTCATCATCATAGGCGAGACCACGCATGCGGCGTGCGGTCGCAACGTCTATGGGTTGAGATCCGAAGCCGCGGGCGTGCTCTGGCTATCCGCAGAGAAGGGGCTCAGGCATTGGGGGCCGCCCCGGACGCGGGCGCGGGCGGCGCGGATCCGGCGCAGCCGCTTGACCAGGATCGGGTCGGAAGCCATCGCGGCGGGGTTGTCGAGCAGCCGGTTGAGCAGCTGGTAGTAGCGGGTGGCGGACAGGCTCAGCTCGTCCCGGATCGCCTGCTCCTTGGAGCCCGCGCGCCGCCACCAGCGCCGCTCGAAGGCGAGGATGCGCTCCTCCCGCTCGGTCAGGGAGGGTGGCTCCGGGGAGTCGCCCTGGTCGGCCGGCGGCGCCGGGGGAGCCACGGTCACCCGCGGCTCGGGGACCCGCTCCTGGGCGGGAAGAACCTCGTCGAGGTCTTCCCCGGCCGCCCGGGCGCCTACCCTGGCTCGCATATCACGAGCTTAGTCGAACATGCGTACTCAGGCACTGATGACCTTTACGCCAGCGGCCTGGAACCCGGCGATCCTGTCCTCACCGGCGGCGGAGTCGGTGACCAGGGTCTCCACCCGCTCGATGGGGCAGATCCGGGCGAACGCGTGACCGCCCAGCTTCGATGAGTCCGCGATGATGACGACCCGCTTCGCGCGGGACACCATCAGGCTGTTCATCGCCGCCTCGCCCTCGTGGTGCGCTGCCGCGCCCGACTCGACGTCCACCGCGTCCACCCCGAGCAGCGCGATGTCCAGCGTCACCTCGTGCAGGACGCCGCTGCCGAGCGGGCCGAGCAGCTCGAAGGACTGCGGGCGGACCACGCCGCCGGTGACCACGATCTTCATGCGTGACCGGACCAGCAGCTCGTTCGCGATGTTCAGGGCATTGGTGACGACGGTCAGCTGTGGCCCCTCGGCGCTGCCGGCGAGGTCCCGCCGGACGGCGAGGGCCCGGGCGACCTCGGTGGTGGTGGTGCCCCCGTTCAGCCCGACCACCATGCCGGGCGAGACCAGGGCAGCAGCGGCTGCGCCGATGCGCTGCTTCTCCGCCGAGTGCTTGGCGATCTTGTAGCGCAGCGGCAGGTCGTACGAGACTCCGTTGGCGACCGCGCCGCCCCGGGTACGTACGATCATCTGCTGCTGGCCGAGCTGGTCGAAGTCGCGCCGGATGGTGGCTTGCGAGACACCCAGCCGGGCCGCCGCCTCCTCGACGCTCACCCGGCCGGTCTCGGTGAGCAGCTCAAGCAGCGAGTTCCAGCGGGCGTACCGGTCCATGGCGGCCCCCAGCGCCGACGGTGACTGGATGCGTGCACA
>DASRIS010000158.1:0-10891 GCA_035649895.1 Micromonosporaceae bacterium | reverse complement strand
CGCCTCCTCGTCACCGAGCACGTCCAGCAGCGACCACCCGGTATGCGGCGCCAGCGCCTCAGCACACTCCCGCAGCCGCGCCGCGAAGACCGGCGAGGACCGCGCAAGCTCCAGCCCCATCCCGGCCCACTGCGAGCCCTGGCCCGAGAACACGAACACCACCCGAGCCGCGTCCCCCCGCGACACGCCACTGACCGCATTCGGCACCGGCTCACCCGCCGCCAGTGCACCTGAACCATTGACCAGCTCATCCCGACCGTTGCCCAGCACCACCGCCCGGTGCTCCAGCGTCGACCGGGTAGCCACCAACGACCACGCCACATCCATCGGCCGCAGACCAGGATGGTCCTGCACATGCGACAGCAGGTGGGCGGCCTGGGCTCGCAGCGCCTCCGCGGACCTGGCCGACAGCACCCACGGCAGCGGCGCCCCACCGTCCGCCTCCAGCGCCACCGCACCGCCGTCCACCGCACCGCCGTCCACCGCACCGGCGTCCACCGGCGGCGCCTCCTCTAGGACCACGTGCGCGTTCGTCCCGCTGATCCCGAACGACGACACACCCACCCGCCGGGGCCGGCCGTTGGCCGGCCAGTCCCGGGGCCGGGTCAGCAGCGACACCGCCCCCGCCGACCAGTCCACCTCCCGGGACGCCTCATCCACGTGCAGCGTCGCCGGCATGACCCCGTGCCGCAGCGCCAGCACCGACTTGATGACGCCGGCCACGCCGGCAGCGGCCACCGTATGCCCGATGTTCGACTTGACCGCGCCCACCCACAGTGGACAGCCATCCGGTCGGCCCTGCCCGTACGTGGCGAGCAGCGCCTGCGCCTCGATCGGGTCGCCCAGCCGGGTCCCGGTGCCGTGCGCCTCCACCATGTCCACATCGGACGTCGACAGCCCGCAGCTGGCCAGGGCCGACATGATCACCCGCTGCTGGGACGGCCCGTTCGGCGCGGTCAGCCCGTTGCTCGCACCGTCGGAGTTCACCGCTGAGCCACGCAGCACCGCCAGCACCGGGCGGCCGTTGCGCAGCGCGTCGGACAGCCGCTCCAGCAGGACCAGGCCGGCGCCCTCGGCCACGCCCATGCCGTCGGCACGGTCGGAGAACGCCTTGCACCGCCCGTCCGGTGCCAGCCCGCGCTGCCGGCTGAACCCCAGGAACACGGCTGGCGTCGCCATCACGGTCACGCCCCCGGCGACCGCCATCGCGCACTCGCCCTGCCGCAGCGCCTGGGCGGCGAGGTGCAGCGCCACCAGCGACGAGGAGCAGGCCGTGTCGATGGTGACCGCCGGACCCTCCAGCCCGAACGTGTACGCCAGCCGGCCGGACACGACGCTGGCGTTGCTGCCGGTCACCAGGTGGCCCTCCAGCCCCTCGGGAAGGTGCTGGAGGTAGTCCGGTGGCTTCGCGCCGACGAACACGCCGGTCCGGCTGCCCTGGGTCGACTCCGGCGGGATGCCGGCCCGCTCCCACAGCTCCCAGGCGACCTCCAGCAGCAGCCGCTGCTGCGGGTCCATCGCCAGCGCCTCCCGCGGGCTGATGCCGAAGAAGCCGGCGTCGAACCGGTCGGCGTCGTGCAGGAAGCCACCTTCCCGCGTGTACGTCCTGCCGGGCCGGTCCGGGTCGGGGTGGTAGAGGCGGTCGACGTCCCAGCCCCGGTTCGCCGGGAACCCGGTGACCGCGTCCTCGCCACCGATGAGCAGGCGCCAGAGCCCGTCCGGGGTATCCACCCCACCGGGCAGCCGGCACGCCATGGCGGTGATGGCGACCGGCTCGTCCAGCGCGGTCGCGGCAGCCGCCGGTACGGCGGCCGGGGTGGGCGCGCCGGTGAGCCGGGTGTCCAGGTGAGCGGCGAGAACCGCTGGGTTGGGGTAGTCGAAGACCAGGCTCGCCGGCAGGCTCAGCCCGGTCGCGGTGGCCAGCCGGTTACGCAGCTCGACCGCTGTCAGCGAGTCGAACCCGAGCTCCTTGAACGCCCGGCCCGCGGCGACCCGGTCCGGGCCGCTGTGGCCGAGCACCGCCGCGGCGTGGCCGCGTACCAGGTCGAGCAGGACCTGCGCCCGCTGCGGCGCCGGCACCCCGGCCAGCTTCCCGGCCAGCGCCTCGGACGCCGCCCCCCACGCGGCGGGCGGGGCGGCACCCGCGGCGTCGATGGCGCTTCGCGCCTGCGCCACGCCCAGCAGCAAGGGGCTGGGCCGGCCGGAGGTGAACAGCGGCCCGAACCGTGGCCAGTCCACGTACGCGACCGTCAGGCACGCCTCTTCCTCAGCGACCGCGTCGGCCAGCGCCTGCAACGCCAGCCGCGGGTCGAGCATGGGCAGCCCCTGCCGGCGGGACCGGTCGGTCAGCACCTCCCGCAGCGCCGGGCTGTCCGGGTCCGCGTCGTTGAACGCGTCCCAGATCCCCCACGCCACCGACGTGGCCGCCAACCCCCGCGCCCGCCGCTGCTGCGCCAGCGCATCCAGGTACGCGTTCGCCGCCGCATAGCCCGCGTGCCCGCCGCTGCCCCACACCCCGGCCACCGACGAGAACAGCACAAACGCATCCAGCTCCGCAAACACCTCGTCCAGCCACCGCGCACCCACCGCCTTCGCCGCCAGGCTGGCCGCCAGCCGCTGCGGCGTCGCATCGACCACCGCGCCGAGCTCCACCTCTGCCGCCGCGTGCAGCACCGCCCGCACCCGGGTGCCCTCGTCCCGAAGCCGGGCCGCCAGCCCCGCCACCGCATCCCGGTCCGTCACGTCGCACGCCGCCACGGTCACCCGTACGCCCGAACCGGCCAGCTCCGCCTCCAGCCCGGCGACGCCGGCCGCGCCCCGGCCGCGCCGGCTCACCAGCACCACGTGGTCCACACCCTGACCCGCCAGCCACCGCACCAGGTGGGTGCCGACCGACCCGGCGGCGCCCGTCACCAGCACCGTCCCGGCGGGGTGCCACGCCACGCCTCCACCGCCGGCCCGCCGCGGCGCGGGCACCAGCCGCCGGCCGAACACCCCGGACGCCCGTACCGCGACCTGGTCCTCACCACCGGCGCCGGCCAGCACCCCCACCACCGCACCCCACATCCGCCCGTCCACCACCCCGGGCAGGTCCACCAACCCGCCCCACCGCCGCGGCTGCTCCAACGCCGCCACCCGACCCAGCCCCCATACCTGCGCCTGCACCGCGCTGCCCACCGTCTCCCCGGCAGCCGCCGCCACCGCACCCTGCGTCACACACCACAACCGCGCCGGCCACCCGAGGTCCGCCAGCGCCTGCACCAGCGCCGCCGAGCCCCACACTCCACAGGGGACACCCGCGGCGTCCGGGTGCGCCCGCTCGTCGCAGCCGAGCAGGGACACCACCCCGGCCACCTCGCCAGCGGCCGCGACCGGCGCCACCTCGCCTCCAGCCACGGCCGGCGCTGCCTCGCCTCCAGCTGCGGCCCGCGGCGGCTCGCCCCCGGCCGCGGGCCGCAGCAGCTCCACCAGCTGCTCGCGGCCCACCTCGCCCGGGTCCACCGTCACGACGACCGGCTGGGCTCCGCCACCGGCCAGCGCCTCGGTGCACCCCTGCACCACCTGCTCCTCGACGCCGCAGGTCGGCGCCACCACCACCCACAGCCCCGCCAGCCGGCCCCCGCCGCCCAGCCCACCGACCCGCTCCCAGGCGACCCGGTACCGCCAGGCGTCCACCATGGACCGCTCCCGGTGCTGCCGGCGCCACGTGGACAGCGCCGGCAGGGCGCCCACCAGCGAGGCCCGGGCGTCGGTGCCCTTCACCCGCAGCACGTCCGCCAGCCCGCCGGCGTCCTGCCGCTCGACGGCGTCCCAGAAGCGCCCCTCCGTGGCGTCCGCGCCGGGCCGCGCCGGGCCGGTGCGGGTGTCCAGCCAGAACCGGCGCCGCTGGAACGGGTACGTCGGCAGGTCCACCGCGCGGCCCGGCAGGTCCCACGCCACGGGCAGGCCGTACCCGTGCGCCTGGGCGAGGGCGGTGAGCAGCTGCCGGGGTCCGGGCTCGTGGCGGCGGAGGGTGCCCTGCACGTGGGCGTGCGGGAGGGTGTCCTGGATGCCCAGGGTCAGCACCGGGTGCGGGCTGGTCTCGATGAAGGCCTCGTGCCCGTGCTCGGCCAGCGCCCGCAGCGTCTGCGTGAAGAGCACCGGGTGGCGCAGGTTCTCATACCAGTAGGTCGCGTCGAGGCGTTCGGTGTCGAGCCGGCCGGCGGTGAGCGCGGAGTAGAAGGGGATCGTGGCCGGGCCGGGCCGGACGCCGGCCAGGTCGGCGAGGATCTGGTCGCGCAGGGCCTCCACGTGCGGGGTGTGCGAGGCGTAGTCGACCTCGATGCGCCGGGCCCGGGGGTGGCTGGCGAGCAGCTCGTCGAGCGCCTCGGGGTAGCCGGCGAGGACCGTGCTGGCCGGCCCGTTGTGGGCGGCGACCCAGGCGTTGGCGGGGAGGTTGACCAGGTCGGCGGGGAACGGGACGGAGACCATGCCGCCGGTGCCGGCGAGCCGGGTCAGCGCCCGGGCGCGCAGCGCCACGGTCCTCGCAGCGTCCGCCAGCGTCAGCGCGCCGGCGATGTGGGCGGCGGCGATCTCGCCCTGCGAGTGGCCGACCACCGCGTCCGGCTGGACGCCGAACGACTGCCAGAGCCGGGCCAGGGACACCATGACCGCGAACAGCGCGGGCTGCACCAGCTCAACCCGGTCCAGCAGCGCCGCGTCGTGCAGCGACAGGGTCAGGTACGGGGCGAGCGCGTCGGTGCAGGCCGCCAGGTGCTCGGCGAAGACCGGGTAGGCCCCGGCCAGGTCGGTGGCCATGCCCACCCACTGCGAGCCCTGGCCGGGGAAGACGAACACGGTCTTGCCCGGCTGGCCGGCTACGGCCTGCACCAGGTCCGGGGCGGGCGTGCCGGCCGCGAGCGCCCGTACCCCGGCGAGCAGCTCCTCGCGGGTCTCCCCGACGACGACCGCCCGGTGCTCGAGCCTCGCCCGGCGGGCGAGGGTGTGCGCCACGTCGGCCGGTGGCAGCTCGCGGGCGGCGTCGGCGAGCCGCACCGCCTGCGCCTGCAGCGCGGCGGCGGTGCGGGCGGACAGCAGCCACGGCACCGGTCCGGCCGGACCGGTGCCGCCGGCCGGGTCCGGGGTAGGCGCCTGCTCCAGGACCAGGTGCGCGTTGGTGCCGCTGATCCCGAACGCCGACACGCCGGCCCGCCGCGGCCGGCCCGGGTCGGGCCACGGCGCCGTCCGGGTGAGCGGCGCGACGCCGGCGCGGGCCCAGTCCACCTGCGGGGTCGGCTGGTCGACGTGCAGCGTCATCGGCAGTACGCCGTGGCGCAGCGCCATGACCATCTTGATGACGCCGGCGATGCCGGCCGCGGCCTGGGTGTGCCCGATGTTCGACTTGACCGATCCCAGCCACAGTGGCCGGCCGGCCGGCCGGTCCTTGCCGTACGTCGCCTGCAGCGCCTGGGCCTCGATCGGGTCGCCCAGCTTCGTGCCGGTGCCGTGCGCCTCCACGGCGTCCACCTCGGACGGTGCGACCCGGGCGTTGGCCAGCGCGTCGAGGATCACCCGCTGCTGCGACGGGCCGTTCGGCGCGGACAGGCCGCTGCTGGCGCCGTCCTGGTTGGTGGCTGAGCCGCGCACCACGGCCAGCACCTGGTGCCCCTGGCGCAGCGCGTCGTCCAGCCGCTCCACCAGGACCAGCCCGACCCCTTCGGACCAGCCGGTGCCGTCCGCGGTGGCGGCGAACGCCTTGCACCGCCCGTCCGGGGAGAGCGCGCGCTGCCGGCTGAACTCGACGAACGCCGCCGGGGTGGGCATCACCGCCACCCCGCCGGCGAGCGCGAGCGTGCACTCGCCGGCGCGCAGCGACTGGCTGGCCCAGTGCAGCGCCACCAGCGACGAGGAGCAGGCGGTGTCCACGGTCACCGCCGGCCCCTCCAGGCCGAACGCGTACGCCACCCGGCCGGAGACGATGCTGGACATGCTTCCGGTGAGCGAGTACCCCTCCACGCCTTCCGGCAGCGGGCCGAGCCGGTCGATGTAGTCCATGGCGATGGCGCCCACGAACACCCCGGTCGGGCTGCCCTTGACCGAGGTGGGGTCGATGCTGGCCCGCTCGAACAGCTCCCACGCGGTCTCCAGCAGCAGCCGCTGCTGCGGGTCCATGGCCAGCGCCTCCCGCGGCGAGATGCCGAAGAGCTCCGCGTCGAAGTCGGCCGCGTCGTAGAGGAATCCCCCTGACTGGGTGTAGCTGCGCCCGGTGCGGTCCGGGTCGGGGTCGTAGAGCAGGCCGGTGTCCCAGCCCCGGTCGGTCGGGAACGGGCCGATCGCGTCGCCGCCCGTGGCGACCAGCTCCCACAGGTCCTCCGGGGAGCGCACGCCCCCGGGGAACCGGCACGCCATGCCGACGACCGCGATCGGCTCCTGGAACCTGGCCTCCGCCGCGTGCAGCTGCGCCCGGGTCTGCCGCAGGTCGGCGGTGACCAGCTTCAGGTACTCGCGGAGCTTCTGCTCGTTGCTCGTCATGCGGCGCTGCCTCCACACGGACGCGGGCGGTGTTCCAGGTCAGGTACGGCCAAGCTCCTTGTCGATCAGGGCGAACATCTCCTCGTCGGTCGCCGCTCCCAGCTCGTCTCCGTCGGGCCCGGCCTGCTCCACGCGCCACAGCAGGGCCCGCAGCCGCCGGCCGAGCCGTAGCCGCGTGCCACCGTCGAGAGAGGAGGCCGCCAGCGCCGCCTCCAGCCGCTCCACCTCCCCGAGTACGGGCACCGGCGCGGCGGCGGCCGGCCCGTCGGGGTGGATCTCGGTGCCGAGATGCCGGGCGAGGGCGGCCGGCGACGGGTGGTCGAAGACCAGGGTGGCCGGCAGCCGTAGCCCGGTCGCGACGCCCAGCCGGTTGCGCAGCTCGACCGCTGTCAGCGAGTCGAACCCGAGCTCAAGGAAGCCGCGGTCGGCCTTTACCGCGCTCGCCGAGGTGTGCCCGAGCACGGTGGCGGTGTGGCTGAGCACCACGTCGAGCACGGCCCGGTCGCGTTCCGGTCCGGTGAGGCCGGCCAGCCGCCGCGCCAGCCCGGCACTCCCGGCCCCGTTGCCGGCGTCAGCGGCCCGCCTGGCGCCGGCGCGGACCAGGCCGCGCAGCAGCGCCGGCAGGACCCCGGCCGCGGCGCGGGCGCGCAGTGCGGCGAGGTCCAGGCGCACCGGTACGAGCAGCCCGCCGTCGAGGTCGTGCGCCGCGTCGAACAGCGCCAGCCCCTGCTGGGAGGTGAGCGGGAGCACGCCGGAGCGCCCCATCCGGGCCACGTCGGCCCGGTCCAGGTGCCCGGTCATGCCGCTGTCCTGCGCCCAGTACCCCCAGGCCAGGGATGTCGCGGGCAGGCCCGCGGCGCGGCGCTGCTCGGCGAGGGCGTCGAGGAACGCGTTCGCGGCGGCGTAGTTGCCCTGGCCCGCGCCGCCCAGCACGCCCGCGGCCGAGGAGTAGAGGGTGAACATGGCCAGGTCCCGGCCCTGGGTCAGCTCGTGCAGGTGCAGCGCGGCGTCGACCTTGGGGCGCAGCACCCGGTCGATGTGCTCCGGGGTGAGCGAGGCGATCGTGGCGTCGTCGAGCGCCCCGGCGGCGTGCACCACCCCGGTCAGGTCCGGCACCTCGTCGAGCAGGGCGGCGAGCGCCTTCCGGTCGGCCGCGTCGCAGGCGGCGATGGTGACCCGCGCACCGAGCCCGGCGAGCGCGGCCTGAAGCTCCGCCGCACCAGGGGTGTCCAGGCCCCGGCGGCTGGTCAGCACGAGGTCGCGTACGCCGTGCGTGGTGACCAGGTGCCGGGCGAGAAGCGCGCCGAGGGTGCCGGTGCCGCCGGTGACCAGCACCGTCCCGCCCGGGTCCAGGGCCCTCGGCATGGTCAGCACGATCTTGCCCACATGCCGCGCCTGGCTCATGTGCCGGAACGCCTCCGGCGCCCGCCGCACGTCCCAGGTGGTCACCGGCGCATGCCGGAGCACCCCGTCGCAGAACAGCCGCATCAGCTCGGCGAGCATCTCCCCGATCCGCTCCGGGCCCGGGTCGAGCAGGTCGTACGCGTGGTACCACACGCCCGGGTGCGCGGCGGCGACGGCCCGCGGGTCGCGGATGTCGGTCTTGCCCATCTCCAGGAACCGCCCGCCCGGCCGCACCAGCCGCAGCGACGCGTCCACGAGCTCGCCGGCCAGCGAGTCCAGCACCACGTCCATCGCCGGGAACCGGTCGGCGAAGTCCAGGTCGCGGGAGGAGGCGATGTGCTCCTCGTCCAGGCCCAGGGCGCGCAGGGTGTCCCACTTGGCGGGGCTGGCCGTGGCGTAGACCTCCGCACCCAGGTGCCGGGCCAGCTGCACCGCCGCCATGCCGACCCCGCCGGTGCCCGCGTGGACCAGCACCTTCTCCCCAGGCCCCAGCCGGCCCAGGTCCACCAGCCCGAGATAGGCGGTCACGAACACCACCGGCACCGACGCCGCCTGCTCGAACGACCACCCGTCCGGAACGGGCACGACCATCCGGTGGTCGGCCACGGCGAGCGGCGCGAACGCGTCCCGGAAGATGCCGAGGACCCGGTCGCCCGGGGCGAGGCCGGCCACGCCGGGCCCCACCTCCGTCACCACCCCGGCGCCCTCACCGCCCATGCCGACCTGCCCGGGCACCATGCCGAGGCCGACCAGCACGTCGCGGAAGTTCAGCCCGGCCGCGCGTACGGCGATGCGCACCTGGCCCGGGTCGAGCGGCGCGCCGGCCTCCGGCGCGGGTAGCAGGGCGAGGTGCTCCAGCGTCCCCGCGCCCGTGGTGTCCAGCCGCCACGCCCCGGCCGGTGGCACCAGGACCGCACCACCCGAGTCGGCCCGGACCAGCCGCGGCGCGGACAGCTCACCGTTGCGTACCCGCAGCTCCGGCTCGCCGCAGGCGAGCGCCGCACCGGGCGGCGGCTCGTCGTCGCCGGCCAGCTCGACCAGCACGAACCGGTCCGGCTGCTCGGCCTGGGCCGAGCGCACCAGGCCGCGTACTGCCGCGTGGGCCAGGTCCCCGGCCCGGGTCACCACCGCCAGCGTCGAGTCCCTTGTGGACTGCAACGCCGCCAGCACCTCGGCCGTCACCTCGCGGACGGCCCGCGGCAGGTCCCCGGCGGTGGTGGTGGGCCGGCAGCGCAGCACCTCCACCTCCGGCACCGCAGCCGGCACCTGGGCGGCGACCGGCACCCAGTCCACCCGGAACAGCGAGCCGAACCGGTCGTCCCGGGCGGCGCGCAGCTGCGCCGGTGACACCGCACGGGAGAGCAGCGAGTCGGCGTGGAACACCGGTTGCCCGGTGGCGTCGGCGGCGGAGACCGTCACCTCGCCGGTGCCGGCCGCGGCGAGCCGTACCCGCAGCCCGGTCGCGCCGGTGGCGTGCAGCGACACGCCGGTCCAGGCGAACGGGAGCCGCAACGCCGCCGCGGGGGCCTGGTCCACGGCGGGGGCGTGGTCCGTCGCGGAGTCCTGGCCCATGGCGAGGGCGTGCAGGGCCGCGTCGAGGAGCGCCGGGTGGATGCCGTAGCGGCCCGCCTCGGCATGCTGCTCCTCGGCGAGGGCGACCTCGGCGAAGACCTCGTCCCCGCGCCGCCAGGCGGCGCGCAGGCCCTGGAACACCGGCCCGTAGCCGTACCCGGCCTCGGCGAGCCGGTCGTAGCAGCCGCCGGTGGGTATGGGCTGCGCCCCGGGTGGTGGCCATGCGGCCAGGTCGAACGCTGGCGGGTCGGCGGAGGCGGCCAGCACGCCGCTGGCGTGCCGGGTCCAGTCCGCGTGCTCCTGCTGCTCCTCGCGGCGTGAGGAGATGGCCAGCGGCCGCCGGCCCGACGGGTCGGGCTCGCCCACCGACACCTGCACCTGCACCCCACCCTGGCCGGGCAGCACCAGCGGTGTCTCGAGGGTCAGCTCGTCGACCCGCGCGCAGCCGGCCTCGTCACCGGCGCGGAAGGCCAGCTCGACCAGCAGGGCCGCGGGGACGAGGGTGGTGCCGGCCACGGTGTGGTCGGCCAGCCACGGGTGCGCGCGTGCGGAGAGGCGACCGGTCAGCAGGAGGCCGCCGTTGCCGGCCAGGGTGACGGCGGCGGCGAGAAGCGGGTGGCCGGTGGAGGCGAGGCCGAGCCCTGCCGCGTCGCCGCGCCCGCCGGCCGCGTGCAGCCAGTAGCGCTGCCGCTGGAAGGGGTAGGTGGGCAGGTCCACCCGCCGCCCGGCGGGCAGCCGCCAGTCCACGGGTACGCCGCGGACGTAGGCCTCGGCCAGGCTGGTGAGGAAGCGGGTTGGGCCGCCGTCGTCGCGGCGCAGGGAGCCGATGGCGGGGGTGTCCGGGATGCCGGCGGCGAGCACGGGGTGGGGGCTGCACTCGACCAGCAGCCCGGACCCGCCGGCCTGCAGCCGCTGCACCGCCTCGTGGAAGCGCACCGTCTGGCGCAGGTTGGTGAACCAGTAGCCGGCGTCCAGTGTGGACGTGTCGACCCAGTCCCCGGTCACCGTGGACACCATCGGCACCGACGCCGGCTGGGGGCGGATGCCGGCCAGGGCCTCTTGTAGCTCATCGCGGATCGTGTCGATCTGCGCCGAGTGGGACGCGTAGTCCACGGCGACCCGCCGGGCCCGCACCCCGTCGGCCTCGCAGGTGGTGAGCAGCTCGTCCAGCGCGCCCGGCTCGCCGGACACGATGACCGTGGCCGGGCCGTTGACCGCGGCCACCGACAGCCGGTCACCCCAGGCGGCGATGCGCTGGGCGACCTGGTCGGCGGGCAGGGACACCGAGACCATCCCACCCCGCCCGGACAGCCCCACCAGCGCCGCGCTGCGCAGCGCCACCACCTTCGCCGCGTCCTCAAGGGACAGCGCACCCGCCACGCACGCCGCCGCGATCTCCCCCTGC
>DASRIS010000157.1:0-36933 GCA_035649895.1 Micromonosporaceae bacterium | reverse complement strand
AGCCGCTCTTACTAGACCAGACAGCCCGCCCCGCACCGCCGCGACGCCCAGGCTACCGGAGGCATCGGCGTAGACTCGGGCAAACCGCACGGCGCCGCATCGAGCACCGCACCGGGCGCTTCGGATGAGGAGGACACGCGTGTCAACTCCCCCTCCTGACGCCGCCGCGTTCGCGACATTCGGGTATGCCGTCGTCCGGGGCATGCTGACCGCGGCGGAGTGCAGGTCGGTCGCGGCCGAGCTCACCGAGGCGTTCCGGCAGGCGTACCCGGATCTGGCCTCGCGCCGGCTACCGGCGTGGCTTCCCGGCCTGGCCGACGCCACGCCGTGCAGCGCGCGGCTGACGGCGGACGACGAACGGCTGTGGCGGCTCTCGCAGCAGCTCCTGGGGTGCGAGACGCTGCCGTGTCCGCCGGAGGTGGCCTGGCTGAGCGGCATCACCCCATGGCACTACGACGACCCGCTCGGGCTGCGCGGGGTCAAGTTCCTCGTCTACGTCAGCGGTCCGGCCACCGGGGTACGCCTGCTGCCAATGTCGCACACCTCACCGCAGCGGGAGCGGGTGCGGGAGTTCCTCACCGCCAACGTGGGCAAGGGGCTGCGCGCGCAGACCTCGACCGAGGCGGTCGAGCGGGAGGTCGTGCCCGCGGTCCCGGTCACCGTCGAGCCCGGTGACATCGTCGCGATCGACCTGCACGTCTGGCACTGCTACGGCGTGCGGCACCCACGGGTCCTGTGGGCGCCGGAGTTTCTCGCCTGGCCGGTTGAGCCCGCCCAGGCGCTGGGCCTGGAGGAGAAGTTCGCGGCGGTGGCGGCGGCCGGCGCCACCGACGGCGGCGGGCCCGAGTGGCCGGTATGGCGGGAGTGGCTGCGCGCCACCGACGCGAGCGAAGCACGGCGGCGGGCGGTCGAGATGCTGCGCAGCGCCGGCGCATTCCGGCACGGCCGGGACCTCCGCTAGCCGCGGACTTCGCACATAGGTATAAGCAGGACGGACTATGAGCGCGCGGCCGTTTGGTCATTGCTGATGTGCGCGGTGCCGGCGGCGTCCGCCCACGCAGGCCGTCGGCGTGCCCGAAACTTGTTGTCGCAAGGGCACGATCCGTCTCATGCTGGCATGAGACGACACACGCTCCTTACGGCCGCGCTGGTGCTGGCCCTCGCCTCCGCCTCAACCGCCGCCGCCTCCGCATCTCCCGCCCCGGCCACCGACGACCTCGCCGCTGCGGTGGCGCCGGTCGAGGGCTACGTCTGGGCCTGGCAACCGGCCAACCCGGGCTACATCGCCGCCACCGGCTACGAGTACAGCTCCACCGGCGGCGCGGTGCAGGTCCTGCGCCCGGCGGTCGGCACGTACCAGGTCCGCTTCCTCGGCATGGCCGGGGCCGGCGGCGTGGCCCACGCCGGCGCCTACGGCACCAACCACCTGTGCACGGTCAGCTCGTACGGGCCGTCGCTCGGCGACGAGGTCGTCAACGTACGGTGCTTCACCACCGCGGGCGCCGCAGTGGACACCCGGTTCGTCGCGCACGTGACCAACCGCAAGGACGGCACGTCCCGGGGCTACCTGTGGAACGACGACCCCACGCCGCCCGCAGCCGGGCACACCCCACCCGCGGCCTGGTCGTACGACTCGGCCGGCCAGCCGATCGTGGTGTACCGCTCCGCGGTGGGCCGGTACCAGGTCCAGCTGGGCGCCTTCGCCCAGGACAGCCCGGCCCTGTGGGCCTCCGGCCAGCTGCGCGCCACCGCGTACGGGTCCAGCGCCCGGCACTGCCAGGTCCTCGACCCCGACCTGGTGGCCGACCCCGACCTCATCGAGGTGCACTGCCACGACGACACGGGGTTCAATGTGGACACCCGGTTCACGCTCACCTACTCCCGCAAGGTGCTCAGCGCCTCGGCCACCGTGGACCTCACCGGCGCCCTGCCGGTGCTGGACGGCTGGAGCAACACCGCCGGCGGCGCCCCGACCGTCGCCGAGCTGGGCGTCGGGGACTACCTGGTCTCCTTCCCCAACGCGGCGGTGCCCCGCGGCCACGCGACAGCCGCCATCATGGGTACCCCACCGATGTTCTGCACGGTCCAGGCCTGGTGGCCCGACGCCGGCGTGGAGCGCATCCGGGTCCGCTGCTACGACGGCAACGTCGGGATACCCACCCCGGCGGTCCTGCTCAACGTCGGCTTCATCGCCTGACCAGCTCACCGCCTGAGCGGCGGCATGGCGAGCGCTGGAACCCCGGCCGGTCGCGCGGACTCGGCAAGCTAGCGGGCACGGCACCGGGTGGGCCGGTCGCCGTCCCACCACGGCCAGCCGTCCCCACCACGGCCACTGGACAGGAGCGCAGATGAGACCATGCCGAGGCTGGCGGGTGACCGTACCCGCGTTCTGCGCCGTGCTCTCGGCCGCCGGATGTGGCGCGGCACCGGCACCGCGGCCGGCGCCGACTTCGGCGCCGGCCTCGGCCGTGGTCTCCCCTACGCCCTCCGATCCCGGGGCCGCGCTGCGGCGGCCCTGGACGCACCCGACCGTACGTCCCGGGGCCCGGTGCCCTGTGACGGGCCGGACCCAGCGCCCCGACCCGGCGCTCGGCCCGCTGTTCGGCGCGGGTCCGGCCCGGCCGGCGGGCCTGGCCCCCGGCGCTGTACTGGTGTACCTCGCACCGGACGAGCACTCCAGCTGGACCGACCGGACCTGGGGCGGGCAGAAGGTGCTGTGGGCGGTCGACCCGACGGCCACCGGGCCGGTGCTGGTACGCGGCCGGCGCCTGGACGGCCCGGAGCCGCTGGCCTTCGAGGACCCGCCCCTGCCGGAGCTGTTGCTGAACACCGGCTCGTACGAGGGCCAGAGCGGCGGTTGGAAGGACTACCCGAGCTACACCCGGGTCCGGGCTCCCGGCTGCTACGCATACCAGGTGGACACCGCAGCCGGCACCTGGTCGGTGGTCTTCGTCGCGCGCGGACCCCGGGTGGGCGCCGCGCCCGGCGCCACATCCACCGGCTGATAGCAGCAGCGCCTCGCCGCGGCGTACCACCGGCGCGACCACGCCGGTAGCGGCTGAGCTGGTGGTTTGTCTTTCGGGATGGAGGATCGTACAGTCCTCGGGAGAAAGGTGACAAGAACCATCTATGCGTGCAATCGGTGGTCCTGCGTACTCTGTCGCAAGAGGTCCATCCGACACGTAGCGGGGGGCGCTGATGGGTGGCCGTACGTCGGCAGACGAGTGCGGTCCCGCCGTCGCGACGTGGCTCTGTGAGCTGCAGCAGGCACCTCGTCTCAGCGCGGCTGTGGTCGGCGGCTCCGGACGCCTCGGGTCGTGGCTGACCCGCCTGCTCACCAGCACCGGCCATGACGTGCGCGTGGTCGACACCCGGCCGCCGAGCCCGATGCCGCGCATGCGCTTCGTCCGCTGCGACCTCGGCGGGCAGGAGAGCCTGCCGGCCGGCCTGTTCACCGGGTGCGACGTCGTCTTCCATCTCGCGGCGCTGCACGGCGCACACCTGGTCGGCGGCGCCGACCGCAGGCGGTTCTGGGTGGTCAACGTCAACGGCACGCAGACGGTCGTCGAGGCGGCCCTTCGGGACGGCGTACGCCGGTTGGTCCTCGCCGGGTCCACCTCGGTCTACGGTGCCGGCTCTCCGGCCGGTCCGGCCCTGGTGCTGGACGAGTCCTCGCCGCTGCGCCCGGAGGACATCTACGACCTGACGAAGGTCGCCGCCGAGCAGCTGGTCCAGCGCGCGGCCGAGGCCGGGCTGGAGGGTGTCACGCTCCGTTTCGGACGGTTCTTCTTCGGCTCCCAGTCCGGCTACCACCTGCGCAAGCTCTCCACCGGCCTGGACGTCACCGACGCCTGCCAGGCGCTGGTACGGTCGGCGCTCGCGCCGGCGCTGCCACGCCGCGCGTACTGCGTCGCCTCGGACCTGCCGCTGGACCGGGCAGACCGGGCACGCCTCGGTGAGGACGCCGTGGCCGTGCTCCAGGAGCGGTTCCCGCGGCTGGTCGAGGCCGCCCAGCGGCTCGGGCTCACCCTGCCGAGCCGGGTGGGCAAGTCGGTGTGCAGCGACGCGATGCGCCAAGACCTCGGGTACGCCCCGGAGCGGACGCTGGAGTGGGTCACCGACGCGTGGGCCCGCCACCATGCCAGGGTCAGGTCGCAACCGCGCCGGACGCTCCAGCCCGAGGTCTCCCCGCTGCCTGCCGGCGTGCTGTCCACGGTGGCCCCGTGCTGACTGAGCACCTGTTCGAGCAGTGGCACATCGACGAGGAGGCCCTGCTCGACGCGGTACGCCGCGATCTCGGCGAGTGCGACGTCTTCCTCGGCGGCTCGCTCGCCGACGACCTGGGGAACACGGGCTCAGACATCGACCTCTACTGCTTCCCCGACCGTCCGGAGCCGGCCTCGGTCGGCGTCCTGGCCGCCGAGTGCGGCGGGGCAAGGGTGGAGCTGCACGTCGTCGGTACCGCCGCCGGGAGCCTCATCCCCGACCTGACGCCGCTCGTGTCCGGTACGTTCCCCGCCCGTCCACAGTGGCCGTTCATACCGGAGCAGTTCCGGCGGGTGGTCCACGCGCTCTACCGCGACCGGGCCCTGGTCCGCCGCCCGGACGGACCCGCTGAGCGGCTACGCCAGCGGACCGGCGCCGACCTGCTGCACATCCACAATGCGCTGTGGTCGACAGCCGCAGTCGCCTCGCTGGCTGAGGACGCGGCCACGCTCACCGGCCCGGGCGAGTCGTGGTCGGCGCTGTACTGCGCCCGGCTGGCGGTGGAGGCGGCGCTCGACGCGGCCTTGGCGTGCCACATGCTCGTCAACCCCAACCCCAAGTGGCGGGTGCCGCTGGCCTTCCGGGCGAGGCTGCTGGACCAGGCCTTCCCCGACCCGCAGCAGCTGCTGGCCGGGCTGTTCCCGGACGCCTCCTCGTTCGACACGGCGCTCGCGGCCTGCCTGTCCGCCACCCGGCACTGCCTGGGCGTAGTCACCGCGAACGCGTACCTCGCCGGCTTCGAGGCCGTCCAGGACGCGGCCAAGCAGTACGGCGTCGACACCTCGAGCCTGCCACTGTGGCTGCCGCGGGACGAGCCGTGACCACGGCCCCGCACCCGACCGGCCCGCACCCGACCGACCCGCATGCAACCGGCCCGCACCCGACCGGCCCGCATCCGGCGGGCAAGGTGTCGCGCGACCCCACCACTGTGCCACCGACCGCCGTCAAGACGTACTCCAGCGTGGACACCGCCCGCTTCAAGTGCTGGGGCTCCGGTGTCGCGAACGAGCGGACCGCCCGGCGCCTGCTCGGTGACGCGGTGCCGCAGGTAGTCGACGTCTGGGCCGACGGTGAGGCGGAGTACGCCCGGCTGGAGTGGCTCGACGGCCGGCCGCTGGACCTGGGCGCCCCCGCGGACCTCGTCGCGGCGGGCCGGCTGCTCGGCGCGGTCCACGCCTGCACCGGGACGTGGTGGGGCTCGCTGGACGGGGCACACCGCTTCGGCGACCAGCGCGCCGCCTTCGCGTCCCGCTTCCAAGCCGGGGTACGCCTCCTCGCCGGCCACGAGCCGGCCCTGGCCGCCCGGGTCGAGGGGTGGAGCGCACCGCGCCTGGCCGCCGCCGGGTGGCGCGGCGAGCCGCGCCTGGTGCACGGCGACTTCGGCCCGAACAACCTGCTCCGGTGCGGCGCCGTGGTGCGGGTCCTCGACTGGGAGCACGCCCGCTGGGGGCACCCGCTCGAGGACTGGGCGAAGATCCGCTTCGCGGCCCGGTTCCCCGAGCCGAACGGCTTCGGCGCCCAGCAGGCAGCACTGGACCTGCTCGCACAGGGCTGGACCGCGGTACGCGGCGCGCCGCCGCCATCGGCCGAGCCGGAAGGCCAGCTGCTGGAGGCGTACCTCGCGATGTGCCTCGGCACGTTCTTCCCCGCCCGCCCCAACCCCCGGCTCCAGTGGCTGGCCGACCTCGTGGGCCGCTGACTGGACCGCGCACGCGGCGACGGCGAAGCCCCGCAGCCACGGCCAGCGCCTTGGACGCGCCGATAGCGTGGTAGCCGCCTGAAGGCACTGACAGCAATGGCCAGACAAGCATGTGGGAGTCCGCACGTGGACATTATCCAGGTCATACTCGGCCTACTCAGCGGGATGTTCGGTATTGTCGTCGGCCACATCCTGGCACTCTGGTCACAGCGACTATCCTGGAAGAGAGAGGACAGTCGTCGACGACAGCTGCGCGAAACCGCGGAACGGATCGACTTCTCAGTCGAGGTCAGGTTTGTCGCTCGGCATGGCGAGTCTTGGTTGGTCGAGCTTGCGGCTCTTCTCGACAACAACGGACTCGTGCGTTACGAGACTCGCGAACTCACCTTCGACCTACGCTGCATCTATCCGGAGGACGACTTGGTCCCCGGTCCCGAGATCGACGGACAGACCCGCATACCTCATCTCCTTGTGGACGGCTCGTGGCTACCTACTGGATGGCGCCACACATTCATCGAGCCGGGGCTCTCAACACGCTACAGCTACGTCACCACCGTGCCCTGCTCCGCATCCGCAGTTCTGCTGCATGGCCGGTTCAGCTACCTGCCGGAGTCGGGAAGAACGTTCCATACCGCTGAGACTTTTCAACCGGTGCCGGACAACCAGTGCCCCTCCCCCGCCCAGTACGAACCGTCCGAGCTACAGCTGCCTTCCCGTCGGGCCGGCGCCCGTCCTATCTAGCGTGCGGATTTGCGCATCGCTAGAGGCAGCCGTCATACCTGGCGGGCGGCGTACGGGACGCGCAGCCGGCCGGAGATCTCGGCGAGCACCACGTCGCACACCTCCGGCAGCGGCCGGCCGGCGTCGACCACGACCCAGCCCTTCTCCCGCGCCGCCGCGCGCAGGTAGCGGGCGCACGACTCGGAGAACCAACGCTGCAGCTGTGGGGTCTCGATGCGCGACTCGAGCATCCGGCCCGACGCGACGGCCGGGTCGACGTCGAGCAGGATGACGAGGTCCGGGCGCGGCAGCGCGTCCAGCATTGGCTGCGGCAGCGGCGAGATGCCCATCACCGACCACCACATCAGCGCGCTCTCCAGGTGCCGGTCGTAGACGGCCGGGCCGGCCTGGGTGCTGGTCTCCTGCAGCACGCAGATGCCCAGGGCCAGAGCCCGGGCGGCGTCCACATGGCGCTGCCCGAACCGGTCCCGGATAGGACCCAAGGTAGCGTGGAAGGCGGGCGGGAACGGGTTGAACTTCAGCGCCGGCCAGCCGAACGCCTCCGCCACGGCCTGTGCCACAGTGGACTTTCCGGCGCCGTCCACACCCGCCAGCTCCACGATGGGCGCGTCGCGCCGCGCGTTCTCCTCCACGGGCCCTCCCTCCCCGCAAGGCGGACGCCGCCTCGCGTAGCCGACCGTATCCGACCGGTCCGACCGACCCGACCGCAAGGCGTCGGGCGGCAAGACAGCCCCAGGGCGAAGCTATGCGGCGACCACCCGGACCGGTGCGGTGACCAGGTGGACCGGCACCAGCGTGGATGCGGTCACCACCGCCCCACCCGCAGCCCAGACCCGGGCGCCGAGCAGCGCGGCGACCGTCCCGCGGGAACCCGGCGCCAGCTGCGCGCGGGGCAGCGTCACCGTGAAGACATGTTCATCCCCCACCAGCTGCGACTCGTACGGGTAGCTGAACGTGCGCCGCTCGCACGCCCGGTCGTACAGGAAGGTCTCGGCCTGCGGGTGGCGGACCAGCTCGAGGACACGCTCGCGCAGGTTGACACAGATGTCTATCTGGCACTCCGCCGGCTGCGCGGGGATGCGCACCTCCACCCGCAGCCCGCCGCCATGCTCCTGCGCCGCCAGGCGCACCGGCAGGTGGCCCTGCCCGGTCCCGCTGACCAGCACCCGGGCCGGGGCGCCCGCACCAGCCACCAGCCCACCCCCGCCAGCCGCTGGCGAGACCGGGAGCACATTCGCGCCGAGGCGGTCGACGATCCGGTCGAGCGGGCTGTGCCGCAGGAAGAGGTCGTCGAAGTCCTCGGCGTCGCCGAGATTGACCAGGAACCCCCCGCTCCCCCGGGCGAACCACAGGTCGCGCGGGTAGCGTCTGGTCGCGGCCGGCCACCGGGCGGCGGGGGCGGGCAGGTCGATGCCGAGGCACTGGCGCAGCATGGCGAGCGTGAGCGAGACCGTGTCGTGGGCGCGGTGCCGGTCGACCAGCGCGCGGAAGTGCGGCCAGTCAAAAGCCGGGTGGGTGAGCTGCGCGCCGATGTTGGCGAGCTCGCCGAGCCGCACGGTGGCGTACTGCCGGGTCATCTCGGTGAGGTAGCTGGCGTAGACGTGGCAGGCGCTGACCACCACCGCCATCTCGCGGCCCACCACGCGGATCTTGCCCAGGTCGTCCCCTCCGACGAGCTCGCTGTCCCGCAGCAGCGTCGCCGCGTCCAGCCGGCCGGGTCGCGCCTCGCCTGGGCAGAGCCAGACACCCGGATGCGCCGCCGGGTCGGTGGCCGGCTCGTCGTACGGGCAGCCCCAGGCCGGGAAGTGCCGGTGCAGGTCGACCTCCAGCCACCCGCGCCGCAGCTTGGCGGCCTCGTGCCACACGGCCCGACCGTACGGCTGGGGCGGGTCCTTGTGGTCGACCGCGAAGCCGGCCGCGGCCAGCCGGACCAGCGCGTCGTACGGCGCCACCGTGACCAGGTCGACGTCGCCGCTCCAGGTCAGCGCCGCCTCGTCGCCCAGGTGCACGTACGCGGTCACGCCCTTGAGCACGGCCACAGGTATCTCGTGCCGGGCGAGCAGCGCGGTCAGCTCGGCGGCGGCCCGGAAGTGGCGCCGGGCGCGGGCCACCGCCTGCGTCCCCAGCTCGCGAGCTGCGAGCCGCAGCTCCTCGTCCGCCCACGGTGGACGCTCGGTGGACAGCCGCCGGTGGAACCGGGTGGCCAGGTGGTTGTAGCTCACCGCCCGCAGCAGCCGGTCGCGGTCGAGCTGGACGTCACCGGGCGGGCCCACCAGCGCGCCAGCAGCCCATCTCAGGATCTCATGCTCCACAGTCCCCATGCGTACGTCGCGCTCCCGCCTGGCTCATCCAGCTCTGTGCAGACAACATAGGAACAGCCGCCTGCGGCGGCCAGGGTCTTCGTGCCCTACCATGACGCGCGATGTCCACCTCCCCACAGCCAGGCTCCTGGCCACACGCTGTCCTTGTCACCGGCGCCAGCCGCGGTCTGGGACTGTCCCTTGTGGAAGCGGCTCTGACCACGACCGATGCGGACGTGGTGGCGTGCGTCCGCAGCACCGCAGCGGCCACCGCGCTGCATCCGGTCCTCAGCCGCCACCCGGGCCGCGCCCTCGTGGTCGAGCTGGACTACCGTGACCCGCACTCCATCCGTCACGCCGCGCAGCAGTGCCTGGACCGGCTGGACCAGCTGGACCTGCTCATCAACAACGGCGCGGTGAACCGCATCCCCGGCCTGCCAGCGCCGCAGAGCAAGGGCCCGCTGGGCGAGCTGTCAGCAGAAGCGCTGCGGGCGATGTTCGACACCAACGTCGTCGGCCCGGTCCTCACCTGCCAGGCGTTCCTGCCGCTGCTGAGCCGGTCCGCCCGGCCCTGCATCGTCAACATCAGCACCAGCCGCGCGTCGCTCACGGCTGTGGACGGTCCAGGGTCGTTCGGCTACTCGGTCACCAAGGCCGCCCTCAACATGGCAACCCGCAAGCTCGCCCGCCAGCTGGACGGGCTCAACGGCTGCGCGGTCGCGGTCGACCCCGGCTGGCTGCGCACCGGCATGGGCGGACCGGACGCGCCCACCGACCCGGGGGACTGCGCCAGCCGCCTGCTGCGCACGGTGTGCCGCGACGGCGCAAAGCTCAACGGCCGGTTCGTTACCGCCGACGGCGCCGACCTGCCCTGGTGAGCAGGCGCCCCGCGGTAGGCGGGCGCCGCAGCAGGTCGAAGCTGCCCGGGTGGCGTAGGAAGAGCACGGTAACCGCGACCAGCGCGACGGCACAGAGCACGCTCGGCACCACGAAACCCGCCTGCCGTCCGACGAGCTGCACCGAGGCGGTGGCGACCAGGCTCCCGCTGACCACCGCCCAGTTCTCGTGGCTGAAGTACCACGATGTGGCGTACCCGGCCTGGCCGGCGAGCAGGCGCTGCGCAAGGTCGATGCCGACCATGAGCACGGCGGCGCCGAAGAACGCGTAGAGCAGCTGTAGCGCCGCGAGCTGCGGCCAGGCCGAGGCCACCGCGAGCCCGGCGTAGTAGCCGACGCTGGCCGCGGCCCCGGCGAGGAGCACCAGCCCCCGCCCGAACCGCAGAGCGGCCCACGCGACCAGCGGCATCAGCGCCAGCTCGGCCAGCGGAGGAGCCGCCAGGACCAGACCGACCGCGGAGACCGGTGCGCCGAGGTCGTCGCGCAGGACCAACGGCAGCTGCGAGACCTGCATCACGCGCCCGCTGGCGAACAGCACCATGGTGGCGGTGAACAGCAACAGCAGCCGCCGTCCCCGGCCCTCGTCCGCCGCAGGCGCGCCGCCTGCGGCGTGGGCCGGGTCTCCGGCGGGCAGGCGGCGGGGATGCGGCCCGCGACCAGGCCCGCGCTCGGGCGCGCGTACCGACCAGGACACCAGCAGGCACACCAGGCCGATGCCGGCCGAAAGCCGGAAGACCGTCCGCGCGTCGAGGTAGGCGAGCGCGATGCCGCCCAGGCCGAAGCCGAGAAAGGAGCCGACCGAGTACGAGATCCGGAACGCGCTGACCACCACGATGGACGCCCCGTCGTCCTCGCGGCGTTCGACCAGGTCCCTGGCGAGGGCGAAGAGCTGCGCGTTCGCCACCCCGAGGGCCGGGAAGAACCCGACACCGACGAGGAGCAGCACCGGGTACGAGCGCGCCAGCGACAGGGCAAGGTAGCCCAGCACCAGCCAGGCGAGGCTCAGCCGGACCACCCGGTCGCGGCGGCCGGCCCGGTCGGACCGGCGCCCGCTGCCCAGCATGACCAGCGTGCCGGTGGACGCGACCGCGACGAAGTAGACGGTGATCATGACGTCGGAGGCGCCCAGCGCGTCCTTGGCGAAGAGGGACAGCACCCCGAGCGGCAGTGACGACATGGCCCCTGAAAGCAGCAGGAGCAGCAGCAACGGGCGGTAGCCAGCCGAACGCGCCCACGCGCCGCCGCGGTCCCGTACGGGCGGCGGCTCCGCCACGGCAGCGGCCGGCTTCAGAGCAGCAGCTGGCTTCAGAGCAGTGGCTGGTGGCTCCGCCACCTCGATGTGGTGTCCGCCCATCCGCCCCTCGACCCGCCAGCGTGCCGGGACATCGTGCCACGCGCCGGTGGGGCAGGTTTCTGCACCCTTCTCGCGCGCTGGTGCCTAACTGCGGCCGGCTGTCGCGTATGAGAGCGGGAGCTGGTGCCCGAGCTGGACTGGGAGGCAGCCAGATGAGTGACATCGACAAGGTCCTGCGCGGTACGCTGCGCGAGCTCGCCGAGGAGGCGCGCAGCGCGCCTGACCTGGCGGCCGGTGCGGTGGCGCGGGGACGCCGGGACGCAGTGGTTCACCGAGCCGGGGACCGAGGGCGTCTGGATCGGCCTGGACCCCACGGACAGCGCCGCGCGGGACATCACAGTGCAGCTGGCCATGACCCAGGTGGTGGCACCGGACGAAAGACCCCACGAGTACACGGCCCCGGGCGGCCGGACGGTCCTCATCCCGCCAGCGAAGCCGGAGCTGACCCAGCAGACCACCGTCCGCGGCCGCCCGGCGACGCTGGAGCGCTTCGCCCCACCCGACTCCACGCCGCCGTCGCCCCCGACGTGGAAGCTGCGCTGGCAGCCGGTCGACGGCCTGTGGGCACGCATCGTCGCCCGGGACTGGAGCGAGCACGCCTTCCGCACGGTCGCCCAGACCCTGCTCCTGGACCGCGCCCAGCACTGCGTACAGCCGCTCCAGGCCACGGCGGTGCCGCCCGGAACCCGGTGGACCGGGTCGCACGTGGGCATCAGCACGCGGCTGGACGGCGGCGGAGACCATCCGGGGCTCGGCGTGTGGTGGTACTCGGGCTTCACGCTGGGCAAGGCCGACGGCACCACGCTCAGTGTCCGCCTGGAGCCGATCCTCCCGCACGACCCGGGCTCCACAAAGGACGAGCTCCGCCCGAACCTGACGGTCGCCGGCAGCCGGCCAGTGGACCGCCCCGTACCGCCGCGCACAAGGGCAGCTGGTGATCGCGCACCTCCAGCAGCGCTTCACGCTCTTCGTCCTGGCCGACAGCGAGGCTGAGGCGGTCGCGGTCGCGGCCAAGCTGCGCGTCCTCGGTGACCTCGCCAAGCCCCAGACCTGGCCACAACGGGCCGTGCGGTAGCTGGCCGTGCTGCAGCGGGCCGGGCGGGAACGCCACGCCGCGCCAGCAGCCGACCTTCGACGGCTGCTGGCGCGGGCCGCTGCTCAGGCCCGTTCCTTTCGCACGTACCTCAGTCCTGCTTGTTGGCTTCGATCTTGAGGATGACCTTGATCTTATTGCTGGCCACGACCGCCGTCGCGCCACGGATCACGCCGTACTCACGGTTGTTGACCTCGGTATAGGCCGAGAACCGGGCCAGCGGCTTGCCGTCATGGCCGACGCCGAAGCCGTTGGTCTCCACGGTCAGCGTCACCTGCTTCGTCACCGCGAGAATGGTCAGGTCACCGTCGACGAGAAAGCTGTCCCCGTCGACCCGCACCCCCGTCGAGGCGAAGGTCATCGTGGGGTACTGCTCGACCTTCAGGAAGTCATCCGTACGAAGATGCCTGTCGCGGATCTTGTTCTTGGTGTTCACCGACGCGGTCCTGATGACTGCGCTCACCGACGAGTCCCGCGGGTTCTCCCTGGTCACGATCGTGCCCTCGAAGTCGTCGAAGGTGCCACCGATCGTGAAGACGCCGAGCTGGCGGACCTGGAAGGACACGTCGGAGCGGGCGGTGTCGATTACCCAGGTGCCGGCGACGTAACCGGGAATGTCAACCTGCGTGGACATGCGGTAAGTGCTCCTTTCAGTGACTGGACGTAAACAGCGGGCAGAGGACGTGCTGCGTGGTCAACCCGTCGAGCCAGGATGTGCTGCGGGACCGACTCGCATTCCGCCGTGTCAATGATCGCATGGGCCAGCGCCCGGGATCGCCCGGGGCGACCTGGGCGGCGTGCCGCTGAGGAGCTGCTCAGCCGCCAGGTCTTGGCGACGGAGGTCGTGCCGGCCCGGACCTGGATGCGGTGTCCGGTCGCCATGCACGGAGCGTCCCAGCCTCGGCAAGGCTCCATGCATGGCGACGTGTCCCCGATGCCGACCGGGAGAAGCTCCAGGGTCGACCGAAACGCCAGGCTGGGATGATGTCCAGGCTCAGGCACCCATCGACCGGCGCGATGTCATACCCGGTCCTGGATCGCGCCGGACGTCTGCAGCAGCTTCCACGTCTCCGGTGCCATTTGATAGTACGACCCGAGCTTGTAGTAGACCCCGTCGGGCGACAGCGTGGCACCGTAGACGAGTATCCGCTCGCCATCGTACGCGTACGGGGAGCTCTTCGCGAAGTGCCCGAGCTCTGGTTCGACCCGAGCGGGAAGTGCTGTCGAGTCCGGGGTTATCACGGCAAAGCAGATCCGATCGATCTTTGGAGAGTCCCAGCCGACGGTGATATAGATCGAGAACGACTTCTGGACGAACTCCAGCAGCTGCTCATCCAGCTCCGGCAGCCCGATCTCGCCCAGCATCGACAGGACGGTCTTTGGGTCGAGGCACTCAGCAGGGAACCTACCGAAGTAAACATTCATCGTTTTCTTCTGATAGTCGATCCCGACCATCGTCACCTTGTCGTCCAGACCGTAGCGGGCGAAGCAGCTGGCATTCTCGGCCAGCGCCCGTGGCATGGACGGGATGTCGGCAAGCTTCGACAGCCCCTGCAGGTCGTCGAGAGGGAAGAACGCGTAGGTCTTCTTGAAGCCGCCGACGACTCCGCAGTCAATAGCGTAGCCACGGATGGGGCACTGCTGTCGGATGTCCGCCAGCAGTGCGCCGACGGGGTGGTCCGTCTCGGCGGTAAGGCCGTTCGACAGGGCGACGGCGTACGGGTCACTGTCCCCTAAAGGCACCGTGATGGTGTAGTCAAGCTCTCCTGCGTGGCGCTCGCTGGTCGCCATGCTGAAAACAATTACGGCCCCTGCGAGTGCGTCCTCGTAGGCGGTCAGGACCGGCCAGACCTTGTCACGTGAACAGGCTACATCCAGCAGCCGAGCCGACTCCTCCATGGCCGAATATACGTCTTCCGCCTTGGCCCCGGACATCCACCCTCCAATGCCAGTTCTAGCACTTGTCCGAACAGGAGACCCAGCGGTCCATCTTCCCTGAGTGATAGCTTGCGGTCAACGCTCCGGCTGGCGCTCCGGCCCGAAGACCGGTGGTCAGGGCACGCAACGGCTTATCGGTCCTCTTTCCTTGTGTCCAGTCGTTGGTGCCCCTGCCTGGTCGTCCGGCTGGATGGGTCAGGTCCCCTGCGAGCCACCCATCACGCGGCCGGCTGAGCTACCAGCCGATCCGGCGGGAGCGGCACCGTCGGCGGTCACGGTGTCGCCGGCCGGCGGGTGGGCGAGTGCGGCGGCTTCCGGCAGGCGGTCGGCGGCCTCGGTGGCCACTGCGAGCACGCCGCCCAGCCAGGGCGAGTACCGGTCCGGGCTGTCCACCAGGTCAACGCGCAGCCGGTCCGGCACCAGCCATCGGACACCGGCCACCTCGGCGGGGTCCAGGCGCAGGCCGGGGTCCGCCGGCACCCGGCCGACCAGGACGTGGTCGTACTCGTGCTCGACCCGGCCGGTCTGCGGGTCCTCGGCCCGGTACAGGTACACGCCAGCCTGGTGCAGCGTCACCCCGTGCATCCCGATCTCCTCGACCAGCCGCTGGGCGGCGGCGTCGAACACGGTCTGCCCGGGGGCCGGGTGACCGCAGCAGGCGTTGGCCCAGCGCAGCGCGAACCGGGTCTTCTCCGCGGCCCGCTGCTGAACCAGGACGCGGCCCAGATCGTCCAGCAGCATCACCGAGAACGCCCGGTGCAACCGGCCGGGCGCGGTGTGCGCCTCGGCGACAGTGCAGGAACCGGTGGCGGCACCAGCCCCGTCGACGAGCTCCACCAGCTGCAGCTCCCGAGCAACCATGGCGGGTCACCTGCCTCCCGTGATCCGGGCGGCGACGAGCCGGCCGGAGATGTTCTCAGACGCCCACTAACGGGTGAGACGCTATGCGGGCTCCTCGACGGAGCCAGCCAGTAGCATCAGGTTCAGCATCTGCGGACGCCACTGATAGTACGACTGAAGCTTGTAGTACTCTCCGCCCTTCGACGCCGTGACGGCGTAGACGAACCTACGGTCGGCAGCGTCGTACGTGTACGGGGCACTTCTCACGAACTGCTCGATCTTTGGCTCGAGCCGGGTGGGAAGGGTCGTCGGATCCGGGGTCATCACGGCAAATGTGATCCGCTCGACCTTTGCGGAGTCCCAGCCCAGGGTGGTGTAGATCCCGAAGGCTCTCTCGCCGAGGCTCAGCATCTGCTCGCTCGGGTCCGGCAGCCCGACCTCGCGGAGCATCGACACGATGGTCTTCGGTTCGAAGCACTCGGCGGGTATCTCGCCGAAGTAGAAGTTCGCCGTCCGGTGCTGGTAGTCGATCCCGACCAGGCTCACGTTGTCGTCCAGGCCGTGGCGGGCGAAAAAGTCGTGGTTCTCGGCCAGGCTGCGCGGCATGGACGGGATGCCGGCAAGCTTCGGCAGCCCTTGCAGCTCATCCGGAGGGAAGAACGACCAGGTCTTCTTGAAGCCGTCGACGACTCCGAAGTCGATACCATAACAGTCAACGGGGCATCGTTCCGAGATGTCCGCGAGCAGGGCACCGACAGGATGGGCGGTCTTCGCGGTGAGGCCGTTCGACAGGGCGAGGGCGTATGGGTCGACGTCCTTCGGCAGCATCGTGAAGCGGCAGTCAAGCTCTCCCGCGCGGCGCGCGCCGGTCGCCACCCGGAAAGCAACCACGGCCCGCGCGAGCGCGTCCCCGTACGCGGTCAGGACAGGCCAGACCTTGTCACGCGAGCAGGGTGCGTCCACCAGCCGGGCTGACTCCTCAATGGCTGAGTAGAGACCGGCCAGGTCAGCGGTCCCGGACATCCATCCTCCAAGTCGTCATTCGTCCACACGGCGGGTCTGCTATCGGGCGAGGATGAGTGTGCCGGGTGTGGGTGTGGGGTGGAAAGAGATGTGCTGGTAGCCACTCTTGGTGAGCCAGGTGTGGTAGTCGGCCTGTCGCCAGGTACCTCCGTCGTTGCTCTTGAGGAGCATCTCCGCGGCGAAGAGGAGAGGGAACGGTGGGCCGGTCCGGTCGTCGTGGACGACGTAGTCGCAGATGACGAGGGTGCCGCCGGGTTTGAGGGCGGTGCGGATCCTGGCGAGGAGGGCTATGTTGTCGTCGGGCCCCTCCTGGTGGGCGATGTGTGAGTACACCGCGATGTCGTATGCGGCGGTGCCGAGGTCGGTGGTGTGGAAGTCACCGTCGATGCAGGTGAGCCGGTCGGCCACGCGGTGCTCGGCGGTGAGCCGGCGGGCGATCGCGTTGACGGGTCCCCAGTCGAGCTGGGTGGCACGGGCCGCGGGGTTGAGCCCGAGCCAGATGGCGGAGTAGATGCCGGAGCCGCCGCCGACGTCCAGGATCGAGACCTCTCCGGCGTCGGCCAGCTGGAGCAGGTCGGCGGCGATCGTCGCGACCGGGACGGACAGCGCGGCGATGTCCCGGACCATCTTCTCCCAGTGGGGGTTGTTGGGCACCTCCACCGTTGCGTTGGCTACCGGTCCGCCGGTGCGCACGATGTCGGGCAGGGCGGCCACGCTGCTCATGTGGGCCAGCTTGAGCTTGGCGAAGCTGCTCAGGCAGGCGGGCTGGCCTTCGACGAGGAAGGTGGCCGCCTCGGCGGTGTTGCGGTAGCTGCCCTCATGCAGCTCGACCAGGTCCAGGGCGACGAGCCCGTCGAGGAGGGTCTGCGCGCCCCGGGTGGAGATCCCGGCCCGGGCGGCCAGCTGCTCGGCGGTGTCCGCACCGGATTGGAGGTGGGTGAACAGCGAGTAGGTGGCCGCCGTCCCGAGGATGGCGGTGGCCCAGTAGCCGTTGGCGAGCAGCATCACCCGCTCCGACGTCGGCTGGCTGCCGCTCATGCCGCCCCCTTCTGCTGGGACTGGTGGGCCGGTGCCTGGGTCGGGTGTGCCTGCGCGTGGGTCCGCAGCGCGGTGCGTAGCGCCTGCGCGACCCGTTCGACCTGGTCCTTGCTCAGCTCGGCGTGCATCGGGATGGCCAGGCCGCGCTGGAAGAGGTCGGCCGAGACCGGGCACGCCTGCTTGGCCTCGTAGACCGGCTGCAGGTGGCACGCCCACGTACCGTGCCCGCAGCCGATGCCCTGGGCACGCAGGTCGGTGGCGACCGCCGCCCGGTCCACGGCCGGGTCCAGCATGACCAGGTAGGACTGCCAGGCGTGGGTCCGGTCCGCCGGCACGTACGGCAGGGTGACCAGCTCCTCACCGGCGAGCAGCTCGGCATAGCGCGCCGCGACCGCCTGGCGGTGCTCCAGCAGCTCGTCGATCCGGTCCAGCTGCACCTGCAGGATCGCCGCGGCGATGTCGGACAGCTTGTAGTTGTAGCCGATCTCGGTGAACACCGGCACCGGCAGGCCGACAACCCGCGCCTGGTCGAAGATGCTGGCGATGCCGAAGGACGAGCGCAGCCTCGCGTCCGCGGCGAGCGCCGGGTCGGTGGTGAGCAGGGCCCCACCCTCACCACTGGTGGCGCCCTTGCGCCCGTGGAAGGACAGGCAGGCCACCGGGGCCAGCGCACCCGCCGGGCGACCCTGGTACGTCGCACCGACCGCGCACGCGGCGTCCTCGATGAGGAACAGCCCATGACGGTCCACAACCGACCTCAGCTCCGCGTAGTCTGCGGGCAGGCCGAGCGTGTCCACCGCGATGACCCCGACCGTCCGCGGACCAACCAGCTCCGCCACCGCCTGGGGGTCTATCGTGCCGGTGTCGGCACGCACGTCGGCGAAGACCGGGACCGCGCCGACGCAGCGCACCGCGTGGGCAGGAGCCGGGAACGTGAAGTCGGCCACGACCACCTCGTCGCCCGGCCCGACGCCCAGCGCGAGCAGGGCCAGGTGCAGCGCGGCGCCGCAGCTGCTCAGCGCGACCACGCCACCCGCACCGTACCGTTGGGCCAGCTGCTCCTCCAGCGCCTTGCCCCGCGGGCCCTGGCCAGCCGGCCAGCCCGAGGCGAACACCTCCGCGACGGCTGCCAGCTCCCGCTCGCCCAGGCTCGCGTGAACCAGCGGAACCATGTCCATTGTGGTCACCTCCCGCTACCCCTCACGCCCGGTCTCTCGGTGGGCGCCCAGGAGCGCGGGCGGCCCGTAGCGCAGCGGCGTGATCTGGCGGACGTCATAACGGTCACGCAGCCGCTGCACCGCATCCGGGTCCACCGCCTCGCCGGCCGAGAAGATCTCACAGATCTCCTCAAAGTAGCGCTCATGGTCCGGCGAAGGGTAGCTGTGGAACAGCATCCGCGCCGGCCGGTCCGTCGGGTTGCGGAACGCGTGCGGACACCCAGTCGGCACGAACATGCAGCTCCCCGCGCCCGCTCGCACCACCCGGTCCCCACCAGCGGACTCCCAGTCCTGCCAGCCTTCCCCGGTCCGCTGGACCGGCTCGAACGCCAGCAGGTCAAGCTCGCCCTCCAGGACGTAGAACAGCTCCTGCGAACGGTGATGGGTGTGCGCGCCCACATCGAAACCCGGCGGGACCACCACCTCGAAGCACGAGAAGGCACAGCCGTCCGCCCCGGTGACCTTGAACGTCACCTCCTGCGCCTTCGTGACCAGCCGCCGCCCCTGACCGGGCAGGACAATATGACCGCTCATACCGCTCGCCTCCTTACCATCTGCGCCAGACCTGCGCCACGTCCCCTGGCGCGTCGGCAGTCGCGTCAACGGTCCAGCTGCCCACCGCCATCTCAGCGGTGATACCGGGACCGAAACCCGCGATCACGCCGGTGGCACCCGGCATCGTCATGTCCTCGTCAAACAGCCTGCGCAGCGCATCCAGCACCACCGCGCTGGCGATGTTTCCGTACTCGGTCAGGGTCGCCCAGCTGTGCCGGAACATCTTCCGGTCGACGTCAAGGAACCTGCCCAGGTCGTCCAGGATCCGCGGACCACCCGCATGGATGATGTAGAAGTCAAGGCCGCCGATATCCCACCCGTGGTCGGCGACGAGCGCGCGCAGCACCGGGGCCAGCGGCTCCATCGTCCCCGGCACCCGCCGGTCCAGCTGGAAGTGGAACCCCGTGGCCCGTACCGCGTAGGAGATCCACTCCTCGGTGTGCGGGATGAGGTACGACGCGTTGCGCTCCAGCGCCACCCCGGTACCGCCGCTGCCCCGCACGACCGCAGCCGCGACCGCGTCACCGAACAACCCGTCCGACAGCAACGACCCGATACCGTCGTCGTCCGGCTGGTAGCACAACGAGCACAGCTCACACGAGACGATCAGGACGTTGCTGCCCGGGTACGCCGTACAGAAGTCATGCGCCCGGCCGATCGCCGCACCACCCGCCGCGCAGCCCAGCTGCGCGATAGGCACCTGCCGGGTGTCCGACCGGAACCCCATGCTGTTGATCAGCCACGCCGTCAGCGACGGCATCAGAAATCCGGTACAGGATACGTAGATAATCATGTCAATATCGCGCGGCGCCAGGCCGGCGCTCGCCAACGCATCCTCGACAACCTCGGGGCACCGCCTCTTCGACTCGTACTCGTAGATGCGGTTACGCTCCTCGAAGCCAGGGTGCCGCAGTGTCTGCTCAATAGGCTGGACCACGTGCCGCTTCCGTACCCCCGTGTTCCGAATAAGCCGAAGCGCCAACGGAAGCTGCGGCTTTCCCGCATGCAGCCGCGAAGCAAACTCCAGGGTCTCCTCCATCGTCACGACGTACTCCGGCACACTCACCGACGGCTTGCACAAGGTTGGCATAGCCCGTCTCCCGAGGCTCCCCTTTGATCACAGCAAGGTCAATTGCAATACCGCTGCCAATGCGCACTTCAAGGTCAGTTCTGGGGATACGCTAGACATTGTCGTCCATCTCTCTTGCTATCGGCTTGGTGCCGGCTTGGCGTCCACTCGAGACCAGCTGCCGAAAACGAGCCGGCCGGCCGGCCGGTGACGCGCCCAGCGGCGGGCGCGAGGCGGACACCCGCGCAGCCCATGCGGCCGTCATTCGCCCGGCCCGCCCGCCGGCGGCGGCCTTTGTCGTGCCGCCGGCCCGACGCCCTTCGTGGCGAGGAGCCGCGCCCGGTGACGGGTCGCCAAGCCGGCGCCAACCCGTTGCACAGTCGCAGTCAAGTCCTGTAGTCGATGCTCGGTACACAACAGAGCAGCGGGAAGAGGACACCGTCAGGGCTGATGCCAACCGATGTAGATGGGACTCACCACCCGGGCGGCCGCTCGCCCACCTCGGCGCTTGTTGGCGGGTCCGCGCACACCGCCGAACCAACGACAGCCCGCATACCCATCGAACACCGTAGTAAAGGAGCGGTCTGGTGACTGGCTTCATGCTTCACAGGTCGATCCGGAAGCGCGGTCTCCATCTCGGCATCCTGCCGGAGACGGCTGCGGCCAGGAACGGCTCCACGCTGCTCACTCTCGACCACGACCTGGACATCCTCCCGGAGGCGGGACGGCGCCTGACGGTAGCCGAGCTCGCCGGCCACGTGGATGACCTGGCCGGCCGGCTGTGGGCGGCCGGGGTCCGGCCCGACGAACATCTCGCGATCTACAAGACCGCCAACTTCGACGTCTGGATACTCGCCATCGCGGCGGCGCGCGTCGGGGCGGTTCCGGTGATGCTGTCCCCCGCTCTGGACGCTGCGACCGTCGCCGCCCTGCTCACCCGGCTGCACCGGCCACACCTGCTCACCGACGGGCACAAGCTCGACGTGCTGGCCGAGGTGCCAGTAGCTGACCTCACCAAACGGGTGGTCGTCGTGACCGGAAGCAGGCCGGGCACCGCATCGCTCACCGAGCTTGCCGGGGCACCGCGGGTCCGACCGGTGCTCCGGGCGCAGGACGAGCCTGCGATGGTCACCCATACCTCCGGCACCACCGGGCTGCCCAAGCTCGTCGTTCATACGCCGCGGAGCATGGCCGCCCGGCTCACGCCACAGTGGTGGCTCCTGTCGCTGATCAGGAAACGGGAGACCGTGGCGATCCACATCTCCTTCGTGCACTCGCGGATGTTCGCGGCGATGGCGCTGGCGCTTCTGCGGGACATACCGGTCCTGCTCATGAACGAGTCCGACCCTGACGAGGTCGCCAGGTTGTTCCTCGAGCACCGGCCAGGGTTCATCGAGGCCCTGCCCAACTCGTTGATGGAGTGGGAGGGGCTCACCGACGACCCGCGGAGGCCGTTCGCGTCGGTGCGGTACTTCAGCAGCACGTTCGACGCGATCCACCCCAGAACGATCAGCCGGCTGCTCGAGTCGTCCGGGCGGCGAGCGCCGCTGTTCTTCCAGATCTACGGGCAGAGCGAGGTCGGCCCGGCCGTCGGCCGGCCCTACTTCCGCAGGTCCGCCCTTCGGATGGACGGACGCTGTGTCGGGTTCCCCATGCCGGGCTCGGCGAAGGTCCGCGTGGTGAGCCGGGACGGCAAGCGGCCCTCAGAGAAGAACCCCGGCTTCATCGAGGTCGGGTGGGAGGGCCTGGCAAAGACCTACTTCGGCGAGCAGGAGCGGTTCGACGCCAACATGCACGACGGCTGGTGGCGGACGGGGGACGTCGGCTACCGCACCAGGCGTGGCTGCCTGCACATGCTCGACCGGGAGGTGGACATGATCCCCGGCGTCCGCAGCAGCCTCGAGATCGAGGATCTCATGTTGAGCAGGCTCGAGGAGCTGAGCGAGCTTGTCGTGGTGACGGGCCCGAGGTCCGAGCCGGTCCCGGTGATCTGCACCAACGAGGACAAGCCGCTGGACCGGGACCGCTGGCGCGCGGCCGTCGCCGACTTCCCCCAGCTGGCCGACCCGATCCAGATCCCGCAGGCCGAGCTACCTCGGACCGCCACGCTGAAGGTGCGGCGGGTCGAGCTGTCCCGCCGGCTCCACGAACAGCTGGAGAAGCGGGCGTGACCACCAACCCGAAGGGGAACAGTACGATGACGCCAGAAGCCACGCTCGCGCGAGTTCGCGAATATATGGTGGGACCCTCGCGGTTCATGACCCTGCTGTCCTGCTTCGAGCTCGGCCTAGTGGATACGCTTCGGGAGAACCCCGGCATGACCGCGGCCAAGCTCGGCGACGCCGCCGGCGCCAAGCCGGACGCCGTGGAGCAGCTCCTGCACCTGCTGGTCAAGGAGGGCTTCGTCGCGTACGACGAAGGTTCCGGCGGCTACTCCCTCGACGCGCTCGCGGGCGTCGCAAAGGCCGACCTCCAGCGCGCGCTCACCTATATGAACATGATTAAGGTGGTCGCGCTCAGGCAGCTGTTCTACCTCACCGAAAGCGCGCGGACCGGCACACTCGTCGGCCTGAAGGAGCTCTATGGAGCCGAGGGCACCCTGTACGGCGCCGTGGCCGAGCACAAGGACCTGCGCGAGTCCTGGGCGACATTGATGGACAGCGTCACCGCCCGCATCGACCCGTGGTTCTTCGGAAACATCGACATCCCGTCCGGCGCGCAGGTGCTCGACCTCGCCGGAAACACCGGCCTAGGGGCCATCCACACCTACCAGCTGAAGGCGTCGCCCGGGCTCCGGGTCACCACCTTCGACCTGCCCGAGAAGGAAGCCGAGTGCCTTCGGAACTTCCGGGCACACGGCGTGGCGGAGCACTGCTCGTTCATCGGCGGGGACGTCTTCGACGGAGTCCCCAAGGGCTTTGACGTCGTGCTGGTCAAGCATTTCCTGGACATGTTCGACAAGGATGACGTATTTAAGATTCTCAAAGGTGTCAACCGGTCGCTGGAGGTCGGTGGGCAGGTCAACATCATGGTGCCGGTGTACCCCGAGAACATCGCGGACTCCGACAACTACAACGTCGACTTCTTCCCGGCCTTCTTCATCGGCTGCACCATGGGCCAGGGCGGGCCGCAGAAGCTGTCGACGTACCGGAGCTGGCTGGAGGAGTGCGGGTTCAGGGTCACCAAGGCGGTCGCCAAGGACCCCGCCGACATACCACCGGACGTCATCCCCGTCCCGGCCGTCCTGTGCGCGACGAAGGTCGCCTGACCAGCCGATCCCATCTGCCCTTCGCCTATCTAGCTCTCCCACCTGGCCCGTGCCGGCTCACTCATGACCGCGCTCAAGCCCGGACCGAGACGGCCGTCTCCTGGCCCGGACGGCGTGCTCATGGTCTTGCCGACTCCCCTGGTCGCATCTACCCTCGCCTCACGTTACGAAGGACTGTTTCGTCGCACCACTGGGACGAACACGGGCAGAAATGGCGGCGACTTCGAGCCTGCGGTCGCCTCCACTTTGGAGGGAGAACCTCATGAACATCGCTCTATGGGTCGTTGCGGGGCTGCTGGCCGCGGTCTTCCTGGCCAGCGGCGTCATGAAGCTGGTCCAGCCCAAGGAGAAGCTGGCCGCCTCCGGCTTCGGCTGGGTCGAGGACTTCAGCCCCGGCGCCATCAAGGCCATCGGTGCCCTCGAGATCCTGGCTGCGGTGGGCCTGATCCTGCCCGCCGCGCTCGACATCGTGCCGGTCCTGGTGCCGCTGGCCGCCGTC
Organism: Micromonosporaceae bacterium; assembly: GCA_035649895.1. Taxonomy (GTDB): domain Bacteria; phylum Actinomycetota; class Actinomycetes; order Mycobacteriales; family Micromonosporaceae; genus DASSUC01. The sequence continues at coordinate 13,137 of DASRIS010000157.1, read as the reverse complement.
GGCCTGGTGCTGGTGATGGTTGGCGCGACCATCACGCACCTCCGCCGTAACGAGGCCAAGCTGATCGGGGCGCCCCTGGTGCTGCTCGCCCTGGCCGTCTTCGTGGCGTGGGGCCGCTTCGGCCCCGAGTCCTTCAGCGGCTGACTCCCAAGCGGCGGGGACGGCCCGGCCGCGCTCCAGGCCCGACCGGGTACAGCATTGCCGGCGGCCGAGCACAGCGGTACCGGATCCGGCCGTATCGGGCCGGATCCGGTGGTCCTGTCGGCCTCGGCGCGGACTCGGTTGACGGCGACGCGGGTGGGGAGCAGGTCGGCGGTCTGGCCGGTCGGCCTGCTACCCGGCTCGCGACGGTTCCGCAGACCCGGCCCGCTCGAGGTTGTACGGGGCGTTCTCTCCCGGCCGGCGCCCGGCGGTCCGCAGCGAGCCCAGCTTGCTCAGCGCGTCGAACCAGAACGGAGCGCCGAACGCCACGGCAACGGCCGTCAGGATCCAGCCGAGCAGCTTGAGCAGGATCGCGTCGAGCCCGTTGCGGGTGGCCGCGTCCCACAGGAAGGGCACGAAGTTCTCGACGTGCGGCAGGCACGCCTCGCCCCCGCTGTACTCGCGGCACCGGGTGACGGCCTGGTCGAAGCCCCAGCCGAGCGGCAGCGGCAGGTCGCGCAGCAGCGCCTGCTGCCGGTCCAGGCACGCGTCGCGCTCCGCACCGGGCGTCTCGGGACAGCCCTGGGCGGAGACCGCCTGCGCGACCACTGCGCTGCGTACCGGCTCGTCCTGGTAGAGCGTCTGGGCGATGGCGATGCTGTCGACGTTGACCAGCACGGCGAGGACGGCCCCGGCGATGAGCAGCCGCCACTGTGCCCACCGCTTGTACCAGCCGCTGACCCGGCCCATCTGCTCGTCGTACCAGTGCTCCACGTTCCGGCGGAACCTGTCGATATCGTTGCCGGTGTCCCGCAGCAGTGCGAGCAGGGCGTCCTTCGCCGGGACGCCGTCGGGCAGCCGCTGGACCTGGCGCTCGATCTCGTCGATGGTCGTCCTGCCGACACCGCCTGGGACCAGCAGGTCGAGCAGGCTGCGGGTGAAGGCCTGCGCGGACACGTACGAGGCGAGGTGCATGCGGTCGCCGCGGCGCCCGTTACGGGTCCACCGCCCACCGCGGCGGCGGCCCTTGACCGTCGCGGTGGGCCTCACCCGGGCCGGGCGTCCCGGCCGGGTGGGGCGGTGCAGGGCGGCGATGATCGGGTGGGAGAGAACCAGGTCGGCCAGCGGGGCCGGCATGGCCACCTCCGCCTGGCGTGCGCTGGCCAACTGGGTACGCAGCTCGTCGCCCTTGGTGGAGAAGTTCTGCAGGCAGGTCCGCCGGCCCTCCTTCACGATGAGGCCATGCTCCCCGGCGGTGCCGCGGGTGCCCAGCGCAGCCGGCTCGTGGGGGGTGGCGGGTGGGATGTCGAGCATCTCCCGTAGCCCCCGCAGCAGGTACTCCCCGCGCTTGTTCAGCTTGTTGCCCAGCCACTCGATCACCGCGGAGGAGACCAGGCTGGCGGTGAGGAGGACGAACATCAGCCCGATGGCGGTGTCGAACACGACCGATCCCGGCACGGCTGCCTCCGAGAGGTACGACGATAGATGTTTGGAGTCACGGTGCTCCGCGCCGAAGGGCTCGAGGACTCCGCAACGGTGCCCGGTGGCCGGCACGCTCATGTGGGGCCTGAGTCTGCCCAGCCGGCCAGCTGTTCGCTACCCCGGTCGACCTTTGTGTCGTTGATTCGACTTGATCGTCAGCCGGCGATGTGCGCTGGTGGCGGTGTGTGCTCCGCCGAGCGCCGGTACCGTGGCCGACCGGGCCACGCAGGGCGGCGGGTCGGGCATGGCCCGGTCCGCCGCTCAGCTCGGCAGGAGCCCGTCACGCTCTTCCCGGGCTGGCGGCGAGCCGCGCCCTGGCCGGGTCCTTCTGTCGGGTACGCACCGCAGGGCCGTCCGGCCCTTGTGGACAGTCGGGGAGGCTGCCCTAGGGTGGGGTGGGCGCTGTGACGGTGGAAGGTCCGGAGGCGAGACATGACAGGCGCAGCGGTGCCCGCGGAGGCTGCGGACGAGGCGGGCGGGCGACCTGGCCCGCCGTCCCAGGAGCAGCCGCGGGAGCCGTTGGAACCGTTGCGCGAGCCCGAGCAGCCGCACGGCGCGCGGGTCCGGGCGGCCCTGGACGACCTGCTGGCCTTCGCCGCGTACGTGGCCATCACGCTCCACGTGACCGCGCGCCTGTGGGACAGCCCGGTCAGCCACGCCGCCGGCTATCCCAAGGACCAGGCGCTGTTCGAGTGGTTCCTGGCCAACGCGGCGCGCAGCGTGACCCACCTGGAGAACCCGCTGTTCAGCAGCCGGCTCGACGCGCCGGAGGGGATCAACCTCATGGCGAACGGGTCGGTGCTCGGCATGGCGGTCCCGATGGTCCCGGCGACGCTGCTGTGGGGGCCCTCCACCTCGTTCGTGCTCATGCTGACCCTGATCTTCATAGCCACCGCGACGTCGTGGTACCTCGTGCTGTCCCGGTACGTGGTCACGTCGCGGCTGGCCGCGTTCGTCGGCGGCGCGTTCTGCGCCTTCGCCCCCGGCATGCTGTCCCAGGCAACGGGGCACGCACACATCCTCGCGCAGTTCCTCGTACCGGTGGTCGCGTGGCGCGGCTTCCGGCTCCGCGGGTCGACCCGGCCGGTACGCGACGGCGCGGTCCTCGGGCTGCTCGTGGCGTACCAGGCGTTCGTCGGTGAGGAGGTGCTGTTCTTCACCGCGCTCGCCTGTGCCGTGGTGGTGGCCTGGTACGCCGTGGCGCGGCGCCATGAGGCCGTCCGCCAGTGGCGGCCGTTCGCGACCGGCGCCGGCGTGGCCGCGCTCGTCGCCGGCGCCTTGCTGGCCTACCCGCTCTACGTCCAGTTCTTCGGCCCCCGCCACTACGCGGGGGTGGACTGGTTCGTCGACTTCAACGCCGACCTCGCCGCCTACCCGGCGTTCTCGCCGCTGACGCTGGCCGGCGACCCGGGCCTGCGGGTGAACCCGCTGGCCCAGAACCTCGCCGAGATGAACGCGTTCTTCGGCTGGCCGCTGCTGCTGGTCGTCGTAGCCCTCGCGGTCTGGCTGCGCAGGCAGCTGGCGGCGCAGCTGGCCACCGTCGTCATCGTGGTCTTCGCGGTGCTCTCCCTCGGCCGGGAGGTGGACTACTGGCAGCGCCCGACCGGCGTCGCGGGGCCGTACGGCTACCTTGCCGGGCTGCCCCTGTTTGACTTGGTGGTGCCGAGCCGGTTCGCGCTGGTCGTGGCGGCCGGGACCGGTGTCCTGCTGGCGCTGGCGCTGGACCGTGCCAGGCGGCTGCCCGGGCCGGCCGGCGGCGGGGTCCCGGTGGCGGGTCTCGCCGTGTTCGCCGCAGTCCTGCTGGCGCTGCTGCCGCTCGCCCCGCGCCAGCTGCCGGTGACGGCGGTGGCGCCGGTGCCCACGTTCTTCGCCAGCGGGACGTGGCGGCAGTACGTCACCGGCGACGGGGCCGTCATGGCCGCCGCGCCCAACCGCGACAACGAGGTGAGCCTGATGCGCTGGGCAGCGGCGCAGGGCAACGACTTCCGGGTCACCCATGGCTACTTCATCGCTCCGGACCCGACCAGCCCGGAGAACTACGGCACCATGTCGCGGCCGGTGACCCCCACCATGCGGCTGCTGGTCAACGCGGCCGCCACCGGCCGGCGGGGCGTGGTCGGCGAGGTGGACCGGGCCGCGGCACAGGCCGAGCTGGCCCGGCGCGAGGTGGCGATCGTGGTGATGCCGGTACGGCTGGTCAACGGCGACGCCGTACGGGCCACACTCGACGCCATGGTCGGCCCGGGCCGGATCGTGGACGACCTGTGGGTGTGGGACGTCCGCCACTACCGCTGAGGTCGTCCGGGTCCTGGCCGGCTCTGCTACTGCCGCTGCCGGACGACCGCCGCGACGGCGGACCACCGCGACGGGCGTATCACCGCGCCACCAGCAGCGCCGCCACCGCCTCGGCGGTCGTGGGGTGTCGGGCCAGCAGCTCACCCGCCTCGGGGTGGGGCGGCCGAGGGTCACCGGGCCGCCAGCCGCCGTCGCAGCCGAGCAGTGCTGCGACGGCGTCACAGGTCGCTGGGTGCTCGACGAGGAGGTCGACCACTGGTCCGACCGGTCCCGCCTGGGCGACCAGACCGCCGTGGCCGGCCAGACCGGCCAGTGGTGCGGGTGGGGACGCCGGTCGGCCCGCCCACGGCGGCACCCAGGCGTCAACGGCGGCGAGGTTACCGGGGAAGGTCCGGCCGGCCTCGCGCACCAGGGTCGGCACCAGCTCATGCGCCTGGTCCCGCAGGGTGGTGACCAGCACCGGCAGCCAGGGCAGCAGGACCGGGTCGGGTAGCCGGGCGAACGCGTTGGACATCACCTCGACGACGAACGGCGCGAGCCCGGGGACCGGCTCCAAGGCCTGGACAAGACCGCTGAGGTACTGCGGGAACGCCGGCACGACCAGCGGGTTGGCCAGCAGCTCGTCGCAGCGGGAGCGCAGCTCGGCCAGGGGCAGCAGGCCGAGCTGGTGCCGGGCGGCCCAGTGCAGCGCTACCCGGGCCGGCGCCTCCGGGTGCGACTGGCGTACGGCCAGCTCGAGCTGGGCGCGGTCGCAGCCGAGCGCCAGCGCGAGGCTCTCCATGCTGAACAGGAAGCCGAGCATGGCGGCCACCTGACGGACGCCGGTCTCCTCGTCGACGAAGGCGGTCGGCAGCAACGTGCAGTAATGCGCGTACCCCGCGGTCACGAACGCCTCGCACCAGGCCGGCAGGGTCGGCTCGGTGGCCCGGTAGTGGGCCAGCAGGCGACGGATCCGGCGGAGCACCTCAGGGGCGTCGTCGACGGTGCGTTCGGCGGCGAGCAGCTCCACAGCCCGCACGCCGAGCTCGGCGACGAGCCGGCGGCTGCCCAGGAAGCGGATCGCGTCCTCGACCGCCTCCAGCGCGGTGGCGGCGGTGACGCGCGGCCCCCACGCCACCCGGCGCAGGCGCTGCTCGAGCACCTGCTCGACGGTGACGCCCTCGTAGCCGAGCTCGATGATGGACCGCTGGTGGCGGCCGAGCGCCAGGTCCCAGCTCTCCTGGATGGACCGGTCACCGAGCCGGCGCTCGCCCATGATGGGGCGTACGGCGTCGCCGGGCAGCAGGTAGCGCAGCATCCACAGCAGGTCGGAGCAGGACGTTAGCTCCGGCTGCGCCTGCAGGTCCAGCAGGGCGCGCTGGACGGTGCGCTTCTCCAGGTCCAGCCCGAGCGGGCGCAGCCGGTCGAGCACGTCACGGGCGAGCGGCGGCAGGGCGTCGTAGCCGACCTGGCCGATCCGGTCGCCACCGAGCAGGATCTCGCAGAGCCGGCGTACGCTGCGCCGGCCGGGCACGACATCCTTCTCGATGCAGGTGACCGCCGCGTCGGCGAAGTCGTACGGGGTAGGTCGGGCCCGGTTGCGCAGGCCGGCGAGGAGGATCGACGTCTCGAACACGGCGATGGCGTCGGCGGTGCTGGCGAGGTATCCGTTCCGGCGGGCCAGCCGGACGATGTCAACGCACCAGCCGCGCAGCTCGGCCTCGTCGAGGCCGTCGAGCGCGGGTGGCTGCGACAGGAAGCCGGAGAGCCGGTCGGTGACGGGTGCCGGCGGTGGGGGCGCCACCACGGCCCCCTTGCGGCCGGCGCGCTTGCGCCCGGACTGCTTACCGGCGCGCTGCCCGTCCAGCTGGAACGGGGTGAGGCCGCAGCGGCTGACCGCCTTGGCCCAGGTGGCCGCGGCGATGGACACCGAGCCGGCGGCCAGCCCGAACTGGGCCTCGATGGCGGAGTGGCTGGACGGGATGAGCCCGTACAGCCAGCGGGTCGCCGTACGGGGGCTGATCGCGTACGGCGGAGCCTTGTCGCCGGTGCCGAACTGCTCGACCGGGCTTGCCGCGTGGAACGCGCCGCAGACGTACAGGCACTGGGACCGGTCAACGCCCGAGGCGGCGAGGTGCTCGCGCATCCGGGTCCACATGTACCGCTCGCGGTCCTCGTCGCGGCCCAGCCGGTCGGCGTCGGTCGCACGCAGCCGCCGGAACAGGCTGCCGACCAGCACCATGACCTGGCGGTAGGTGTCGTAGCCGGCGCCGGCCAGCGGCTGCTCGACGTACTGGTCCCACCACTCCGACCAGTGCCGCACCTTGCCGTGGTGCAGCAGGTACGCCTCCAGCTCAGCGAACCCGGGCCGCAGGTCGCCGATCTCGACCCCGACGGCGTCACCGTGCAGGGCCGCCTCCTCGCCAGGCGCCCCCGCGCCCTCAACACCCGCCCCAGCCGGCCGACCAGCACCCGCTGCGGGCCGACCAGCACCCGGCTCAGCCGGCCGGGCGGCACCCGCGGGGCCGGCCTCGCCGCCGGCCGGCTCGCGGGGCAGCCACTGGAACACGTGGTCCGTCGAGCGGTCCACCAGGACCAGCTCGACACCCGGCGTGTCCAGGGCGTACGCGATCGCCTGGTACTCCGCCGAGGCGTGGGTGACCGGGGCGACGACGCTCAGCGGGCCCCACTCCGGCGGGAAGCCGTCCAGCTCGCTGGCGTACGCCTGCACCGCCACCGGCAGGCGGCAGTTGCGCAGCTCCCCCAGCAGCGGGCGCAGGTCCTCGCAGAGCTCCAGGTAGACCACCTTCGGCTGCTTCTCGCGCAGCCGGCGCACCATGGCCAGGGCCGAGGCCGGCGAGTGGTGGCACACCGGGAAGATCTCCAGCGCCTCGCCGAGCGCGCGGTCGACGTCGTCGACCATCCCGGACAGGATGCCCGACAGGGCGCCGGGGCTGCCGGCGAAGGCGGTGGCCGAGTCGGTCAGCTGCTGGCGCAGGGCGGCGAACGGGCCGGACGGCGCAGCGGGCGGGTGTGTCATGACAGGGTGGCGATCGCCTGACGGCCGCCGTCGAGGAAGCACTCCCACTCCCCGCCGCCCTGCTTGGCCCGTGGCTCGACGACGCCGTGCAGGTACTTGTTGAGGATCGCCAGGTCCTCCGGGCTACGCCGGGCCAGCGAGCCCACCAGCGAGCTGGCCAGGGTCTGCGCGCGCAGGGACCGGTCGCCGAAGAACTGGCTGTGCAGGATCGCGTCCTCCAGCACGCCGATCTGCTCCGCCGTGGACAGCGCCGACTCCAGCCGCTCGTCGTCGCTGGCCGCCGCCGCGGCGGCGGCCCGGAGGTCGGCGAAGCTCTGCAGCAGGATGTCCAGCAGCGTCGGCGGCACGTCCAGCTCGATGCGGTGCCGGCGCAGCAGCTCCTCGGTCCGGAAGCGGACGATCTCCGCCTCGCTGCGCTTGTTCGTCACCACCGGGATCCGGACGAAGTTGAACCGCCGTTTCAGGGCCGAGGAGAGGTCGTTGACGCCGCGGTCGCGGCTGTTGGCCGTGGCGATGATGGAGAAGCCGGGCCGGGCGAAGACGATGTTGTCGTCGTCCAGCTCAGGAACTGACACGTACTTCTCGGAGAGGATCGAGATCAGCGCGTCCTGCACGTCGCTGGTCGAGCGGGTCAGCTCCTCGAACCGGCCGACCACGCCCTGCTCCATCGCGGTCACGATCGGCGAGGGGATCATGGACTCCCGGGACTGGCCCTTCGCGATCACCATCGAGACGTTCCAGGAGTACTTGATGTGGTCCTCGGTGGTGCCCGCGGTGCCCTGCACGACCAGGGTCGAGTTACGGCAGACCGCCGCGGCGAGCAGCTCGGCGAGCCAGCTCTTGCCGGTGCCCGGGTCCCCGATCAGCAGCAGGCCCCGGTCCGAGGCGAGGGTGACGATGCTGCGCTCGACAAAGCTGCGGTCGCCGAACCACTTCTGCGCGACCTCCCGGTCGAGCCCGTCGGCCCGCTCGGAGCCGAGCACGAACAGCCGCACCATCCGGGGGCTGAGCCGCCAGGAGAACGGCTTGGGGTCGGTGTCGACCGACTCCAGCCAGTCAAGCTCGTCCGCGTACTTGACCTCGGCGGGCGCGCGCAACATCTCGGACATCGACGATCTCCTAGGTGAGGAAGCTCTTGAGCTCGAACACGAGCTTGCGGATGTGGCCCGAGACCACGGGCGTACCAAGGTCCTTGAACCGCTGCCGGAACCAGGGGTTGACGCTCTGCTGGCCGGAGCTGCTCACCGACCCGACCGGGATGAACCGCACGCCAGAGCGGTGCACCGCCTCGATGCCGTCGAACAGCGGCTGGGAGCGGTCGAACTCGTAGAAGTCCGAGATCCACACCATGACCGTGTTACGCGGCTCGGTGATCTTCGGCCGGGCCAGCGCCATCGCCACCGGCCCGTCGTTGCCACCACCGAGGTTGGTACGCAGCAGCACCTCGAACGGGTCGTGCACCCACGGGGTCAGGTCCAGCGCGCGGGTGTCGTACGCGATCAGGTGCACGTCCACCTTTGGCAGGCCGGCGAAGATCGACGCGAGGATGGTGCAGTTGACCATCGAGTCCACCATGGAGCCTGACTGGTCGACCACCACGACCATCCGGGCCGGTGTGGTCCGCCGCGCGGTCTGCCGGTAGAACAGCCGGTCCACGTAGAGCCGTTGGTCCTGCGGGCTCCAGTTGGGCAGGTTCTTCCAGATCGTGCGGTCGAGGTCGAGGTTGCGGAACACCCGCTTCGGTGGCACCGACCGGTCGACCGTGCCCACGCTGGTCTGCTCGACCTGGGTGCGCAGCACCTGCGCGACCTCGTCGACGAACCGGCGGATCAGCGCCTTGGCGTTGGCCAGCGCGACCCCGGACAGGTTGGCCTTGTCCCGCAGCAGCTGCTCGATCAGCGACATGCTCGGCGTCAGCCGGCTGGCCAGCGCCGGGTCGGCCAGCACCTCCCGTAGGTGCATCCGGCGGACCAGGTCGCCCTCCAGCCCGGCCAGGACGCCGCCCAGCCCGCTGCCCCCGCCCTGGCCGGGCTGGCGCCGCAGCTGCCCCGGCTCGGCGCCGAGCGCCTGATCGAACCACCCGGCGTCGGACTGCCAGCGGGCCAGCTGGGTGGCGGTGACGCTGCCCGAGCCGGTGGCGAAGACATTGAGCAGAAGCTTGGACACCAGGGCGGCGCGGCGTACCTCAGCCTCCCCCGGTCCCATCTCATCGCCCGGGGACGCGGACGCCGCGGTGTCGTCCGGCGGTACCAGCAGGCCGCGCAGCTCGGCGGCGAGCGCCGGGAAGCGCTGGACCACGGTGTCCACCGACACGGTCGGGTCCAGCAGCGCCGCCGGAAGTCCGATGTCGTCGACGACCGCCATGCTCGCGGCCTCCAGGGAGGGCTGCTCGTCAGGGTCGAACAGCCGTGCCAGCAGGCGCCAGTAGAGCACCTGACGGCGGTTGGCGTTGGCGTTGGCGGTCACGTCCCCGCTTCGCGGCTGGGCTGGCGTGGTCATCGGCGCAGCAGCCGTCCGGCTCGCTCGCGCAGCACGGCGACCGCGTCGCCCGCCTTGGCCTCGGCCTTGACGACCTTCGGGTCGGTCGGGCCCTGGGCCCAGTCGCCGTTGTGCACGCCCACCACCTTGCGCTTGACCGTGGCCCGGACCGCGAGCGGCTGCACCAGCCAGCGGCCGGCCTCCCACCGGACCAGGCCCAGGCACGCCGAGGAGGCCGCGACCAGCTCCGCGGTGAGCGGGCCGCAGGCGGGCAACCGGTCGACGTCGACCGCGACGGCGTGGCCGCCCAGCTCGAAGCTGGCCGCGCCCGCGTCGGTGCGGGCCGCGTACCCCTCCAGCAGCACGGGCTCGGCGATGCCGACCGGATGCCGGTCCAGCGGGGGCGCCTGCGCGGCGGCCGCAGCGGCCAGCTGGACGCGTGCGGTGGTGAACGGGTCGGCCGGCTCGCCCACCAGGGCCTGGTCGTCCCGCCACAGCAGGTCACCGCCGTGCAGCGGCAGGTCGGTCACGTCCAGGCTGCGGTGCTCGGCCAGCGCCCGCAGCAGGGTGGGGGCGGGCAGCAGCCGCCACAGCGCCGGCCCGACGATGGTGTCCACCTTCGCGGCGGCGACGCTGGCCCGCACCAACCGGGCCGCGCCGCCCCCCGCGGGCTCCAGCACGCCGTGGACCTGCGCCTGGACGGCGGTGCCGTGCTCGTGCACGTCGGCGCCGAGGACCAGCAACCGCCCGGACACCATCTCGCCGGCATCGCCACCTCCTCCCCCGCTCCCGGCCAGTCCCCCGTTGTCGGCCAGCAGCACCGCGCGGGCCCACAGGTCGCCCCACCGCCGCGCCGGCACGGCCGGCATCGTGGCGACCGGGCAGGACGCGCGCAGCTCCGCGGCGAGCCCGTCGAGCAGCACGGCGAGCCGGCGCAGCCCGGGCACCGCCAGCGCGGCCTCGATCGGCTGGCCGCCCGCGGCGACCAGGTCATGGTCGACGCCGCGCCAGCCCGTGATCGCCAGCTCGCGCAGCCAGGACCGGCAGGCGGCCAGCGCGTTCGCCGCGCCGGGCGGTGGCGCGGCGGGCACCGGCCGCCGCTGCCACCCGAGGCGGTCCCGGCCGAGGACCGCGTCCAAGCGGGCGAGCAGGGCGTCGTACCCGGCGCCCAGCAGCGCGGCCCGCGCCCCGGCGAGGGCGAGCAGGTGCTCGTCGGCGACCGAGCCGGCGGTGAGCTTGCCGGCCGCCTCGGCCACCCGGTCGCCGAGCGGGGTGACCGACAGCGCGCCGGCCAGGTCGGCCAGGGCCCGGGCGCCCTCCTCGCCGACCCGGGCGAACCCGTGCGCCAGCGCGGCGTCGAGGCCGCGGACCAGCTCCAGCGCCTGCGCCAGCCCGGCCGGCTCGCCGTCGAGCAGCTCGGCCAGCTGTGTGCCCAGCATCAGCAACCCACTCTCGATGACGGGAACCAGTGCAGCTCCGGGACGGGGGTGGTGGTGCCCGGCAGCTCCAGGTAGGCGAGGTGGCGCAAGAACCGGCTGAACACCACCGCCGCCGGCATCGGCTCGTGCCGGCCGCCCAGCCGGCCCAGCAGCTCGGCGCCGGTGGCCACCCCGTCGCCGGCGTCGACCCGCAGGTAGCGGGCGACCCGGTCGGCGCCGTACTGGAGCACCGCCTCGTCGGCCAGGGCGTGCAGGTGGTTGCAGGGAGCCCCGCGCAGGCCGCCGCAGGGGCGGTTGTTGTTCGTGCTGCAGTGGTAGCTGCCGGTGCCGGCCACGATCGAGGAGACGTACACCCGCTCAAGGTTGGAGCCGCTGGAGACCACCCCCTGCAGCCGCCCGTCGGCCAGCTCGACGAAGGGCACCTTCGCCAGCTTGCGCGGCTGCACGACGGGGAGCACCCGCACGACGCTGCGCTGCTCCCACCCGCCCCGGTCCGCGTCCGCCACTGTCGACCTCCACCTCGTCTCTCCGCGAGCGCCACTGATGTGGCAGCGCCTGTGGACGGACGATCGTATGGGTGTTTCTACCCATCATGATCTTGACGTAGCTGCGGACCACGCCGCCGTCTCGACGGCATCATGGACCACCCGTACGACAAAACTTCCGGCAGGGGTGGGTACAGATCGACATACTGGGACGCTTCAGCTGTCTTCCTCGCGGAAGCGGGGACCATCGCAGCGGCTGGAACCCCACGAGTAGTGGGTGAGTCCTGGCTGTCGCAGCCGCTGCTTCATTGATGCTTCGACGCTGTAGGGCCGGTCGCGCCGAGCACCATGTGGTCAGCGACAGTCAGAGACCCTCCTGCTTCTTAAGCATCTTGAGCAGGTGGTCAAAGCCCTCGATGAACTCGTATTGGCTGAGCCCGACGGCGCGATGTCCGTTGATCGCGCTTTCAAGCACGCGGATAAGCTCCCGGGTTGTCTCCTGCCGTTCGGAGACGAGGCGTTCGAAGACTTCCGCGAACTCCCCCTCAGTCAGCCGGGCGGCGTGTACTGTCAGCGGGTTCCCCCGCAGCTCCTTCAACACATTGGACCAGAGTTCGGCGAGCTCGCGGACTAGTTCGGCACGACGTATCGCCAACTGATGCGCCGTCTCCATCTCTATTACCTTTTCCCAGTAAGGCTGTAGCCTGTCGCGTACCCGTTCATCCGGGGCGACACGGCCATGCACTTGGCAGACCAGCTGCGCACTGTCTCGCTCGAAGCGCCAGTCCCCGACAGCCAGGCGTTCGTTGAGCTGGGCCTGGAACTCGGACACGTGGTGCGGTGGGTGCTCGCGCGCCAGGTCGACGGCGCATTCCCGCACACCGTTTCGCACTCGTGCGCCGTAGTAGTCAATCCACGAGTGCAGCGCGTCCTCAATGAGCCCCTCCGAGCGCCAGGTATACGACGGAAACACCAGGAAGTCGAAGGCACCGCCCTGGGCCGGTACCGTGAGCGGCTGGCTGGCGCGCCTACGTTCGATCAATGGGCCGGGACGGGCCGGTTCAGGCACGTCGGGTGGTTTGAACCAGCTTGTCAGTATAAGAGCGATACGACGCAGTAGGCCCGGTGCGAATTGATCGGCAGTTTCGACAGGCACGTCACTGCTCCTTCAACAGCTCCGCAAGGCGTTCACGGAAGGGGTTGCCGTCCAGATGCGTCTTCCACATCCGATCGAGATGGAACCGTCCGCGCAGGCGCAATGACGGGTGGATGAAGACCTGGGACAACAGGTCGGCCATGGCGTCCGTGAGCCCTGGCTCACCAGCCGTACTGCCGACCCACAGCCCGAGCATCTCCCACGCATCGAACGCCGTCGTCGGCTCGCACAGGGCCAGCCGCCACAGCCGGGCCACGTCGCAGTAGTGGGCACGATCGCCGTCCGCCATAGCCAGCAGATTCGGCCATGCCCCCTGGTCGACGTGGCTCGTCAGCCGAATGAACGCCCGCGCGGCGTGCAGGTGCTGGTGGACGTTCTCGCCAGTGGCCCAGTCGATCAGGGTCGCAAAGACCGGACCCGCAGCTCTGGATGCGAAGAGGTGCTCGACCACGGCGGCGATCGTCGGGTTGTTCCGGTGCTCCAGCGTCGTCGCGATCCGCTTAAGCCTGAATCCGTGGACCCGGTAGTGGGCTAACCTGTTGAGGGCGCCTGCTGATCTTGTGGTTTTGGATGCGTACGCATCCTGCTGGTCTGCCCAGCCTGCTCGGGAGTCTTCGTCGGATCAGGTGCGGAGGCGATGCG
>DASRIS010000156.1:0-34142 GCA_035649895.1 Micromonosporaceae bacterium | reverse complement strand
CACAGCTCGCCAGCTACAACGGCAGGACACGTCAATATGTGTCACTAGGAGTTTTCGTCTCCGTCACCAGCACCTGAGACCCTGACCAGCCACGACACCCCAGCCCGTGTCGTAGAAGATCGCTCAACTGTCGAACTCGGGAGGAGGAGAAGCCGTGAAGCGACTCGCCATCGTGGCCGGGCTGACCTGGCGATGCTGCTCGTGGGGCTCGCCCCCGCCGCGCCGGCCCACGCCGCCACATACACCAAGGTCGTGCGGTACGGGCCGTTCACCATCCCCGCCGGCAGCGACGCCAACCCCGGCGTCATCCACAACAAGCTGACGTTCGCCGTCCAGCGGCCATGCATCGACTGCTACCTCACGTCTTTCACGCCGGACCTGGTCTACTCCGACGGCACCCGGGCCACCATGGAGACCGGCCCGATGCTGCACCACGCCGTGCTCACCAGCCAGTTCCAGCGCGACGCCACCTGCGGCGGCAGCTGGCTGGGCCTGGCCGGGGAGCGGTTCTTCGCCTCCGGCGACGAGCGCACCGCGGTCCGCCTGCCTTACGGGTACGGCTACCGCGTGCGCTGGTACGACTCGTGGAACCTGCTGGTCGACCTGATGAACCACGCGAACACCCAGAAGACGGTGTACCTCTGCGCCGGTGACCCCCTTGCCGTGCTGGCCCAGGGCCAGACCGTGCGCCTGCACAGCATGTACCAGAGCTCGCACGCCGCGGACGACGTGATGGGCATCATGATCGGCTACATCAACCCGAGCTGAGCGCTTCGTCGTGAGACTTTGGCCGGGCAGGGCATCTTGTCCGCCCTGATGCTCTGCCCTATCTGCTGGTGCAGAGCATCAGGGCGGCGGACCTGACCCCCTGCCGGGTCCTTCCTCGGCAGGATCGGGGCCGAAGGTTGCACGTGGCGCGCCGGGAAGTCTGGTCGGCGCCGTCGATGGTGTCTGTGCCAGGAGGCCCCGGTGATCCTGCTGCTGTGCTTCTCCGAGCTGGCCCTGTTCACGGTGCTGTTCACCGATGGGATGCGGGTCGGCTGGGCGGACCTTCGCTCCGCCGCACCTCCACCGGACCGCCCCGGGCACCGCGCGTACCGGCCGGGCCTGACCCGCAGCCCTGACCCGCAGCCTGACCCGTCGGGCAGACCGGCGGTCGGAGCCGAGCGCTGCGCCCGGGTCGCCAGACCCGGGCGCAGCATCCACCCACCTCGGTATCAGCGCATGGACACCGCTGTCGCGGCGGCCCGGTCGGCTCCGCCGCGCTTGGCCGGGGCGGGCAGCGGCACCACGACCACCGGGCAGCACGCGCGGCGGACGCAGTCCTCGCTCACCGAGCCGAGCACGGCGTGGTGCAGCCGGCCGTGCCCGTGGCTGCCGAGGACGAGCAGGTCCGCGTCTTCCGTGGCGCGGGGGAGCGGTGGTGGTCATCGGTCCCTCCGTCCGGTGCGGCCCGGCCGGTGCGGCCGGCGCTTGCGTGCCAAGTCCACCCGGCGCCGGTCACGGCCGGTAGGCCCGAAGGACGCCAACCCGCTCGGGCCGAAGGTCCCGGACCTGCGCGATGGGACCTTGGGGCGCCACAGCGGGGCCTTCGGCCCTGTACGTGGCGCGGGCGCGCCGCAGACCCTGGCCAGTGAGGAGGTGTGTGATGCCCATCGAACCGATTGGACCCGTAGTGGTCGGCGTGGATGGCTCCACCGAGGGCTTCGAAGCGCTCGACCTGGCCGCTGAGGAGGCCGCCGGGCGCGTCACCCCGTTGGTCGTGGTTCATGCGTACCCGGGGCACCGGCGCGTCGCCGCGGCGGCTTGCGCGCCGGAGTGGGTGCAGGCCTGGGACGCCCCGCGGCGGTTGCTGGCTACCGCTGTCGCTCGGGTCGGTGCTGAGCATCCCGGCCTCGCGGTCGACGGCGAGCTGGTCAGCGGCGACCCGGCGGAGACGCTGATCCAGCGCTCTGCTGAGGCGTGCCTGGTGGTCGTGGGGCACCGCCGGGGCGGACTGCGCAACGGCGTGCCGCTCGGCTGGGTGGCCCCGCGCGTGGCGACGCTCGCCGCCAGCCCGGTCCTGGTGCACCGCCCGCTGGGCGCCGGCGCGACCGTACGGTCTCCGCGACCCGTGCTGGTCGCCGTGGACGGGCTGGTCGGCTCGGACCCGCTCGTCGAGTTCGCCTTCGCCGAGGCGGACCTGCGCGGCGCACCGCTGACCGCACTCTACGTCTGGCGGCAGCCGCCCAGCACCGAGCCGGCCGGCATCCACCCGCAGGCCTACAGCTACGACGACGCGCGGGACGAGGCTGAGCGGATGCTCGCCGAGGCGCTGGCGGGCTGGTCGGGCAAGTACCCGGACGTCGAGGTCCACCGCGAGGTGCGGCACAGCCTGGATGTGGTGCGTACGGTCCGGGACGCCTCGGCTGGCGCCCAGCTCGTCGTGGTCGGCCGGTGCCGGCACCGGCGCCTGACCAGGATGCTGCTCGGCTCGGTCAGCCACGCCATGGTCCATGGCGCGGGCTGCCCGGTGGCGGTCATCCCGTAGGCCGCCGGTCCCGTCGCGGGAGCGGGTCATGGCCGCCATCGTCGTCGCTGGGCTGGGCAAGTGCCATGGAGCACTGCGGGCGGTCGACGACCTCAGCTTCACCGTCGCCGAGGGCGAGGTTCTCGCGCTGCTCGGCCCGAACGGCGCGGGTAAGACGACCACCGTGGAGATCCTGGAGGGGTACCGCGAACGCACGTCCGGCGAGGTGAGCGTGCTCGGCTTCGACCCGGCGACCGGGGGCCGGGCCTACCGGGAGCGCATCGGCGTGGTGCTGCAGAGCGCCGGCTTTGACGAGCAGCTCACCGTACGGGAGCTGGTGCGGCTGCACGCCAGCCTGTACCCGCGCGCGTACCACCCGGACGACGTCATCGACCTGGTCGGGCTGTCGGACAAGCGGACGGTCCGGATCGCCACTCTCTCCGGCGGCCAGCGTCGCCGGCTGGACCTGGCGCTCGGGCTGGTCGGCGTGCCGGAGCTGCTGTTCCTGGACGAGCCGACGACCGGGTTCGACCCGGGCGCCCGCCACCGCGCCTGGGACCTGGTGGACCAGCTGCGCGAGCTGGGCACCACGATCCTGCTCACCACGCACTACATCGAGGAGGCGGAGCGGCTGGCGGACCGGGTCGCCGTCATGCGCGCCGGGCGGCTGGTGGCGCTGGGCCGCCCCGGCGAGCTGGGCGCCGGACGCGGGGCGGTGAGCACGCTGCGGTTCCGGCTGCCGGCCGGGGCCAGCGCCGCCACGCTGCCCGCGCTCTCCGCGCCGCTCCGCGTCACGGACGGCTCGGTGGAGGTGCGGACCGCCGCGCCGCCCCGGGACACGTACACCTTGACCGGCTGGGCTCTGGAGCGCGGCCTCGACCTGCCTGCGCTGACCGTGACCCGGCCCACACTCGAGGAGGTCTACCTGCGGCTGGTCGGCAGCACGGCGGAGGGCAGCGATGAGCATTGAGCCGGCGGTGACGGCGGCAGAGCCAGGCGCCGGGCTGGCGGCCGGCGCTGCGCCGCTGGCGCTGCCGACGCCCCGCACACCCGGGCGTTCCGGCACGCTCCGGCTGGTGGCCACGATCACCGGGTACGGCCTGCGCTCGTTCGTACGCAGCCCGGTAGCGGCCTTCTTCACGTGGCCGGCCACCTTGACGCTGTTCTGCGGGTTGGCGGTGCTGTAGTACGCCAGCGGGTCGCTGTCTTTGAACGTCGGGATGCCGGCGTTGGCGGCAGCACACGCCGCCACGGTCTCGACGGCTGCGACTTCCGCTGCCCACCAGCACCTCCTTGTGCAGGCACAGCTCCGTTACCGGCTGCGTCCCGAAGGTCGCGTAGGCGTAGCTGAACTGGTACGGGCAAACGCGCAGGGTGTCGTCGTAGCCGACGTACTGCCGGTTCCCGAGCAGGTAGTACCGGTCGGCCGTCTTGGTCGCCGTCCCGGTGCTGCGCTGCCACAGCGCGGTCGCGGTCTACCCACCCGGCTGCTCGACGTCGTCGGTGAACAGCGTCGTGCCGCCGGACCTGGCGACGATGTCGTCGAGGAACGCGCCCGGCAGGTGGATGCCGGCGTCGGTCTGGTACCGGAACCGGAACCGGAACCGGAACAGCGTCGCCACGCCGCCTGCGGCGTAGGAGAAGCGCAGCGCGGAGTGTTACACGAACTCGCAGAGTGGCCGTGCCGGCTCAGTGACGGGTCATCTCCCGCTCGCGCGCCCCAGCCGGCATCGGGCCGGGCGCCCCGGCCGCGGCAGGCGTCAGCAGGTGCCGCAGCGTGGCCGCCAGCCACAGCGCCACCGTGGTGCCGACCTGCACCGCCAGCAGCTTCTCACTGCCGGTGATCATGACAAGTACGGCGGCGATCAGCGTCATCGTGCCGAAGAAGCCGAACAGCCTCGCGCCCGGGCTCGCCGGCTGGCCCTTGGCCGCCGGGACCATGGTGCCGCCGACCGTGCAGGCGCCGATGCCCAGTACGAGCGCGACCGCGGCGAGCATCCGCGGGCTGTCCAGCAGCGGCAGCGTGGCGTCCGTGAGGAAGCCCGCGTATAGCGCGACGATGACCGCGACCAGACCGGTCGCAGCCGCGTCCTTCCAGGTCAGTCGCATGGTTACACCTCCCTTTCCCCTTACCGTCGCCCGGCGCCACGGGCCTGGTCAGGGCCGAACGGCGGACCTCGCGGTGGACTACCCGCAGCGGCTCTCCCGCGGGCTGGTGCTGGTGAAGTGGTGGCTGCTCGCGATCCCGCACTACCTGGTCGTGGCCGTGTTCGCCGGCGGCTGGGCCGGCTGGGTGGGCGAGGACCAGCGGCTCACCCTGGGCGGTGGCCTCGTCGGCCTGCTGGTGCTCGTGTCAGCGGTGGTCCTGCTGTTCACCGGCCGTTACCCGCAGCCGGTCTACGACTTCGTGATGGGCATGGACCGGTGGTGCTTCCGGGTGCTCGCCTACGCGGCGCTGATGCGGGACGAGTACCCGCCGTTCCGGCTGGACACCGGCGGCACCGACCCAGGCACCGCACCAGCCGTGCTGGTGCCGCCGGCGGGGCCTACGGGTCCGGCGGGAGTGGCCGGGCCGCAGGACAGTGGTGTGCGGCTCGTCGGCGCGCCCCGCTGACCGGGTACGGCCAGACGCGCAGGGCCGGCCGCGGTACGGCGGCCGGCCCTGCTGCGGTACGGCCCGGCCCCCGAAGCGGTATGATCCGAGTATGACGAAGCGCGTGACGGTCAGCCTGCCCGACGATGTCGCGGCCTACCTCGCGACCGCGGACAACGCGTCCGCGGCAGTGGCCGATGCGATGCGGGCCCAGATGGACCGGAGGGCTGCCACCGAGGCGATGCTGCGTGCGGCTGGCTTTGAGGTCACCGAGGCGGGCAAGGCGCGGGCACGTGCCGCGCTGGCGCGGCTGGGCCCGGAGCAGCGGGCGGAGATCGACCGTCGCCGTGATCTGCTGCAGTCGGGCGACTGGCCGGCGGAGGAGCGCCGCATGGGCGACGCCGCATGAGCGGCGCCGGCACCGAGGTCCGCGCGGTTCTCGACACCTCCGCAATGCTGTCCTACGCCCGCGGGCATGTGCACGTGGGCGAGATCCTGGTGGAGGTCGCCGGGGAGGGCGCCTACGTCGGGGTGCCCACAGTCACGTTGCTCGACGCCTATACGAAGGTCCACGATGGACCAGGCCGGGCCCGGCTCGGGGTGCTCGCCGCACTGCCGGGCGTCCAGATCCTTGGCCTCGGCGCGGGCGAGGCGGCCTCGGTATCCCTCGCAGCAGACCTGGTGGACAGCGACCTGGCGCGGGCCCACGCGGTGTGGGCGGCGCTGATGCATGGCGCCTACTACCTGACCACGCAGCCCAAGGCGGCACCGAGCATCCTCACCGCGGAGCAGGTCCATCACCTTCCGGACGACGACGCCTGAGACGTCTCAGCCGGTCTCGCTGTGATGCCATGACACAGATCGGCTGCTCAGAGGCCAGAAGCTAAAGATCAGGTACCCACCACGGCAACCGCGGGTACGGTCCAGCTCATGGCGGTCACGTACGACTGGCGTGGCGGCTTCGACAACGCGGAGGTCAACACGCTGCATGCGGCGGGGCTTTGGCCACGCACCCTCACGGGCTCGTCGCCGAAGCCACCCGGCAGGCCCGTGCCGCCGGGTGCCGGTGGCTCCACGTCGACTTCGAGGACCGCCATCGCGCCTTCTACCTCGACGCCTGCGGGTTCACCTCGACCAGTGCAGGGCTCATCGCGTTGTAGCCGGCCCTGTCCTCAGCGCGCCTGAGCCAGGGCCGACGTGGCGGACAGGACCTAAGTCCCAGTGACAGAGGCCGATGGCCCTGGATAGGGACGGGCGGTCGCGGTCGGATGGAGGAGGAAAGGAGAGTTGCCATGTTGGCGAACCGTTTCAAGAGCAGCGTCCCGGCGCCCTTCGGGTGGTCTGACCTGTCGTGGCTGCCCTTCCTCGAGCCGACCATCAAGGTCGAGGAGTACCTCGAGGACGACCGGTACGTGATGCGGGCCGAGCTGCCCGGCGTCGACCCGATGAAGGACATCGAGATCACGTACCTGGAGGGCACGCTACGCCTGAGCTACGTGCGCGGCGAGGAGCGCCGGGAGAAGGGCCGCTCCGAGTTCCACTACGGCTCCTTCCACCGCACCATCGTGCTGCCGCCGGGGGCCAAGGAGGACACCATCTCGGCCAAGTACCTCAACGGCATCCTCGAGATCACGGTGCTGGTCGGCGAGCCCAGCTACCTGGGCAAGCAGATCCCGGTCGCCGTCGGTGACGTGCCGAGCAAGCCGGCCAAGAAGTCCTGACGGCGTCACGACGCGAGGCGTCTGGACCCGTACGGCTCGGTAGTCCCGGCTGACCCTCGCTACCCGCAGGCCCGCGCTTTCGCGCGGGCCTACGTGTAGCCGCCGAGGCGCTGTCCTCGGCGCTCCACTGAGGACGGCGTCACCCGTCCGGCCTGCGGGCAGGCGAGCGCTGCCAGTCTGGCTGGGCCGACCGGCAGCGCTGCGGGGACCCCAGGTACGTGCGCCGGCGCGCGCACCCGGGGCCTGTCCTGCTCAGTCCGGCTTGCCCCGGGTCCGCCAGGCGGCCAGGTGCGGGGCGAAGACCTCGGCGAGCGTCGGTGAGCCGACCTCCTGCAGGTCGTAGGTGACCCGCCGCACCGGGTGCCCGAGGTCGACCAGCCGGCCAAGGTCCATCGGGGTGCCGACGATGACCGCGTCGCAGTCTGCCGCCCGGACCGTCTCGGCCAGCTCGGCCAGCTGCCGGTCGCCGTAGCCCATTGCCGGCAGCACGGCGCCGATCGCCGGGTACGCGGCGTAGGTGTCCGCGATCGAGCCGACCGCGTACGGCCTGGGGTCGACCACCTCGGCGGCGCCCGCCTGCCGGGCGGCGACCGTGCCGGCGCCGAACGGCATGCCGCCGTGGGTGGCGGTCGGGCCGTCCTCGATGACCAGGACGCGCTTGCCGGCCAGGGACGGGCCGGGTTCGAGCTGCGGCGGTGAGGCCGCCATGACGATGGTCGCCTGCGGGTTGGCCGCCTTGACGTTCGCCAGGACCTGCTCGACCGCTGCCGGCTCGGCACTGTCGACCTTGTTGACCACGACGACGTCGGCCATCCGCAGGTTGGTCTCGCCGGGGTAGTAGGCCAGCTCGTGGCCTGGCCGCAGCGGGTCGACCACCGTGATCATGAGATCCGGCGTGTAGAACGGGAAGTCGTTGTTGCCCCCGTCCCAGATGACGACGTCAGCCTGCGGCTCGGCCAGGCGCAGGATCTCCTCGTAGTCCACGCCGGCGTACATCACCACGCCCATGCGTACCGGCGCCTCGTACTCCTCCCGCTCCTCGATGGTCGGGTTGCTGGCGTCGATCTCCTCCAGGCTGGCGAAGCGCTGCACCCGCATCCGCTCCAGGTCGCCGTAGGGCATCGGGTGGCGGACCTGCGCGACGGCCAGGCCGGCGTCGAGCAGGATCTGCCCGACCCGGCGGCTGGTCTGGCTCTTGCCGCAGCCGGTGCGCACCGCGCACACCGCGATCACCGGCTTGGTGCTGGCCAGGCTGCTCGCCTTCGGCCCGATGAGCCGGAAGTCGGCCCCGCAGCTCAGCACGAGCGACGCCTTGTGCATCACCTCCTCGTGGGACAGGTCGGAGTAGGCGAGCACCACCTCGTCGACGTCCTCGTCGGCGATGAGCTTGGGGAGGTCCTCCTCCGCCAGGATCGGGATGCCCTGCGGGTACTGCGGACCGGCCAGCGAGGGCGGGTAGGTGCGCCCGGCGATGCCCGGGATCTGGGCCGCTGTGAAGGCGATGACCCGCGCCGACGTGTCCTCCCGGAACACCGTGTTGAAGTCGTGGAAGTCACGCCCGCCGGCACCCATGATCACAATGCGCCGCATGTCATCCCCTCTCCTGCCTGAGCCTCTCGCGCTCGACCTTGATCACTTCTGCCAGCGCGGCGTCAAGGTCGGCAGGCAGCCGCAGCTCCCCGCTGTGCGCGGTGACCGGCTCGGCGACCCCGGCGGCCACCACGTGCCCGCCGCGCCGGGCGGTCGTATCCCCCATCCACAGGAAGACCGGGATGCCGAGCAGGATCAGCAGGAACCCTTTGTAGACGACCTCGTAGCCGCCAGCCGGCGACGGTCCAGATAGCGTACGCCAATGCCAGCCCCGCGACCGTGGCGTGACCGGCCAGGCGTTTGGCCTCGAACCTGGCCCGGCCGGTGACGAGCAACACGTACGGCACCAGGGTGGACAGGGTGGCCAGCAGGACCACGAAGGTGAACTGGTCAACCAGGCTGGCGTTGTAGTTGGGCATGGTGAGCGCGGTGACCAGGGCGCTGGACACGACCAGGCCGACCACCGGCGCGCCGGCCCGGCCGCCGAACGCGGACTCGGCCGCGTCGGCGAACGGCGCGCCCGAGCCGGCGAGCGTGGCCGCCGGCAGGATGCCCATCACCGCGACCGTGCCGAGCAGGTAGACGAAGACGGTCACCGCGGTGCCGATGATGGTGGCCCGGGGGATCGTGCGCTTCGGGTCCTGCGCGTCCTCGGCGGGCACGGTGGCCGACTAGCCAGCCGAGGATGCTGATCCCGCCGTAGCCGGCGAGAGCGCTGGGCAGCAGGAAGATGCCCGAGCCGATCATGTTGCCGACGACCAGTGCGGTCGTCACTCGCTCCACCCGACCAGCCCGCTGGTGCTACCACCGGGCACGGACGAGATTGATCTATCTCGAACGTATGCCCGACCGGCGGGCTGGTCAGGTAGGAAGGTCCCGGCTCAACCGGACAGTCGGACCCGTTCGTGGCTGATCGACTCGATGTCCATGGCGGCCGTGTCGAGCAGGCGGCGGCCGAGGTCGGTGAGCGCGCGGGCGACCGCGATCTCGTCGCCGATCTCCGGCACGTCCTCGTCTGCCGGGTTCAGCACGGCCTTGCCGCTGCCCACCAGGTGGTTGCCGATGTCGTCGTGCAGCTCCGCCTCGGCGTACGTGCGACCGTCCGCCTCACCGACCGTGACTTCGACGACCCAGCGGTTGATGACCTTCATCGACGCCTCCTTTCGGCCCAGGTCCAGCCTTGGCGGGCCGGGCCCGGTAGGGGAAGAGGCCATCGCGCCGCCCGGCCGGGACCTTCGTCCCTGGCTGGGCCGGGCCAGGCCGACGGCGGTGCCGCCGCCCACCCCGGCCGCGCGGAACGCCCGGATGCTAAATACAAAGTGGACGGTGGGACGAGGGACCGAAAGGCCTGTCCGGGCAAGGCCGGATGCCCGCGCCCGGCGCGCCGTCGTAGCGGCGGTTTCTGGGAGATCCGCGGAAGGGTCCGGTGGGCTGGTCCGACAGCGGCGCGGCTCAGCTGAGGCGCAGGACGGGGATCATGGAGCTCACAGCGGGGTGGTGGGCCGGCGCGCCGCCTCGTGCGGGCGCTGTGTCGCGCCGTGCATGTTTCCGCAGGCCACCGGGTAACCGCTGCGTGTGCCGGCCGTACCCCGCCGCCCGATGCCCGAGGCCGGCGTCTGGGCGTACCACCCTGCGCTCGACGGCGTCCGGGCGCTCGCCGTCACGGCCGTGCTCTTCTTCCACGCCCGCCCGGACTGGCTGGGCGGCGGCTTCCTCGGCGTCGACGCGTTCTTCGTCCTGTCCGGTTTCCTCATCACCGGCCTGCTGCTGGCCGAGCACCGGCGCACCGGCCGGGTCAAGCTGCTGCCGTTCTGGGGGCGCCGGGCCCGCCGGCTGCTCCCCGCGCTCCTGGTCGTGCTGCTGGCGACGGTGGCCATCGGCCGGCTGACCCTGCCGGACACCGAGCTCACCGCGCTGCGCTGGGACGCCCTGGCCGCGCTCGGGTACGTCGCGAACTGGCGGATGACCTACCGCGGCGGCGACTACTTCACCGAGACCGCGCCCGAGTCCCTGCTCCAGCACACCTGGTCGCTGGGGATCGAGGAGCAGTTCTACCTGGTCTGGCCGCTGCTGGTGGTGCTGGCGCTGCGGGCGCGCCGGCCCCGGGCGGCGGTCCTGGCGGTGTGCCTCGCCGGGACCGTGGCGTCCACGGCCGTCTCCACGGTGCTCTACCGCGGTGAGGTCGACCCGGCCCGGGCGTACTACGGCACCGACGCCCGGGCCAGCGCGCTGCTGGTCGGCTGTGCGCTGGCCGCGCTGCTGGCCGGGCGGGACCCGGCAGCCGCGCAGCCGGGCCGGCGCCGGCCGCTCGTCCTCGCCTTCACGGCGGTGCTCGCCGCAGCCGTGGTGGGTGTGGCGTGGGCCGCCGCGGACGGCCGGGCCGGCTGGCTCTACCAGGGCGGGCTGACCCTGCTCGCGGTCGCGGTGGCGGTGGTGCTGGCGCACCTGGTGACCGCGCCGGCCGGGTGGGGCGCCCGGCTGCTGTCGCTGCCGCCGGTGGTCTGGCTGGGCCGGGTCTCCTACGGCGTGTACCTGTGGCACTGGCCGCTGTTCGGGCTGCTCACCGCGGACCGCACCGGCCGTACCGGGGTCAGCCTCGTCGTGCTCCGCTTCGGCGCCACGCTGCTCGCCGCCGCGCTCACCTTCTACCTGGTCGAGCTGCCGGTCCGCCGGGTCCTGTCGGCGGGCCGGCCGGACGTGCGCCTGGCCGGGCGCGGACGGCTAGCGGGGTGGCTGGCCGGGCATGGGTGGCTGCCCGGCCTGGCACACCGGGCGCCCGGCCCGGGGCGTGGCCGGGCGCCGGGCCGGACCCGCCGGTGGGTTCCTGGTACGGCCGTCGCGCTCGCCGCGACCGGGACCGCCTTCGCGCTGACCGCGACCGTGGTGGTGGTCGCCACGGTCGCCCCGCCGTCGCTGGTCGCGTCGGCCGAGGACGCCCCGCCGCTGGCTCCCGGAGCCGAGGGGAGCGACCCGACGGCAACGCCCGACCCGCGGCTCGCGCTGGGTGTGGCGCCGACCGACCGGCCCGGGCGCCGCCCCGGGGCGCTTCCCCGGGTCACCGTCCTCGGCGACTCGGTGGCCTGGACGCTCGGTGCCTACCTGCCCGCGGACCCCGCGCTCGCGGTGGCCAACCGGGCCATGCCGGGCTGCGGCATCGCCCGGCTGCCGGACATCTGGTACGGCGGCGGGGAGCACACCAACTACAAGGACTGCGACAAGTGGGACCTGCGCTGGCGGTGGGCCGTCCGGACCGACGACCCCGACCTGGCGGTGGTCCTGCTGGACCGCTGGGAGCTGATGGACCGCAAGCTCAACGGCCGCTACCAGCACGTGGGCGAGCCGCAGTACGACGCGTACCTGCTCAGCGAGATCAACCTGGCGGTCAGCGTCGCGGCCGGGCGGGGTGCCCGCGTGGTGCTGCTCACCGCGCCGTACACGCGGCGGCTGGAACGGCCGGACGGCGGGCTGTGGCCGGAGGACACGCCGGCCCGGGTGGACGCCTGGAACCGGCTGCTCACCCAGGTCGCGTCCGAGCACTGGGCCCGACCCCAGATCCTCGACCTCAACCGGGTGGTCTGCCCGGACGGCGAGTTCACCTGGACCATCAACGGCCTGCGGGTACGCAGCGACGGCCTGCACCTCACCCAGGCGGCGGTGCAGAAGGTCATCGCGCCGTGGCTGCTGCCGCAGCTGGTACGGCTGGCCACCACCCCGCCGTGAAAACCGGCTAGGTACGGCTTTTCCGGCGGGCCTGGCGGTTCCGCCGGGCCCTGGCGGGAAGGTCACTGGCACAGAGGCGACCGCCGCGGTCCCGTACCCGGTGGGGGCCGAGGTCTCGGTTTTGGATGCTGCCGGTACTTGTTGTCCTGAATGGTTGCCTCGGCTCCGCCACACAGAGGAGTCTGTCCTCGTCGAAGCGCGGACACCGGTCGCCGTCGAAGCGCGGACACCGGTCGGCAGGCCCCGGCCAGGACCGGGCAGCCGGCACACCGGCATGTCCGCACTGGCGAGGAGCGGCAGGAGGCGTGATGCGTAGAGGGATCCTTCAGCACGCCCGCTGGGCGGTGGTCGTGGCAGCGCTGGGTCTGGTCGTGGCGACCATCCCGACCGGGGCGGTGGCCGAGCCGGAGCCGTCCGCCGAGCCCGAGCCGGCGGCCCTGGTCGAGGTGCACCTCGACGGCCGGGCCGCGCTGGACCGGCTCGTCGCCACCGGCGCCGACCTGGCCGAGAAGGTGGCGGAGAGCGAGTCGGGAACCACGGTCTACGCGGTGCTCACCCCGAGCGAGGCGCAGGACCTGCGCGCGCAGGGCTTCACGATCGGTCGTACGGTCGAGACCGAGGCCAACTGGGCGGCGGCGGTGGCCGAGCGCGAGGCCACCATCCAGGCCAAGCGGCGCGGCGAGGGCTACCAGACGCTGGCCGTGTCGCCGGGCGGCGCGGTGCGGCTGCTGCGGGCCGACTACTTCACCAGCAGCCAGGGCCGGTTCCTCTCGGTCGAGGCGAAGAGCTCGGCCGGCGCCGGGGACACCCTCACCCTGCGGTGGGACTCCGGGCCGGGCACGCCGATGGGCTCCGGTGGCAGCGTCACGCTGCAGGCCTTCGTCGACGCGGGCGCCTACCTCTACCACCGGCGCCAGGTCGCGGTCGCCGCGCGGCCGTACCTGGTCGAGGTGGCCAGCTCCGCGGCGGGCGGCGAGGCGGCGACCGCGGCGGCCCGCGACTGGCTGCCGCTTGACGAGCACGGTGACCGCCGGGACCCGTACCTGACCGACTTCGTCGACCACTACCTGGACCCGACCGAGGCGACCGCGCGCATCGAGCAGCTGCACGCGGAGTTCCCCGGGCTGACGGAGATCATCGAGCTGCCGTACCGGACCAACGGCTACCGGCGCAAGGCCCAGGCGCTGCTCGGCGCGACCACCGCCAACCGGGTGGTGGTGACCTCGCGGGCGTGGGGCAGCGAGGGCGGCAACGCGCTCACCGTCGAGCTGCGCGACCCCGGTGCCGCGGCGTCCCCGCTGGGGGTCACGGTGAGCGGCACCGCGGTCGTGGTGTCCCTCGGCACCGACGCGGCGGGTGCGGTGACGAGCACCGCGGCGCAGGTCGTGGCCGTGCTCGACGCGGGCGCGGCGGCGCTGGTCGACGCGTTCACCTACCGCGGCAGCACTGGGACGGGCGTGGTCACCCCGACCGGTGGGCCGGTGGCGCTCACCGACTTCCTCAACGCCCCGGCGTCGGTCTCCCGAGCGCCGTTCACGGTCAAGGCGCTGCGGATCGGCAAGCACCGCGACGGGTCGCGGGTGGGGGTGCTCGGCTACGCCCAGGAGCACGCGCGCGAGTGGGTGACGCCGCTGGTCGTGGTGGAGACCGCCGAGCGGGTGCTGCGCAACTACGCCCACGACGGGGCCACCCGCCAGCTCGTGGACAACCTGGACATCTTCCTGGTCCCGTCGGTCAACCCGGACGGCGGGCACTACTCGTTCTACGACTTCAACGGGCAGCGGCGCACGATGCTCAACCACTGCGCCGACAACAACTCCGACCCCAACCGGCGCAACGCCTGGGGGGTGGACGCCAACCGCAACTACCCCGACGGGTCGATCTTCGACGGCTACTCGGGCGCCTCGTCCAGCTGCACCAGCGACGTGTTCGCCGGGCCGGCCGAGCTCTCCGAGCAGGAGAGCCGCAACGTGGCCTGGCTGCCGCAGCAGTACCGCAACATCAGGTTCTCGATGAACATCCACAGCTTCGGCAACTACTTCATGTGGTCGCCAGGGGCGTACCAGGTGCCGGGTCGGACCACGCTGCCGCGCCCGTCGTTCGGCACCGAGGCGTTCTTCTGGTCGGCCTCCCACAGATCCTCACCGCGATCAAGGCCAGCCGGGGCACCGTTGTCACGCCGGCCCGGACCGGACCGGTCGCCGACGTCCTCTACTCCGCGGCCGGCAACTCCGGCGACATGATGTACTACCGCTACGGGGTCTTCGCCTGGAACTTCGAGGTCGGCGACTCCGGCTTCCAGCCCGCCTTCGCGCCGGAGGGTCATGCCCAGGCGCTGGAGTTCGCGGGTGGCCTGGTCGGGCTGCTCGGCGTCGCGCACCGGTGGGCCACCGACCGCCAGCGCCCGGTGACCACCCTGCTGCCGGGCGCCGGCAGCTACCCGGGCCCGGTCTCGCTGCACTTCGCCGCCAGCGAGCCGGTCACCATCTACTACACGACCGACGGCAGCCGGCCGACGCTCGCCTCACCGACGGTCCAGTCCAGCGGGGTACGGGAGGGCGCCCAGCCGCTCGTCATCACGCAGACCACGACGGTGCGGTGGTTCTCCGTGGACGCCGCCGGCAACGTGGAGGGCAGCTACCACCCCGAGCAGAACGGCGAGAACTACCGGCGGGCCACGGTGACCATCTCGTAGCCCGTCAGCCGGCCGGCGGTGGGGCTGGGGACGGCGCGGCCGGGGATGGCGTACCGGCCGCGCCGCCCATCTGGGCCAGTACCAACCGGTCGTAGGCCTCGTGCTCCCGCCTTGCGTCCGGGTCACCGATGCCTACTAGGCGATAAAGGAAAAGCTCAGACATAACCATCATGGTTGGCGACCATTTAGCGACCGTCGGGCCGGTTGTGTCCGCTGGCACAGCTCACCGCCCGGCCGCCGGACCGTCCCTCGCCGGACCCTTGCCTTTACCCTTTCCCGGTACGACGATGCCGCGCCGGATTGCGTCGCCCTCGACGTAAGATCCCCCGATCGGCGTCCAGTTGTAGACACCCGGCCTAGCTCGGGCCCGGCTACGTGGCGGACGGGGCGACATGGGCAAGGACGATCGTCGAACAAATGCCCTATACCGGGCGAGTTCGATCGATCAACAGGGGGCGACCAGCCGCTTTCACTGGCCGTGCCCCGGGTGTTACCGTGCGCCGGGGCTGGGCTACGTCGATCAATAGACCCCTCCCGGCCCTGCGAGATGCAGCACAGTAGTGCCGGGATGGGTCGCGCGACCCGCGCCCATGCCGGTTCCCAACTCCTGCTGGGGGATAGATGTCTCACCGCTGGGCTAAACCCGCAATTGTCATAGCCGCCATTGCAACCCTTGTCTCAGCCGCCGCGGGCAACAGCGCGTCGGCGGCCTCCGACTCAGCCAAGCTCTCCAAGCAGGACCGCGCCCGGCTCGCCGCGGCGCAGGCCTCCGGCGAGGAGTCGGTGACCCTGCTCATCGCCACGAAGTCAGGCGCCACCACCTCGGTCGCCAACGCGCTGGGCCAGCTGGGCGCCCCCGTGCAGTACCGCGACGACGCCCTGGGCTACCTGCGGGCTCTCGTCGACACCGGCGACGTCGAGCAGGTACGCGCGCACTCCGGGGTCGAGGCCGTCGAGGTCGACTCGGTCGCCGACGTGCCGGACCCCAGTCCGGACGGCGCGACGGTGCCAACGCCGCAGCCGGCGCCCGGTGCCGGCACGCCGGCGGTCAACCCGTACATGCCGACCGGCGACATCGGGGCCGCGCAGTTCGTCGCGGCGCACCCGACCTACGACGGGCGCGGCGTCACCATCGGCATCGTGGACACCGGCGTCGACCTGGCGCACCCGTCGCTGCAGACCACGTCCACCGGCGAGCGCAAGATCGTCGACTGGGTCACCGGCACCCACCCGGTGACCGACAACGACCCGACCTGGGTCAACATGAACACCAACGTCACCGGGCCGACCTTCACCGCCGGTGGGCGCACCTACACCGCACCGGCCGCCGGCACGTACCGGTTCGGCGTGTTCAACGAGCGCGACCCGCGGCTCGGCGGCGAGCTGGGCAGCGACGTCAACCGCGACGGCAACCCGGCCGGCAGCAGCGGCCTGTTCGCGGTGCTCTGGGACGGCGCGGGCACGGTCTGGGTGGACACCAACCAGAACCTGTCCTTCGCCGACCAGTCGGCGATGACCAGCTACAAGACCGGCTTCCAGGTCGGCGCCTTCGGCGTGGACAACCCGGCCACGGCGGTGGTCGAGTCCCTGCCGTTCGTGGTGCAGGTCGACGGCGCCAGCAAGTACGTCAACATCGGCATCGTCTCCGGTGCGCACGGCTCGCACGTGGCCGGCATCGCCGCCGGTAACCGGCTCTTCGGCGGGGCGATGAACGGTGGCGCGCCCGGTGCCAAGCTGGTGTCCGTACGGGCCTGCCTGTTCGTCGCGGGCTGCACCTCGCACGCGCTGCTCGAAGGCATGATCTACGCCGTAAAGCAGGCGAACGTCGACGTGGTCAACATGTCGATCGGCGGGCTGCCGGCGCTCAACGACGGCAACAACGCCCGGGCGGTCCTCTACAACCGGCTCATCGAGCAGTACAACGTGCAGATGTACATCTCCGCCGGCAACAGCGGCGCGGGCATGAACACCATCGGTGACCCGTCCGTAGCGGACAAGGTCGTCAGCGTCGGTACCTACATCTCCAACGCGACCTGGCAGGCGAACTACGGCTCCACCTCGCCGTTCGCCGACAACCAGCACCCGTTCAGCTCCCGGGGCCCGCGTGAGGACGGCGGCTTCAAGCCGACGCTGATCGCGCCGGGTGCGGCGATCTCCACCACGCCGCTGTGGCAGCCGGGCGGACCGGTCCCGGGGACCTACGCCCTGCCGCCGGGCTACTCGATGTTCAACGGCACCTCGATGGCTGCTCCGCAGGCCACCGGCGCCGGCGCGCTGCTGGTCAGCGCCTCCAAGCAGGAGGGCTTCCAGCGCTCCCCGGCCCAGCTGCGGCAGGCGCTGTCCTCCAGCACCCGGTTCATCGCCAACTACCAGGCGTACGAGCAGGGCAGCGGCCTGCTCGACGTGGGTGCGGCGTACAACCTGCTGCGCACCAACATCAAGACCGTTGGCATCACCGCCAAGGTGCCGGTGAACACGGTGCTGGCCGGGTTCCTGGCCACCCCGGGCGTTGGCACGGGCATCCACGACCGCGAGGGCGTACGGGCCGGCGTTGCCTACACCCGCACGTACACGCTCACCCGTACCACGGGTGGGTCCAAGGCGGTCACCTACAACCTGTCGTGGGTCGGCAACGACGGCACGTTCAGCACGGCAGGGTCGGTCGCGCTGCCGCTGAACAGGGCGGTCGCGCTCCCGGTGAGCATCAACCCGGCGGCCGTGGGTGAGCACTCGGCGATCCTGCGGTTCGACGACCCGGCCACCACCGGCGTCGACTTCGCCACCCTGAACGTGGTCGTCGCGGCGCACGAGTTCACCGCGGCCGGCAACTACCAGGTGTCGATCAGCGGGACGGTCGGGCGTAACCAGGCCAAGCACTACTTCTTCCGGGTCCCGGCCGGCACGCCGGCGCTGAAGGTCGACTTCACCGGGCCGGACGCCACCGCGGGTACCGGGCAGGCGCGGTTCCTGCGGTTCAACCCGTGGGGCCTGCCGGTCGACTCGAACACGTCGACGGTCTGCTACAGCCCGCCGGCCGGCGGGGGCTGCCCCGGCTCGCCCAACAGCCGTACCGCAAGCCAGCCGATGGCCGGCGTGTGGGAGGTCGTGGTCGAGGCACGGCGGACCTCGGACATCGAGATGGTCCCGTTCACCCTGACCGCGTCGATCCTGGGCGCCAGCGTGTCGCCGAACCCGGACGTCATCGCGTCCGCTCAGGCCGGCACTCCGGTGACCCGCTCGTACACGCTCAGCAACCTGTTCGGGGCGTTCACCGGCCGGGCGACCGGGACCACGCTGGGCAGCGCCCGGCTCGGCCCGTTCACCATCGGCCACCTTGCGCAGCAGACGTACGACCTGACGGTGACGCCGGGCTCGACCCAGCTGCGGGCCACCATCGGCGGGCCGTCCGACCCGGCCGCCGACCTGGACCTGTTCGTCTACAACTGCACCTCCGGCACGTGCGTGCTGGCCGGGCAGGCGGCGGACGGTGACTCCGAGGAGTCGGTGACCATCAACAACCCGGCGGCGGGCGCCTGGCGGGTGCTCATCGACGGGTTCAACGTGCCGGCCGGGTCGACGTCGTACAGCTACGTCGACGTCTTCGCCAACCCGGCCTTCGGGTCGGTGGCGGTGACCGACGCGGACGCGCTGCGCGACGCGGGCGCCACCTGGACCGTCTCCGGCACGGTGACCGCCAACACCGCCCCGGCGGCAGGTCGCGTGCTGCTCGGCAACGTGCAGGTACGCACCGACGGCAACGTGCTCATCGGCAGCGGCGACGTGATCGTCCAGCAGGTGAGCTAGCCAGGTAGACACAGATGGGGTGGGCCGGGAGCGCAAGCTCCCGGCCCACCCGCCGCTTGTACGCCCGGGCACGGTGGCTGCCCGGTGTCTGTGTTGTCTGTGGTGGGCGTCGTCGACGCCTGGTCGGTCAGCGGCCTCCCAGCGCGTACTCCGACCACGTTGACTACGCGCTGCTGCGCCGCTGTGCCCTGGCCATGCCCGCCCAACGCAACGCGGTCGCCTGCGGCAGCTCCTGGACGGCTGATAAGCATCGTCGAGTGCGCAGGACTGGCGCGGCGTGTCCACATGGTCAAGTCACTGCCCTAGCCACCACCCACATGGCGGCGACACCGCCAAGATCAAATCAGTTCCATGGTAATTGGGGCTACGGGCGGACTGGATAGGGCCGATTTCAATGGAATTGATTTGATCAAGTACATGTCGGCGGAGAAACCCGTACACCGTACAAGGATAGAAGCGGCGAAAACGGTTAGATGGGGCAGTTTGGCGGCCTGGCGATCGAGGAGCGCCACCGCCCAACAGGCACCCCAGCGCTCAAGGGGTAGACCAGTCATGCAGGTCCGCGTCCCACGCGGTGTCGGGTCGAAGCCGGCCGGGCCGATCGCGTCAACCCCCGGGATGATCGCGTCCATGACCCGGGCCGATCGCGTCCACGACTTGGTCGGTCGCGTCCACGACTTGGTCGATCGCGTTCGTGACCGGGTCCGGGGGCTCGCCCTTGCGCAGCCGTCGAGGACGAGACCGGATGCGACTCCGGGAACGGGGACCTGCTGGGGTTCCTGCTCGACCTGCGCAGCCGTCGAGGATGAGACCGCCGGATGCGACCTGCAAGCTCGGTGGTGGGTAGGGGTCCGGGCACCCCGGACTCCTACCCGAGTACCGATGGCGCCGGTCAGCTGCTGGTGATCTCGACGTTGTCGACACCGGCCTCGACCAGGCTGGCCGTGCTGGCGTCGGCCGCCTCGACGAGGATCCGGATGGACTGCCCGGCGTACGGCGTCAGGTTGGCGCTCGCCACGGCCCAGGCGGCGTTGCGGTTGACCGCCGCGCCCAGCTGCGAGAAGACCACCGTGGTGCCGCCCGAGTGCACGACCGAGACCCGGAAGAAGTCCGCGGACGAGGAGTTGGAGCCGTGCCCCAGGTACCACGACAGGGACAGGGCCAGCGTGCCGGTGCCCGGCAGGGTGATGGCGGGGGACCGGACGCTCGTGGTGCCGGCGTCGATGTCGTAGTCACCCGCGCCCACCCCGGCGAGCCGGCCGGTGACCAGGTCGTTGGCTCCGCTGACCGTGGTGCCCAGCTGCTTGGCCCCGGAGGAGTTGGTCTCCTGCGGGTCGCCGCGCTCCCACATGCCGGTCGTCGCGGTGTCGGTGCCGTTGGGGTTGGTGACCCAGCCGGTGGCGGTCTCGAAGTCGTCGAAGTAGACCCGGGTCGGCGGCGGGGTGGTGCCAAGACGCGGCCGCAGCACGAACAGCCCGCGCTGGATGCTGAAGACCGCGACGGCACCGCTGCCGTAGTACGGGTAGTTGGTCCAGGTGCCGGCGTACCCGGAGGCGTTGCTGGTCGGGTCGACGTCGAAGTACCCGGCCTCGGTCAGGCTCGACGGGGTGGCCACGTTGGTCAGGTTGAGGATGCGCAGCCCGGCCCGGTAGTTGGACTGGAAGGTGTAGTTGCCCTTGACGAACTGGTTGTGGTCGGTGGCCGTGGTCGGGCCGGAGTAGTAGCCCAGCAGCGACACGCCGGTCAGGTTGGACGTGCTGAACACCCGGGTCCGGGTGTTGTGGCCGAAGCCGCCCTCGTCGGTCTCGTCGTCGAGCAGGAAGTAGCGGTGGTCCTCGGTCAGCCAGCCCTGGTGCACGTAGCCGCGCCCGCTGTAGCTGACCCGGGAGAGCTGGACCGGGCTGGACTTGGTGGTGACGTCCCAGATGGTCAGCGTGTCCTCGTTGGAGGCGAGCAGGATCTCCCGGCCCTGGTAGCGGGTGTCCGGACCGTGGTAGGTCACGACCTGCGAGTCGTGGGTGTAGCCGTCGCCCGACACGCAGCCGAGGAACGGCGGGTTGGTGGGGTTCGCCCTCAGGTCGAACATCCGCGGCCCGCCGCTGCACGTGTCGGAGCCGTTGACGTAGGCGACCCCGGTGGAGTAGTTGATCGTCATCGTGTGCGCCCGGCCGAACGAGGTGTTGCGGGCGTCCGCGGTCCAGGTGACCGGGGTGGTCACCCCGCGCAGCCGGGTCAGGTTGAAGATCTGCATGCCGTGGGCGCCGTTGTTGTCGGACACGATGTAGGCGTGGTTGTTGTAGACGTTTAGCTCCCGCCAAGTGGAGGTGCCGGTGGCGGTGGGCAGGTTGCCCAGGTAGAGGGGGCTGGTCGGGTTGCTGATGTCAACGAACGACGTGCCGTTGGTACGCCCGACGATCGCGTACTCCTTGCCCGTTGAGGGGTCCGTCCAGCCCCAGCCGCCGCTGCCGCTGCCGCCGCCCATCGATGCCAGCGGCAGGTTCGACAGCAGGTCCACGTTGCTGCACGGGTAGCCCGCAGCCGACCCGCCCACGCAGTCCGCAGCGGCCACGATCCGGGTCTCGGTGGAGACCGGGACCGCCTCGCTGGGCTCCGGGCACGCCCACGCTGGCGACGCGGTCAGCACCGCGCCGAGCGTGGCGGCGATCAGGACGGGGACCGGTCTACGCCTCATGGCGCCACCTCCTGGCCCCGGGCGGGGGACCCCCCGTCCGGGAGTCATTGAAGAGAGTCTTTGCGTATGAGGCTACCTGGAGTAATCGAGATTTATAAATGGATGATCGGTGGAGTGGGCGGGACGGCAGAGGGGGTCAGTCCACCCGCACCGGCGCGCTCCCGGGCCCGGCGCTCCTGCATCACCCGCGCCACCCGGTAGCCGACCGCGGTCAGCGGCACCGCGACCACCGCCCCGGCGATGCCCGCCGTCAGCGACCCGGCGAAGACCACGACGACCACGACGACCGGGTGCAGCCGTACCTGGCGGCCGACGATCAACGGCTCGAGCAGGTTGCCTTCGATCTGCTGGACCGCGATGACCGCGGCGAGGACCAGCAGGGCGTCGATGGGCCCGTTGGCGGCGAGCGCGATGAGGACCGCCACGCTGCCGCTCACGGTCGCGCCGACGTAGGGCACGAACCCGCCCACGAAGACCAGCAGCGCCAGGGGAAGAGCAAAGGGTACGCGGATGAGGGCGAGCGCGATGCCGATGCCCACCGCGTCGATCGCCGCCACGACCAGCGTCCCGCGGATGTACCTGGTCACCGTCTCCCAGCCCGCGTGGCCGGCCTCGGTGGCCGCGCCGCGGGCCCGTTCGGGCAGCTGGTGAACCAGCCAGGCCCACATCGCCGACCCGTCCTTGAGCAGGAAGAAGGCTACGAACAAGGCCAGCGACGCGGCGGCCAGGACCTCGACCAGCGTGAGCGCTCCCACGAGCGCGTTCGTCCCGAGCTGCTGCAGGCGCTCCTGAAGGTCGTCGAGGACCCGGTCGAGCTGCTCGTCGCTGATGGGCAGCACGTCGCCGAGGGCCACCCGGGTGCGCCGTAGGCCGTCGCCGACCTGGCCCGCGACGTCACCGAACCGGCTCGCGACCAGGTTCCACAGCAGCACCGCCGGCACCACGAACGCCGCTACCAGCAGCAGGACCGCCACCAGCGAGCCGAGCGCGCGGGGCACCCGCAGCCGCCCCAGCCCCCGTACGACCGGCTCCAGCAGGGCCGCCATCAGGATGGCGGCGGCGATGGCGATGGACAGCGACGCCAGCCGCACCGCCACCAGCGCGACCACGTAGACCCCGGCGGCGATGACCAGCAGGCAGCCACTGGCCAGGGCACCCACCCGCAGCGAGAGGGGGATCCGGCTCCAGGCTCCCCGCCGTGGCTCGCGGCCGATGTCGCGGCTGGCTCCGCGCCCGGTCTCGTGGCCGGCGTCGCGCCTGTCTTCCGCAGCGTTCACCGCAGGCCTCCTCCGGCGGTCGGGAGCTACCACGATTTCACGGCACGGGCCGGGACCGGGAGAGGCGACAGCAACCCGCCCGCGCGCGCCGCGTCCGCCGCCCCGACCGTCTCCGCCGCCCGGACCGTCTCCGCCGCCCCGACCGTCTCCGGCGGCACGCCGTCGGTGCGCTGGTAGATGGCGACCGATGCCCGCGGGCGCGGGGCCCACAACAGGACGCCAGCCCCCACAACCGGGGCGATGCGCCGCGAGGGGAGGACCTTCGGCCCTGAAGGGCAGCGCGCCGCCGGACTCACCATGAGACGAGAGCGGCCCGCCCGACCCCCGCCCAAGGACCAGCCCGACCCCACCCAAGGACCAGGAGGAGCGATGACGACCATGCTCGGCCGGCTTCTGGCGCCGCTGCAGGCCAACGCCATCCCGATCGAGGAGTACGAGGACGACAGGAGCTACACCATCCGGGCCGGGCTGCCCGGTGTGGACCCTGTCAAGGAGCTGTCGGTGATGGTCGCCGACGGGGAGGTGACGATCGCGGTCGAGCGGGTCGACCCGCGCCGGGACGAGGCGCACTCGGAGTTCCGCTACGGCTCCTTCCGCCGTACGGTGATGCTGCCCCGCCGCGCCCGGGACGAGACCGTGCAGGCCACC
This sequence comes from Micromonosporaceae bacterium, assembly GCA_035649895.1. GTDB lineage: Bacteria > Actinomycetota > Actinomycetes > Mycobacteriales > Micromonosporaceae > DASSUC01. The sequence continues at coordinate 10,893 of DASRIS010000156.1, read as the reverse complement.
TATGACCGCGGCATCCTCGAGGTGACCGTGCGCCTGGCCAGGACCGCCCCGATCGGGCGGACGGTGCCGATCCGGGTGCTCGGCAGGCGCGGCGGCCGGACCCGGTCAACGGGGCCGCAGCCGGCCCGGCCGCGGCCCCGTTGACGGTCCACACCGCTACGCGGCGCCGGTCAGGGGGACGGAGTGGGACAGGCTGACGCGGTGACCAGCAGGTGGTTCTTGGGACGGCTGGCGTCGTGGTGGTGCGTGTGGACGACCGCGACCGGGCAGACGGTGTGGTGCAGCAGCCGGAGGCTGACCGAGCCCAGCAGCAACCCGCGGAAGCCACCCATGCCGCGGGAGCCGACGACGAGCAGCTGGGCGTCTGATGCGGCGTCCACCAGCGCGGCCACCGGACGTCCGGCCACCACCTGCTGCTCGACCTGGATGGTAGGGAAGGACTTCTTCCAGCCGGTCATGGCCGCGGCCACCTGCCGGCGCCCCTCCTCGACGGGCGCGGCCCCGGGGAGGGTCGTCCCGTTGGGCCGCTGTGGACCGGGCGGCGGGCATGCCCGCACCGCGGTGACCGGCGCCTGCCGCAGCAGGGCCTCCACGAGCGCGAACCGGGCCGCGAGGTCGGACGAGTCGGAGCCGTCGACGCCCACCACGATGCGCTGGCGGCGGGACGGCTGCGCCGAGTATCCGGTCGGTACCACGACGACCGGGCACCGGGCGTGCATGGCGACCCGGCCGCTGACCGAGCCGAGCAGCAGGCCGGCGAACCCGCCGACGCCGCGGGTGCCGACGACGACGACGCTTGACCGGTCCGACTCTTCCACCAGCACCGTGCTGGGCGCGCCGTCGATGACCGCGCCGCTCACCGGGATGGTGGGCGCGGCGTCACGGGCCTGCGCAACGGCGCCGCCCAGCACCTGCTCGGCCTCGTGGTGCAGGTCCTCCCGTGGCGCCGCGTCCGGCGGTACGCCCAGGGCCGCCGCCATGGCGGGCCAGGTCACGCAGTAGAGCACACGCAGCGGGCAGCCGCGCAGCGTCGCCTCGTGAGCCGCCCAGCGCAGCGCCGCCAGGCTGCCCGGCGAGCCGTCCACGCCCACGGTGACGTGGCCCTCGCGCGGTGCCGACGTGTCGTCCTCGATATCCACCGGGCGCCGGGCAGCCGGGACGCTGCTCCAGCCGTTGCTGCTGGGTCTGACGCCGTTGTCTCCTCCACCTTGGGTAACCATTACCGTCCCCCTCCGGTCCAGTCAGTGCCGCTGCTCGCCGAGCAGCCGGGTGGCCAGCACAGCGGCCTGGGTACGCCGCTCCAGGCCGAGCTTGGCGAGCAAGCTGGACACGTAGTTCTTCACGGTCTTCTCGGCCAGGAACATCTTGGCAGCGATCTCCCGGTTGGTCAGACCCTCGGCGACGTACGCCAGGATCCGCCGCTCCTGCTCGGTGAGCGACCTGAGCTCGCGTGGCTCCTCCACCCCGTGCCGGATGCGCTCCAGGACACGCTGGGTGATCGCCGGGTCCAGCAGGGACTGTCCACCCGCCACCCGACGGACCGCGTCGACGAGGTCCGTGCCACGGATCTGCTTGAGCACGTATCCGGCGGCGCCGGCCATGATCGCCGCGAAGAGCGCCTCGTCATCCTCGTACGAGGTGAGGATCAGCCCTTTGATCGACGAGTCCACCGCGCGCACGTCCCGGCACACGTCGATGCCGTTGCCGTCAGGCAGTCGGGCGTCCAGGATCGCCACGTCGGGCCGCAAGGCGGGAATGCGTCGCGTCGCCTCCTGGGCCGAGCCTGACTCGCCGACGACCTCGATGTCGCCTTCGCGCTGGAGCAGCTCGCACAGCCCACGCCGGACGACCTCGTGGTCGTCCAGTAGGAAGACTCGGATCATATGCAATGTCTACCATCAGCTCGGCTTTCCTGCTCAGAGGCGAAGGTCCCCAACCCGCGGACTTCGCCCGCGCCAGAGCTGCTCATCCCCGGCCGGATGCGGTCGCCGGCCCAGTGCTGTGGCCGGTGGCCGGCGGTGGTGGCGCAGCTGCCCGGGCCGGAGTGTCAGATCCGGCGGGTGTGCCCGGTTGGGGAGCGGGTGCGGTACCAGGTCGGGGGACGCGGTGGTGACCGGCCACAGTGGACTTTCCGGGGTGGCGGTGCAGGTGCCGGCGACCAGCCCGGCGGTGACCGCGACCGCCGCCGCGGCCATGGCCAGCTGCCGGAGGGCCCGCCGGGCGGTGCCCTGCCGGGCCGCGGGCCTCGCGTCGTACGCCCGGCTGCGTGCGGCCGCCTGGATGATCTCGGCGCGCCATGCGGACAGCAGGTCGGCCACGGGCTCGCCGGCCGGTGGCGGCGTGTCCTGCCCGGTGGTGCCGCGCTCTACATGGCGAACAACCCGACCGCGTCGCCCAGCGCGGTGAAGACGGCCCTCCAGTCCGCCGGCAACCTCGGCTGGAGCACCGCCACCGACCCGGACACCACCGACGACATACTGCTCAACGTCGCCACCTTCTAAGACCGGCCCGTTCCAAGAACCGAGCTGCACACGAGGGGTGGCCAGCCGGGCCCGCGGCTGGCCACCCCGCTGCGGCTAGGCGCTGCTGCCCTGCCCGGCGCGTTCATGCCGGCGCAGGACGGCCAGGCCGGCCAGCAGGACCAGGAGGGGTGTGGCGGCCATGAACGGCCGTTGGGCTGGTCCGGCGTAGACCGGCAGGACGCCGCCGGAGGAGGAGCCGAGCTCCAGCTGGACGACGGCCAGCAGGGTGACCATAGGCGCCAGCAGGGCCAGCACCCGCCGCCGCACGGGCGGGGCGAGGCCGGCGACCACCACCACGACTGCCAGCGCGGCGACCGCGTAGGCCAGCAGTGCCGTAGGCCGGACCCAGCGACCGTCGACGAGGGCGAAGACGAAGATGTCGTGTCCACCTCCGCCGCCAGTGCCTAGCAACGGCTCGACCGCCGCAGTGCCGGCGGCGACCGCCGCGGCGGCTCCGAACAGGGCCACGCGGCGCCAGCCGAGAACGACGACACCGCGCCCGCCGCTGGAGAAGCTGAGCGTCACCGCCACGATGAGCGCCAGCGCCAGCGACCACCAGATCGGGATTGTCACTGCGGTCTGGGTCGGGTCGCTCCTGGTCAGGACGACCACCTCGCCGAGCACCCCGGCCCAGGCGCCGGCCGCGGCGACGAGCCGCCACCCGCAGAGGACCGCCACGGTGACGGCCGCCCACCCGGCGACGCGCAGCCAGCCGGTCGGAGCCACGGCGAAGGGCAGCGGGTCGTCCACCCGCAGCGCCCACCCCAGGTAGTCGGTGACTGGCCGCAGGTGCTTGGCGAGCAGCACCACCGGTGCCAGCACGCCGAGCACCGCCACGGCGTCGGTCCAGCGGCTGTCGCGGAGGCCGGCACCGGCGCGTCTCACCCTCAGCCGTACGGCGGTGAGCAGCAGGTCGACGGTCTCGTGCAGGCCCGGGTAGCGCTGCTTCTCCCGCGCCCCGGCGAGCAGCACGCCCAGCATCTCGTCCCCGTAGACGCGGCGGTGCTCGGCGGGGTAGCAAGCCAGCAGCCAGCGGTACCGGCGCTCCAGCCCGGCGCTCACGCGGTGCCTGTCCCGAAGGCGGGCGCGGTGCCTGTCCCGAAGGCCAGGCGCGTGTCGTTCAGCCGCTGGTGTGCCACCTTCGCGTGCCGTCGCAGCCGCTCGCTCTCGGCGGCCAGGCGCTGCGCGCCCAAGGCGGTGAGCCGGTAGTAGCGGCGCAGGCGGGACTGCACCACCTCTTCGCGGTCGACGTCGACCAGGCCGGCCTTGCGCAGCCGGTCCAGGACCGCGTAGAGCGTGCCGGCGTGCAGCCGCACCTGGCCGTCGGAGATGCGCCGGATGTCCTCGATCATGCCGTAGCCGTGCTGGGCCTCACCTGCCAGCGCGGTCAGGACGAGGAAGCCCGTCTCGCCAAGGTTTGTCTCGGTCATGGCGAGATTATATACGCGGATCGCGTATATAAGAAGTCTTGGGTCCGCCGTATGGCGCCGGCTCGGGCTTGGCTCGGGCTCCGGCGCGGCGCACCAAGCCCTACCATCGACCAAACGCGGCACCCTGCCTGCCCGCCCGTGCGTGCCGCGGGAGCCCGCTGCCTTAGGAGCGTCGAATGTCGACCACGCTGCCGCGTCCCACCCCGTCGTCAGCTCCGGTGGCACCGCGCGTGGAGCGGGTCTCCGCCGTGGTGGTCGGGCTGGCGGTCGTCGGGTTCGGGGCCTGGGTGTGGGCGACCCTGCCCCGGCAGCCGGCGTTCATCCTCACCCTGGCGGCGGTGCTCGCATACGTGGGGTGGCTGGCGACGAGCTACACGCACCCGGTGCGCTCTCGCAAGGTGATCGCCACCTACCTGTGCGCGGTGGCATTCCAGTTCATCCACATGGCCGAGGAGTACACCGGAGGGTTCCCGCACGAGATCGTGGAGCTGTTCAGCTCGCCGCGTGACTGGTCGGAGCGGTCCTTCCTGCTGACCTTCGTGTTCGCGTTCGGTGCGCTGTGGACGCTGGCTGCCGCAGGCGCGCTCTACCAGGTCCGGGTGGCCAACTACATGCTGTGGTTCTACGCGCTCGGTGCCGGGCTGCTCAACGCCATCGCCCACTTCGTCTTCCCGGTCATCAAGGGCGGCTACTTCCCTGGGCTCTACACCGCTGCGGGGCATCTGGTCATGAGCGCCCTGCTCATCTACTTCCTGGTCGAGGAGTCCATGCGGCTGAGGCGCGACAGCGCCGCCGCGCCCCCGCCGCCGGCCAGCTGATCGGCTGACCAGCGCCTGAGATCTGACCGGCGTCAGACCTGACTCGCGCCAGGCCTGACCAGCGCCAGGCCTGACCAGCCGGTCGCGCCCGGTTCGCCCCTTCTCATCGGCTCCGTTCTCTTCAAGATCGCGACCGCGGCGCCGTTTGTGCAGTGCGACTGCACAAACGGTGTATGCGATCGCGATCTTGTTGAGGCATGGACATGGTGGCGAGCGGTATATCTGAAATGTCCTATGTGGTCATGAGTGGGTTGGGCCCCAGGCTCCTACGGTCTCCGGGCCTGGCGTACGTGCGCATGGACCGGAGTGCTGCCAGGTCCGTTACCCGGCCGACGTGTCAGGTGAAGGCGAAGTAGCGCAGCCACAGGTACGGAACGCAGAGCGCCACGGTGACCACCGCCACGACAAGGCCGTACTTGGTGAACTGCCAGAACGTGATGCGCTGGCCGGCCCGCTCGGCCATGCCGAGGACCACCACGTTGGCCGAGGCGCCGACGGCCGTGGCGTTGCCGCCCAGGTCGGCGCCGAGCGCCAGGGACCACCAGAGCACCTGCGAGCCGGATCCGCCGCCCTCCGCGTCCACCAGCTCGGCGACGACCGGGGTCATCGTGGCGACGTACGGGATGTTGTCCACGATCGCGGAGAGCACCGCCGAGCCCCACAGCAGCGCCATCGAGGCGAGCCACATCCGGCCGGCGACCGCCTCCGTGGTCGCCTGGGCGACCAGGTCGATGACGCCCGTCGCGACCAGGGCGCCGACCATGACGAACAGGCCGGCGAAGAAGACCAGCGTGGGCCACTCCACGTCTTTGGCGACGTCGTTCGCGTCCAGCCGGGAGGCGGCGAGCAGCAGCAGGCCGCCGACGACCGCCACCACCGACGGTTCCAGGCCCAGCACGGTGTGCAGCACGAAGGCCGCGGTGACCAGCGCCAGCACGACCAGGCTCACCACCAGCAGGCGGCCGTCGGTGATGGCGTCGCGCTCGCGCAGCGCCATCACCCTGGCCGCCCGCTGCGGGTTGTGGGTGAAGGTGGCGCGGAACAGCCACCGGCACAGCCCGACGAACACCACCAGGAGCAGCCCGACGATCGGCGCCAGGTGCAGCAGGAAGTCGTTGTAGGACAGCCCGGCCCGGCTGGCGATGATGATGTTGGGCGGGTCGCCCACCAGCGTGGCGGTGCCACCGATGTTGGAGGCCAGCGCCTCGGCGATCAGGTACGGCGCCACCGGCACCCCGAGCCGCTCGCACACCAGGAACGTCACCGGCGCCACCAGCAGCACGGTGGTGACGTTGTCCAGGGCGGCTGAGGCCACCGCGGTGACCAGGACCAGGATCACCATGACCCGGAACGGGCGGCCTTGCGCCCGCTTCGCCGCCCAGATGGCGATGTACTCGAACACGCCGGTGCGCCGCAGCACGGCGACGATGAGCATCATCCCCAGCAGCAGGAAGATGACGTTCCAGTCGATGCCCGCCTCCTCCGAGAAGAAGGCGTGCTCGGCGTCTGTCGCGCCGACCAGCAGCATCAGCGTGGCGCCGCCCAGCGCCGCGGCGACCCGGTGGACCTTCTCGGTGGCGATGAGGACGTAGGCGGCGACGAAGATCATCGTCGCCGCCCAGGCGGTGGCGCTCACCGCTGGACCAGCCGGTCCAGCAGGGCGTCCAGGGTGACCGCGCCGAGCAGGCCGCGGTGCCGGTCGACGACCGCGACCACCGGGCTGCGGGCCCGCGCCATCAGCGCGGCGATCTCGAGCACGGTCGCGTCCGGGTCGACCACCGGCAGCTCCCGCCGCTGGCCGGGCAGGCACTGCGCGACCGTACGGTCGCTCAGCTCGCGCAGGAACACGTCGGCCGCTGCCTCGTCCACCACCCGGGCCAGCGCCGGGTCGTCCTGGCAGTAACGGGGTACGGCCATCCGCAGCACCTGGGTGCCCGGCAGGATGGTGAGCGGGAGCCCCCGGTCGTCGACCACGATCAGGCCGGGCAGGTCCTGGCCGGCGAGCAGCCGGGCCGCGTCCATGGCCGGGGTGTCCAGCGTGACGGTGGGAAAGTCGGTCGCGAGATCGTGCGCCTGCATCGTGGAGCCTCTCCGGTCGGTCGTCGACGTGCTGTTCGTACGACGCCGACCAGGCTTCCCGGCACACCCGATGCCAACGTACCGTCCCGGACCGGTGTCCGCAGCGCGCTTCGGGGTCGGACCTGGCGGTGAGGCTGCGCGTGGCCGGGGCCACTGCTGGGCCGGCGAGGTGTAGCGTGGTCGGCGGTGCGCCGGGAAGCCTGGTCGGCAGGTACGTGTCAGCTGCACATCCGCCCCAGGGAAGGACACCGGCCATGAGGCGCCGCTTCGCACCAGTCCGGGCTCCCGTACCAGTCCGGCTATGCTGAGCCCGCCTCCGGCCACGATGCCGCCCGCCGCGCCGCGGGGGCAGCGGAGGCACCGGTGAGCGGGCCGGCGATAGCCACCTCAGGGCTGACCAAGCGGTTCGGCTCGTTGACCGCGGTCGACTCGCTGGACCTGGTGGTGCGGCGGGGTGAGGTGTTCGGCTACCTGGGCCCCAACGGGGCCGGCAAGACCACCACCATCCGGCTGCTGCTGGACTTCATCCGCCCTACCTCAGGCCGTGCCGAGGTGCTCGGCGGCAGCGGCGCCGACCCGGCCATCCGGCGCCAGGTCGGCTACCTGCCGGCCAGCCTGGACGTGGACCCCCGCTGGTGCGCGCGGGACCTGCTGAGCTTCTACGGCGAGCTGCGCGGCGGGCGCGACCTGGCCTGGGAGCGTGCCTTGCTGGAGCGGTTCGACCTCGACCCGGCCCGGCCGGTGGGGCAGCTGTCAAGCGGCAACCGGCGCAAGGTCGGCATCGTGCAGGCGGTCGCGCACCGCCCGCCGCTGCTGGTCCTCGACGAGCCGACCTCGGGCCTGGACCCGTTGCTACAGCACGAGTTCCAGCTGCTGGTGCGGGATCTGGTGGCGGACGGGGCGACCGTCTTCCTCTCCAGCCACGTGCTGCCCGAGGTCGAGGCGCTCGCCGACCGGGTCGCCATCCTGCGGCGCGGGGTGCTGGTCGCACTGGCCACAGTGGACGAGCTGCGCCGCTCGGCCCGTACCCGGATCGACCTTCGCCTGGCCGAGCCGCCGGCAGCGGCGGACCTGGCGGCCTTCGCCGGGCTGGCCGAGGTGAGCGCCACCGACGCGACCATCCACCTCGTCGTCGAGGGCCCGGTCGACCCGGTCCTCAAGGCCGCCGCCCGGCTCACCGTGCAGGCCATCGCCACCCACGACGCGGACCTCGAGGACGTGTTCCTCACCTACTACCAGGGGGAGACCTCAGGCCGGGGGGAGAGCTCCGGCCGGGGCGACGGGGCGGGCCGGGGAGAGGAGACGGGCCGGTGACGATCGCGCTGCGGATGATCCGGGACCGGCACCGCTCCACCGGCGGGTGGCTGGTTGGCGTGGTGGCGCTGGTGCTGTTCACCATCGCGCTCTACCCGTCGGTCAAGGGCCAGGTCGAGGTCGAGGAGCTGATGCGCAACCTGCCCGACGCGTTCCGGGGCATGATCGGGTACGACGCGGCGGTGCCGCTGACCTCCCCGCCGGGCTACCTGCACGCCCGGATGTTCTCCACCCTCGCGCCGCTGCTGTTCGTGGTGTTCGGCATCGGCGCCGGAGCGCAGGCCATCGGCGGCCTGGAGGAGAGCGGCCGGCTGGAGCCGTTGCTGGCCAACCCGGTCACCCGCTCCCGGGTGGCGGGGGAGCGGTGCCTCGCGGCGGTGGTCCTGCTGGTCGCGCTCGTGGTCGTGTTCGCCGGAGCCACCTTCGGGCTCGCCGCCGCCTTTGACGCGCTGGCCGGAGTGCGCCTGTCCGGGCTGCTCGGGGCGTGCGCCGCGGCCTGGGCGCTGGCCCTGCTGCACCTGGCGCTCGCCTACGCGGTCGGGGCGGCCACCGGTCGGCGGGGCCCCGCGGTGGCGGCCGCCGCTGCGGTGGCTGTCGGCGGGTACCTGGTCTACAGCCTGCTCGCCCTGGTGGAGGCGCTGGCGCCGCTGCGCTACCTCACCCCGTGGTACTGGTACCTCCAGCGCAACATGCTGGTGCACGGGGTGCCGGCGGGGGCGGTGGTGGCGCCCGTGGCGCTGTCGGTGCTGCTGTTCGTCGCGGGCTGGGCGCTCTTCCTCCGGCGCGACCTTCGCTAGGCCGCCGGGGCCCGACCGTCAAGCCTACCTCTGTTTATCCACATAGATATATATCTACGAATCTAACTGCATCGTGCCTATGATCCGGTCATCCGGCCCGGGGCCGGTCCGCTGCGGGCGGCCCGGGACGAGGGCTTGACGACAGGGAGGACAGCAGATGCGACTACGAGGGTCGTGGGGGCGCCGGATATCGGCGCTCGGCCTCGCCGCGGCGACGACGACGGCGATGGTGGCGGTCTCCGCCGTGCCGGCGTGGGGTGCCCCGGGTGGCGGCGCCGTGCTGCATGAGGGCGGAGCCACGGCGGTGGCGGGCTCCTACATCGTGGTGCTGCGCGACGGGGTGCCGGCGGCGGGGCGGGCCCAGGTGCTGGCCTCGCGGGCCGGTGGCAGCGTGGGCTGGGTGTACGCGCACGCGCTGCAAGGGTTCGAGCTGCGCGGCTCGCTACGGGCGGCGCAGCGGGTGGCGGCCGACCCGTCGGTCGCGTACGTGCAGCAGAACCACCGGGTGTGGCTGACCGGCACGCAGTCGCCCACCCCGTCGTGGGGCCTGGACCGCATCGACCAGCGGGCGCTGCCGCTGAACAACTCCTACACCTACCCGACGCTCGCCTCGGGCGTGCGGGCGTACGTCATCGACACCGGGATCCGGTTCACGCACACCGACTTCGGTGGCCGGGCGGTGACCGGGTTCGACGCGATCGACGGCGGCAGCGCCGACGACTGCCACGGGCACGGCACGCACGTGGCCGGCACGACCGGTGGCACGGCGTACGGCGTGGCCAAGGGCGTGACCCTGGTCGGCGTACGGGTGCTGGACTGCAACGGGTCGGGCACCTACGCGCAGGTGATCGCGGGGATCGACTGGGTGACCGGCGACCATGACCCGGGTGAGCTGGCCGTGGCGAACATGAGCCTGGGCGGCCCGGCCGACACCGCCACCGACAACGCGGTGACCAACTCCATCGCCGACGGCGTGACGTACGCGCTCGCGGCCGGCAACTCCAACGCGGACGCGTGCAACTCCTCGCCAGCGCGGACGCCGAACGCGATCACGGTCGGCGCGACGCAGAACAACGACGCCCGGGCCTCGTTCTCCAACTGGGGCACCTGCCTGGACATCTTCGCGCCCGGCGTGTCGATCACCTCGGCGTGGAACACGTCCGACACGGCGACGAACACGATCAGCGGCACCTCGATGGCGAGCCCGCACACCGCTGGCGTGGCGGCGCTGGTGGTGGCGCAGAACCCGTCGTTCACCCCGCAGCAGGTGCGCGACAACATGGTGAACAACGCGACCCCGAACGTGGTGACCAGCCCGGGCACCGGCTCGCCGAACCGGCTGCTGTTCGTGGTCAACGGCGGCACGCCGGGCAACGACTTCTCCATCTCGGTGTCGCCGAGCTCCGGCTCGACCGCGCCGGGCGGGTCGGTCAGCGCCACGGTGTCCACCGCGACGACATCCGGTAGCCCGCAGACGGTGAACCTGTCCGCGTCGGGCCTACCGGCGGGTGCGACGGCGACGTTCAGCCCGTCCACGATCACCTCGGGCCAGTCGTCCAGCCTGACCATCGCCACGAGCACGAGCACCCCGGCCGGGACGTTCCCGGTGACCATCACCGGCACCGGCACGTCGGTCACCCGTACCACCACCTACACGCTCACCGTCACCGGCGCCAGCACCGGGTGCCGGGTCACGAACGGCACGGACGTGTCGATCCCCGACCTGTCCACCGTGGAGAGCATGATCACCATCTCGGGCTGCGCCGGCAACGGCTCGGCCACCAGCACGGTCGAGGTGCACATCGTGCACACGTACATCGGTGACCTGATCGTGAACCTGGTTGCGCCGGACGGCAGCCTCTACCTGCTGCACAACCGCTCCGGTGGCAGCGCCGACAACATCGACACCACCTACACCGTGAACCTGTCCAGC
>DASRIS010000155.1:0-14711 GCA_035649895.1 Micromonosporaceae bacterium | reverse complement strand
CCAACGGTTGTCGCGCGGCCGCACCAGTCGGCGGTTGGGCGACGAGGCCATGAAAGGTCAACTCCCTAGGTATGTCACTGCGGTTCGGTTACCGCGGCTGCCTTCCACGCTAGGGCGTACCCGCCAGTTCTGCCTCGGTCGGTGGAGCGAGCCGGCGCCGCCCGGCCCCGTAGGGGCGGCCCCGAGCCGGGCGTGGCGGCACGAACCAGCCGCCGACGGCCCAGCCGGCGCCCATGGTCACCTCGGCGCCCATGGTCACCTCGGCGCCGGGAAACGCCTCAAGGTTCTTGCGCGCGCGGTACAGCCAGGTGGTCAGCAGCACGGCCGATGCGAGCAGCGTGACGCCGAACAGAATGGACAGCGCCGTATCGAGCAGTGCGGCGCCGTTGAGCAGGTCGGGGGCCGGGTGAGTGAGCGCCCGCCGCGCAATCTCCCGGCCGAGCACCGGCGAGAGCGCCGAGACCAGGCTGGCGGCTATGCACACGGCGAGCGCGACCGACGTGGCGGCACCGAGCGCGCGGACGGCGTATGTGCGGGTGTTGGGCGCCACCGCCGGCGCGCCGACCGGGGTGCCACAGCGGGGACAGGTCGAGTTGGTCGTGGGGATGTCCGTACCGCAGCTGCCACAGAGCACGTTGACCCTCCTCAATGCGCTCTGGGTCTTGAGGCTCGTGGCTGCCACCCGGGTGGCATACGTGCCCAGGACAAGACCTGCTGGCCGGCCTGGGTGGTGGGATGTTCGCCACCTTATGCTCTGCACCATCGCCGCGGGCAGAGCCTAGACCGTTGACCTGGCACTGGCTGCAGGTAGATCTGGTCAGCACCGGGGCTCTGCTCGTGCGGACGGTGCAGAGCATAAGGCTCCAGCAGGCACCCCTCGCACCGGGCGGCGCGACATCCTGCCGCAGACGGGCAGCGGCGGAGGGTGCACCCACAACCGTTGCTTGGCCGCCGCCTCAGGTCACCGACGGGCACAGGATGGGCGCTGGGCGCAAGGGCCGCGGGTGAGGCAGCCAAGACGGCACGTTCGGCCGATAGGCACAGTGGGGTGTTCCTCGTCACAGTGACGGCCCTGAGGCGGCACCATCCGGGAGGTGACCGTGGGCACTGTTGCGCTCAGGGACGTCACGAAGATCTTCGCCGACGGCACCATCGCCGTCGACAACCTCAGTCTTGACGTGGCGGCGGGTGAGCTGATGGTGCTCCTCGGCCAGTACGGATGCGGCAAGTCGACGGTGCTGCGGATGGTCGCCGGCCTGGAGGACCCCAGCAGCGGTGCGATCATGCTCAACGGCGTGCCCGCCAGCGAGATGCCGGCGCGGGAGCACCGCATCACCACCCAGTTTCCCTATACCGGCGACGGGTCCGGCGGGCCCAGCCGCCGGATGGCACGCAGGCCGGGGCTTTTCCTGCTCGACGAGCCGCTGTCGGCGTGTGACAGCGGGCTGCGCCCGCAGTTTCGGGCGCAGCTGGCGGCGCTCGTCCGCGAGCTGGGCGTGACCACGATCTACGTGACCGACGACCAGGCCGAGGCGCTGACCATGGCGGACCGCGTCGCCATCCTGCGCCGCGGGGCGCTGCAGGACGTCGGTACGCCGACGCAGGTCTATAACCGGCCGGCGACGCTCTACGTCGCGGCGTTCCTCGGCGGCCGGCGGATGAACCTGCTGGAGGCGTACGTCGACGCGCACGCCGGCCGGCACATCGCGCTGCATCTCGGGGTGCAGCAGCTGCACCTGCCGTGGGACGACACCCGCTCGCGCGCGGTGGCGAACCACCATGGCGAGCGGGTGGTCGTCGGTGTCCGGGCCGAGGCGCTGGCACCGGTCGGCCCGGACGCGGCCGGCAACGTGCTGCGGGGCCGCGTCCAGCACGTGGAGCGGCATGGCCGGGACTCCCTCGCGATGCTGGACATCGGTGCGATCGGGGTGGCGGTCGAGGGCCTGGGCGGCGCGCCGGCGCAGGGCCCGCCACCCGAGCGTTCCCGGCTGCGCCGGATCAACCAGGCGGTCCAGCGGTTCACCGGTCGGGTGCACGCCCCGGCCGGCCGGGCCAGGACAGCCTCCCCGGGCGCCGGGGGCGCCGCCGGTGCGTGCGCCGGGAGCGGAGCAGGCCCCACCGGCGGCTGGGCGCCGGCTACCGGTCGAGGCGCTGCCGCTGGCCGCCTGGGGGCGCTCAGCAGCGGCTGCGCGCCGAGCCTGCGCGGCGACCCCGGCCGCCATCGCCGGGTGCCGGCCGAGCTGGCGGTGCGGCTCGACGCCCAGCCGGACCCTGGCGCGGGCGAGGCCGTGGTGGTAACCGTGCGCATGGATGCGCTGCACTTCTTCGACGAGCACGGCCGCCGGATCGACAGCCGGTGGCGCAGCGGCTGACCGGCCGCGCCCGGGCGCCGCTTACCGGACCCGCTCAGGCCGTACTCACCTGTAGGGAGGTGAGGGCGTCCCGGATCGCGGGCGGCACCGGGACCGGCCGGCGGGTCCTGCTGTCCACGTAGACGTGGACGAAATGCCCCACTCCAGCCGGCTCGGAGTCGTTGGCGCGGAACAGCCCGATCTGGTACGTCACGCTGGAGCTGCCCAGGCGGCGCAGGCGCAGGCCGGCGGTGACCGGGTCGGGGAAGCTGAGCGGAGCCAGGAAGCGGCAGCCGGACTCGGCCACCACGCCGATCGCGGGCAGCAGCCGGATGTCGGTGCCCACCGCATCCATCAGCCAGCCGTTCACCGCGGTGTCGAAGTACGCGTAGTAGACGACGTTGTTCACGTGCCCGTACACGTCGTTGTCGGCCCACCGCGTGGTCAGGTGCCGCAGCACCGGAAAGTCGTCCCGCCGCGGCACCGGGTCCTGCGCGCCCATGCCGATGACATTATCGAGGGCGTGAGGACCCGCGCCGCCGTGCTGGAGGTGGTCGGGGTCGGGGCCGGTGTCACCGACGTGCGCCCAGGTGACCACGTGGTGCTCGTCTTCGTGCCCGCGTGCCGCGGGTGCGCCCACTGCACCGGCGGGACGCCCGCGCTGTGCTCCGCCGCCGCGGCGGCCAACGCCGCCGGCACCCTGCTGCGCGGCGGTCGCCGGCTGCGCCGCCGCGACGGCGCGCCGGTGCACCACCACCTCGGGGTCTCCGCGTTCAGCGAGTACGCGGTCGTGGACCGCGCCTCGGCGGTGGCGGTCGAGGACGACGTGCCGTGGGACATTGCGGCCCTGTTCGGGTGCGCGCTGCTCACCGGCGTGGGCGCGGTGCGCAACACGGTGCGGGTGGGGCCGGGTGACCCGGTGGCCGTGTTCGGGCTGGGCGGGGTGGGGCTCTCCGCGGTCATGGGCGCCGCGGTCGCGGGCGCGTACCCCTTGGTCGCGGTTGACCCGGTGGCGGCAAAGCGGGAGCTGGCCCGCGAGCTCGGCGCGACCCACGCGTTGGCGCCGGACGAGCCCTGGCCGCAGGCGGTGGCGTCCGGCGTGCGCTACGCCGTGGAGGCGGTGGGCGCCCCGGCGGTGCTGGCACAGGCGTACGCGCGCACCGCCCGGGGCGGCACCACGGTGGCGGTCGGGCTGCCACACCCCGCAGCCGAGCTGCGGCTGCCCGCTCTGTCCCTGGTGGTGGAGGCGCGCACGCTGGTCGGCTCGTACCTGGGCTCGGCCGACCCGCGCCGGGACGTGCCCGAGCTGGTGGCCCTGTGGCGCGCCGGCCGGCTGCCGGTGGAGCGGCTGGTCAGCGGGGTTATCCCGCTCGACGGGGTCAACGAGGCGATGGACCAGCTCGCCGACGGCGCGGCTATCCGACAGATCATCCGGCCGCACCCGGTAACTTGACCCGTTGCTCCACTCGCGTTACCCGGTCGGCGGAGGTACGTTCGCCGAGTGTGAACTGGGCGAACACGGAGTGACTGCGGGGCAGGAGTGCAGCGGCTAGGGGGGCGTTACCGGCTGGAGAGCCAGCTCGGCGTGGGCGGCATGTCCGTTGTGTGGCGGGCCTACGACGAGGTGCTCGAGCGCGAGGTGGCGGTCAAGGTGCTGGCGGCGGAGTTCGCCGGCGACGCCGCGTCCCGCGAGCGCATCCACGCCGAGGCCCAGGCCGTCGCGCGGCTCGCCCACCCCAACATCACCAACGTGTACGACTTCGGCGAGTCACCCGACCGGGCCGGCCGGCCGGTGCCGTACATCGTCATGGAGCTGCTGGACGGGGAGACGCTCGCGCAGCTGCTGAAGTCGGGTCCGCTGGACTGGCGCACCGCGCTGAGCATCTGCGCCGACGTCGCGGCCGGGCTGGCCGCGGCGCACGAGCGCGGCGTGGTGCACCAGGACGTCAAGCCGGCCAACGCCATGCTGACCTCGACCGGGGTCAAGGTCGTCGACTTCGGCATCGCCGCCGCGGCGGGCAGCCGGGACGACGGGCAGCTGCTGGGCACGATGGCGTACGTGGCGCCGGAGCGGCTGCTCGGCGGCCGGGTCGGTCCGGCCGCCGATGTCTACGCGCTCGGCCTGCTGCTCTACCGCTGCCTCACCGGCGAGCTGCCGTGGCGCGCCGCGGGCGTGTCACAGATGATGTCCAACCACTGCTACGTCGCCCCGCGCCCGCTGCCTGTGATCGAGGGACTGCCGGAGGACATCCCCGAGCTGGTCGCCCGGTGCCTGGCCAAGCGCCCTGCCGAGCGCCCGAGCAGCCGTGAGATGGCACAGGCGCTGGCCACTGCGGCCGGGGCGCGGGTGATGCTGCCGTCCATCGTGGCCGAGCGCACCGAGGGCATCCGCCAGGCCGTGCCGGCCGGCCGTACGGCCGCCCCCGGCCGGCCCCGCTGGGTACGCCTGGCCATGGCCGGGCTGACCGTGCTCGCCGTGGCCGGGTTCGCCACCACCTGCGCCAACCGGCCCAGCCCGGGCGGCGGCGCGCTCGCCGACGGCCCGGGCGCCGGGGCCGGCGGAGGGGTTACCGCTGATGCACGGGCCTGCCAGGTGCGCTACGTAGGCGGTGGCGATGTCGCCCGGCTGACGGTCGAGAACACCGGACAGGAGACGTTCCACAACTGGACCGTGGTGTTCACCCTGCCCGGCTCGGAGCATTACGTCGCTGTTGAAGGCGCTGAGATGGTCCAGCCCGGCACCACGGTGACCCTGCGCGCCCAGAGCAGCCTGCCGCCGAGCCAGCGGGCGACGGTGCGCCTGACCGGCGCCCGGGCCGCGAGCGGTCTGCCGAAGTCGTTCACCTTGAACGGCGTACGCTGCCGCGTCCTGACCGGGACGGCAGCGCCCGGGCAGTCCGTTGACGACCCGAACATCCCGGTGACCGAGCCGGCCCCCGGCGGCCTGCCGGGCGGCTCGCCATCGGTGCCGCCCGGCCCGACGGGAGGGCCCGCCCCGCCCGCCACCAGCGCGCCGCAGCCTGTCCCGTCGCCTTCGCAGTCGTCGGGCGACACGACACCTACCACCTCGCCGACCGTGGCGCCGACATCACCCGATGTGTCGCACCCGACCCGGGCGTGCCCGACGCCGCGACCGCACAAGTCGATCACGGACGTCAAGCCTGAAGAGTGCAAGCGGTAACGTCCACCGTGGCGTCGTCGATGGCCGATGGCGTAGACCGGGGGCGGCGGGTAATCGCGGCTGGCGCCGCGGTTGCGGCGCTGTTCAGCGGCCTAGGCCTGGCCGTGGCGACCGGCTCGGTCGGCCTGGCGGCATATGTGAGCGAGGCGGGCGTGCCCGGTGCCGGCTACGCGGGGCTCTACCGGGCCAGCGTGCTCGGCATCGCGGGCGCCCTGGCTCTGCTCGCCTACGCGCTGAGCCCCCGGCCCGGTCTCGCCACCGGCACCCGCTTGGGCAGCGGGGTGGCTGGGTTCGCGGCCATGCTGTCCTTGGTCTCGGCCGCGGCGCCGTGCAGCCCCGGCTGCCCGCTCCCGCCGCACGAGACCCCGACGCCGACCGACCTGGTCCATGCCGGTGCCAGCGTCGCCGGGCTGGCGCTGACCGCCCTGGTCATGCTGGTGCTGACGGTACATGCGGGCGACCCGCTCATCCGCCGCATCAGCGCGGTCGGCGCTGCCGTCGCCGTACCGCTGCTGGCGGCTGCCGGGCTGTCCATTCTGCTGGCCGGTCGGGGGCTGGTGACTGGCCTGCTGGAACGGGTGGCGCTGGTCGCCTGCGTCGGCTGGCTGGTCGCAACCGCTCTGCGCCGGTCCGCTCTGCGCCGGTCCGCCGCAGCCTGGATGCCGGCGCCGCCTCCGGGAGCAGCGGCGGGACCGGCGCCGGCCGGGCTGTCGACCGACCTCGCGCAAGGCTGAGCCTGCCCGGCTTGACCTTGCCCGGCTTGACCTTGCCCGGCCTGAGCCTGCCGGCCCAAGCCGGGGTTCGAGGAACCCTGGCGTGGGCTGGTGACAGCCGGCCGCCACAACTGTTGGCGCGGATCGTCGGCAAGGACCAGCGGAGACGGCCGCAGCAGCCCGGCGGTCCGCCTCCGCGGGTGATGCCGTCAGCGCGACCGGCGTCGCCGGGCCACCATGACCACGGCGAGCACGATCGCCGCGACAACCACCAGGCAGCACAGCGCGCCCAGCAGGCCAGCGAAGCCCATGCCGCCACGCGGGCGGCGGCGGGCCACCTCACCCGCGAGGTCCAGCGTGGAGGAGTCCTGCGCCCACGCCACGGCGGGCAGGAGGAGGACCGTCAAGAATGCAGCGGCGGCGGCACCAAGCCGCGCCAGCGAACTCGTCAGTGGTGACATGTGACCATCCTCGCCTCCGCGCGCAACCCTGACACAGTCAGTCCGGGCGGCGGGACGGCTCAGGCCGCCGCCTCGGCCAGGCGGGCGTCCACCGCCTCGGGCGAGAATACGTGATCTACGACGAGGGCGGCCGCTCCGATGACGCCGGCCCGCTCGCCGGTACGCCCCACGTCCAGGTGCAGCCGGCGCGTGCTGCGCGGTAGCAGCCGCTCGTAGAGGGCGCTGCGTACGCCGGTGATGAGGTGCTGGTGGGTATAGGCGAGGTCGCCGCCGATCAGCACCACCTCGGGGTTGAGCAGGCTGATGACCGTGGCGAGCACCTCGCCCAGGCGGCGGCCGGCGTCCCGGGTCGCCGCGACCGCTGCGGCGTCACCGGCCTGCACCAGCGCGGCCACCGCGCGGCTGTCCGGCACCGGGGCGCCGTCCGAGGTCAGGCTGCGGGCGAGCGCGCTACCGCTGGCGGCCACCGCGAGGCAGCCGGCCGCGCCGCAGGCGCAGGGCGCGTCGAGGCCCGGCACCCGTACGTGCCCGATCTCCCCGGCCGCGCCGTCGATGCCCCGGTAGACCTGCCCGCCGATGACGATCCCAGCGCCGATGCCGGTGCCCGCCTTGACGTAGAGCAACGCCGGCGAGCTGCGCCAGTACGTGGCCCACTCACCCAGGGCCATGATGTTGGCGTCGTTGTCGACGAGCACCGGCACGTCGCCGATGGCCGGGAACGCCCCCAGCAGGTAGTCGCGGATCGGGAAGTTGTGCCAGCCAGGCATGATCGGCGGCTGGATCACCCGGCCGGTGGAGAAGTCGACCGGGCCGGGGACGCCGATGCCGATCCCGCACGCCTCGTCGGCGCGGCGGCCGGCCTCGGCGAGCAGCCGCTGGAACGCGCCGGTGACGAAGTCGAGCAGCGCCTCGGGCCCGCGGTCGATGCGCATCTCCTCGGTCATCTCGGCGAGCGAGCGGCGGGCGAGGTCGGTGACGGCGATCCGGCCGTGGGTCACCCCGAGGTCGGCCACGAGCACCACCCGGGACGCCTCGTCGAAGGTGAGGGCGGTGGGCGGGCGCCCGCCACTCGACGCGCCCGCCCCCGCCTCCCGTACGTAGCCCAGGCTCACCAGCTGGTCCACCCGGTGCGCGATGGTGGACCGGGCCAGGCCGGTGACCGTTCCGAGCTCCTTGCGCGTGCGGGCCTTCCCTTCCCGGATCAGCTGGAGGAGATGCCCCGCGGTGGGGGAGCTCGTCGGCATCTGGGTTAGCCCTTCTCGGCTCCGGCGGTGAGTCCCTCAGTCAGCAGCCGTTCGCTTGCGAAGAAGAGGATAACGATGGGTAGCGTGAGGATTACTGAACCGGCCATGAGAACCGTCTTGGGCACCTCCACTCCGTCCGCGAGCTGGGACAGACCGAGCGAGACCGTCCACCGGTTGGGCCGGTCCACCATGAACAGCAGGGCGAAGAGGAACTCGTTCCAGGCGATCATGAAGTCGTAGAGGGCGACCGCCATGATCGACGGTGCGGCGAGCGGCAGGCTGATCCGCCGGATGATTCCGTACCGGCCGGCACCGTCGATGGCCGCGGACTCCTCCAGGCTGACCGGGATGGTCTCGAAGTAGTTCTTGAGCATGTAGACCGAGACCGGCACGGTCTGCGAGATGTAAACCAGCACCAGACCGAACAGCGACCCGCGCAGCCCGGCCCGGGTGAACAGGACGAAGAGCGGGATCGCGATCACGATCGACGGGAACAGGTAGACCGCGAGGAACAGGAAGTCCACCTGCCGGCGCCCGAAGAAACGCAGCCGCGAGACCGCGTACGCCCCGGGGATCGAGACCAGCAGCGACAGCAGCGCTGCGGAGACGGCCACGATGAAGCTGTTCCGGATGAAGCCGAGGAAGCCCTGGCCGCCGTTCTCCACCGACCTGAGCACCTCGGCATAGGTGGACGTGGTCAGCTGCTCCAGCGGCACCCACAGCGAGCCCGGGTCCAGCAGCACCCGCTCGATCGGCCGGACCGAGAGGGTGAGCATGTAGTAGAACGGCAGCAGCGTGACCACGAGGAAGCCGGCGATGGTCAGCCAGCGCAGGACCCGCAGCACCCGCGTCTCGACCGCGTCGCGGTCCAGCCGCGCTCGGGTGGTGTTGACCGTGGTCATCCCTCAGCCCTCCGGCTGCCGAAGAAGCGCAGGTAGACAACGACGAAGACGACCAGGACCGCGGCGAGTACGACGGCCTGGGCGGCGGCCGCACCGATGTCGGTCTGTGCGGTGAGGAACTGGTACACCCGGATGCTGACCACCTCGGTGCCGGCGGCGCCGCCGGTCAGCAGGTAGACGTCGTCGAACTTGTTGAAGGTCATGATGAACCGCAGCACCGCCAGCAGGGCGATCACCGGCATGAGCTGGGGAAGGACGATGTGGCGGAAGCGCTGCGTCGGCGTTGCTCCGTCCACCCGGGACGCCTCCTCCAGCTCGCGGGGCACCGCCTGCAACCGGGCGAGCAGGAACAGGAAGGCGAACGGGAAGTAGCGCCAGGCCTCGAACACGATGACCGTGATGAGCGCGGTGGAGTCCTGGGAGAGGAACGGGATCGGCTCGTCCCAGCCGAGCACCCCGGTGCCCCAGGCGTTGACGAAGCCGAGCTGCGGGTCGAGCATCACCTGCCAGACGAAGGCGACCGCGACCACCGGTGCCACGTACGGCAGCAGCATCGAGGCCCGGACGAACGTGCGCCCGCGGAACGCGTCCCGTACCACGAGCGCGGCGACCAGCCCGACCAGGATCGACGACACGGTGCTGGAGATGCTGTAGATGACAGTGCGCCACAGCGTGTCCCAGAAGCCCGGGTAGTCCAGCACCCGCGTGAAGTTGGCCATCGTGAGCTCGCCGAACAGCCCGGTACGCCGCAGCGTGGCCAGGCGTACCCGCTGGAACGCGAGCACGATCGTCCACACGATGGGCAGCACGACCACCGCCACGACCACGGCGAGAGTCGGGGAGATCAGCGTCAGCCCGGCGCGGGACTCCCGCTGGCGCAGGGTCAGCGGCCGGCGGCGGGCGCGGACGGGCGACCGCCCGCCCTCCGGTGACCCGGAGGACGGGCGGTCGGTCCGCTCGGTGGTGGTCGTCACCTGAGGCCGGCCTTGATCGACTCGACCTCCTTCTGCGCCTGGCCGGCGGCTGCCGCCGCGTCCATGCGACCGGCGATCACCAAAGCCAGCGCCTTGGGCACCGGGAGCTGGCCGAGAATCGCGCCGACCAGCTTGCCCTGACCCTGCGGCAGGCCCCAGCGCTGGAACGTGTCCGGGCTGGTCCGCAACGTCTGCAGCACCGGCGGGCCGTAGACCTCGGAGAGCGGCTTCTTGGTGTCGACCCCGGCCTGGCTGCTGTTCCAGGCGTTGACGAACTTCTCCTTGTCCTCCTTGGTGCCCCGGCGCACCGGGAACTTGCCCTCCGGCGCCATGCCGAACCAGCGCTGGTAGCCGTCGCCGAGCATGTACTCGACGAACTGCTTGGCCGGGCCGGTCGAGGCGCCGTCCAGCACCGACCACGAGGTGATCTCGCCGTACTGGGCCGGCTCGGTGGCGTTGGGGCCCTTGATCGCGGTGACGAACCCGCTGTTCTTCGCCAGGAACGTCGGGTCCTGCGCGCACTGCGGGCAGGTCGGCTTGGCGTCGTTGCGCAGCCCGGCCAGCTCGTCCAGCAGGAACGAGGACCAGACGATCATCGCGGCCTTGCCGGCGAAGTAGGTGGCCCGGGTGGTGTCCACGTCCTGGGCGCCCTTGACTGAGTACTTGCTGATCAGCTCGCCGTAGAACCGGAACGCCTCGACGCACTCCGGCGAGCTCAGCTTGACGCCGCCGGAGGCGTCGGTGAGCTGGCAGTTGTTGGCCAGGGCCAGGTGCTCGAAGGTCTGCTGGGTGAACACGTCGCCGGGCGCGGTCGCCGCGGTGATGCCGGCGACGCCGCCCTTGTTGAGGGCTGCGGCGGCGGCCGTGATCTTCTCGTACGTGTCCGGCGCGGCGAGCCCGGCCGCGTCGAACAGGTCCTTGCGGTAGACGAGCAGCTGACCCCAGCCGTCGCTGGGCACCGACAGCTGCTTGCCCTTCTCCGAGGTCAGCTCCAGGGCTCGCGGTGAGAACGTGTCCCGGCCGAGGCTGTCGACCACCTCGCCGTTGGCGGACTCATGCAGCAGCTCGTTGGCGGCGAGCGTCTGGACGCCGGCCAGCGGGAGCGACCCGACCACGTCGGGCAGGTCACCTGCTGCGGCGTTCGAGGCGATGAGCGAAGGAAACTGGTCCTCGTTGATGGGGACCAGGTTGACGTTGATGCCGGTCTTGGCGGTGAAGTCCGAGATGATGGCATTCGTCGCCGCGATCCGGTCGGTGTTGTCCTCCAGACTCCACACGGTGAGCGCGGAGTTTGCGCCTTCCTGCTCGTCCGCGCTGCAGCCCACCAGGCCGACCGCTGTGGCCAGGGCCAGGAAGGAGGCGAGCAGCCGCGTCTGACGTGGCATGGGGCACTCCTCTCAAAGGGGTGTATGGGCGGCATCCAAGCACGCACTTTTGCCTGTTGGCAAGACTTAACTGGGTCCCTTGACAAACTAAAGCGTGCGGCTGTTGGCTCTCGTTCGTGCAGAACTCGGTCATCCGCCTCACCGGCCCCAGGCAGGTGGATTTCGCCCCGTGCCCGGCGGACCCGCTCGGCGCCGGCCAGGTGCGGGTACGTACCCGTTACTCGGGCATCTCCACCGGCACTGAGCTGACTCTTTACCGCGGCAGCAACCCGGGCCTGACCAAGCACTGGGACGTGGACCGGCGGATGTTCCTCGAGCGCGCCGGCGACGACCCGTACCCACTTCTCGGTTGGGGCTACGAGGAGGTCGGCGAGGTCGTCGAGGCGGCGCCGGACGTGCCGGCGCCGCAGGTGGGCGACCTGGTGTGGGGCATCTGGGGGCATCGCGCCGAGGCGGTCCTGCCGGCCGCCGCGGTCACCGCGCTGCCGCCGGACACCGACCCGCTGGCCGGCGTCTTCGCCCGCCCGGGAGCGATCGCCCTCACCGCCGTCATCGCCGCGGGCATCCACCTCGGCGAGTGGGTCGGCGTCTTCGGGCAGGGCGTGATAGGCCTGCTCGCAACCAGGCTGGCCATGCTCTCCGGGGGCCGGGTGGTGGCGGTGGACCCGGTGCCGACCCGGCTCAAGCTGGCCGAGGCCTACGGCGCCCGGCGCGGTGTGGACCCGACCCAGGAGTCGGCCGCCACCGTGGTGCGCAGCCTCTCCGGCGGGGCCGGGGCCGATGTCTGCATCGAGCTCTCCGGCAGCTACCCGGCGCTGCACGAGGCGATCCGGGCGACCGCGCTGGCTGGCCGGGTCGTGGCCGCAGGCTTCTACCAGGGCGAGGCCGCCGGCCTCGCGCTCGGCGAGGAGTTCCACCACAACCGGGTCCAGCTCATCTCGGCCCAGGTCTCGGGGCCGGCGCCGGTGCCGCACGCGGTCGGCCGGTGGCCCGGGGTACGGGTGGCGCAGACGTTCATGGAGCTGGTGGCCGAGGGCCGGGTGGACCCGATGCCGCTGGTCACGCACGTCCTCGACGCCACCGACGTGGCTGAGGCGTTCGCCCTGCTGGACGGCGGCGCACCCGAGGCGGTGCAGGTCGTGCTGAGGTTCCCGTGACCATCCTGCTCGCCTGCCAGGAGCAGCTGCTGCCCGGCACCGACCTGAGGGAGAAGTTCGAGCTCGCCACGCAGCTCGGGTTCGACGCCATAGAGCTGCGCGGCCGGGGCGACCTCGCGCTGGAGCAGCGGCTGCCCGAGCTGCGGGCGGCCCGCGCCGCCGGGGTGGTCATGCCCACCGTCTGCGTAGAGATGATGCACTTCATCGGCGACTTCGACGCCGAGCGCTCCGCCGACGCCGTACGCAACCTGCGCTCCCAGCTGTCGGTCATCGCAGAGCTGGGCGGGCTCGGGGTGATGACCCCGGCGGCGTGGGGCATGTTCTCCCGGCGGCTGCCCCCGTTCGAGCCGCCGCGCTCGCCCGAGGGTGACCGCGAGGTGCTCGTCGGGGCCCTGACCGAGCTGGGGGAGCACGCCCGGAGGGAGGGCGTGGCGATCATGCTGGAGCCGCTCAACCGGTACGAGGACCACATGGTGAACCGGCTCGACGAGGCGGTGGCCGTGTGCCAGGCGGTGGGCCTGCCCTCGGTGCAGGTGGCCGGCGACTTCTACCACATGAACATCGAGGAGGACGACCTCGCGGCGGCGCTGCGCAGTGCCGCACCCTACCTGGCGCATATGCAGGCCAGCGACTCCAACCGCTACCAGCCCGGCGCCGGGCACCTCGACTGGCCGGCGCTGATGGGCGCGCTGCGTGCCATCGACTACCACGGGTACGTGGCGCTCGAGTGCCGGCTGCGCGGTGAGCCCGAGACCGCGCTCAGACAGGCCGCGGCAGTGCTGCGGCAGGCCCTACAGGCCCAGGCCCCCCAGACCTAGGCCCCCCAGACCTAGGCCCCCCAGACCCAGGCCCTACAGACAGATGGGACGGCATGAAGCAGACCACGGACGCGCTGCGGCGGCTGGCGGAGTCCACTCTGGACGCCAACTGGTCCGATGACCACACCGTGCCCTCGCGCACGCTCTACCCGCACCAGTGGAGCTGGGACTCGGCGTTCATCAGCATCGGGCTGGCGTACTGCGCGCCGGAGCGGGCCTGGCGGGAGCTGCGTACGTTGTTCGAGGCGCAGTGGGCCGACGGCCGGGTGCCGCACATCGTCTTCAACCCGGCGCTGCCGGGTGACTACTTCCCCGGTCCGGAGCTCTGGGACTCCCGGTCGGCGGAGGGGTCGCCGGCGGTCGCCACGTCCGGGCTGGTGCAGCCGCCGATCCACGCGGTCGCGGCGTGGGAGGTCTACCGGCGGGTGCCCGACGCGGAGCAGCTGGCCTGGCTCTACCCCCGGCTCGTGGCCCAGCAGCGCTACCTGCTGGACCGCCGGGACACCAGCGGCGCCGGGCTGGCCGCGGTCGTGCACCCGTGGGAGTCCGGCCTGGACAACAGCCCCGCCTGGGACGCGCCGATGGCCGCGGTCGACGCGGACCCGGCGATCATGCGGCAGTACCGCCGGCACGACACCAAGTTCGCGGCCGAGTCGCACCGGCCGACCGATGCCGACTACGCCCGGTACATCGTGATCACCGAGTCCTACCGGGACGGTGGCTACCTCGACGAAGGGCTGGCCGAGCGCCACCCGTTCCTGGTGGAGTGCCCGCTGTTCAACGCGGTCCTGGCCGCGGCGGAGCACGCCCTGGCCCGGATCGCCGCAGTCGTCGGGGCCGACCCCACCCCGCACCACGATGCCGCAGCGCGGGTCACCAAGGTCCTGGTGGACCGGCTCCACTCACCGGCGACCGGCGCCTTCCACCCCCGTGACCTGCGTACCGGTGAGCTGCTCCCGGCGCACACCGTGCTCGGCCTGGCCCCGCTGGTCCTGCCGGACCTGCCCGCGGAGGTCATCGAGTCGGTGGTGGCCGAGGCGTGCTCCCCGCGGTTCGGGCTCGCCGAGCAGATGCCGTACCCGCTGCCCAGCTACGACCGCACCGCCGCAGACTTCGACCAGCTGCGCTACTGGCGCGGGCCGAGCTGGGTCAACACCAGCTGGCTGGTCTGGCGCGGGCTGCTTACGCACGGCCGTCGCGAGCTCGCCGCCGGCCTGCGCGCGTCAATGGTCGACCTGGTGGCACGGTCGGGCTGCCACGAGTACTTCGACCCGACCACCGGGGCCGGGCTCGGCTCACCGGCGTTCAGCTGGACCGCGGCCCTCCTGCTCGACCTCCTCGCCACCGGCGACGAACCACCTGCGCAATGAGCCGGTTGTGCCGCGCCGGCACGGTGTAATCCGGTTGAGCGACGCTGCTGTGCCCGAAGGTGGACCAGGGCGCCGCGGCGCTGGCTTTGGGCGCACGGCATTCACATCGAGGGCTCCCTTTTGCGGGGGATCGGCTGGGCGCACCGCCCAGTCGT
>DASRIS010000154.1:0-17162 GCA_035649895.1 Micromonosporaceae bacterium | reverse complement strand
GATAGCGCAGTATCTTCCGAAGGGGACGGACCTTTCTGGGTATTCTCAGGTTGATCTTGGCGGGATAGCTGCTAGGCTGAATGGGCGACCGCGAGAGACGCTGGGTTGGAAGACTCCGGCAGAAAAGCTCGACGAGTTGTTAAAAGGCAGTGGTGATGCACTGACCATTTGAGGCCGCCCTACCTAGCCGCCAATATGCATACGGTGGTCTCCCTCATCCTACGAGGAGATGCCTCGGGCGGGCGAGGAGTTTGGTGACCCGCTCGGGGGACTGCGGGCGGCCGAGATGGTAGCCCTGGCCGATGTCGCACCCGATCTCGCGTACCCGGTGGGCCTGGGCCTCGGTCTCGATGCCCTCGGCGACGACGCTCAGGCCCAGCTTGTGCCCGAGGGAGACGAGCGCGGACACGATCAACTCGTCGTCGGAGACCGGCTCGGACGGATGCAGCCCGCGGATGAAGCTGCCGGCGAGCTTGAGCTCGTGTACCGGGAGCCGGCGCAGGTAGGCCAGGTTGGAGTAGCCGGTGCCGAAGTCGTCGATGGACAGGCTCACCCCGAGGTCGGCGAGCGCGTGCAGGGTGCTGACCGTCTCCTGGTCGGTGCCCATCGCCGTACTCTCGGTGATCTCAAGATGCAGCCGGTCGGCGGGCAGCCTGCTGCGGTCGAGAACCTCCGCGACATCGGCGACGAGGCCCGGGTGGCGGATCTGGCAGACGGAGAGGTTGACGCTGACGAACGGCGGCGCGGGCGCCCGCTGCCAGCGCATCGCCTGCCGGCACGCCTGGCGGAGCAGGTGCCGGCCGAGCGGGACGATCAGGTTGGTGTCCTCGGCCAGGTCGATGAACTTCTTCGGGCTGAGTATGCCGTGCTCGGGATGGTGCCACCGGACCAGCGCCTCCACGCCGCAGATGGTCCCCTCGGCCAGGTCGACCATCGGCTGGTAGCTGAGGCGGAACTCGTTGCGCTCCAGGGCCGCGGGCAGCTCCGCGGCGAGCCGGTAGCGAGCCACGTCGCGGGCGCTGCGGTCGGGGTCGTAGATCGCCCACCGCCGCTTGCCGTCGGCCTTGGCCCAGTAGAGGGTGATGTCTGCCGAGCGCAGGACGTCCCGGGGGTCGGACCCGGCGACCGGGCGCTCGACCACCCCGATGCTCGCCGAGATCGACAGCCACCGGCCGTTGGTCCAGATGGGCTCGCTGAGGACGGTGAGCGCCTTGTCGGCGACCTTGACCGCATCGTCGGTGCAGGTGGTGTCCTCGACGAGGATGACGAACTCGTCACCGCCGAGGCGGGCGACGAGGTACCCCGACTCCGCGGCCATCTCGCTCAGCCGGCTGGCAACCCCGGTCAGCAGCTGGTCACCGATGTCGTGGCCGAAGCTGTCGTTGACCGCCTTGAACCCGTCGAGGTCGATGAAGCACACGCCGATCCGGGCCCCGGGCTTGGGGCTGGCGAAGATCTCGGCGAGACGCTCGCCGACCAGGGCCCGGTTCGGCAGGCCGGTCAGCGGGTCGTGCGTCGCCTGGTGGCGGAAGCGCGCCTCGCTTCGCCGTAGTGTCTCCTCGACGTCTTCGTGGACGACCATGGCGGCACGGCGCAGTGCCTCCTGCGCGTCGAGGGTCCGGCTGAACCGCGCCCGGGTGTAGCCGGTGGCCAGGCCGTCGAGCAGGAGGGCCAGATGCTGGGTCGCGCGGTGGCCGGAGAGCCCGATGCCGGGCAGCAGCCGCTCGTGGATGACCGCGACGGTGCGACCCAACGTCTCCGGCGAGTCGAAGTCGGCAGCGACCAGGCGGGTACCGACCTCGTATCCGGCCAAGGAGCTGAACGGCGAGGTACGCAGCGCGGCGGCGAGGTGCTCAGCGAGTCCGTAGAGATATTTCTCGATCTCCTCATAGTCCATCGAAACGTAGCTGGTGTCCACCACGGCCCGGGCCCACGCCTGGGCGAACGCTCGCAGGCCGGCCTGGACCGCCTGCTGCGTCTCGGGCGCTCCGCAGGGCACCTCGCCCTGGGCCCCGGTCAAGTCTTGCGCCCGAGAAGGCTGAGGACGGGATGCCGGTCCAGCTCCTCGGTCGGGTCCGCCGGTATCTGGGCTAGGCTCGACCGGTTGGTGTCGGCGCCCTCCGGCGCCCAGATAGGCCGTTCCACCTAGCCCTCCCCGGGGCGCAGAGTCCTACGGGTAGAAGTACCGCAACCGCCGGCCATGCACCATCGGAGGTTGGGGCACTCGTCTTCCACCGACCGTCAAACTGTACCGAACAACCAGTGCCTACGCCCGCAAGCTGGGCCTAAATCCTGCGGTTTACTCGGCGTGTAGGTATAAATACTCCGGGTTATTGGTTTACGGCTTTCGCCCAACGCAGCTCAGGCCGAACGGGCGGTCCAGGCCGTCGGCCGAGGCTTGCAGGAGGTCCGGACGCCACTCATGCGCCCAGACCACCCCCGGCTCGACCAGCTCGAACCCGGCGAACAGGCGCTCCACCTCGGCCCTGGTACGCGGCACCGCGTCATGGCCCATGCGACGCGACACCTCCCGGCCCTCAGCTACCTCCGTGGGCCTGTTCTCGGCGCTCAGGTGGGCCACGACCAGATAGCTTCCCGAGGCCACCGCGTCCCGGAACGTGGCGACGATGCCGCTGGGGTCCTCGAAGACGAAGTGGAGCACGTTCACCATCAGCACCGCCATCGGCTGGTCGAAGTCGAGCAGGCTGCGTACCTCTGGGTTGGTGAGGATGCTCTCCGGCTGGCGCAGGTCGGCCTGGATCACGCGGGCCCGGTCGTTGCCGGCGAGGATCTCGCGGCTGTGCGCCACGGCGGTCGGGTCGATGTCCACGTACATCACCCGCGCCTCAGGCGTCACCTGGTGCGCCACCTCGTGCACGTTGCCCCGGGTCGGGATGCCCGAGCCGAGGTCCAGGAACTGCCGCATGCCGGCCTCGGCGCAGAACCGCACCGCCCGGCGCATGAACGCGCGGCTGGCGCGCGCCTGCGGGACGATGTCCGGCATCAGCGGGACCACCTGGTCGTACAGCTTGCGGTCGACCGGGAAGTTGTGTGTCCCGCCCAGGACGTAGTCGTACATCCGGGCCGGGCTCGGCCGGTCCATGTCAACGCCCTTCGGCGCCCAGCTGGGCCGCTCCATATAGCTACTCCTCGCGATGGATGGTGTACGAGAGATCCAGAGTGGTGCCTACGCTTTGCGCCCGATGCCGCTGAGGATGAACGGCCGGTCCAGGTCGCCGGCCTGGCCGTGCGGGTCCGGGCGCCACTCGTGGGTCCACACCAGCCCCGGCTCGACCAGGTCCAGGCCCTCGAACAGGCGCTCCACCTCGGCTCGGGGGCGTGGCCTGACAGCGAGCCCGCCGTGCTGCATCATCTGTACGATCTCGGCCATCTCCTCGGGACGGGTCTCCGCCGTCATGTGGAAGACCGCCAGGTAGCTGCCTGGGGCGACGGCATCCCGGAACGCGGCGACCACCCCGGCCGGGTTGTCCGGGACGAAGTGCAGGGTGATGAGCAGCACCGCTATCGGCTGGTTGAAGTCGAGCAGGCCGCGTACCTGTGGATCGGTGAGAACCTTCTCCGGCTGGTGCGCGTCTGCCCGGACCACTCCCGTCCGGTCGTAGCCGTTGGGGATCTCGTAGCTCGGCAGCAGGGCGTCCGGCTCGATGTCGACATGCACCACCCGCGCCTCGGGCGCCATCTGATGCACCACATCGGTAACGTTTCCGCGGACCGGCAGGCCCCAGCTGAGGTCCAGGAACTGGCGTACGCCAGCCTCGATGCAGAAGCTGACCATCCGTCGCAGGCACGCGCGGTCGGCCCGGACGTGCGGCATCATGTCCGGCATCAGCTGCGCGACCTGGGCGACCAGCGCCCGGTCGACGGCGAGGTTGTGCGACCCGCCCAGGGCGTGGTCGTGCATCCGGGCCAGGCTCGGCCGGTCGGTACCGAAGCTCTCCGGGGCCGCGCTGGGCGGTCTCATGACTACTCCTCGCGGTCTCGCGCCGGTGCGAGCAGAGATGTCGCAGCTTACGGGCTTACGCCCGACGCCGCTGAGCATGACCGGCCGGTCGAGGTCGCTGGCCGGGCCGGGCCGCGGGTCCGGCCGCCACTCATGCGTCCACACCACCCCTGGCCCGACCAGCTCCAGCCCCTCGAACAGGCGCTCCACCTCGGCCCGGGAACGTGGCCGCACAGCGAGGCCGACGCGCTGCAACATCTGCTGCACCTCGGCAACCGCGGGCCTGGTCTCCGCTGTCATGTGGAAGATGGCCAGGTAGCTGCCTGGGGCGACCGCATCCCGGAATGCGGC
Source organism: Micromonosporaceae bacterium (assembly GCA_035649895.1). Classification (GTDB taxonomy): domain Bacteria; phylum Actinomycetota; class Actinomycetes; order Mycobacteriales; family Micromonosporaceae; genus DASSUC01. The sequence continues at coordinate 12,850 of DASRIS010000154.1, read as the reverse complement.
GACAGCTGCGGTCGCGTCATCCGGTATGAAATGCAGCATGCGGAGCAGCACCGCCATAGGCTCTTCGAAGTCGAGCAGGCGGCGTACCTGCGGGCTGGTGAGGATCTGTTCCGGCTGGTGCGGGTCTGCCGGGACCACCGCGGGCCGGACGCCGCCGCCGCGCACCTCGTAGCTGGGTTTCAGGGCGACGCGTTCGACGTCGATATGCACCACCCGCGCCCCGGGTGCTGCCCGCTGCACCACGTCGCTCACGCTGCCGCGGGTCGGGAGGTCTGAGCCGAGGTCCAGGAACTGGCGTATGCCGACCTCGGCGCAGAAGCTGACCATCCGCCGTAGGCATGCGCGGTCGGCGTGGACGTGCTGCGTCAGATCCGGCGCCAGCTGTGCAATCTGAGCGATCAGGTCGCGGTCGACGGCGAGGTTGTGCGACCCGCCCAGGGCGTAGTCCTGCATCCGGGCCACGCTCGGCCGGTCGATGTCGACGCCCTCCGGGGCTGGGCCAAGTCGTTCCATGGACGACTCCTCGCGATGCGTACCGGAACTAGCGGATACCCCAGGCGGTCACGGCTTGCGCCCGACGCAGCCGAGGATGAAAGGCTGGTCGAGGTCGCCGGCCTCACCGTGCGGTGGCTCCGGGCGCCACTCATGCGCCCACACCAGCCCCGGCTCGACCAGCTCGAACCCGGCGAAGAAGCGCTCCACCTCGGCTCGGGAACGTGGCATCGCGTCAAGGCCCCCGCGCTGCGACATCTGCATGGCCTCCGCCATCTTCTCCGGCCTGGTCTCTGGGCTCAGGTGCGAGATGGCCAGGTAGCTACCGGGAGCCATCGCGTCCTGGAACGCGGCCACGATGCCGGTCGGGTCCTCCATGATGAAATGCAGCACGCCCACCATCAGCACCGCCATCGGCCGGTCAAAGTCGAGCATCCTACGCACCTCGGGATGGGCGAGGATCTGTTCCGGCCGGCGCAGGTCCGCTTGGAGCACCCGAGCGCGGTCGTTGCCGGCGAGGATCTCGCGGCTGTGGACCACCGCGACCGGGTCGATGTCGACATACATCACCTGGGCCTCGGGCGCCGTCCGCTGCACAATCTCGTGTACGTTGCCGCGGGTCGGGATGCCGGAGCCGAGGTCCAGGAACTGGTGTATGCCAGCCTCGACGCAGAAGCTGACCGCCCGCCGCAGGAACGCGCGGCTGCCGTGAACGTGCGGCACCAGGTCCGGCATCAGCTGCATCGCCTGGGCGCACAGCTGGCGGTCGACGGCGAAGTTGTGCGACCCGCCCAGGACGTAGTCGTACATCCTGGCTGGGCTCGGCCGCTCGATGTCGACGCCTTCCGGCGCCCAGGTTGGCCGTCTCATGGTTGCTCCTTGCCGTCGGTGATCTTACGAAAGGTAGCTATACCGCAGGCGCTTGACAGAGCGCTATCAGCGGTTACGGCACCGTTTCGGGCCACGGTCGGCGTCGGGCGAACCGTACCGCACCGCGGCTCGGCGGTGGAGGCGCTGGCGGTGGCGTGGTCATGGCTTGCGACCCACGCCGACGTGCAGGCAGGAGCGCACCGGGTCGCCGTCCGGGCGCCCCGGCCCGTCCGGACGCCAGGTCAGCACGTCGACGAACCCGGGCTCCACCAGGTCGAACCCGGCGAAGTACCGCCGTACGGAGGCTTCGGGGCGCAGGATCGCGTACATGCCTCCGGGCTCGCCGACCGGAGGAAGGTCCTGGCTGAGATCTGGCTTGTGGTCCGAGATGAGATGGGTGAGCGCCAGGTAGCTGCCGGGGGTGACCGCGTCACGCAGCCCCGCCACGATGCCCGCGGGGTCGTCGGTGTCCGGGATGTAGTGCAGGACGGACACCAGCAGGACGGCCACCGGCTGGGTCAGGTCGAGCAGGCACCGCACGTCCGGGTGGGCGAGGATCCGGTCTGGCCGGCGGGCATCCGCCTGGACCACGACCGTACGGTCGTTGCCGGCAAGCACCTGCCGCCCGTGCATCACGGCAACAGGGTCGATGTCGACATACGCCACCCGGCACTCGGGCGCGAGCTCCTGGGCGACCTCATGCACGTTGCCGCGGTTGGGGATGCCCGAACCGATGTCCAGGAACTGCCGCACGCCGGCATCGACCAGGAAGCACACCGCGCGCCGCAGGAAGGCGCGGTTCGCCTGTGCCCCCAGGGCCGCCTCGGGCACCCGCTCCAGCAGGCGGCGGGCCGCCTCGCGGTCCGCGGCGAAGTTCAGCGACCCGCCGAGCAGATAGTCGTGGATGCGGGCCTGGCTTGGCTGCTCGAGGTCCATTGCCGGGGTCAGGTCGTGACGCTGCATCTTGATCTCCGCTCTGTCCCCGGCATTCTGCCCGCGACCCCGCCCGCACGCCAGCACCTACTCGGCCACCTTCCACATGGTGAACGTGTCGCCGTTCCACGTGGTGAACGTGGCACCCTCGCCGGGTCACAGCCTGCTGCCGGCTGTCCTGGACCGCGCCGCAGCGGGCGGGTGACGCGGCGTCTCGCGCCGGAGGGAAGCCAGAGGGAAACCCGGTGGGGAGGCTCGTGCGGGGTGGGGAAGAATCAGGCCGTGACCGGCATCGTTGACGAGCTTGCCTGGCGCGGCCTGATCGCGCTCTCCACCGACCTCGACGCGCTCCGCGCCGAGCTGGCGAAGGGCCCGGTCACCTACTACTGCGGCTTCGACCCGACGGCGCCGAGCCTGCACATCGGCAACCTGGTGCAGATCCTGACCGTACGCCGGCTCCAGCTGGCCGGGAACTGCCCGCTCGCGCTCGTCGGCGGCGCCACCGGGCTGATCGGCGACCCGCGGGAGAACGGCGAGCGGGTGCTGCAGCCGAGGGATCTGGTGGCCGAGTGGGTGGCCCGGATCCGGGCCCAGATCGAGCCGCTGCTGGACTTCACCGGCCCGTACGCCGCCCGCATGGTGAACAACCTGGACTGGACCGAGGGGCTCAGCGCGCTCGACTTCCTGCGCGACATCGGCAAGCACTTCCGGGTCAACCGGATGCTGGCGAAGGAGGCGGTCAGCGCCCGGCTGGGCTCGGAGGCCGGGATCAGCTACACCGAGTTCAGCTACCAGCTGCTGCAAGGGCTGGACTTCCTCGAGCTGTTCCGGCGCTACGGCTGCCGGTTGCAGACCGGCGGCAGCGACCAGTGGGGCAACCTGACTGCCGGCACCGACCTGGTCCGGCGGGTGACCGGCGAGTCGGTGCATCTGCTGGCGACGCCGCTGCTGACCGACGCCGCCGGGGAGAAGCTCGGCAAGTCCACCGGCGGCGGGAACCTCTGGCTCGACCCCGCGCTGACCTCGCCGTACGCCTGGTACCAGTACTTCGTCAACGTCGAGGACCAGATGGTGTCCCCGCTGCTGCGCATCCTCACGTTCCTCGACCGCGAGGAGATCGAGGCGCTGGAGAAGGAGACCGTGGAGCGGCCGGCCGCGCGGCTGGGCCACCGGCGGCTGGCCGAGGAGGCGACCCGCACCCTGCACGGGGAGGAGGAGACCCGGCAGGTGGTCGCGGCCAGCCAGGCGCTGTTCGGCCGGGGCTCGCTCGCCGAGCTGGCCGAGCCCACCCTGCGGGCCGCTCTCACCGAGGCCGGCCTGGCCGAGGTGCCCGCCTCCCCGTCGCCGACCGTGACCGCGCTGCTGGCCGCCGCCGGCCTGGTGGCCAGCCGTAACGAGGCGCGGCGCACGGTTGCCGAGGGTGGGGCGTACCTCAACAACGAGCGGGTGAGCGACCCCGACGCGGCGGTGTCGCCGGAGGACGCGCTCTACGGGCGTTACCTCGTGCTGCGCCGCGGCAGGCGTACGGTCGCCGGGGTCGAGCTGGTCCGCTAGCGCGGCCGTGCCGATGGTGACTTCGGGCTGGGTGAGGTGACCACCGGCACGGGCTGGCGCCGGCGCTGCTCCTCCTCGGTGATGCGCTGCTGGCGCTGGAACGCGCCGTAGACCGCGATCGCGGCGACGACCACGGCGACCACCACCAGGCCGCTCAGCGCGGCCGGCCAGATCCGGCGCCGTTCCCGCCAGACCCGGGTCGACCCGTGCAGCAGCGCCGACCGCAGCTGGCGCCGGCGCAGGCTGTCCGCCTCCAGCAGGTAACGCTCGGCGTTCGGCGTGGTCACGAACGGGGCGGGGGCAGGCCGTTCGCCGTCCTGCGGGGTGACCTGGTCCAGCCCGCCGGAGTGCTGTTGCGCCGCGCTCATCGCCGCGCGCTGGCTGGGCCGCCCGGTCCGCCCGAGGCGCCCGGTCCACTCGAGGTGCCCGCTCCGCCTGGGGTGACCGGCCACCCCCCTGGATGGACCTGCCCGTCCGGGTGCCCGGGCAGGTCCGGGTGGACTGGTCCGCCGCGGTCGATGAGCGGGTCGCCGATGCCGGCCCGCAGCGACAGGCGGTGGTCCTCGGGACCGGGGTCCGCGACGTAGCCGGCCAGGCGCAGGAACGCCTCCCGGGTCGCGGCGCGCAGCTGGGCGGGCTCGAACCTGCCCCCGGCGGCCAGCGCCGGGTCGAACGGCACCGCCACCAGGCGGTGGGCGGACAGGCCGAGGCCGGCGCGCAGCCGGCGAGCGGTGCGGCGGTGCGCCCGCGCGGTCAGGCACGCCACGGCGATGACGAGCGAGCCGAGCCGGTGCGGCCCGGTGTCCCGGATCCGGCCCAGCGCGGTGCGTACCGACTCGACCGCGTCCTGGCTGGCGGTGGTCACGATCACCACGTGGTCGGCCTGGGTGAGCGCCGCGTGCCCGGAGTCGGAGGTGTCGTTGCCAACATCGGTGAGCGTAAATGCGTTCTCCTGCCGCAGCTTCTCCAGCGCCTGCACCATCCGGGCCCGCGGGACAGGGCTGTGCCACGGGGCCCCGTCCACGACGCCGAGGACCCCGCGTACCCGCAGCGGGCTGACCGGTGGCCGCCCCGGCTCCTGGTCGGTGAGCTGGGTGACGGTCGGAGCCGGTGGCCCACCCAGCCGGCCGGCGAGCGAGCCGGCACCGTGGTGGGCGTCGGCCAGGGTGGTGTCGTCGGTACGCAGCGTCGCGAGCGTGAGCGCGACGCCGCCGGCCGTGGTGGTGGTGCCCACCCCGCCCTTTCCCGCGACGAACGCCACGACACAGGGCTCGCGCCGCCGCGTGCGCACCCGGGCCAGCAGCATCCGTTCTTGCTCGACCGCCTCGGCCGCCCCCGGTTGCAGCAGGCCGAAGGTGACCGCCCGCACGCCCCGGTGCCACCGGGCGGGCAGGACGACCTGGTACGCGTCAGCGACCTGCCGCAGCGGCCCGACCACGTCATCGGTGTAGCGCGCCACCGGGCTGCCGTCGGGTGCCGCCGTGACGCCGAGCGGGCGGCTGAGCGTGCTGGCTTCCTCATGCGTGCTCCACCCGTCGGGTGCCGCCGCTGCCGCCGCGGGCCAGCCCGCCGGCGCGACCGCACCTCCACCCGGGTCGGGGCTTCCGCCCGGGTCGTAGCCCCCGCCCGGGGCTGGCCAGCCGGCTGTGGCCGGTGGTGCGCCGGCGGCCGTGGCCGTAGTGCCGTCCGCGGAGCCGGGCCAGCCGTCCGCGAAGCCGGACCAGCCGGACACGTTGCTCCAGGCACCGGCCGCGGCGGGCGCCGCGTCGTCCCGGTAGCCGGACGGGGCATGAGCGGGAGTGGGCGGGTCCGGTGCGGGTACCGGATCCAGACCGACCATGCTGGGATCGATGCCCATCCGGGCGAGCTCACCCGCGGTGTCCTGGGCTGCCCGGCGCTCCACCTCGGCCGGCGGTGGCCCGCCGTCGCCTTCGTCCCGCACGCCGTCCGCCCTCCCGTTGGCTTGGCTCATCAGTTGTGGCCAGTCGATGGCTCGACGTGGCTCAGCCGGTGACCTGGCCGACCCAGTGGTAGATGCCGAGCGCGCCGGCCGCCATCGCCACCAGCGCCACCACGACGGCCATCTCGGCCACGTTGAGCACCTGCTTGAAGCGCGCCCGGGCCACATCGGACAGTGGCACCGCGCTCAGCACGACCAGCACCGTCGCCAGCAACGCGGCCAGGACCACCAGCCCGGGGCCGGCGCCGGGACCCTCCCGCATGGCGCGCAGCGCCTGGGCAACCAGCACCACCAGGCCAGCAGCGCGCAGCGGAAGGATGTGCGGGACCCGGGAGAACACCCGTGACCGCAGCACGAGCGCGAGACCGACGCACAGGCCGAGCAGCCGGTCCCAGGTCGACGTACCGGCGGTCAGCACGAGGCCCACGGCGAGGCCGGCGACCGACACCCCGGCGATGCCGCCGTGCAGCAGGGCTGTGCTCTGGCGGATGCGCGCCGCGAGCTCATCGGCGGTGACCAGGCCGAAGTTGCGCACCCGGTAGTCGGCGCCGGCCAGCCCGCCGACGGTCAGCGAGGTGCGCGGCAGGACGCCGACTAGGAGCACGGCGAAGACCGCCGCGGCGCGTACCGCGGTCATCGGGCTGTAGCCGGCGAGCGCCAGGAGACCGACCGGGACCCCGGCCGCACCCAGCACCACCGTAGCGGCCAGGTGCGCGGTCGCCGCCGCGGTGACCGCGCGGGCGACCCCCGCCACCACCAGGGCGCCGGCCAGCCCGGCGCCCAGCGAGGCGGCGAAGGGCCACCCGGGGTACGTCGACGCGAGCCAGCTGGCGAGGCCGCCCCAGAGACACGCCGTCGCCAGTACAGACAGCGCGCCGCGCGGGTAGCCGCTGCGCTGCGCCCACCAGCCGGCCAGCACGCCGAGCCCCGCCACCCCGACCGCCGCCGCCAGCGTGGCGGCGTCGCGCGCCGCACGCGCCTCCGGCAGCAGCGTCGCCGCGGTGAGGCCGGCCGCCGCGACGGCAAGGGCGAAACCCACCGTGGTACGCGAGCGCCACTGCCGCCCGGACTCGTCCACGACGTCCTCGACCGCGTCCCGGACGTCCTCCACATAGGCGGAACGGACCACGGCGGAGGCGGGCCGGACCTCCAGCACCTCGCCGTCGGTGACCGCCACGTCCTGCAGGCTCTGGCCGAGGCTGAAGCTCGGGCCGCCCAGCCGGCCGAGCGTCCACGCCACCGGGCGCTGCGGGTCCTCCTCGGGCGCACAGAACCGAAGCAGCTGCGGCATCACGTCGGCCAGCGGCAGTGCTCCGGGTAGCGCCAGGTCAACTCGCCGGGTGCCGTTGACGAGTGTTACCCGACTGTAGGCGGTCGGCACCGGTGCGGCTTCCCCCTGTCTGTATGCCGGCCTGTATGCCGGTCGATGGGTTTGCCCGAACCTCCGGCCACACTACGGTAGGCCGAGCTACGCGGAACAGGTTAGAGGTTCTCGGTGCTCGGCGGGGGTGCGGCAGGGTGGGTACGACACTGGTCAAGCGGCCGGCGCGGATCGCGCCACCTCAGGTGACCGCGGCGGAGGTGGTGCTCGCCGACCCGCCGAAGCCGCAGCAGACGCCGCCCGCCGCGGCCAGCGCCTCGATGATGCTCATGCCGGTCATCAGCGGCGCCGGCTCCCTGCTCATCGCCATCACCAACCCGGACCGCCCGCTCTTCGCCGCCGCCGGGCTGCTGTTCCTCGTCGCCTCCGTGGTGCTGGGCGGAGTCATGCTCTACAGCCAGCGCAGCGGCCCGCGGCGGATGCTGCGCGAGGCGCGGGAGCGCTACCTCGACTACGTCGAGGAGCTACGCCGCCGGCTGCGGCGCGCTGCGGCGGCGCAGAAGGCGGCCGGGCAGTGGCGCCACCCGGACCCGGGGCAGCTGCTGGACCTCACCCGGATGAACGCGCGGCGCTGGGAGCGCCGGGTGGGCGACGAGGACTTCCTCCTGCTCCGCGCCGGCCTCGGGGACCAGCCGCTGCTCACCAGGCTGTCCATGTCCGCCGATGAGGGCCCGCTCAACGAGTTCGACCCGGTGTGCCTGGAGGCGGCCCGGCAGCTGCGCGCCCGCTACTCGGTCCTGCGCGAGCAGCCCGTCTGCGTCGACCTGCGGGAGATCGGCGTGCTCAGTGTCGTGGGCGACCGGGCGCAGGGCCGGGCGCTGGCCCGGGCCCTCATCGCGCAGCTGGTGGCGCTGCACGCCGCCGAGGAGGTCCGGCTCGCCGTGGTACGCGCACAGGTGCACGCCAGCGTGTGGGAGTGGGTCAAGTGGCTACCCCACGTGCAGCACCCGACCACGTTGGACGGGGCGGTCCCGGCGCTGCTCGTCACGCCCGGCGTACCAGCTATGGCGGACCTGCTCGCCGCGGAGATGGAGGCGCGGCTGGAGGCCTACCAGCGCCGGCGCGGCGCGCGGGTGGCGGCGCGGGAGCACATTGTGGTGGTGGTCGACGGCGAGCACCTCAACGGCGTGTGGGGCCTGGAGCCGCCGGAGCGCTCTATCTCCCTCGCGGACCTCGGCATCCATGTGGTCCTGCTGCTCGGCCACCGCCGGGAGGAGCCCGAGGTGGTGCAGGCCCGCATCACCGTGACCGCCGACGGCCAGGGGCACCAGGAGTGGAGCGGCTACCGGTTCCGGGTCGACCCGGTGCCCGACGGGCTGCTGCCCAGCCTGGCCCGCCAGTGCGCTCCACTGCGGATGGTCAGCGAGGAGGCGGGCGACGTGCTCACCGCCACGGTCGGGCTGCCGGAGGTCCTCGGCGTGGCGGACGTCGCCGAGCTGGACCCGGCGCGGACCTGGCGCCCGCGGGCACCGCGCGAGCTGCTGCGGGTGCCGGTAGGCGTCGGGACCTCCGGCGCGCCGGTGATGCTCGACCTCAAGGAGTCTGCGCACGGCGGCATGGGGCCGCACGGGCTCGTCGTCGGCGCGACCGGCTCGGGCAAGTCCGAGATGTTGCGTACGCTCGTCGCCTCGCTGGTGATCGGGCACCCGCCGGACCGGCTGGCGCTGATGCTCGTCGACTTCAAGGGCGGGGCCACCTTCGCGCCGATGCGGGGCCTGCCGCACCTCGCCGGGATGGTCACGAATATCGAGGACGACCTCACCCTCATCGACCGGATGCGCGACGCCCTCTACGGCGAGCTGCGCCGCCGCCAGGAGGTCCTGCGCAGCGCCGGCAACCTGCCCAACGTGACCGCGTACCACGCCCTGCGCGAGCAGGGCCAGCCGCTCGAGCCGCTGCCGCACCTGCTGGTCATCATCGACGAGTTCAGCGAGCTGCTCACCGCAAAGCCCGACTTCGCCGAGCTTTTCGTGGCGATCGGGCGGATCGGCCGCTCGATCGGCATGCACCTGCTGCTCGCCACCCAGCGGCTGGAGATGGGCAGGATCCGGGGACTGGAGTCGCACCTGTCCTACCGGATCAGCCTGCGCACGTTCTCCGAGGCGGAGAGCCGGGAGGCGATCGGCGTGCCGGACGCCTACCACCTGCTGCCCGAGCCTGGCGCCGGCTTCCTCAAGGTGGACACGACCGTGTTCGAGCGGTTCAAGGCGGCGCTGGTGTCGGCGCCGTACACGCCGCCGCAGGACGCGCCGAAGGCGATCGTGCCGGTCGTACCCTTCATCGCGCTCAACGGGCTCGGCGGGTGGCTGGCCCGGCGGGCGGCGGCGGGCGCCCCGCCGGCCGCGCCCGTCTTGCTGGACCAGCCCGTCGTGCCGGGCCAGCCCGTCGTGCCGGGCCAGCCCACCGTGCCGGGCCAGCCCACCGTGCCGGGCCAGCGCGGCGTGCCGGGCCAGCGCACCGTGCTGGACCTTGTGGTGGACCGGCTCAGCGCGAGCGGGGCGGCACCCGCCCGACCGGTGTGGCTGGACCCGCTGCCCGCGGCGCTACCCCTGGACCGGGTCCAGGACCCGCTGGCCCGGGCCGCGGCAGGCTCGCTCACCGCGATCCTCGGCCTGGTCGACGACCCGGCCGGCCAGCGGCAGTCCCCGCTGGAGTGGGACTTCACCGGCGCGGGCGGGAACCTGCTCGTGGTGGGCGCGCCGCAGTCCGGCAAGAGCACGCTGCTGCGTACCCTGATCTGCTCGATGAGCCTGCGGTACGCCCCGGGCGAGGTGGCGTTCTACTGCATCGACTACGGCGGCGGTGGCCTCACCCCGCTCCAGGAGCTGCCGCACGTCGCGGGCGTGGCCACCCGGGCCGAACGGGAGCGGATCAGCCGGACCGTCGCCGAGGTGACCCACGCGCTCGACGAGCGCGAGCAGCTGTTCCGCCGGCACCACCTGGACTCGGCGGCGGCGCTGCGGGCAGCCCGGGCCGCGGGCGCGGTGCCGCCGGAGGTGCCGGCCGCGATCCTGCTCGTCATCGACGGCTGGGGCCCGTTCCGGGAGGACCACGAGCTGCTCGAGGCCCAGGTCGGCGAGGTGGCCGCGCGGGGGCTGAACTACGGCGTCCACGTGGTGCTCACGGTGACCCAGACCATGCAGGTACGGCTGCGCGCCCAGCCGGCCTTCGGCGGCCGGTTGGAGCTGCGCCTCAACGACGCCTTCGACAGCGCCTTCGACCGCAGGATGCAGGAGCGCATCGACGCCGAGACGCCCGGGCGCGGGCTCGTCGCCGGCAACCTGCACTTCCACGCCGCGCTGCCCCGCATCGACGGGGAGGGCAGCCTCGCCGACCTGGCCGCCGCGCAGAAGAGCCTGGTGGCTGCCGTCGCCGACCGGTGGCCCCGGGGTGCCGTACCGGCCGTGCAGGTGCTGCCGACGCTCTACCCGTACCGGCGGCTACCTCCGGTCGACCCCGACCGGGGCGGCATCCCGGTCGGCATCTCCGAGCGCAACCTCCAGCCCGTCGCGGTCGACCTCAGCGCCGGCGACCCGCACCTGCTGGTGTACGGCGACGGCGAGAGCGGCAAGTCAAACCTGCTGCGCGTGCTGCTGCGCGGCTACCAGCAGCTCTACCCGCCGGAGCAGCTCGGCATCGTGGTCGTGGACTACCGGCGCAGCCTGCTCGGGGCGGTGCCGGAGGAGTACCTGCTCGCGTACTGCACCACGCAGCAGAAGACGCTCGCGGTGGCCCAGGAGGTCGCCGAGGCAGTCGCCCGGCGCCTGCCCGGCCCGGACCTGACCGCCGAGCAGCTGCGCACCCGCAGCTGGTGGCGGGGGCTGGAGGTGCTGGTCGTGGTCGACGACTACGACCTGGTCGCGGCGTCCTCGGGCAACCCGCTGCTCGGCCTCGCCGACTACCTGCCGCAGGCCCGCGACCTCGGGCTGCACCTGGTGCTCGCGCGGCGTACCGGAGGGCTGTCGCGGGCCCTGTTCGAGCCCCTCATCCAGCGGCTCAACGACCTGTCGACGCCCGGCTTCATGTTCTCCGGCGACCGGATGGAGGGCCGCCTGGTCAACGGGGTCGCCTCCCAGCGGCTGCCGGCCGGCCGGGCGCTCTATGCCCTGCGGGGCGGAGGGTTCCACCAGGTCCAGGTGGCGTGGCTGGCGCCGGAGGAGTAGCGGCGGCGGCGGTGCCCCCTCGATGGGTTGCCCCCTCGGTGGGAGCCGCGGCGTGGCTACCTCGGCTGGCCCGGCCGCGGGCGTTCCGACATGGGTGACTTAGCGATACGGTGTCCGCTGATACATCCGGACGTGTCCATGGACAGGTCAGAGATCTGTCCAATGAGGGGAGGAGCCCCAGGTGGCGGGAGAGTACGTCAACCTCAACGAGGTCGGCGCCCTGACCCAGTCGGGCCACGGGTACGAAGGCACCGCAGACGACAAGGCGACCGAGTCGCGGAACTTCTCGGGGCGCATGGACGTGTCCCGGCAGGGGCTGAAGGGCGCCGCAGGCACGACCTTCACCAGCGTCGCCGACCAGCACACCGGCAACCTCGTCCAGCTGGCCAACCAGATCGCACAGCAGGCCATGCGCGCGGTGCGTGGCGAGCAGACCATCGTAACGGCTGACCAGGACTCGGAGACCGCTCAGGCGCCGACCCTGACGGCGGTGGACACCCAGTCGACGGCCGTCAGCCGGCCGATCACGTTCTGACAGACGAGAGGATCTTGACCAATGGCCGGTCACCAGGTCCGTGCGGACTTCGCAACGCTCGACCAGCTCGCCGCCGACCAGGGTACGCACGCGGGCTCGATCGAGAACTACCGGGCCACCCTGCGCCAGCACGCGATGCAGGCGCTCGCCACGCTCGACGGTGGCATGGGCACCGAGGAGCACCATGCCTGCATGCGCAAGGTGGACGAGCTCATCGACGAGCACATCCGCGCCACGCAGTCGTTCCAGCGGACGACTGGCACCGTCCACGACACGTTCCGCCAGGGCGGCGCGACGGCCCGCGGGATCCTGGGCCAGGGGGCCTGACCCGCGGTCGCAGACCAAGTGGGACAGCGACGACGGTGGTGGTGCGAGCCTGCTGCACCACCACCGCCGCGAACGGTCCCTCGGCCACTGGCTGGTTGGTCGAGGTCCGGCCCACGCCGCGTCAAGACGGGGCGGCGCGTGACGGCCCGGTTGTGCGCGACGGCCTGATGTGCGCGACGGCCTGATGTGCGCGACGGCCTGATGCGTGCGACGGCGTAGGTGCGTGACCCAGGACACATATTTTGGCTTGAACCCGACGACCGGGAGGGCTAAGGTTGTCGAGCGGCAGGGCGCCGGGCGAGTTGGGGACGCGACGAGCGAGATCCAGCGGCCGGCCTGCTGACAAACCCCGTAAGCCTCCGACCGATGGTCGCCGTGCGTATGGGTGCCTGACGATACGTACGACATACCGGGCAGACCCGGTTTGCACGGACCAAATCAGCCAGGTAAGCTTGATGTACAGCCCCGATCGATGTCCTCCTGCGGGAGGGGTCGCCGGTGTGTGTTTGTTTCTTGAGAACTCAACAGGGTGTTTGTTTGCCAGTGCCTTGATTGTTTGGCCCTGTCATGGGGTTTGACCTTTTTGGTCGTGCCAGGTTTTTGTTGGAGAGTTTGATCCTGGCTCAGGACGAACG
>DASRIS010000153.1:0-10831 GCA_035649895.1 Micromonosporaceae bacterium | reverse complement strand
CGGTGTCGTTCTCCGTTGCGGCGGGACACCCTGCCATGACCCTGCTGGTCCCGCACGGTCTACGGACAGCGGGCAGTGGCAAGCGAGGGGGAGGACCGAGCTGACAGCCATCTTAGGTCGGACCATGCACAGGCGCCCGTCGAGCGAGGAACCGGTCGACCGCCGGGGCCCCGCCGCGTAGCGGACGCAGTAATGGATAACAGATATGACGCACGGCACAGGGCTGCATGACGCGAAGCGCGCCGCCTGGCTCGTACCACGTCATGCTGGCCGACGTCCGGCTCGTTGGCGCGTGGCATGCCTGAGCGGCACAAGGATGCGGCTCAGGGCCCGGCCGTCCGGCGACCGCCTCCCGGCGTACCGGCCAGCACGCGCGGACGTCATGCGGCGCCGGGCCAAGCCTCATAGAGGTGATGGGAGATCCCCAGCCGAGAGGAGGGCACCGTGACCACTTCGCGTGGCCAAGAGGCGTGGAACCCGTGGAGCTACCGCAGCTCCGTCGGAGTGTCCGGGGGCAAGGTCGACCTCGTCGGGTTCGACGTGGAGGCCACCGACGGTGACATCGGCAAGGTTGATGAGGCCACCTACGACGCCGGTTCCAGCTACGTCGTGGTCGACACCGGTCCGTGGATCCTGGGCCACAAGGTGATGCTGCCGGCCGGCGCGGTCAACCGCGTCGACCGCAGCGCTCGGAAGGTCTACGTCCCGCTGACCAAGGAAGAGATCAAGAACGCGCCGGAGTTCGACAAGAGCACCTACACCAACCGGGAGTACCACGACCGGCTGGCCGAGTACTACCGCCGGTTCCGCTACTGACCGTCGCGCCGGTGGCGCCCCGCCGAGGCGCCACCGGCCCCCGGCACCGCGACGCCCCTGTGCCCTGCCCGGGACGGCCGTGGATGGGCCGAACGCCCGATGCCACAGCGGCCTGCCAGGGCGAGCTGGAGGGGGTCCGGCGGCGGCTATGGTATCGGCCATGTGCGGGGAGTCAGGGGACACCCGGTCGAGGTCGGCCTGGCCGGCTCCGCAGCTGCGTGGCGAGCGCGTCGACCACAGCGCCCCGCACGGCGTGCCCGGCCTGGTCCGCGCGCGCCGCATCGAGACGCCGGACGCGCCCGCGACCGAGGACGAGAGCCACCGGCTCAGCTACGCCGAGCTGGACGCGCGCAGCGACCGGCTGGCCGACGGCATCCTCGCCGCCACCGGCGGCGCGACCGGAGCCGTGGCGCTCATCCTGCCCCGGGGCGTGGACCTGCTGGTCGCGCTGCTCGGCGTGCTCAAGGCCGGCTGCTGGTACGTGCCGGTGGCGACCGACGAGCCGCCGCAGAGGGCCGCGGTAATGGCTGAGCTGGCCGAGCCGGTCGCGGTCGTCGCGCCGCCCGGCCGGGACCTCGGGCCGTTCAGCGTCGCCCCGCTGGTGCCGGTGCCGGCGTGGGCCGACCCCGCCGGCCCGCTGCGGGACCTGCCCGAGGTCGCCCCGGACCAGCGCGTGTACATCATGTTCACGTCCGGCTCGACCGGCACTCCCAAGGGCGTCGTCGCGGCCAACGCGGCCCTGTGCAACCGGATCCTGTGGGGAGTGCGGCACTACGACCTCACCCCCGCCGACCGGGTGCTGCAGAAGACGCCGTACACCTTTGACGTCTCCGGCTGGGAGCTCTACTGGCCGCTGGCGGTCGGCGCCTGCTGCGTCTTCGCCCCGCCGGACAGCCACCGCGACCCGGCCCGCATCGCGCAGCTCATAGTCGAGCAGAAGATCACGGTATGCCACTTCGTGTCGTCGATGCTCGACGAGTTCCTCCGGCTCGGCCGCCCGTCCCGCGACACCAGCCTGCGGATGGTCTTCACCAGCGGTGAGGCGCTGCCGCCGGCCCTGGCGGCCCAGTTCGCCGCGACGCTCGACGCCGGCCTGCACAACCTCTACGGCCCCACCGAGGGCACGATCGAGGTCACCCAGTGGGCCATCCCGCCGGACATGCGGCCGGACGCGACCGTCTACATCGGCGCCCCGATCGACAACGTGGACCTCTACATCCTCGACCCGGACGGGCGCCCGGTGCCCGACGGGGAGCCGGGGGAGCTGTGGATCGGCGGGGTGCACGTGGCGCTGGGCTACGTCAAGCAGCCGGAGCTGACCGCCCGGGTCTTCGACGCCACCCCGTACGGTCGCCGCTACCGCACCGGGGACCTGGTCCGCGCCGTGGACGGCCAGGTGGAGTACCTCGGGCGCATCGACGACCAGGTCAAGATCCGGGGGGTACGGATCGAGCCGGGCGAGGTGGAGCGGGTGCTGACCCTGCACCCGGCGATCACGCACGCCGCCGTGGTCGCCGTCCCCGCCCGCGGGGGCGCCGGTGACGAGCTGGTCGCCGCGGTCACCCCGGCGCCCGGCGCCGGCCGGGTCCCCGCCGCCGAGGTGCGGGACTTCGTCGCCCGCCGGCTGCCGGCCGCGTTCGTACCCAGTGGGTTGTGCTGGCTGGAGCGGCTGCCGCTGAGCTCGGCCGGCAAGGCGGACCGGCGGGCGCTGCGGGACGAGCTGCGCCGGTGGTGGCACGGCGCCGAACCGTCCCCGGCCGCGGCGGGCGCCGGCGCTGACGTGCGCGGCGGCTCTGACGATGTCTCGCGGCTGTGGTGGGGCCTGCTCGGGACGCCCGGCACCGAGCGCGACGAGGCCGCCGGGTTCCTCAACCTCGGCGGCCACTCGCTGCTCGCCGGGCGGCTCGTCGCCGAGCTGCGCGCGGGGCTGGGAGTCGACGTGCCGCTCGCCGCCCTGCTGGGCGAGAACGCGTCGCTCGCTGTGCTGCGCGGCCTGGTGGAGAGCCTGGAGGTACGCCGGCCGGCCGGAGCAGCCACGGTGGGCCACGTTGAGCCGGTGGGGCACGGGGCGCGGGGGACCAGCCGCCTCGCGCCCGGCCAGCACGCCCTGTGGGTGCGCAGCCAGCTCCTGGCGGACCCGGGTGGCTACAACGTGGTCGGCGCGGTACGGCTGGGCGGCGTGGTCGACCCCGCGGCGATGCGCGCGGCGCTCGCCGACGTGGTCGCCCGCCACGACGCGCTGCGGGCAGGCGTGCCGGGCTACTCCGGCACGCCTGGCTCGGTTGGCTCGGACGGTGGGCCGCTCCTCGTCTTCGCGGACGCGTGCGACGCGGTGCTGGAGGTGCGCACCGCGGCCGGCCCGCTCGACGCGGCAGCCGTCGACGGCTTCGTCGCCTCGCTCGCCCGCCGCACGATCCCGCTGGACCGCGCGCCGCTGCTCACTGCGGGGCTGCTGCTGCCACCGGACGGCGGCCCCGGCGGCTGCCTCGTGCTGGCGCTGCACCACATCGTCTCCGACCAGCAGACCCTCGACCTGGTACTGGCCGGCCTCGCCGGCGCGTACTCGGCCCGGCTGCGCGGCTCGGCACCGCGGTGGGGCCCGGCGCCGAGCTTCGCGGCGTACGCCGAGGCCCAGGCGGGCGCCGCCGGCGGCCCGGACTGGACGGCCGACCTGGCCTACTGGCGGGGCCTGCTCGCGGACGTGCCGCCGGTCACGCTGCTGCCGTTCCACCTGGCCGACCCGGCCGTGCCGAGCACCGCGGGTGAGCGGGTCGCGGTGGTCCTCGACACCGGGACCAGCGCGCGGGTCGACGCGTTCGGGCGGGAGCGCGCGGTCACCCCGGCCACGCTGTTCGTGGCGTGCGTAGCGGTGGTCCTGTCGGCCTGGTCGGCACAGTCCACAGTGGTCGTCGGCACGCCCGCCTCGCGCCGCTATGCCGAGCTGGAGCGGGACCTGGTCGGCTTCCTGCTGGCCACCCTGCCGCTGCGGGTGGACGTCGGCGCCCAGCCCGACGTCGCGGCGCTGCTCGGGCACGTGCGGGAGCGCTACGCCGGCGCGCTGGAGCACAGCACCGCCACCTTCGAGGCCATTGTCGAGGCGCTGGGCGTGCCGGCGTCGCCGGTGCGCAACCCGCTGTTCCAGGTGTGGGTGAACGACATGACCCAGGCCGCGCCGGCCCCGGCGTTCGGCGGCGTGCCAGCCAGCCACCTCGACGTGGTACCGCCGGCGGCACTGTTCGACCTCAACTTCTACCTGCACCGGCCGGACGGCTACCGGGTGGAGCTGGTCTACGCCACCGGCCGCTACCCGGCCGGGGTGGCCCGGGAGCTGCTCGAGCAGGTCGTGCGCGTGCTCCGCCAGGTCGTCACGACCCGCGGCTCGGCTCCGCTGTCCCGGCTCCGGCTGGCTGGTGAGGGCGACGTGCCGGCGGCCGGTGACGCCGGCGTGCTGGTGCCCACCGCCGCCACCACGCCGGCCGCCGCCCCGCGGATGCTCGACGCGGTACGGGCTACCGCGGCGCGCGTACCGCACTCGGTGGCGGTCAGCGACGCGGCCGGCGGCGTGTCGTACGCGGACCTGGTCGGTGAGGTGGACCGGCTCGCGGCGGGCGCCGCCGGCGCCGGGGCGACCGGCGGCGACCTTGTCCTGGTGCACGCGGAGCGCAGCCGCTGGCTGCCGGTGGCGCTGCTCGGGCTGTGGGCCGCGGGTGCGACGGCGGTGCTGGTCGACGCGGCGCTGCCGGCCCTCGTGCGGCGCGGCTACGAGGAGACCGTTCGTCCTAGGTGGACGTTGCGGCTGCCCGGCGCGGATGGTGGCTTCCATCTGGCGCCGGGCGGCGGCCTCCATCTGGCGCCGGGCGGCCTCCAGCTGGCGCGGAGCGCCGCGGCCGAGCCGCTGCGCCTGCCGGGCGCGAGCCACGCGCTGTTCACCTCGGGCACCACCGGACGCCCGGCTGCGGTGGCGGTCCCGCCCAGCGCGCTGGCCGGCACGCTCGGGTGGTACCTGGAGACGTTCGCCCCGTCGGGGCGGGACCGGGTGGCGCTGCTGGCCGGCCTCGGCCACGACCCGGTCCTGCGGGACATGCTCGTGCCGCTGATGGCCGGCGGCACCCTCGTCGTGCCGCCGGATGACGTCTTCGCCAGCCCGGAACGGCTGTTCACGTTCGTCCGCGAGGCGCGGGTCACCATCCTGCACGCGACCCCGGCGCTGCTCGGGCTGCTGGTAGCCGGTGGTCTGGTAGCCGGTGGTCCGCACCACCCGGTGCAGCCGGCGGATGGCCAAGTGCAGCCGGCGGCGGGCCTTGCGGACCTGCGCCTGGTGCTCTGCGGCGGGGCGCCGCTCACCGCACGCCTGGTCCGGGCGCTGCGCCGGCTCACGCCGGCCCGGGTCGTCAACGCGTACGGCACCACGGAGACGCCGCAGGTCGCGTCCTGCCAGGTCGTTGCCGAGGCGGGCGAGCCGCTCCCGGCCGGCGTGCCGGACCAGGCGGTGCTGCCGGTCGGCGCTGGGGTGGGCGGCGCGGAGCTGGTCGTGGTCGACGCCACGGGTGCCCTGGCGGGCATCGGGCAGCTCGGCGAGGTGGTGGTCCGCAGCCCGCACCTGGCGCTCGGCTACGCCGGGGACAGCGGGGACGCCGGCCGGTTCGTCCCGGACCCGGCCGGGCGGCCGGGGTACCGGGCCTACCACACCGGTGACCTCGGCCGGCGGGACCCGTGGGGCGGCGTGCACCTCGACGGCCGGCTGGACCGGCAGGTGCTGGTCGACGGCTTCCGGGTGGCGCCCGAGCAGGTCGAGGCAGCCGCGCTGGGTCTGCCGCACGTTGCGGACGCGCTGGTCACGCTGAGGTCGACGCCCGCGGGTGAGGTGCTGGTGCTGCAGGTGGTCGCCGCTGCGGCGGGCGGGCTCTCTTCCGGCCAGGGTTCTTCCCGCCAGCCTCCGCCGGGCGGCCTTTCGCCAGATCAGCTTCCACCAGACCAGCTTCCACCAGACCAGCTTCTGCCGGGCCGGCTTTCGGCCGACGAGGTGCGGGCGCGGCTGCGCGGGGTGCTGCCGCCGTATGCGGTGCCGGCTGACATCCGGGTGGTGCCCCGGCTGGGCACGGACCACAACCACAAGGTCGCCGCGGCGCCCGACGACGCGGTACCGCCGGCGCCAGGCGTGCCGGCGCCACCCGACGGGTACGACCGGCCTGGCGGGTACGACCGGCCTGATGGGGCAGGGACGCCGGGCGCGGTGGTCGCCGAGCTGTCCCGCCTGGTGCGCGAGGTGACCGGTCGGGACCTGCCGCCGCACGAGAACTTCCTCGACGGCGGGCTCAGCTCGGTGGGCCTGGTGCGCCTGCACGCCCTGCTCAGCCAACGGCTCGCGGTGGAGCTGCCGGTGACCGCGCTGTTCCAGCACCCCAACCTGGCGGCGCTGGCCCGCTACCTGGCCCACCGCGGCGCGGGAGACGGCGCACGCGACCCGGAGCCCGCGCCCACCGGTAACAGAGAGACGGTGAGCGCCGGTAGCCGGCAGGCGGCGATGGTCGGTAGCCGGGAGGCGGTGCCGGCCGGCGCCCGGGACGCTGGAGCGGCCGGCCCCGACCCGGCACAGCAGCGGCGCCAGCTGCGCGAGCGCCTCTACCGCGAGCTCGGAGAGGTCCCGTGAGCGGCACCCACGAACCCATCGCCATCATCGGCCTCGCCGGCCGGTTCCCCGGAGCTGATGACACCGACCAGCTCTGGTCGCTGCTGCACCGGGGGGCTGAGGGCATCGCGTTCCCGAGCGACGAGGAGCTGCTCGCGGCGGGTGTGCCGGCCGCTGCACTGGCCGACCCGGCGTACGTGAAAGCGGTCGCCGCGGCCCGCGACGTCGACGGGTTCGACGCTGAGCTGTTCGGGCTCACGCCCCGCGAGGCGCAGGTCTGTGACCCGCAGATCCGGATGTTCCTGGAGTGCGCGCACGCCGCCCTGGAGAACGCCGGCTACGCCCCCGGCCGTACGGGCGACGTCGGCGTGTTCGGGGCGGCCGGGACAAACCGCTACCTGCAGCTGCTGGCACCGGCCGGGCCGGGCAGCCTGCGCAGCACCTCCGGCATGTCGCTCACCTCCTGGAACAACACCGACTACGTCAGCCTGCTGGCCTCGTACAAGCTGGGCCTGCGCGGGCCCAGCCTGACCGTGCAGACCGCCTGCTCCAGCTCCCTTGTCGCGGTGCACCTGGCGGTGCAGGCGCTGCGCAGCGGGGAGTGCGAGCTGGCCCTGGCCGGCGGGGTGGACGTGGAGCTGCCGCTGGGGCACGGGCACTGGTGGGAGCCGGGCGGGCCGCTGAGCCGGGACGGGCACTGCCGCCCGTTCGACGCGGCGGCCACCGGCACGGTCTTCGGCAGCGGTGTCGGCCTGGTGGTCCTCAAGCGGCTGCGGGACGCGCTCGCCGACGGGGACTGGGTGCACGCGGTTGTCCGGTCCACCGCGGTCAACAACGACGGGTCGGGCAAGGTGGGCTTCACCGCGCCCAGCGTGACCGGGCAGGCCACCGTCATCGCCGAGGCCATCGCGCTGGCCGGGGTCGGCGCCGAGGACATCGGCCTGGTGGAGGCGCACGGCACGGCCACCGTGCTAGGCGACCCGGTCGAGGTGGCCGCCCTGGGCGCCGCGTTCCGCCGCATGGCGGGGACCGCGCTGGCCCCGGCGAGCTGCGCGCTGGCGTCGGTGAAGGGCAACGTCGGGCACCTCGGCCACGCCGCCGGGGTCACCTCGCTCATCAAGGTGGTGCTGGCGCTGGCGCACGAGGCGGTCCCGGCGAACGCCAGCTTCACCGAGGCGAACCCGAAGCTGGCGCTGGACGGCTCCCCGTTCTACATCCCCGCCGCCACCAGCGCCTGGCCGCGTACGCCGGGCCGGCCGCGGCTGGCCGGCGTCAGCGCGCTCGGCATGGGCGGCACGAACGCGCACGCCATCGTCGAGGAGGCGCCAGCGGTCGACCGGGTCGTACGGCCGCAGCGGCCCCGCGTCGTGGTCTGGTCCGCCGCGTCGGCGCAGGCCGAGGCGGCGTACCGGGAAAGGCTCGGTGGGCACTTCGCCCGCGCCGGCGCGGCGGGCTTCGCCGACAGCGTGGCGACCTTGCAGCGCGGGCGCTCGCTGCACCGGTACCGCGGCGCCGCCGTCGCCACGAACGCGGCCGAGGCGGCGGCCGCCCTGGCCGACCCGCGCTCAGCCGCGGTCATCCGGCCGGCGGAGCGCCCGGGCCCGCGTGGCGTCGCGCCGCTCCCGGGCGAGCGGGAGAGCCCGCGTGGCGTCGCCTCCATCTCGGGCGAGCGGGAGGGCCTGCGTGGCGTCGCCTCCCCCACCGGGGAGCGGGAAGGCCTGCGCGGTGTGGCGTTCCTCTTCCCCGGGCAGGGCTCGCAGCATGCCGGCGTCGCCATTGACCTGTACACGCACGTGCCCGCGTTCGCCGCCGCGCTGGACGAGTGTCTTGACCTCTTCGGCGCTGAGGGGCTGCCGCTGCGGCAGGCGTGGCAGGACGCCACCCGCGACGAGGACCTCGAACCGACCGCGGTCGCGCAGCCGCTGCACTTCGCCGTCGGGTATGCGCTGGCGCGGGCCTGGCAGGTGTGGGGGGTAACCCCGGCCGCGCTGCTCGGCCACAGCGTCGGCGAGCTGGTCGCCGCCACCGTCGCCGAGGTGCTCACCCTCGCTGATGCGGTCCGCGCGGTCGCCGTACGGGCGCGGGCCATGCAGGCGATGCCGGCCGGCGGGATGCTGGCGTTGGCCGGCTCGGTCGAGGCTGTCACGCCGCTGCTGGCCGACGGGGTGTCGGTCGCCGTGGACAACGGCGCCCGGCAGGTCGTGGTGGCCGGTCCGGTCGACGCCATCGGCCGGGTGCAGCTCCTGGCGCGGGAGCACAGGCTGCCCTGCCGGCCGGTGCGTACCTCGCACGCGTTCCACAGCCCGATGATGGCCGGCGCGGTGACGCCGTTCGAGGCGGCGCTACGGGCGGTGGACCTGCGCCCGCCACGGACACCGCTCTACTCGGCCGCCACCGGCCGGATGGTGACCGCGGCCGAGGCGGGCGACCCGGCGTTCTGGTCGAGGCAGCTGGTCGAGCCGGTCCGGTTCGGCGCGGCGCTGGACGCGCTGCTGGCCGACGGGGACCGGCTGCTGGTGGAGGTCGGGCCCGGCCGGACCCTCACCGTGCTGGCCCGCCAGCACCCGGATGTCACCGGCGGCCGGCACCGGGCCGTCGCCACGCTGCCGCAGCGGCGTACCGAGCCGCCGGGGGACCGGCACTCGGTGCTCACCGCCGTCGCCACGGTCTGGGCCGAGGGCCACCCGGTCGACTGGGCGGCCCTGGACTGGGACGGGACCAGTCGGGATGGGGCTGGTCAGGACAGGACGGGCCAGGATGGAGCCGGCGAGACCGGGCCGGGCCGGGATGAGGCCGCCTCGGCCGGGGCTGGTGCCGGGGCGCCGGTCCGGCGGGTGCCGCTGCCTGGCTACCCGTACCAGCGGCAGCGGCACTGGGCGGACACTGTGGACACTCCTGGGCCGGCCGCGGTGCCGGCCCAGCCGTCGGGTGAGGCCGCGGTCTCGCCGTTCTCCCTCGTCAGCTGGGTGGAGAGCCCGCGCCAGCCAGCCACCGCAGCCGCCGACGGGCTGACCGCGCTCACGCTGCTGCCCGCCGACCGGACGTTGGCCCGCCAGCTCACCGCGCAGCTGCGCCGGGCCGGGCTGCGGGTCATCGCGGTACGTCCAGGCGACGCGTACGCCGACGGTGGCGGCAGCTTCGTCATCCGGCCCGGTGAGCCGGGCGACCTGCGTACCGTCCTGGCGGCGCTGGCCGACCGCGACGACCACCCCGGGCTGTTGGTCCACGCCCAGACGGTCGGCGCCGTCGACCCGGCCGCGAAGGTCGACGACCAGCTCCGGCTGGGCTTCCACACGGCCTGCGCGCTGGTCCGGCTGGCCGGCCGGGTGGCCCCGTCCGGGCGGCGCCCCAGCCTGCTCGTGCTCACCCAGGGCGCGGTCGACGTGGGCGGGGCCGAGCCGGTGCGGCCGGGTAACGCCGCACTGCCCGCCCTGGTGCGTACCCTGCCCGGCGAGGAGCCCCGGGCGACGGCGAAGCTCATCGACCTCGGTGCCGGGGTGGACGAGCAGGACCTGGTCGACGAGGTACGCGCCTGGCAACGCAACGAGGTCGTGGCGCTGCGCGGGGACCGGCGCTGGGTGCCCACCGAGCGGCCGTACCCGCTGGCCCCGGGCGACGGGCCGGGGCTGCGCCGAGGCGGCGTCTATCTGCTGACCGGCGGCCTCGGTGGGCTGGGTGGCGCGGTGGCGCGGGCGCTGGCAGGCACCGGGCTGCGGCCCCGGCTGGTGCTGCTCAGCCGCGGCGGGCGCGCCGAGCCGGGGCTGGTGGAGGAGCTGGGTGTGCTCGGCGCCCAGGTGGAGACGGCCGCGTGCGACGTCGCGGACGCGGCGGCGCTGGGCGACCTGGTCGAGCGGGTCACTGCCGCGTTCGGGCCGGTCAACGGGGTGCTCCACCTCGCTGGCCAGGCCGGCGGCGGGCTGGTCGACTTCAGCACCGGCGAACGGGCCGGCGAGGTCTTCGCCGCCAAGGTCGGGGGTGTGCTGGCGGTGGCGGAGGTCTTCGCCGACCGGCCGCCGCTGGACTTCTTCGTCGCCTTCTCCAGCCGGTCCGCGATCGAGGGGGAGGCCGGCGGCGCCGCCTACGCGGCGGCGAACGCGGTCCTCGACGCCCTCGTGCGGGCCGGCGAGGTCAGCGCGGGCCGGCTGCTGAGCGTGGGCTGGTCCGGGTGGCGGGAGGTCGGCATGGCGGCGGCCACGTTCGCCATGGACCCCGCCATGGACACAGTGGACAGTGCTGACCCGGTCGGCGCGGCCAACGGCATCCCGCCCGCGCTCGGCGGGCGGCTCCTGCTCGACCTGCTTGGCGCGCGTACCCCCCGGCAGGTCGCGGTCCGTCACTTCCGCGGCGGCCGCCCGGTGCCCCTGGCGGCTCCCGGCGCCACTGCCC
>DASRIS010000152.1:0-32009 GCA_035649895.1 Micromonosporaceae bacterium | reverse complement strand
AGGCAGTTCATCACGGTGCCGAGCATGCCCATGTAGTCGCCGCGGGCCCGGTCCATGCCCCGTCGTTGCAGCTCCTCGCCGCGGAAGAAGTTACCGCCGCCGACCACTGCCGCGACCTGCACACCCCGCCGTACCACGGCGGCGACCTGCCGGGCCACCCCTTGGACGACGTCGGGGTCCACGCCGACCTCGCCGCCGCCGAAGACCTCGCCGGAGAGCTTGAGGACCACCCGCCGGGGCAGGTCCCGCGGCATCCCGCCAGGCTCGCGAGGCTCAACCGTCGTCCGCGTCATGCCGCCTGCCTTCCTACCGGCTGCCGTCCTACCGGCGAAACGGCGCCGGCTGTCCTCCGCTTGACCCTATGCGACGAGGAGGCCGCGGTGGGTGGAGCATGCACCGCGGCCTCCTCGTCAGCGATCACTTCCAGCTCGGCTTGGCCCTGGCCCTCTGGCCGCCTCGCCTCCGCCTGCGCCTCACCTGAACGGCTCGGCTCAGGCCTGGCCGACCTCGAAGCGGATGAAGCGGCTCACCGTGATGCCCGCCTCGTCCATCACCTGCTGCACAGTCTTCTTCTGGTCCGTGACCGAAGCCTGCTCGACGAGCACGAAGTCCTTGAAGAAGGCGTTCACGCGGCCATCGACAATCTTCGGTATCGCCAGTTCCGGCTTGCCCTCCTCGCGGGCGGTCTGCTCGGCGATGCGCCGCTCGGACTCGACCACATCGGCGGGCACCTCGTCGCGGGTGAGGTACTTCGGCCGCATCGCGGCGATCTGCATGGCCACGCCCCGCGCGTCCGAGAGCGCCGCCTCGTCGCTTCCTGTCAGGCCGCGGTACTCGACCATCACGCCCACCTGGGGCGGCAGGCTCGGGTCCTTGCGGTGCAGGTACACCGCGACCGGGCCGTCGAGGACGCCGAAGCGGTTCACGACGAGCTTCTCCCCGATCCGGGCGGACTCGGCCTGGACGGTGTCGGCGACCGTACGGCCGTCCAGCTCCGAGCCGAGCAGCCCCTGCACGTCGGCGGGGCGGGTGGCCATAGCGTGCTCGACCAGCCGCTGCGCCAGCGCGATGAAGTCGGTGTTCTTGGCGACGAAGTCGGTCTCGCAGTTGAGCTCCAGCAGGGCGTTGCCGGAGTGGGCGACCAGGCCGTTGGCGGCGGTACGACCGGCCCGCTTGCCGACGTCCTTGGCACCCTTGACACGCAGGATCTCGACGGCCTTGTCGAAGTCGCCGGCGGCCTCTTCCAGCGCCTTCTTGCAGTCCATCATGCCGGCACCGGTAAGGTCGCGGAGCTTCTTGACATCCGCAGCGGTGAAGTTGGACATGTCTCTCTCTTCGGTGGTTGCGATCTCACTTCAGTGGTTGCGACCTCGCCGAGCCTGCCGCGGCACGGCGCCTTGTAGCTGGGGCGTGGATGGGGCGTGAAGCTGGTCCAGCGGGTGCTACTCGGCGGCGGCGGTGGCCGGCTGCTCGGTGCTGCCCCCGAGCAGCTCGCGCTCCCACTCCGCGAGCGGCTCGTCCGCGGCGAGGATGCCCGGCGCCGGCTTCTCGTCGGTGCGCAGCGCCTTGCCGGACCTGGCGATCAGCCCGTCGGCGACCCCGTCGGCGACCACCCGGGTGAGCAGGGCGGCAGAACGGATCGCGTCGTCGTTGCCCGGGATCGGGAAGTCGACCTCGTCCGGGTCGCAGTTGGTGTCGAGCACCGCGATGACCGGGATGCCGAGCTTGCGGGCCTCGTCAACCGCGATGTGCTCCTTCTTGGTGTCCACGACCCAGATCGCCGCCGGCACCCGCTGCATGTCCCGCAGGCCGCCCAGCGTCCTGGTGAGCTTGTCCTTCTCGCGCGTGAGCTGCAGGGTCTCCTTCTTGGTGTACCCGGCGGCGGCGCCCGTCTGCTCGATCGCCTCCAGCTCCTTCATCCGCTGGAGCCGCTTGTGCACCGTCTGGAAGTTCGTCAGCATGCCGCCGAGCCAGCGGTGGTTGACGTAGGGCATGCCCACGCGCGTCGCCTGCTCCGCGATGGCCTCCTGGGCCTGCTTCTTCGTGCCCACGAAGAGCACGGCGCCGCCCTCGGCCACGGTGCCACGGATGAAGCTGTACGCCTTCTCGATGTAGTCGAGCGTCTGGCGCAGGTCGATGATGTAGATCCCGTTACGCTCGGTGAAGATATAGCGCTTCATCTTCGGGTTCCACCGGCGGGTCTGGTGCCCGAAGTGGACGCCGCTCTCCAGTAGTTGGCGCATGGTCACTACGGCCATGATCAAGTGCTCCTTGGTCCCCTGGTTGTCGCGGCTGGCCGGCGGCCGCCGCCCTGGCGTCCGGTCACCGGCCGTGGTTGACCCGGTTGCCCGGGACCAGGGCGGCCGTCGCCCCGCGACGGGTCGCGGAGAGGACGCGCGAGGTCGACCACTGATGTGGTCGCCGGTCATCGAGTGTACGCGCCGACGCGCGCACCGACCCCGGCGGGCGCCACGGCCGGCGTTCTCAGCAGCGTCGCCTCAGCACGTCGCCCCAGTAGCGCCGCCCCAGTAGCGCCGCCTCAGCCGGCCGCCAGCCCAGCCGCCAGGAAGAGCACCAGCCCGATCGGCAGGTACACCGCTGGCGCGCGCAGCCAGGCCTGCACGCCGGGCGCATCCGGCACCCGCAGCGCCCCGGTGAGCACCGCGTACAGGCCGGCAGCGGCGAGCGGCAGCCCGATGAGCGTGAAGATCCCGGAGACCACCCCGGCGGCGGACAGCGGCGGGCCGAACGCCGAGTCCAGCAGCAGGCGCAGCACCGGAAGCGCCAGCAGCGCCACCGCCGCCCAGATCGGGATGGCGACCGCCGTGCGGCGGGTCCGGTAGACCCCACCTTCGGCCGGCTGGGCCGCACCGCCCCGCCGCAGGGCGGTGCGGTCGATCGCCTCGGTGTGGAAGCGCTGCTGGTCGTCGCCGCCCTGGTTGAACGGGGCCGAGCCGGACAGCGCGCCGCCGCCCATGGCGTCGCGTCCCGGGTCCGGCAGCGGAGGCAGCGGCTGGCCGGACCGCGGGCCGACCCCGCCGCCCGTTCCCGGCGCCGCCTGGGCGTACCGGTAGCTCTCGTCGGGGTACCGTCCTCCACCCGCGCCGCGGGCGTCCCACTCCTGGTCGGGATAGTTCGCCTCGCCCGTAAACCAGCGCGGTTCCGGCTCGGCGGGATAGCTGCGATGTTCGTTCACGACCCCGCAGGCTATGCCACTACCGCGGGTCACCGCTACACACTGTGCGAGGCGGTGCGGTCACGCATGGCTGTGCCGTACCACCGGCCGTTGCCCGGCCGGGACACCATCGGAGCGTGACCGACGCCGAGCGCCTGCCCGTGATGTTCCGCCACTTCGCCGAGCAGGAGCTCGACGGCTACTCGGCCCGCTACGCCCAGCTGGCCCGGTTCCTGACGGACCGGCCGGCACTGGCCCGGCCGCTGCTGGCCGCCCCGCGCAGCCAGCAGCGGGCCATCCTGCTCTTCGCCGCGGTCCAGTACCTGCTGCGTACGTCGGCGGCGGGCCACCCGCTCGCCGGCTACCTGCCGGTGCTCGGCGGCGCCCGGCCCGCTGGCGAGGGGCTCACCGCAGCCTTCACGGACCTGGTCGCCACGCACCGGGCGGAGCTGGCCGAGCTGTGCGCCACGCGGCTCATCCAGACCAACGAGGCCACCCGGGCAGCGCTGCTGCGCCCGGGTCTCGGCCGAGCCGCCGAGCTGGTTGACGGCTGCCCGCTCACCCTGGTCGAGCTGGGCACGAGCGCCGGTCTGCTGCTGCTACCGGACCGGTACGCGTACCACTACGCCACGCCGGACGGCAGCCGTACCCAGCGAACCGGTCGGGACGAGGCACCGTCACCGCTGGTCCTGGGGTGCGAGGTCCGGGGCCGCGGCTGGCCCGAGCCGGCGACGGTGCCGATCGATGTCGCGGCCCGCACCGGCGTGGACGTCGCGCCGGTCGACACCGCCGACAGCGATGCCGTGACCTGGCTGCGCTCATGTGTCTGGCCGGAGCACGTCGACCGGCTCGAGACGCGGTCAACTACCTCTCCCACGAAGCGGCGGGGCACCTGGTCGACCTGCTCGCCGCGCACGGGGCAGCGCGCGACCTGGTGGTCCTGCTCAACGAGGCGTCCCGGTTCGGGCCGAGCTGGTGCTGGGACGGCGGCCGGCCGAGGCGGGTCCGCCGGGCGTGCTCGCCGTGGGCTGCTCACCCTGGTGGCCTGGTGAAAGGGCCAGGCAACCGTCGAGATCCTGGCCCGCACCGGCCCGCACGCCCGGTGGGTCGAGTGGGTGCAACGAGGGTACGACCTCGCGTCGCCTAGCAGATCGACTGCCTGACGTCTCGTTGTCCACAGACCCCTCCACCCTCCACATGCGGATCTTGGCGATCTTGCCCCGTTGACCGGCCCCCGCGACGGTCTTGCCCATGACGGACGCGAGACAGCTGGTCGGGGCCTGGGGTGAGCAGCGCGCCGCGGACCATCTCCTGACGGCGGGCATGGTCCTGCTCGACCGCAACTGGCGGTGCCGCGCGGGCGAGATCGACATCATCGCCCGCGACGGCGACGTGCTGGTCTTCGTGGAGGTGAAGACCAGGCGTGGTGACGCCTTTGGCGCGCCGGTGGACGCGGTCGACTCTCGCAAGACGGCCCGGCTGCGCCAGCTGGCCGCGCAGTGGCTCGCCGAGAGCGGCCTCCGCCCGACGCAGGTCCGCTTCGACGTGGTCTCGGTGACCCGCCGGCAGGCCGGCGGCGTGCGCATCGAGCACCTGCGGAACGCGTTCTGATGAGCTACGCGAAGACCCTGAGCATCGGCCTGGTCGGGCTGACCGGGCACGTGGTGGAGGTGGAGGCCGACCTGGCCAACGGCTTGCCGGCGCTCACCCTCGCCGGCCTGCCCGACACCGCCCTGCACGAGGCGCGGGACCGGGTGCGCGCCGCGGTCGTCAACTCCGGGCAGTCCTGGCCCAGCCGGCGCATCACCATCAACCTGCTGCCGGCCACCCTGCCCAAGCACGGGTCCAGCTTTGACGTGGCCATCGCGCTGGCGCTGCTGGCCAGCGCGGGCGAGCTGCCGCCGGCCTCGCTCGCCGGCGTCGCACTCCTCGGCGAGCTGGGCCTGGACGGCAGCGTGCGGCCGGTGCGCGGGGCCCTGCCGATGGTCCACGCGGCGGCAAAGGCCGGGCTGCGGCGGGTGGTCGTCCCGCTGGGCAACGCGTACGAGGCCGGCCTGGTGCCGGGCATCGCCGTGCGGGCCGCGGACACCCTGCGCCGGCTGGTCGACTTCGTTCGCGGCGCCGCCCCGCTGCTGGCGGCGCCGGCGCCGCCGGACGACGGCGTGACGGCAGGACCCGACCTGGCCGACATCGTGGGACAGGGCCTGGGCCGCCGGGCGCTGGAGGTCGCCGCGGCCGGGGCACACCATCTCGCGCTGGTCGGCCCGCCCGGCGCCGGCAAGACGATGCTCGCCCAGCGGCTGCCGTCGGTGCTGCCGGCGCTCACGGACGACGAGGCCCTTGAGGTCACCGCGGTGCACTCGGTCGCCGGCGTGCTGCCGGAAGGAGCTGGGCTGGTCCGCCGCCCGCCGTACCAGGCACCGCACCACACCGCCTCCATGCCGGCGCTGGTCGGTGGCGGGTCCGGCCTGGCCCGCCCGGGGGCGATATCGCTCGCCCACCGGGGAGTGCTCTTCCTCGACGAGGCGCCGGAGTTTCGTGCCCGGGTGCTTGAGGCGCTGCGCCAGCCGCTGGAGGACGGGTACGTGTGCCTGGCCCGGGCCGGTGGTCAGACCCACTATCCGGCGCAGGTGCAGCTGGTGCTCGCCGCCAACCCCTGCCCGTGCGCGAAGCCCGGTGGTGACCACCTGTGCGAGTGCTCTCCGCTGGTCCGCCGCAGGTATCTCGCGCGCCTGTCCGGTCCCCTGCTCGACCGCATCGACCTGCGGGTGCGGCTGCGCCCGGTCACCGCGGCCGACCTGCTGCACGACCGCGAGACCGGCGAGCCGTCGGCCGCCGTCGCCGAGCGGGTGGCCAAGGCGCGTGCGCTGGCGGCCGCCCGCTGGAGCGGCCAGCCGTGGCGCACCAACGCGCAGGTTCCCGGCGGCGCGCTGCGGGGCAGCTTCCGGCTGCCCCGCGCGGTGACCGAGCCACTGCGCCGGCCGCTGGAGGCGGGGTCCCTCTCCGCCCGCGGCTATCTGCGCGTGCTGCGGCTGGCGTGGACCGTCGCCGACCTCGACGGGCGGGACCAGCCGCAGGCCGAGGACGTGCACGAGGCGTACGAGCTGCGGATGGGGGACGCACTATGATCACAATGGACAGCGACCGGGTCACAATGGACAGCGAGCGCGCCGCGTACCTGACGCTCGGCTGCCTGGTGGAGCCCGGGCACCGGACGCTCGGGGAGCAGGTTCTGCGCCGGGGACCGGTCGGCGCCCTGTCCGCGCTGCTGCGCGGCGAGATCTCGCCGGAGCTGGCCGCGACCGCAGCCGCCCGGCTGCGCGGAAGCGCGCCTCAGCAGCTGGCAACGGCGATGCTGGGGCACGCCGAGCGGCTCGGCGCGCGGCTGGTCACACCGGCCGACGAGGAGTGGCCGAGCCAGCTCGCGGATCTCGTGCGGATCAGCCACGGCGAGTCCCGCAAGGACCGGGACACCCTGCCACCGCTGTGCCTGTGGGTGCGCGGTGGGCCTGCGCTGCACGACGCCTTCGCCCGCTCGGTGGCCGTTGTCGGCGCCCGAGCCGCCACCTCGTACGGTGAGCATGCTGCCGCCGAGATCGCCTTCGGGCTGGCCGACCGGGGCTGGACAGTCGTGTCCGGTGGGGCGTACGGCATCGACTCCGCGGCCCACCGCGGCGCGCTGGCGGCCGGCGGGCTGACCGTGGCGGTGCTCGCCTGCGGCGTCGACCGGGCCTACCCGGCCAGCAACACCAGCCTCTTCGAGCGGATCGCCGAGGAGGGCCTGGTGGTCAGCGAATGGCCGCCCGGGTCAGACCCGCATAGGCACAGGTTCCTGGTCCGTAACAGGATGATCGCCGCCGCCACCCGCGGCACGGTGGTCGTGGAGGCCTCCGCACGCAGCGGGGCCCGGCAGACGCTGCGCCGGGCGCGGTCGCTGGGCCGGGCGACGATGGCTGTGCCCGGCCCGGTGACGTCGGCGATGTCCGTGGGGTGCCACGCGGAGCTGCGCGAGGAGCACACCCGCCTGGTGACCGGATGGGCCGACGTCCTGGAGGAGGTCGGCGCCATCGGCGTCGACCTGGCACCGCTCCCCCAGGGACCGCGGCACGACCGGGACACGCTGGACCATGTCTCCGCCCAGGTGCTGGACGGGCTGCCCCGGCGCGGGTCGGCCTGCGCCGAGGACATCGCGGCCTCGGCCGGGGTCTCGGTGTCGGACACGCTGCGGTCACTGGGCCTGCTGCGCATCCGCGGCTTCGTCGTCGACCGCGCCGACGGTGCGTACGCGCTCGCGACGCCTTTCCTGTCCCGCCCAGCACCGCCGGTCGGGCAGTCCGGCGCGCCGGCTTGACCCGGGCCCGCCGACCCCGCGACCGTCGAGGGGATGACCAGGCGGGAGCGAGGGTCCGAAGCCACCTACGCGGCGCTACCTGATGCGATGCGCGACGCGGTCGATGAGTTCGCGCGCCATCTGGGTGGCGTGCGTAACCGCTCGCCGCACACCGTACGGGCCTACGCCGGTGACGTCGTCTCACTGCTCGACCATGCGGTGCGGATGGGCTGCGCCGAGCCCGGCCAGGTCGACATCGGCGTGCTGCGCAGCTGGCTGGCCCGGCTGCGCACCACCGGAGCCGCCCGCGCGTCGCTCGCCCGGCGGGCCGCCGCCGCCCGGTCGTTCTGCACCTGGGCACACCGCCAGGGACTGGCGCCCGAGGACGCCGGTGCCCACCTGGCCAGCCCGAAGGGGCACCGGGACCTGCCTGCCGTGCTCTCCGAGGAGCACGCCGCCGCGCTGGTCCGCGCGCCCGGCCCGGCCGCGGACCCGTTGGTGCTGCGCGACGCCCTGGTGCTCGAGCTGCTCTACGGGACAGGAGTCCGCGTCAGCGAGCTGTGCGGGCTCGACGTGCCCGACGTGGACCGGGCCCGGCGGGTGGTCCGCGTCCTCGGTAAAGGAGCCAAGGAGCGCAGCGTCCCCTTTGGACTGCCGGCCGACCAGGCCCTGGACCGGTGGCTGCGGGCAGGCCGGCCCGCGCTCGCCGCCTCGCACAGCGCAGACGCGCTTCTTCTCGGTGCGCGGGGTGGGCGGCTTCTCCCCACGTCAGCCCGGCGGATCGTCAGCCAGTACGCCACAGCCGCGGGCCTGCCGCACACCAGCCCGCACCGGCTGCGCCACTCGGCAGCTACCCACCTGCTGGAGGGCGGCGCCGACCTGCGTTCGGTGCAGGAGATCCTCGGCCACGCCTCGCTGTCGAGCACCCAGATCTACACCCACGTATCGATGGAGCGGCTACGGAACGCCTACGACCAGGCCCATCCCCGGGCGTGAGCCGCTCTGCGGGGCGAGGCAGGCCCGCACGGGGCCGGGCGGGCCCGTGCATGTGGGGCGGGCCCGTGCAGGAGGGTGTGCCGGGTGTGGCGCCCGCCTGTGCGGGGCCGGACGGGCCGCGCCCGTGCGGGGCCGGGCGGGGCGCGCGTCCGTACGGGGCCGGGCGGGGCGCGCTCGTTGGCTGGTCAACCGGTGCGCGCGGCGGGCCGCCGTACGATCCCGACGTGACAGCCCCACCCGCGCCCCTACCCGGCGCCCGGCTGCTCTTCTCACTCGACCCGGGAGCGGCCCACCTCAACCACGGCTCGTTCGGCGCGGTGCCGATCCCGGTACAGCGGGCGCAGCAGCGGCTGCGGGACGAGGTCGAGGCGAACCCGGTCGCCTTCTACACGCGGGGTCTTCTCGACCGGATCGCCCATACCCGCTCCCACCTGGCCACGTTCCTGGGGGCGGAGCCGGCCGGGGCGGCCCTTGTCAGCAACGCCACCACCGCCGTGGCGGTGGTGCTCGCCTCGGTCGGGCTGCGCACCGGCGACGAGGTCCTGGTGACCGACCACGGGTACGGCTCAGTCGCGCTGGCGGTCGAGCGGGAGTGCCGCCGGATCGGAGCGCGGCCCCGAGTGGTACGGCTGCCGCTACGGGCGACGGACGACGAGCTCGTCGACGCACTCACCACAGCCGCGTCGGACGGACCGGTCCGGCTGGTGATCGTGGACCAGGTCACCTCGCCCACAGCCCGGCTGCTCCCGGTCGCCCGGCTGGTGGCGGCGCTGCGGTCAGCCGGTGCGGTGGTCCTGGTCGACGCGGCCCACGTGCCCGGCATGGTGCCGGTGCGGGTCGCCAGCATCAGCGCCGACTTCTGGCTCGGCAACCTGCACAAATGGGCGTACGCCCCGCGCGGCACCGCAGTGCTGGTGGCGGCGCCCCGGTGGCGGGAGCGGGTGGAGCCGCTGGTGGTGTCCTGGGAGCAGCCACAGGGGTTCCCGACCGCGGTGGAGATCCAGGGAACCCTGGACTACACCCCATGGCTCGCCGCCCCGGCCGGCCTGTACGTACTACGAACCCTGGGGCTGGACGCGGTACGCCTGCACAACGCGAGACTGGCGGCGTACGGCCAGCGCGTGGTTGGTGCAGCCCTCGGGCTGTCACCGGCCGACCTGCCCGACCCCGGTGGTGACCTCGCCATGCGCGTCGTGCCCATGCCACCCGGGGTGGCGGAGACCCTGCCCGCCGCAGTCGCGTTGCGACAGCGGATCCATGCCGAGCTGTCCGCCGAGGTCGCCGTCAACCACTGGCCGGGCGGCGGCCTGCTTCGGCTCTCCGCTCAGGTCTACAACGAGGCGGGTGAGTACGACCGGCTGGCCGAGCGGCTGCCTGCCCTGCTGGCCAGCGTCAGGAAGGCATGACCCGGCCGGCGGCCCGGCTCACCTCGCTAAGGGGCAGCAGCCGCACGCGGGCCAGGCCGAGCAGGGCGAGCGGGTTCAGATAGTCGTCACCACGCCGAGCACCCCAGTGCAGGCACAAGGCGACGGGACAGCCGGGGTGGGCCGTGGCGACGACGCCGATCGGGTCCCCCGCCCGCACCAAGGCACCCACGCTCACTGCCGCGATGACCGGCTCATAGGTCGTCCGCAGCCCGTCGGCGTGCCGGATGCTGACCACACCCCGCCCGGCCAGCAGGCCAGCGAAGTGGACAACGCCTGAGCCTGCGGCGCGCACGACCTGGCCAGGCTGGGCCGCCAGGTCAACGCCGCGGTGGCCCGCGAGCCAGGGCTCGGGCGGTGGCGCGAACTGGCGCACAACGGCAGGGACGCCGTCCAGGGGCCAGCGGTAGCCCGCCCGCGGCGTCTGAGGAGGGGCAGGACTGAGGGCGGCGGTGGCCGGCCCAGCGGCAGGAGCCGCCGGGCCGGCACCGACGCCACCCGGGTCAGGCGCGGCCGGCGCGCGAGCCAGCGGTCCACCCACCGGAACCCAGCCGGAAGGCGGCCCACCATCCGTCGGGGCACCAGGCGGCACAGCCGCCGGCCCGGCAGTAAGGACCAGGAGCAACAGGATCGCGACCAGATGCGGCATGCCTCGCAGCCTCTCGGGCCAGCCGCACAGCGGCAACCCAGGCACCCGCTGGCTGTGGACGACGACAGGCCCTGTGGACAACCTTGTGCCCAGGCCCGCGATGAGCTACAGGAAATGAGCTACCGGAGGAGGACCGGTAGCCCGGACCTGCCGCGGGCCCGGGCGCGGCCACGCCCGGCCAGCAGGAGCTGGCCGACAGCGGGGCGACCGCGGCCTCAGCCGCCGAACCCGGAGTCCGCCGGCAATGAGATGTCCGGCTTCTCCAGCTCCTCAACATTGACGTCCTTGAACGTCATTACCCGAACGTTCTTGACGAACCGGGCCGGCCGGTACATGTCCCAGACCCAGGCGTCGTGCATCTCGACCTCGAAGTAGACCTCGCCGTCGGAGTTACGCACGTGCAGGTCCACCTGGTTGGCGAGGTAGAAGCGCCGCTCGGTCTCCACGACGTACGAGAACTGACGGACGATGTCCCGGTACTCCCGGTAGAGCTGGAGCTCCATCTCGGTCTCGTACTTCTCGAGATCTTCGGTGCTCATCGCGCTCCGCCCTTCATAGCCAGATTCTCGCCCACGGCCGTCCTGAGCCGGGCCGGGTCGTCCAACGCCACGCCGACCGTACCGCCCGGCAGGTCGTCCTGCCCCCGACCAACGACTGGCGGGTCCTGCCCGGCCAGGGCAGCTGCCACGTTGACATAGGAGAAGCGGTGTTCGGCACACGGGCCGTACGCGCGCAGCGCCGCAGAGTGCTCCGGCGTGACGTAGCCCTTGTGCTCAGCGAAGCCGTACCCCGGGTGGTCGGCGTCCAGCTCGGTCATGATCCGGTCCCGGGTGACCTTCGCCAGCACGCTCGCCGCGGCGACACATGCGGCGACCTGGTCGCCCTTCCACACCGCCAGCCCGGGCACGCCGAGGCCGTCGACCGGGAACCCGTCGGTGAGCACGTAGTCGGGCCGCACCCGCAGCCCCGCCAGCGCCCGCCGCATCCCGGCCAGGTTGCACACGTGCAGCCCGCGCGCG
Organism: Micromonosporaceae bacterium; assembly: GCA_035649895.1. Taxonomy (GTDB): domain Bacteria; phylum Actinomycetota; class Actinomycetes; order Mycobacteriales; family Micromonosporaceae; genus DASSUC01. Next base: position 20,416 of record DASRIS010000152.1, on the reverse strand, counting down.
TCCACCTCGCTAGGCGGGACCACCACCACCTCGTACGCCAGGGCCTGCGCCACCACCAGCTCGTAGACGCGGACCCGCGCGGCCGGCGTGAGCAGCTTGGAGTCGGCCAGGCCCGCGATCTCGCCCCGCCGGCCGGGCGGCAGCAGCGCCGCGGCAACCACCAGCGGACCGGCGCACGCACCCCGGCCGGCCTCGTCAGCGCCGGCGACGTGGGCGAAGCCGCGCCGCTGGAGCACCCGCTCGAGTGCGTACAGCCCGGCCTCGCGGCGGACCACGGTGCGGGGCGGGCTCAGCATGTCCCCACCTGCCCCCCACGATGCGCGGCAGGCGCGGCAGGCGCAGCCGGCGCGGCAGCGGCGGGCACGGCAGGCGCGGGTGCCCCCGCGGGCACGGCCGACGGCGCAGGATGGCCGGTGTCGGCAGGATGGCCGGTGTCGACCAGCCGGCGGAGCAGGTCGGGCAGACCAGGCGGGTAGTACCGCTCGCCCGTGGCAGCCAGGTCGGCGATCGACCACCAACGATGGTCGTCGATCGAGGCCCGCTCGACGTCGTCGAAGCCGTGTGTGACGACCTCCCACCGGTCAACCCGGACCAGGAAGTAGTCCTGCTCCTGCCGATACCACACGCCGTCGAACGGGAAGGTGGTGACCTCGCGCCAGACCGGCTCGCCCAGCGCCGCGGGCGGCAGCTGCAGCCCGGTCTCCTCGCGCAGCTCGCGGGCCGCGCCCGCAGCCGCAGGCTCGCCGTCGGCCAAGCCGCCGCCGACGGTGAACCAGTACCGGTGCTCAGGCCGCGCCGGGTCGAACCCGCGGAACAGCAGGACCCGCCCGGCACCGTCCACCAGCAGCACCCGCGCCGCCCGGCGGGGCTCGGCGGTGGCTGGGTCGAAGGCGGGTGCACTCATCGCGGCCCCAGCCTACGGCGGCCCCGCCACAGCCGGCGGCGCCCCCTCGGTCACAGATCCGGCCGGACACAGAGCCGGCAGGTCACAGAGCCGGCCGGGACACGGATCCGGCAGCTCACAGAACAGATCCGGCCGGGACACGGATCCGGCAGCTCACAGATCCGGCACAGGTCACGGATCCGGCACAGCCGCGAAGCTGCCGGGTACGGAGAGCCACGAGGTGTTGGAGACCGGCCAGAAGATGACGAACGCCCGACCCACGACGGAGCCCACCGGGACCGTGGCGGTGTCGATGTCCCGGGTGTTGACGAAGTGGTCCCGCGAGTCCCCGGAGTGCGATCGGTGGTCGCCCATCACCCACAGCCTCCCGGGCGGCACCGTGATGTCGAACGGCTCCTCGCTGGCCCGGTCGGACCCGTTGCCGTCGGCGTAAAGATAGGGCTCGTCGAGCGGCTGGCCGTTGATGACCAGGCGCTGCTGCTCGTCGCAGCAGAACACCCGGTCCCCGCCTACGCCGATGACCCGTTTGATGAAGTCTTCCTTGGTTGGGTTGGTGCGCCAGTTGTCCGGCGCCTCGAACACCACGACCTCCCCCCGGCGCGGGTCGCGGAAGTCGTAGATCAGCTTGTTGACGAGCACCCGGTCGTCGATGCGCAGCGTGTTCTCCATCGACTCGGACGGGATGAAGAAGGTCTGCAGCACAAAGGCGCGCACCAGCACCGCCACGACGACCGCCACGCCGACGAGGATCGGCAGCTCTCGCCAGAACGAGCCGGGTTTGTGGGTCTGCTCGTCAGTCACTCCGCGAGCGTACGACGCGGCTCATAACCCAAGCGCCGGGAACGCGCCATTATCGGCGGGGACACGAAGAATAGGATTGACCAGGCTATCCCGGGATCCGGCACGACCGCCGGCCGTCCAACAGCCGGGCCTGCGGCAAAGGGCTTAGGGACACCGTTGAATGTCGATGGTACGGGCAGCGACCCCCAACGTGAGCTAGGCCACAAGATCACAAAGGCCCGCCCGATCACGTTGTCGATCGGCACCGTACCCTGGCAGCGGGAGTCCCGGGAGACCAGGCGGTTGTCCCCCATGACAAACATCTGCCCGGGCTCCACGATCACCGGTCCGAACTTGCGGGACTGGCAGTCCTCCTCCGCGGCGGGCTGCCGGTCGACCAGTGGTGAGTTGTTCGTCACGTACGGCTCGTTGAGTGGATGCCCGTTGACGGTCACCAGCCCGTCCTTGTCGCAGCAGGCCACCACGTCGCCCGGCAGCCCGACCACCCGCTTGATGAAGTCCTTCTCCCCGGGCCGGGTCATCCCGACCAGGTCCCCGAGCGTGCGGCCCAGCTCCGAGAAGAACCCGATGTTCGGGTCGGGCTGGTTCTCCGGCAGCCACTTGTCGGTGCCGTGGAAGACGACAACCTCGCCCCGGGCCGGGGTACGCAGGTCGTAGATAACCTTGTTGACCAGCACCCGGTCGCCGACTTCCAGGGTGTTCTCCATGGACCCGGACGGGATGTAGAACGCCTGCAGCAGGAACGTGCGGATGAGCACCGCCAGGCAGAACGCGATGACCAGCAGCAGTGGCAGCTCCTGCCAGAGCGGCATGTTCTTGCGCTTGCCGCGCACCCGCGGCGGGCTGGTCTCAGTCGCCTCGGAGTCCACTGTGGCCACCTCGTGGTGCATCGAGGCGCCACCGGTCACGTCCGGGTCGCGGGCGGAGCGGTGGTGGTGGTGCGGGAACTCGTCCTGGTCGTCCCAGTCACCACCCGTACGGCCGTAGCCGTCCCGATCGTAGGCGTCACCGTCCATCACCGGCGAAGCCTAGATGGCGTACGCCCTTTTGGGGAGACCTGGCGCCCGCGCGAACACGAGAGGCTGCTCAGCTGGCCTGCTTCTCCCGCTTCTCCTTGATCTTCGCCTTCTTGCCGCGCAGGTCCCGCAGGTAGTAGAGCTTGGCCCGCCGGACATCGCCTCGGGTGATCACCTCGATGCGGTCGATCACCGGGCTGTTCATCGGGTACGTCCGCTCGACGCCCACCCCGAAGCTAACCTTGCGGACCGTGAACGTCTCGCGCAGACCGGATCCCTGGCGCCGGATCACCACGCCCTGGAAGATCTGGATCCGCGAACGGTTGCCCTCCACGACCCGGGCGTGCACCTTGAGCGTGTCACCGGCCCGGAACATCGGCAGGTCGGTCCGCTGCGACTGGGCGTCCAGGGCGTCCAGCGTGTTCATCGCTGCTTCCTTGAGGCTCAAGGCGCGCCGCCGCACGGCGCGCGGGGGGTCGAATTGCTCTAGGTCGAACTACTCAGGTGGGGCTACGCAGGGTCGGGCTACCAAGACAAGGGCCGCGGACGGTCGCGGCAACCTCACTACTCTGCCACACCGGTGCCCGGTACCTGAAATCCGGCTCCCAGCAGCCGGTCCACGTCACACCGGTCGAGGCTGCCCGGCGCCAGCGCGGCCAGCAGGTCGGGACGGCGAGCCGCGGTACGCAGCAGCGCCTGCTCCCGTCGCCACCGGTCGATGCGGGCGTGGTCGCCGGAGCGCAGCACCTCCGGCACGTCGCGCCCCCGCCAGCTCGCCGGCTTGGTGTAGACCGGCGCCTCCAGCAGGCCGTGCGCGTGGGACTCCTCGTTCAGCGAGTCGGCGTTGCCGAGCACCCCGGGCAACAGCCGGGTGACCGCCTCCAGGATCACCAGGACCGCCACCTCACCGCCGAAGAGCACGTAGTCCCCGATGGAGACCTCGGTGACCGGCATCCGCCCCGCCGCCTCGTCCAGCACGCGCTGGTCGATGCCCTCGTACCGGCCGCAGGCGAAGACCAGATGCCCGGCTGTGGCCAGGTCCTGGGCCAGGGCCTGGGTGAAGAGCGTGCCGGCGGGGCTCGGCACGACCAGGCGGGCCCCGTCGCCGGCCACCGCATCCAGCGCCGCCCCCCACGGCTCCGGCCGCATCACCATGCCCGGGCCGCCGCCGTACGGGGTGTCGTCCACCGTCCGGTGCACGTCGTGGGTCCAGGTACGCAGGTCGTGCACCCGCATCTCGAGCCGGCCGGCCACCCGCGCCCGGCCGATGAGCGACAGGTCGAGCGGGGTCAGGTACTCGGGGAAGATCGTGATGATATCGATCTTCATAGGTCAAGTAGCCCCGGCGGGAGGGTGAGCACGACCCGACCCTCGGCGACATTCACCTCGGGCACCATCGCCGTGACGAAGGGCACCAGCGCGGTACGCCCGCCGGGCCGGCGCAGCACCAGCAGGTCGCTGGCTGGCGCGTGCTCGACCCGTACCACCTCGCCCAGCTCCTCGCCCTCGGGGGTGACCGCGGCGAGCCCGACCAGCTGGTGGTCGGGGAACTCGTCCGGGTCGTCGCTGGGCGGCAGGTCCGCGCTGTCCACGGTCAGCAGCACCCCGCGCAGCCCCTCGGCGGTGTTGCGGTCGGGTACCCCTTCGAACGCCACGATGAGCCGCCCCGGGCCCGCGGCCGAGTGCGACCGCGCCTGCTCCACGCGCAGCGGACCGGCGCCCGCCGGGTCGGTGACGAGCACCGACCCGGCGGCGTAGCGGTCCTGCGGCTCGTCGGTGCGCACCTCCACCACGACCTCACCACGGATGCCGTGCGGTCGCAGGATCTTGCCGACGATGAGCTGCATCAGTACGAGTCGATGATCTCGACGCGGATGCCGCGCCCCCCGATCGACGTGATCACCTGGCGCAGCGCCCGTGCGGTCCGGCCGCCACGCCCGATGACAGTGCCCAGGTCCTCCGGGTGCACGCGGATCTCCAGGCGCTTGCCGCGGCGCGAGTCGACCAGCCGGACGCGGACATCGTCCGGGTGGTCGACGATCCCCTTGACCAGGTGCTCCAGCGCGGGCCGGAGCGCCCCGTCAGCCCTGGCCGCCGGTGTCGCCACCGGCCCGCTCCTCGGCCTTGGCAGCCTCCGCCTTCGGCGCGTCGGCCTTGGGCGCATCCGCCTTCGGCGCGTCGCCCTTCTGGGCGTCGGCCTTGGGCGCATCGGCCTTCGGCGTGGCCTCCGCGCGCGACACCTTCTTCGCCGCCTTGGCGGGCGGCTCGGCGACACCGGCAGCGGCCTTGGCCTCCGCCTCGTACACCGCCTGGCGGTCCCGCCGCGGGGGCGCCACCTTCAGCGGCTCGGGTGCCGGCAGGCCCTTGAACTTCTGCCAGTCGCCGGTCTTCTCCAGGATCTTCCGCACCGGGTCGCTCGGCTGGGCGCCGACCGAGAGCCAGTACTGCGCCCGCTCGGAGTTGACCTCGATCAGCGAAGGCTCCTCCTTGGGGTGGTAGACCCCGATGTACTCGATAGCCCGACCGTCGCGCTTCGTGCGAGAGTCGGCGACGACGATGCGGTACTGCGGGTTGCGGATCTTGCCCATCCGCAGAAGCCGGATCTTTACGGCCACTGTGTGCTCGCTCCTGTGTCTTCTGCGCCGTGGCGGGGAGCCCGCCCGCGGCGGTGGTGAGCGGGCCGGCACAGGGTGGGGGCCTGCGGCCGGGTTGCTCGTGGACTGGTCGGGTGTCGGGTAGAGGGCGCGACACCCGCCGGATACCAGCGAACCATTGTGCCAGACGCGACCGCCCAGCCAGGCACGGCCCGCCGCCAGCCTGGCTCAGTACGAGCGCGCCAGGACGGCCACCAGGTCGGGCTCGTCCTCGGCCGCGGGCACCGACCCGTCCGGGCGTACCAGGCACCGTACTGTCACGCCCACCTCGTTGGCCTTGGCCTCGCCCTCGGCTCCCACCGCGGCCCACGGCACCCGGGCCCAGCCCGAGCCGGCCGCCTCGACCCCCTCGGCCAGCGAGCCGGCGTCGACGGTGTGCCTCTCGCGGAACGCCAGCGCCTCGTCGTAGAGCGCCTGCTGGTCGGCCTCGAGCGCGGCGAGCACGGACGGGACCACCTCGCCCACCGGCACCGGGGTCTTGCCGCCGTCCACCCGCCGCACCAGCACCACACCGCCGGCGGCCAGGTCCCGCGGGCCGACCTCGACGCGTACCGGGTAGCCCTTGAGCTCGGCGTCCACGGCGCGGCGCCCGAACGGCGTGTCGACCCGGTCGTCGAGGCCCACCCGGACCCCGGCGTCGCGCAGCGCGTCGCGCAGCTTCGCCGCCGCCTCGGCCACCCCGTCGCCGGCCTTCACGACCGTGACCAGCGCCTGCACCGGCGCCAGCCGCGGCGGCACCCGCAGCCCGGCGTCGTCGCCGTGCACCATGACCAGGCCGCCGAGCATCCGCGTGGAGGAGCCCCAGGACGTGGTCCACGCGTGCTCCTGGCGGCCCTGCGCCGACAGGTAGCTGATGTCGAACGCCCGCGCGAAGTTCTGCCCCAGCTCGTGCGACGTGCCCATCTGCAGGGCCTTGCCGTCGCCGGTCATCGCCTCCAGGGTCAGCGTGTTGGTCGCCCCGGCGAACCGCTCCCGGGCGGTCTTGCGCCCCACCACCACCGGGATCCCGAGTACGGAGACCATGAAGTCCTCGTACACCTCGTGCAGGATCTTGCGGGCATAGCCGCGCGCGTCGGCCTCGTCCGCGTGCGCGGTGTGCCCCTCCTGCCACAGGAACTCCGAGGTACGCAGGAACAGCCGCGGCCGCAGCTCCCAGCGCACCACGTTGGCCCACTGGTTGAGCAGCAACGGCAGGTCGCGGTAGGAGCTGACCCACTTGGCCATGAACTCGCCGATGACCGTCTCGCTCGTCGGCCGGACCACGACCGGCTCGGCCAGCTGCTTGCCGCCGCCGTGGGTGACCACCGCCAGCTCCGGGGAGAAGCCCTCCACGTGCTGGGCCTCCCGGCGCAGGTAGGACTCTGGGATGAAGAGCGGGAAGTACGCGTTCTGCGCGCCCGCGGCCTTGATCCGGGCGTCCATCTCGGCCTGCATCCGCTCCCAGATCGCGTACCCGGCCGGTCGGATCACCATGGTCCCCCGCACCGGCCCGTTGTCGGCCAGCTCGGCTTTTGCGACCAGGTCCTGGTACCAGCGGGGATAGTCCTCCGCCCGGGGAGTGAGCACGCGCGCCATGGCCAGACATCCTAGGCCGGCGCCTGGCGCGACCTGCGGTGGGCCGCCCGCCCCCCGGCCCGGAGCCTCACCCGGCCCGGCCCGGAACCCTCACCTCCGGCCCGGCGCGGGGCCCACCCCGGACCGACACGGGGTCCCACCCCCGGACCGGCGCGGAAAGGAGCCCGCTCAGCGCACCACGCGGCCCCGCAGCACGATCCGGCTGGGCGCCGCCACCACCCGCAGGTCGGCCCGCGGGTCCTCCGGGTAGACGACCAGGTCGGCGTGGCCGCCCTCGACCAGGCCGGGGAAGCCGAGCCAGGCCCGGGCCGCCCACGACGCGGCGGCTAGCACGTCCACTGTGGACATGCCTGCGCTTTCGTGCAGCAGCAGCATCTCCTCGGCCACCTTGCCGTGCTCGATGCCGCCGCCCGCGTCCGTGCCGACGTAGATCGGCACGCCCGCCTCGTACGCCGCGGCGACCACGCCCGGGAACCGGTCCCGCAGCGAGCGCATATGGTCGGCGTACCTCGGGAACTTCTTCTCCCCTCGGGCGGCGACCTCGCCGAACGTGGCAACGTTGACCATCGTCGGGACCAGCGCGATCCGGCGCCGCGCCATCTCGTCAACCAGGTCGAGGGAGAGCCCGGTGCCGTGCTCGACCGAGTCCACCCCGGCCCGGACCAGTACCTGCACCGCCTCCTCGGAGAACGTGTGCACCGCGATGCGGGCGCCGGCGGCGTGTGCGGCGTCCACCGCCGCGGTCAGTGCCGCCGCCTCCCAGGCGGGCGCGAGGTCGCCGACGCTGCGCTCGATCCAGTCACCGACCAGCTTCACCCAGCCGTTGCCGGCAGCGGCCTGCTGCGCGACCGCCCTCGGCACCTCCGCCGCCTCCACCTCCATGCCGATGTCGCGCAGGTAGCGCTTGACCGGCGCGACGTGGCGGCCCGCGCGGGCCAGCCGCGGCACGTCGGGGTCGCCGTCCAGCTGCGGGTACGGGTACGGCGAGCCGGCGTCGCGGAGCGCCAGCACGCCGACGTCGCGCTCCACCAGGGCGAGCGAGCGCGCCTCGTCGAGCGAGGCGACCGGCGCCCCGCCCGGGGCGATGCCGATGTGGCAGTGGGCGTCCACCAGGCCCGGCAGGATGAAGCCGCCATCGCTCACCGTCTGGGCCCCGGGCACCGGCTCGGTCGTGACCCGGTCCCCTACCAGCCAGATGTCGCGCACCTCGTCGTCGGGCAGCACTACGCCCCGTACGTGCAATGCCATGCCGACAGGTCTACACCAGAACCGGCCGGTAACCGGTCATTCCCGCGGCTTCACCCGCCCCAGCAGGTCCGCCCGGCGCACCGTGAGCCGGGGCAGGTCGAGGGTGACCGGCCACGGCCGCCCGGTGGTGAAGACACCGTCGGTGTGCACGCCGAAGTCGTACTCGCCAGCGGGGCCGAGCAGCATCTCGGTCAGCGTCACCCGCTCGTGGAGCGGATCGATCACCCAGTACGTCGCTACGCCCGACCGCGCGTAGAGGTGGGCCTTGGCGTACATGTCCCGGAACGTGGAGTCCGGCGAGATGATCTCGACAGCGAGGACCACGTGCTCCACCGGCACCGGGGAGCGGTTGGCCTGCTCAGCGCGGATCGCCACCACGTCCGGGCGCGGCTCGCTGCGCCGGTCCACCCGCAGCGACTGGTCGACACTGACGAAGAACGACGGCGGGCAGCTGACGCGCAGGGCCAGCGCCACATCGATCATCAGGTCCTGGTGCAAGGCGGTGGGTGAGGGCAAGACCAGCCTTCCGTCGACCAGCTCGTAGCGGAGGTCGCCGGGCAGCTCGCCCAGGTCGTCGACCGTCCACTCGTCCCGCTCCGGGGGGTGCAGCGCCGCGGTCATCGCCCCTCCCACCCTGCGTCAGGGCTACTTCTCACGGTCCCGCTTGGTCAGCTTCGAGAAGTCGAGCTTGGGCGGGGTGAAGCCGGGGGCGCCACCCGCCAACGCGCCGGGGTCCAGCCCTGGGGGCAGCTGCGGCACGCCGGCCGGGAAGCCGCGCGGGACCGCCGGCCGGTTGGCGCCGCCCTTCGTACCCTTGCGCTTGTTCTTCGGCGACTTGGTCGCCTTGCGGCGGGCGCCGGGCAGGCCCATCATGCCGCCCATCTGCTTCATCATCTTCTGCGCCTCGGCGAAGCGGTTCAGCAGCTGGTTGACGTCGACTACCTGGGTGCCCGAGCCGCGGGCGATGCGGGCGCGGCGGGATCCATTTATGATCTTCGGGTTGCTGCGCTCCTGCGGGGTCATCGACCTGATGATCGCGGCGACCCGGTCGAAGTGCTTGTCGTCGAGCTCGGCGAGCTGGTCCTTGACCTGGTGCATGCCGGGCACCATGGCGAGCACGTTGGCGATCGGGCCCATCCGGCGCACCGCGACGAGCTGGTCCAGGAAGTCCTCCAGCGTGAACTGCTCGCCACCGAGCAGCTTCGCCGTCATCCTCTCCTTCTGGTCGTCCTCGAAGACCCGCTCCGCCTGCTCGATCAGGGTGAGGACGTCGCCCATGCCGAGGATCCGGGAGGCCATCCGGTCGGGGTGGAAGACGTCGAAGTCCTCCAGCTTCTCCCCGGTGGAGGCGAAGAGGATGGGCTGCCCGGTGACGTGGCGCACCGACAGCGCGGCGCCGCCCCGGGCGTCACCGTCCAGCTTGGCCAGCACCACCCCGGTGATGCCGACGCCATCCCGGAACGCCTCGGCCGTGGCCACCGCGTCCTGGCCGATCATGGCGTCGATGACGAAGATGACCTCGTCCGGGTCGACGGCGTCACGGATGGCGGCGGCCTGGGCCATCATCTCGGCGTCAATGCCCAGGCGGCCGGCGGTGTCCACGATCACGACGTCGCGCATCGCGCGCCGGGCGTGCGTGACCGAGTCGCGGGCCACCCGGACGGGGTCGCCGACCCCGTTGCCCGGCTCAGGTGCATAGACCTCAACCCCGGCCCGCTCGCCGAGGATCTGCAGCTGCCCGACGGCGTTGGGGCGCTGCAGGTCGGCGGCGACCAGGAGCGGCTGGTGCCCCTGGGCCTTCAGCCACCGGGCCAGCTTGCCGGCGAGGGTGGTCTTGCCTGAGCCCTGCAGCCCGGCGAGCATGACCACGGTGGGTGGCTGCTTGGCGAACTGGAGCCGGCGCGCCTCGCCGCCCAGGACCGCCACCAGCTCCTCGTGGACGATCTTGATGATCTGCTGCGCCGGGTTGAGCGCCTGGTGCACCTCGGCGCCGCGGGCCCGCTCCTTGAGCCGGCCGATGAACGCCTTGACCACCGGCAGCGCGACATCCGCCTCCAGCAGCGCCAGCCGGATCTCCCGGGCGGTCGCGTCGATGTCGGCGTCGGTGAGCCGGCCCTTGCCACGAAGCTTGGCGAAGATGCCGGAGAGCCGGTCGCTCAGGGTGTCAAACACGAGCGCAACATCCTTGTCGGTCTGCCTGGTGAGCCGCGGCGGGCGCCGCCTGGAGCAAGGGTAACGGGCCGGCCGCTCCGCTACCGCCGTAGCGCCCACGACCGGCCCTCGCCTGCCGGCTGCTACAGCGCAACCACGTCCGGCCACGGCGCGGACGCCGCGGCGGTTCCACCTACCAGGCGAGCGCGGCGACGGGCGCGGGAAGACCCGCCGGGGCCGGCGCGACGACGAGCACTGGCCACGCCTGCGGCAGCGTGTGCAGCACCCGGCTCCGCCCGGTGGCCGCCTCGACGGCGAGCACCTGCGCGCTGTAGTCGCAGCCGCCGGCCGGCGGGCAGGTGAGGGACCGCAGCAGCAGCTCCGCACCGCGCCACGCCAGCGCGCTCTCCCACCCGGGCACGGCCCGCGCCGCCTCCCCGGGAAACCGGCCCCTGACGGCCCCGGTCGTCACCTCCACGATGGTGAGGTCACTCCGGTCGAAAGGCAGCAGCGCCAGCCGGTCCGCGCCGACCACCGGCACCGCGTGGTGCTGGCCAGGCCATGGGTACGCCCCGGCGGGCCGGCCGGTCAGGTCGTAGACGATGTGCCCCCGGGGCGCCTCGTCCGTGCCGACCCGGTCCGCGGCCAGTGCCACCCCTTGGCCGTCGGCGGTCCAGCCGAGCAGCTCGACCGGCTCCAGGCCGCCGCTCGCGGCGATGCTGACAGGGCGGATCCCGCCGGTCGCCAGGTCCAGGAAGAGCAGCCGGTCGGCCAGCCAGCCCCGGCCGGTCACGCCCAGCCGTACCGACAGCACGACGCTCGCACCCGCCGGTGACCAGGCCGCGTGCCAGGCGGTGCGCCCGGCCAGCGGGTCCACCCAGGCCGCGAGGTCCAGCCGGCCAAGCACCCGGCCGGCGACCGTGTCGTAGATGCCGTACTCGCTCACCCCGACCGGGCCTGAACCGGTCTCGTCCGGCACCGAGGAGTCCCGCGCCACCAGCGCGAGCCGCAGGTCCGGCGAGACCGCCAGGACGCGGTCCACCCCGGGCGCCCGGTAGCGCCCGGTCACCGGGTCGAGCAGGTGCGCCGGCCCGCCCGGAGCGGTCAGGTACGCCGCGACCAGGAGCCGGTCGGTGGGGGCGGTGGGTGGCTTGCCGGGCAGGCGGCCCAGCCCGGTGAAGACCGGCCAGGTCGCCGCCGGTTCACCGGCCACTGGCGGCCCTCCGCTGGCCCGACCGTCGCCGGTGTCCGGGCCGCCGTCGACCTCCGGCCCACCACCTGCTGCCGGGCCGAGGAGCAGTCCGGCCCCCACCGCCATCGCCAGCGTCATCACCGCCGCGCCAGCAATGCGCCGCCGGGCCCGCCGGCGCGCCCCGGCCAGTGCCCGCTCGCCCAGGTCCACCGGCCGCCCCTCGCCGGCCAGCTCGCGCAGGGCGACCCGTACGGCGGGTTCCAGGTCCCTCATCGGTTCACCTCGCTCAGCTCGGGACACAGCTGGCGCAGCCGGGCCAGCGCCCGGCTGGCCTGGCTGCTCACTGTCGACGGGCTGCACCCGAGGAGCGCCGCCACCTCGCGCTCGCTGTAGTCCTCCAGGTAGCGCAGCACCAGCACCGCCCGCTGCCGCGGGGGAAGCCGGCGCAGCGCAGCCCGCAGCGCCCGGCGCAGCTCGGCATCGCCCTGCGGATCGGCCGGGTCGGCCCGTTCCGGCGGCTCCGCGACTGGGATCTCGCGCCGCCGCCACCGCCGCCACCAGGACACGTACTCGTGGTAGAGGATGCGGCGCACGTACGCATCCGGATCCTCGACCCGTCCCCACCGGACCGCGACCCGCTCCAGCGCGGTCTGCAACAGGTCCTCGGCCAGCTGCTGGTGGCCGGTCAACCCGTACGCGACCCGGAACAGCGCTGGCGTGCGGGCATGGCAGAACTCCAGGAACTCACGCCGCCCGGTCGCGTCCACGCCGCACCTCCCTGGAGAAGACGCACCCGAGGGGCACAACCCTGCAACGGGACCGGCGGCCGACGCCTACTCGCTGCCGTGCCGCAACACGGCGCCGGGCACGCCGTCCGGCGCGGGTCCTCGGCCGTCGCCGGCATTGACATCGTTACCGCATCCGGTGCCACGATGCCGCTCTGCCCAGGCCCTCCGGCGAGACAGCGCCTTCACCTCGCAGGCGGTCCAGGACAACGCGGATGGTCTGGTCGCTGATGCCTGGCAGGGCGGCACGGATGTCGGCAATCCGGAAGCTGCTGGGAGCGTGCTTGAGCACATAGTCGCGTACCCGGTCCTGCTTGGACCCGCCCGCGCGGTCCGCGGCCGCGCGCTGGGCAAAGGTGCGGTACGCGTTGGCCAGGAGCCTGGTGAAGTATCCCAGCCATGGCCAGGGGTCGGCCTGGTCTTCATGCCAGCCATGGGTCGAGTCGAGCAGGGCCTGGTAGTAGGCGTCAGCCGACTCGGCAATCGCCTGTTCCAGGCTGATGTATCGGGAGACCGTGTAACCCCCGTCCATGAGTAGGGCACCGGTCACCAGCCGGGCCACCCGCCCGTTGCCGTCCTCGAAGGGGTGGGTCACCAGAAGGTCGAGGGCGAACAGGCCGACGAGCAAGGCTGGATGGTGACGGGCAGCAGCAGTCTCCTCGCAGTACCGGTCGATCAGCTCCGCTACGTAGAAAGGCGTGTCGGCTGCGGGGACCGGCCGGAACCGGACGGTGACATCCCCGGTAGGTGCCCGGTCGACAACCAGGTTGTCCTCCGACTTGAACCGACCGCCCTCAGCAACGGTGTGCCCGAAGAGCAACTTGTGCAGGTACAGCAGCAGGCCGACGTTGAGCGGTCCCCAGGGTTCTCGGAGGAGGTAGTCCTGGGCATCACGGTAGCCCGCCAGCTCCTGCTCACTACGGTTCCGTAGTGTCGTGGCCCGGCCAGAGAGGATGCGATCGGCCCGGGATGGATCGGCGACCACAACACCTTCGATCGCAGACGAGGAGGTGATACTGGCCACGCGCGCGCGGTCGGCGAGCTGGCTGAGCAAGCCGGGCAGCTGGTCACGGTACAGCGCCTCCGAGCCTCGCCCGACATCGACAGTGCTCAACGCTGTGACGAGCCGGCTCGGCACCTGACCAATGAGCCGGTCAATATTGGCAAAACTACGCAAAACATACCTCAATAGGCACCAAAAATAACTAAGATAGCGCGAGTTTAGCTAGTTTAGCGGATTCGTTGGGTAGTTTTGGCCCCCAGCCACTCGTGCTGCTCGCCGCGGGATGACATGCGAGCCGTCACCGCAGCTCGACCGCGAGCACTCCCGTGTCCAACCCGATGACCAGCGTCCCATGCCAGTACCAGCAGGCAAGGGCCCGGTGATGCACCGGGATCACCTGGACGACCGCGCCCGTGCCGGGATCCCAGAGCCGAACCGTGCGGTCCGCACTGGTGGAGGCCAGCAGCTCCCGTCCATCCCGCGGGACGGCACAGAGGCCGGTAACCGGGGCCGTATGCCCGAACAGGGTCGCCACGGGAGCGCCGCTGGCCGGGTCCCACAGCCTGATCGTGTGGTCATCGCTCGCCGAGGCGACCAAGTGCCGGCCGTCGACCGCCACGGCGCTGACCGCGGTCACCGTCTTGGGGTGACCTTGCCGGCCCCACACGGCTTGTCCAGAGGCGGGATCCCACAGCCGCACGGTCCCGCCGACGGCCGCCGACGCGAGCCAGTGTCCCCCCTCGACCGGGACGGCGCACAGTGCGGTGACCCAGTCGGAGTGGTAGAAAGCCCACTCGGAACGGCCGTTACTAGGATCCCATAGCCGCACCGTACATTCGTCGTCGCTAGATGCGAGCAGACGGCGCCCTTCGACGTGCAGAAGCACAATGGCTGTGACCCCGGCCCCGTGGTCGACGAAGGCTCGCTCGGTCTGGCCACTGTCCACATCCCACAGCTGGACGGTGCGGTCCTCGCTGGCCGAGGCGAGCAGGATCCGGTCCTTGACGGAGACCGGGCACACCGCCGTCACCCTGCGGCCATGCCCGGTAAGCGTCTGCTTCGTGGCGCCGCTGGTCGGGTCCCACAGCCGCACCGAGCCATCATCGCCGGTCGAGATAAGCACGTCCCCATCGGCACTGGCCATCGTGCACAGGCCGGGGATCCGCCCGATACGACCATTGTCGATCCCACCTTCGGGCCGCCTGGTCTCCGGGCTCCACAACCGCACCGTGCTGTCATCGCTCGCCGACGCGAGGAGGCGCCGCCCGCCGGTCAGGACGGTGCAGATCCCGCAGACCCAGCCGGTGTGTCCAGACAGGACACGCTCGACACTCCCGGTGGCTGGGTCCCACACCCGTACGTCGCCATCCTCCCCGGCGGACGCGAGAAGTGCCCGCGCGCCAGTCAGGACGGCCGCCACCCCGTGGACCGGGCGGGCGTGCTCGGCCAGAACCTGCTGCGGCTGGCCCGTCGTCACATCCCAGATGCGCACCGTGCCGTCGTACCCGGCCGAGGCGAGCAGAGCGCCGTGGCCACCAGGCTGGACCGGCACCGCGCACAACGCCGTCACCCAGCCCGCGTGCCCGTGAAGGGTCCGTACCAGATGGCCGGTTGTCGGGTCCCAGAGGCGAATCTTGCCGTCGTAGCCGCCGGAGGCGAGCAGGGCATGGCCGCCAGGCTCGAGCGGCACTGGGCACACGGCGGTCACCCAGCTGGTGTGCCCGACCAACACCCGGACGAGCTGGCCGGTGACGGGGTCCCAGAGCCGGACGGTACGGTCGTCGCCGCAGGAGGCGACCAGGTCCCGCCCGTCCACCGGCACCGCGCAGACCGCGCGTACCCAGTCGGTGTGCTTGCTGAGCACCAGGGTGGCCCCGTCCGCGCCCGGGTCCCACAGCCGGACCGTGCCATCCTCGCCGCAGGACGCGACCAGGGTGTCCTCTCCAACCGGCACCGCGCAGACGCTTCGCACACCACCGGCGTGCCCGACGAGGACACGTTCGGTCTGGCCCGTGGCTGGGTCCCACAGGCGCACCGTGCCATCCTGACCGGCGGAGGCGAGCAGGCTCCGCTCGCCAACCGGCACGGGACACACCCCGAGGACCGCGTCCGCGTGGCCCTCCAGGACCGTGCGTTCGAGCCCGCGCGGGGTGCGCGCCCACAGCCCCCGGTACGGGGCGCCCGCCAGCGCGGTGAACCGGCTGTCGATGTGGTCGAGCGTCTCCGCGGCCGAGAACATCGCAGCCCGCTGGGGCGGGTCCGCGCTAACCGCCAACGGTGTGCGCTGCAACAGCCGGGCCCGGGCCCGCCCGGTGTCGCTGGCGGCCTCGTCGGAGACCGGGACCAGCCGGCGCAGGTCGGCGTGGAGAAGGTACCCGTCCTCGGCCAGGATGTCGTCCACCGCGCCGGCCCGCTGCGCGTGCGCCGGCAGCCAGCGCAGCAGGTAGTCGCCCACCCCGGCCCATCCGGTGACCTTTCCGTGGTGGAGCCACGCCTCGACGAGGCGCCGCTCGTCGGCATCCGGTGCGGCGACGGCTCCCCGGCCGCGCCGCAGCGCCTCGTTGAGCGCCTGATGGAAAAGGCGGTACGCCCGCCTCGCCGGGTCGGCACCGGTCTCCACCAGGAAGTTCCCGGCCGAGCTGCGGGCAAACCGGGCCAGCTGCTCCTCGGTCACGTTGCAGCCCAACGCGATGATGCCCGCGCGCCACAACGGCAGCGGCAGCCCCGGTTCCTCGGCGAAGGCGAGCACGGTCAGCGCCATCCGGGCCGGCGCCTGGCCGGCCTGGAAGAGCCGGGCGAGGTACGAGTCCACCGCGGCGTCGACGGTCGCGGTGAACGACAGGCTCTCGACCGGCACGGGCTCGACGTCGTGCAGGCCATGTACGCGGGCGACCAGCCCAGCGACCAGGAAGTTGCGCTCCGCCAGCGCCGCGATCCGCTGGGCAACAGGCATCGCCACGGCACGATCGGTGTACGGGTTGTCGACCCGCTCGGCGCCGACGAGCTGGAGCGTCGCCATCACGTACGCGACAAGGTCCGGCTCGGAAAAGTACCGCGAGTCATCAAGGTCGACCACTACCGCGTCACCCCCGAACGCCGCCAGCAGGTCACCCTCGTTGTCCGCTCGCCTGGTCCCCACCACCGCCTGGAAACCCAGGCTGGCGCAGCTCCGGGCCAGCGGCAGCAGGACCGCACGGAGCAGCAGGCGCGCCTGCGCAGGGCTCGCCGCCTCGTCCAGCGCGTCCACGACCAGGTTGAACCGGGCCGCCCGTTCGGCCAACCTCCGCCGCAGGGCAGGCACAAGATCCTCCGGCTGGCCCGGCAGCGCCACGGACGCCGCCCGGGCGACCTCCTGCGCCACGTCCAAGGCGGTCTTGCCTTTGACGTGTACGGCGCACGCGACTGAGCGGACGGTCGCGCAGACCCCGTCGTCTGCGGGCAGCGCCCGGCGGATCTTCTCGTCCGCTGTGGTCACCACACGTCCCAGCACCGCGGACTTACCCACGCCCGGGGAGCCGGTCACCACCAGGATCCGCGAGTCGGCGCCGGGACGGTCAAGCCAGCGCACGATCTCGGTCAGCGCCGCCGTCCGGCCCCGGAACCGGTAGCCGCGGTCGCTGTCCGTCGAGACCCCGCGCGCCCGGGGCGACCAGTGCCGGCCCTCCTCCGGATCGGCCCGCAACGTCCAGCCCCAGGCGGCCAGTGCTTCGTCCCCGGCCGCCTCGGCCGACCACTCCGCCGCCAGCTGCAGCTTCAGCTCCGGGTAGTCCACGTCGGCTTGGTACAGGGTCAACGCCCGGCCGTGGCCGCGCTGTTCCCCCGCCTGCTTGGCCATGACCACCAAGCCCACCACTGCCGCGTACTCCGGGCACCACACCCCGGCCCCGCTGAACCCGGCCTCCACCCGGTACGGGGCGGCCGCGCTCAGCTGGATGTGCTCGTACGCGAGCGCTTGGGAGACCGTGCCGCGCGCCTCATCCCCAAGGTGGTCGCCGCGGGGAAACCCGAACGCCCACCAGCCGGTGCCGACCAGCGCCGCCGCCTCGACGCACCGCAGTCGGGCGGGGGTCGCCTGAGGCGGCGCCGGCGTGGTGAGCCGCAGCAGAGCCAGGTCCAGCCCGCGACCGGGTCCCAGCGGGACCGGCTCGGCCCGGCGCCGGACGGACGACGGCAGGCCGGCTCTTGGGAACGCCACCCACACCTCGTCGCGCAGCCGCCCCTCGCTGTACAGGACATGCAGGGAGGTGAGCACGCGGTCCTCATCGATCACCACCCCCGCGCCCAGCGGCTCCTGGTCGTCCGCGCTGCGATGGATGGCCGCCGACCAGGTGTCCGGCGGAGGACGGGTTACGGGCTGGACCACCGCTGCTATCTTTCGGCCGCGCCGTCCGGGGCACTCGCCAGCCGCGCGGGCTGCCAGGTGAGGGTGACCTCAAAGCTGCCCTCGGTCGCCGCCCGGGCCACCATCCAGCTCGCCGTGCCGGTCACCTTGACGCCGAACCTGACCTCCACCCCGTCGGGACCGAGCTGCTTGACCCGGTCCAGGAGCGTCTTCGCCGCCTCGACCGCCGGACCCGCCGCGTCCCACACCCGACCGATCACATCGCTCGTGGCCGCCGGCACGAACCCGCCCGCCGGCTCGATCTCGAACTGCGCGACCGTCTCATTATCAACTCGGTAGGAGACCACGTGTGATGACGTCACTACCGACCTCCGCTCGACCGCGCCAGCATATGAGTACGCACAAGCGGGATACCACTGCTCTTCTGACACAGGCATCGAATAGTCGGATCGCTGACAATACGCGGAAGAATAGCTCCGATGATCAGCTGTTCGGGTGTAGGCATACGGATGACGAGCGGCCGCGCGGACCTTGCCAGCACTTGCGGGGGTGGGCAAAATCGGCCGTACTCGGGTTATCGGGAGGCGTTTCTGGTGCGGTCGTGGACCGACTTGCCGGTCGGGCGGGTCATCCGCCTTGTCGGCGCGACTCCTGAGGAGATCGCGAACTCGCTGTCACCACTGCCCGAAGGCGCCCCAGCCGTCCTCACGCTGCTCGCGCGCCCGGCCACAGCACCAGCCGAGGTCGTCGCCGCCGCGCTGGGCGAACTCGACGCAATGGCGGCCCACCTGTTTCCCGACTGGCTGCCCGGCGGGCGCGAGATCCGCGAGTCCGGCGGCGCCGGCGTGGCGGCGGTGCGCTCCCTCGCCCTGCGGACGGCGTCGACCAGCCAGCACTTCGGGCCGTTCCTGGCCGACCTCGCGGTAGGCGCGCTCACCGGCCGGCCGGTCACTCCGGGAAAGTTCGCGCCGGAAGTACGCGCGGCCGGTCTCGCCCGAGTCCTCGCCACCAGCTACGGCCGGTCGCACATCGCCTTGCTCGTGCACGTCCCGGACGATCTTCCGGTGCTGGCCGAGCCCGCCCTGACCGGCGGGTCCGAATGGCTGGCCGACCGGGCCCGCATCGGCATCTGGCTCACCGGGCGGCCACTGGCCGCCACCGGAAGCGCGCCGGTCCCGATGGCCGTCGACGTGACAGACCTGGTACGGCACCGGACGCCGGAGCTGGCCACGCCAACGTCCGCCTACCCGGTCGTAGCGGGCCGGCCACACCCGGGCAGCCAGGCCGAGCAGGCGCTTGAGCGGGCGCTGGCGCGGTGTGACTGGGCGGTCGGGCGGGCCTGGAACCAGACCCACCAGACGCATCGCCTCGCCAACCCGATGCGGGTGGACCTGCTGTGGGCGGCCGAGAAGTGTGTCGTCGAGATCGACGGCCCGGAGCACCGCGGGGCGCTGCGATACGCCGCTGACCGCCGTAGGGACGTGCAGCTACAGCTCCACGGATACGCTGTCCTGCGTTTCACCAACGACCAGGTCCAGTACGACATCGATACGGTGCTCAGCCAGATTGGACAGCTCGTCCGGGGCCGGCGCCTCGGCGTTGTGAAGGGACAGCGGCATGTCGGATAGAGAACTGACCCCTGTTCAGCGCTCTGCCCTCCTGGTTCTCATGTCAGAGGCCCGCGAGGTGGCCAACGCGTACCTGACGAAAAATCGAAAGCTGGAACTCAAAGCAGATCTTCGGAATAGACTAGAAGAGCGCAACCTAATCAAGGTTCGAACCGAGGGCAGCGAGAAGGCCCCCCGCTACTTCCTCGAGCTAACCGAGCGCGGCTGGGGCTGGTGCCGGGAACAGCTCGATGCCGAGGTCCCACCGCAGGCGGGTCACGGCGGGGCATCGGCCTACGCTATTCTGAACGGGCTTAGGCGCTTTCTGGATCGGGAAAATCTTAGCCTCGCCGATCTATTTGAGTGGCACAACGGCACCGAACCGGCTGCGGATGACATCGAGACACGAGTCCGCAAGGCCTACAGCGCACTGGCACCTGAGCCGGGCGCCTTGGTAAAGCTGGCAGACCTCCGACCCCTGCTCCACAACCTCAATAAGTCGGAAGTCAACCGCGTCCTCGTAAAGATGAGTCGCATGCCTGACGTGAATATCCAGCCGGAATCAAACCAGAAACAACTAGACGAGGGCGACCAGCAAGCGGCGGTGCGCATCGGGAACCAGGAGAAGCATCTTATCGCGATCGGATGACAATGAATGAAGACGAACAGCGCGCGCTCGGAGCGCTTAGCTTTAACTGGGCACCCACCCTCGACGACGTCTGGTGTAATTCGCCATTTCACGTCGACGGACTACACCGAGAAACTACCCATGCGGTCTTCACCGGGCTAGCCGAGGCGCGACGTAGCGCTGGCTCCAGTCCCATCGGAATTGTCGTCCTAGGGCAGCGCGGTGTCGGAAAGACCCACCTTCTCGGCTCCGTCCGCAAACAAGTCCAAGCTGGCGATGGCTATTTCTTCCTAGTCAGCCTACTCGACGCCAGTGCGTTCTGGCGGAGCACCGTGCTGTCGTTGCTAGATGGATTCACACGAGTAGTATCTAGCCAGGAGCCACAGCTAAAGACCTTCTTAAGACGACTGGTCGACCTATTGGGTGCGCCACGCGGCGTGCGGCGCGCCGTCGTTGGAGAGACTCCTTTAAACCGCTCAGCATTAGATGCATTTATTGATTTATTACGGA
>DASRIS010000151.1:0-28502 GCA_035649895.1 Micromonosporaceae bacterium | reverse complement strand
AGTTGCCGGGTACGCGTCCGCCGAGACGGACGGGCGGCTGTCGCCGCGGGCGCCGCACCGCCCGCGGACGACACCGAGTATGGCCTGGTCGGCTACCTCGCCGTCTACATGATCGTGCTGCTTTGGTGACCATCGGATCTCTCGTCGGGCTGCGGATGCGACCGCCCGCAAGCCGATGCTGGCCTAGGCTGACGCCGCCGACCCGCTCGTAAGCGCGCGGGGCCGCGTACCGACTGCCCGTCAACGTTTCTGCCCCTACTGAATGGTGGTTCACAATGCCCGACAGCCTCACCTCGCCGGTCACCGCTGAGAAGCTGGTAGCCGACTATGGACAGGCCTGGAACGACCACTCCGTCGACGACCTGCTGTCGATGCAGACCGACGACATGACCTTCCAGCTCCACCTCGAAGGATCCGAGCCAGTCACCGGCCGGGAGGCTCTCCGCGGCCTGTACAGCTTCTTCTTCACCGCGATGCCCGACTACCGTGCGGAGATCAACAGCGTCGAGGTCCGCGAGGACCTCGCGGTGCTGCAGTACGTCATCGAGGCGACGCTCGCCACGGAGTTCCCGGTTGGCGACGTCGTCGGCACGCCCACCGGACAGAAGGCCCGCGTCAGCGCCATGGACGTGCTCCGGATCTCCGGCGGCCGGGTCGCCCGCAAGGACACCTATGTCGACGGCTTCGCATTGCGGCGGGCCTTCGGCATGCCCTGACCCTGCTGCAGCCTGGCTGCCGGACGGAGACCGACCGCCTGGCAGCCAGGCACCCTGACCAGACGCAGCCAGCATCTCGCGTGTTCGACCGGCTGTTTGAGCAGAGCCGTAGCGCGGCGCTGTCCGGCGCACACTACCGGGATACACCGCCGAGACCCGCAGTAGCACGGCCACATCGGCGTACGACGAGTCGCCGACCCGATCGACATGGCGGAGGTCGGCTGGCTAGCGTCGTAGAGACCATCGTGCCTACCCGCAAGGACGGGAGGATCGTACGTGACCGAGCCGCGAAGCCTCACCCGCGAGGAGGCAGAGGAGCGAGCCGCCGTTATCTCAGTGACTCGCTACGACATCGCCGTCGACCTCACCGAGCTCGCCGACGGAGACGCGTTCCGCGCAGTGTCAACGGTGCGGTTCTCCTGCTCGACGGAGGAAGGATCGACGTTCGTCGACTGCGCCGCGGAGGTCGTCTCCGCCGTGCTCAACGGCGTACCGGTCCCACCAGAGGCCGTCCGCGACGGCCGGATCACGCTGGCCAGCCTCGCCACGGACAACACGCTCGTCGTCGAGTCGGTACAGCGGTCAACGAGCCTCGGTGTCGGCGTGAAGCGCTGCGTCGACCCCTCCGACAAGGAGGTGTACGTCTGGACGTCGTTCGCGCCTGACGAGGCCCGCAGGGCGTGGGCGTGCTTCGACCAGCCGGACCTCAAGGCGCCGTTCGCGTTCACGGTTGTGGCGCCGTCCAGGTGGACGGTGGCGAGCAACAGCGGCGACCCCGAGATCGAGGACCTCGGTACCACCCGCCGCTGGACCTTCCCGGCGACCCCGCCGCTGTCGACGTACGTCCCGGTAGTCAACGCGGGGCCGTTCCATGAGATTCGCTCCGACCGGGGCGGCTACGACCTCGGCCTGTTCGTGCGGCGGTCGCTGGCCGGCTTCCTCGACCGGGACGCGCCGGAGCTGTTCGCGACCACCGCAGCTGGCCTGGCCTTCTTCGGTGAGCAGTTCGGCCTGCCGTTCCCGCAGCGCAAGTACGACCAGGTGTTCGCGCCCGACATGGGCGGGGCGATGGAGAACTGGGGGTGCGTCACCTGGTCGGACGCGTTCATCTACCGCAGCGACCCGACCTTCCAGGAGCGGGAGAGCCGCGCCGTGGTCCTCCTGCACGAGATGGCGCACATGTGGTTCGGCGATCTCGTCACCATGCGCTGGTGGGACGACCTGTGGCTCAACGAGTCGTTCGCCGAGTGGGCGGCCCACTGGGCCGCGACCGCCGCAACCCCGTTCCCGGACGTGTGGTCGTCGTTCCTGGCCGGACGGAAGCTCGTCGGGTACGAAGCCGACCGGGCGCCGACCACCCATCCGATCCGCCAGCCGGTACGCGACGTCGCCGAGGCGGCCACCCTCTTCGACGGGATCACCTACCCCAAGGGCGCGAGCGCCCTCAAACAGCTGGTCGCGTACGTCGGAGAACCGCAGTTCGTGGCCGGCCTGCGAGCGTACTTCCGCGAGCGGGCGTGGGGCAACGCCGTGCTCGACGACCTGATGGGGGCGATCGAGGCCGCATCAGGCCGTGACCTCGCGGCTTGGAGCCGGGGTTGGCTCGACACCGCCGGCACTGACCGGCTCGTGGTCGAGACCACGCCCGCGGGTGCGAGCTCGATGCGGGCGACCGGTCCCGACGGTGGTCAGCCCAGGCCGCACCGGCTCGACGTAGGCGTATACGACTGGGACGGAGACTGGCTGGTACGCCGGCGGCTCGTCCCTGTGGAGACCTCGGGCACTCGGACGGATATCGGTGCGATCGAGGCCTTTGGCCTGCTGCTCGTCAACGATGAGGACCTTACTTTCGCCTCGACGCGGCCCGACCCGGCCTCACGGGAGACGCTGCTGCGCTCGGCGGGGCGGCTGCCGTCCGCGGTGGCTCGCGCGGTCGCCGTCACGACCGCCTGGGACATGCTGGTGACGACAGACATCGCCACCACAGACTTCATCCGCTGCGTGACCGGGGCGCTTGCATACGAGTCCAACGACAGCCTGGTCGAGCCGTTCCTGCGGCTCGCCGTTACCGCCGCCGAACGCTGGGCCCCCGAAGCGTCACGCATTGACCTGATGTCATCCGTAGCCGACGTGTGCATTGCGCTGGCGGACGACCCGGCTCGCCGCCGGGTCGCGATGCGCGCCCTGGCCCGCACCGCGACCAGTCCTGGCCAGCTCGACACGCTGCGGGCCGCCGACGGCGCCGACGTCGACCTGGGCTGGCGCATCCTCGTCCGCGCCGCCGAGCTCGGGCACTACGACCAGGCCGAGGTGGATGCCCTGGCCCGGCGGGACCCAAGCCCTGACACCTGGGTACGCGCCCTGACGGTGCAGGCCGCGCGGCCCGACCCGGCGGCAAAGCAACGGGTATGGGAGGCCATTGTCGAAAAGCGCGAGGTGCCGATAGGCTCGCTGTTCGATCTCACCACCGCGTTCTGGCGCCCTGGCCAGGACGACCTTCTCACCGGGTACGCCGAAAGGTTCCTGGCCGGCATGCCGTCGATGCACCAGGCCGGGACGATGCCCGCCATCGTGCTGTCTTTGTCGATGTTCCCGTTCTTCGGCGTGGACGGGGCGTTCCCGGACGCGGCGGACGCATCCGCACAGGCGTCCGGCGTGAGCCCGGTCGTACGGAAGAACGTCGTGGCACAGACAGACCAGCTCCGCCGCGTCCTCGCAGCTCGCGGCGTACCCCTTCAGGAATGAAGACGCTGCACGAAGTGGCACCAGAGATCCCATAAGCTTGCTCCGTCAGCTCCGCTCCTGACCAGTGGTCCTGTGTTCGGCGGGTAGCGCCGAACAGGCCACGGACCTGCTCGCCACACGAGGAGCCAGCACGGGTCCACTGTGAACTGACCTGGTCCGTTCGCGTTCTGCGTGGCTGGCGGCTTTGGCGCCCAGGGCCGGGCACACCCTGCGCGGGACGAGGCCCATGTTGCATCGCTGCCAGCGCCGCACGCCGCCCCGCCAGGGGCATCGATGTGCTTGCGACCGCCCTGGCGGGCGGCCGCCGCCGGCCTCCGGTGGGATCACAGACCGTTGCGGTTCAGCTCGGCGATGAGGTTCCGCTTGCGGCGGTTGGCCTCGCGTAGCTGCGTGACGTAGTCGGAGAAGTCCTCTCCGGTGCGGGCGAAGAGGGGGCGCATAGTCAGCAGCAGCTGGGCGGCCTGTTCGTACCCGGCGTTATTGGTCTGTTGGATCGCGGCGGCGACCATCGGCCGGTAGACGGCGACAGCGTCGGCCGGATGGGTCTGGGCGCGGCGGGCGGTGACCGCCAGCCGTACCGGTTCTGTGCAGTGGTGGTCCTGGGTCACCTGCCATGCCTCGGCGACCTCGTCCTCGTCGAGCAGCACCCGAGCCAGGGTGTCCGCGGCGAACCAGTCCGCCCGGCCCCGCGCCTGCTGGCGCAGCAGGTCCAGTGCCCGAGCCCGCAGCGCCGGCCACTCGGGAGTGCGCTCGGCTGCCGCACGCAGCGCCCGGTAGCTGCTCTCACCCGCGGCGGCGGTGAAGTGCCGCTCCCGCAGCCCGATCACCTGCGCGTCCCGGCCGGTCTGTGTGTAGAGCTCGACCAGCAGGTCGACCAGGGTCGTCAGGCGATGGTCGTGTGGCCCCTGGCCGGTGGCGAAGCCCCGCTCCAGCCAGTCGATCGCCTCATCATCACGCCCGTCGCCACACAGCAGCTGCGCGATGCGGACGAACTGGTGCGGGCCGGAGAGATCCTCCGCCAGGAACTTGACCAGAGCGTCGGTGTCCCCGCTTACCGAGACCAGCTCCTCCTGAAGGTGCCGCAGCCGCCATTGACCTGGGTCGTGCGCAGGTGCCGCTGCCAGGCGTTGACGGTAGTGGTCGAGGCCGGTCTCACCGAGCAGCTCCACCACCTCAGCCACGGAGAGGTCTGGCCACTCGGGACCGGTGAGCTGGAAGCCGACAAGCCATTCGGCGAGCTCGACCGGGTCCGGGGGAGCCGTCTCGCACGCCCGAAGATAGAGCTCCCACGCCTGCCCGGCCGACTCAGTGATCGGATAGGCGTCGCCCTCGGTCGCGTTGGCCGCCTCGCCGAGGTGGCGCATAGCGCGGCGCAGCAGCGGCTGCACCGCGGCGGCGTGTGCCGGCAGGAGCTGGTTCAGCGCTTGGAGCAGGTCATCGGCGCCCTTGGCGTACCCGTCCGCCGCGTCGTAGTCGAGCCAGTCGACCGCGAGCAGCTCCACCTGCCGATCCAGCTCCGCCAGGTCAGGGGTCTGCGCCGCCGTCAGGGCCATCAGCCGAAGCTTGCGGAACAGACCGGAGTCGTGCTGCGCCTGCTGGGCCAGCAGATCGACCAGGTCCGCATGCGTCATAGTGCCGAGAAAGCTTCGTACGTCGAACTTCGCGCCACCTCTAGCCCGGCCCACGTTACTGTCCGAACTCGACCGATCGGGAGCCGCATCGGCGGTCCGTAGCAGGTGAAGCCCGACGGCGACGCAGTGCTTGCAGAAGTGCCCCTCCTGCCCGTACGGACAGGTGCAGTCGCCCTCGAGCTCTCCGCTGAGCTCGCCGGTCAGCCGGACCCGATACCGGCCGCCCGTGCCGGGCACCGTCGCCGTCACCCCGTCCGGCAGCTCACCGAGGCCGGTGACCGTATCGACGTAGCCGACTCCTCGCGCATACGAACGGCTGCCCGCCATCCCGCGGAGATCCGACTCACTGAACCACGCCACAGCACGCAGCATATCTACGATCAGCGAAACGGTGCGGGATCACACCGAAAGAGGCTGTTGACCCATGCCACCGGGGGCCCACAGCCGCGCCGCTGGCGGCGCACGTCCGACGCCGCGTATCACACCCACGCTGGCTGCCGTTTGAGGCCGCCCGGCCCACCGCTGGTGCCCAGGCGTGACAGCGGCCTCCAGAGAATGTGGCCCGGGACAAGCTTCCCGGCCGGAGAGCCGCTGCCAGCCGCGTTGGAAAGTTGTCGGTGGCGGACGCTAGCCTGCGGCGTCGATCCGATCCAGGGAGATGGTCTGGCGTGGCATGGCTGGCAACGGCTGGTGGCTATCAGGTGACTCTGCAGTCCGGGGAGGTGGCCTGCCGTAACGCAGCGGGCCGGGCGTTGAAGGCCGTACCCCCGGCGATCCGCGACGACCCGGTGGTGGTCGGGCTCCGGCAGCTGACCGAGTGGCTGGCGCGCCACGACGGGCTGTGCCGCGCCGAGGTCGAGCGCTGGATGGTGCGGTCGCTACCCGTGCCCGCCGCGGTGCTCCGGTCCGTGTGGCCCGACGAGGCCTGGCGCACAGCCCTCACCGACCTGGTCGTCACGGTGCCCGACGCCGAGGAGGTCGGGTTCCTGCGCGACGTCGACGACCAGGGCATCGGCGTGGTCAACCTGGACGGGGAAACAGTGCGAATACCCGCCACCGAGCTGCTCATCCCGCATCCGGTGCTGCTGGAAGACCTGGACGACCTGCGGGAGTTCGCCGCCGACCTCGGCGTACGCCAGTCCGTCGACCAGCTCTTCCGGGCCACCTGGACCCGACCACCCGGGATCGACCCGCAGCAGGACAGGCTCGAGGAGTACTCCGGCGGCGAGTACGCGGAGCTGCGCCACCTGCTGGCAAGAGCGTCCACGCTCGGCTATCCGGTCCGGGGCGGGTACGCGGTCTGCCGGGTCTTCGAGGCCGGTCGTACCGTCGAGGCCCGGTTCTGGGTCGGCTCCGATGACCCGTCGTGGGAGACCGAGACCGGTGACCTGGTCTTCACCGACCGCGCCGGCAGCCCGTTCAAGCTCGTCGAGGTCGGTCCGGTCACCTGGTCAGAAGGGGTACGGATGGCCTCCGCCCTGTACGCCGGCCGGGTCGTAGAGAAGAGCGAGGAGCAGGCGTGAACGCCGAGGCGATGCTTGACGCGGGTGCGGTGCTGCCGACCGGGGCACCCGTCACCAAGGACGACACTGTCGACACGCTGACCGCACGGGCCTACCGGCACCCAGCCCTCGACGGGCGGGTCGTGGTCCGGCTGGTCCCGGCGACGCTGGGCGAGGCCGAGGACCTGAGCCTGGAGTTCCTGGCTTTCGGCGCCCCGGAACGGGTTGACGAGGTAGGGCTGGTCCGCCAGCAGGCGCTCGGGTTCCCGGCGTGGGCGCTGGTCCACGACCCGGCCAACGGGCACCACGCGCTCGCGCTGGTGAAGGACATCGAACGGCTCGCCCGGACCGCCAAGTCCCGGGTGGGACCGGCCAACGAGGGCTTCACGGCGCTCGGCGACCGGCTGGCCCGTTCGGTGCCGCACTTCCTGCCGACCTTCTACGAGGAGGCCGGGCGGGCGTTCCTCGCGGCGGACAGCCCGTCCTACGCCGCGATGATGTTCGGCAAGGCCCGTGACGCCGAGCGCTCCTTCGGCCTGGCGATCGACGAGGAGCGAGCGCACGCGGTGTTCCTGGAGTTCGCGCTCGCCGGCGCGCTGACCGCGAAGGCGCTCTCCGCGCACTCCCGGGACCTGGCCGCACGCTGCGATCCGGCGACGGCGTACGAGCGGTTCCGGCGGCTGTGCGTCGAGCGGACCCTCGGCGGGCTGCCGCCCTACGCCGGGATGCACACCGACCTGCGCCGCCTGGCCAAGGCAGCCGGCCTGGACCCGGCGGAGGCCGACGGGGCCGTACTCGGCGACCTGCTGGCCGCCCCGGCGGTCCTGCGCGCCCCGGCCGCCTTCTGGACGGCGTACCAGAGCTCGCTGGTCAAGCGTGCTGCCGCGGATCCCGTGCTGCGGGGCCGGCTGCTCGGCCTCTTCCCGGAGAGCTGCGCCGACGACGTGTGGCTCAGCGTGCTGGACTCCTCCGGCGCGAGTGGCGCGCTCACCGGCCCGGCGGGCTCGGTACCCGCTGAGGCGGAGTGCGCCGACGGCCCGGCCGGCTGGCTGACCCGCTTCGCCGCGCACCGCGAGGACCGGTCATGGCGCGACACGAAGCGCCTACCCGCGCTGCTGCGGCTGGTCGAGCGGATGGCTGAGCGGCTGGTCGCCGACGGCCGGCCGGTGGTGCTGTGCGGGGAGCACGACGATGTCGACCTCGACCTGCTCGATGCCTGCCTCGCCACCGGCGTGCCGGTAGCCGACCCGGACAGCAGCGCCCGGCTGCCGATCGCGCACTGGCTCGCCGACGAGACCGACGGGCGCCGTGACCTCGTGGCGATCGCGGATGACGAGCGGTTCCAGGCGCTGTTCTCAACCGCCCTCGAGAAGAGTCTCGGTAGTGCGCACGATCCGGCGCGGCTCGCCGCGGTGCTCGCGGTGCCGGGCCTACGCCGGGCGCTGCACGCCTGGCTGGACAGCGTGGCCGCCTGCGTCGTGTGCCAGGGGCTGCCGACGCTCGGGGCCCAGCTCGACCGGCTCAAGCTGGCCGCCAGCCCGGCCGGCTTCGCGGTCAGCCCCGACGCGGTACGCCGGGCCGTCGAGCACGACCTCGGGCCGGTGCTCGGCCGTACGCTGCGCGCCGGCGTCCTCGACGAGTACGGCTGGCCGGCGTGGGACGAGACGACCGCCCGGCTTGCGGCGGAGAAGTCGAAGGACGACGACGCGAAGGTGGTTCTGGTCCGGCAGTGGCCCGTGCTGCTCGCCATGCGCGGAGACCTGGTGCTGGCCGTGGGTGCCGACGGGATCGAGGCTGAGCACCGGACGCAGATCCCGAAGGGCCAGCGCAGCTGGCTCTGGCGGCTGGTGCTGCGCCACGTCGACGGCGAGCTGCTGGTCTGCTGGGACAAGGGGCCGGACCGCGCGGGGTACTGGACCAACCAGCCCGACGACGTCTTCGTGGTGCCCGACGACGCATTCTCCATGTATGGCGGGACTTCGCTGCCGGTGCCCGGTGGTGGCCGCACCTTCGGCGGGCGGCCGTTGCGGGTCGGCGACCGCGCCGAGGATGTGGTCGGCGCGGTGGCCAGCGACGGGACCTCATACTGGGTGCTCGCCTCACGGGACGAGCGGCAGGTCTGGGTCGAGTACGACGTGGCGACCGGCCGGCAGGGCCGGGTGTCGCTCCCTCGCTTCTTCGAGGACGGTGCCGTCGACGGCGAGCCGCTGGAGCTCGACGAGTGCTGGCTGCTGCCCGCGCTGACCGCGGCGGAGGCGGGCCCGCTCGGGCAGCGCGACGGGTTGGTCGGCTGGCGGGTCCGGGCCGTCGGCGAGGGCGGGTACGCCGGGACCGGCATCGATGGACGCAGCTTCGCACTGTCCGCTGCGGGCGCCGGGCGGACCAGACCGCCCGGCCAGCTCGGTGCCGCGCTACGGTTCCCAGGCTCCGACACCACGTACGGGGTGCTGTGGCACCACCGCTGGAACAGCGAGTCCGTCACGCTGTGCGCCGGGGATGGTTTCGTCATCGGCCGGTACGACCTGGGCCAGCCGAAGCAGAAGTTCGCCCGTGGCACCAGACAGCTGCCGCCCCTGATGTTCTGGCACCACCTGCGCCCACGCGACCCGCAGGGCTCGGCGGCGTTGCGAGCGCTGACCGACGAACGCGCCGACGCGCTGCTGGCCGGCGCTGCCGGGCTCGACCGCGCCGGAGTGCGCGCCCTCATCGCCCGCGAGCTGCCGGAGCTGGCCCACCCGGCGCTGGTCGAGGGCGTGGCCGGCGTGGTGAGGCAGGCCGCTAAGCGCGCCGCCACCCTGCGCGAGCTCTCGACTGTCCTCGGTGGAGAGTCGATCTACCCGAAGTCCAAGAAGGACCGCAAGCCCACCGCGACGCGGCCGGCCACCGCGGCCACTGACGCGGCGCTGGCCGGCGCGCTGAAGGGGTTCCTCCCCTACTGCTACGACCGCGGCGACAGCGCGGTCAGGCTCGTCGAGGCTGCGGCAGCGGCCCTGACCGCGCCCAAGCCCCCAACGGGCAAATGGGCGCACGGCGGCACCGACACCGACTGGTACGAGCTGCTCGGCCTCCTGCCGGCCGCGATGTACCTGGCCGGCGCGCCGCTCACCACACCCGAGCACCGGGCGGCCCTGCTCGCTCTGCTGGAGACTTACGCAAGCTCCGGCCTGGCCACACCCGGTGGCCTGCTGCGGAAGGTGACTCTGGCGTCGCCCAAGAAGGTGCGGCTGAAGGCCGGCTCGGTAGTCCCGGTCGAGCACCGCCGGCTGCTGGTCACGTCCTGGTACGGCGACTCGGGCGCCGCACTGGAGTACGCCCCGGACGGGCAGTTCGGCCCGATCCCCGACTTCTCCATCACGGCGGAGGTGTCGATGGCGCTTCCCATGGAGGTGCCGACGCTGGTCCGGCTGGTACGCGAGAACGGCCCACCACAGTGGCGCCCGGAGCTGGCGACCGAGTGCTCGCAGGCGGCCGGGGTCAGCCATGCCGAGGCCGTGCTGCTGCTCGCGGGGCTGCCCGCCGAGGTTGAAGCCGGCACGCTCGGGCTCAGCTCCTACCTGTTGCGGGCGGCGCGCGAAGCGTGGCAGGGCAGCGGCCGGGTGGGCGACCTGCTGGGCCTGCTGCTGCCGGACGACCCGGCTGCGCTCTGGACCGATGGTCCCCGGCTGGACCGGCTCGCCGCGTGGCGGGTCGAGCGGCACGGGCGGCGTGCCCCCGTGCCGGACGAACTCCTGGAGACCGTGCACCGGGCCGGGATCACCGAACCGATGTCCGCCTCGGAGCTGCTGCACGGCATCGCCAACCCGGACACCTGCCGGTGGCTCAGCACGGACGGCGCCAACGGGCTGGACGCGGGCGGCGCGAAGAGGCTCGACCCCGACGACGGGCCGGACGGTGGGGACGTCACCGCCGAGACCGTCGCGGTGGCGGTCGCCCGGGCGCTGCCGTGGCTCGCGTACCACCTGCCGCTGGACCACCCGATCCGGCCGAACCTGCCGGTAGTGGCCGAACGCGCCCGGCAGCGGCTGCTCGATCCCAAGGTGCGCATCGACGTCGGCTACCTCGACGAGAAGAAGGTCGACCGGCTCATCACCGCGCTCGGCGGAAACCCGGTCACCGGTCCAGAGTGGACCAAGGTCGGGCCGGTGGAGATCGAGGCGACCGACGACTGGCGCACGGTACGCGTATGCCCGGCGCTGCTGTCCGGGCCCGATGACCCCGCGCTCGCGGTCGTGCGGACCCGGCTGGAGGACACCGAGGACCAGCCCCTCGCCGCCCTACGGCTGCTGCTCGCCGGCCGGCTGGCCGAGACCGTGGCCGTCCCACCGGCCCAGGCCGAGCCGGCCCAGGACGAGCCGGCCCAGGACGAGGCGGAGCTGGCGCAGGCCGAGCCGGTGCAGGCCGATGGGCAGTTCCTGCACGACCCCAGCCGCTGCCTGCCCAGCCTGGTTGCGGAGGTGGCCGGCGAGCTCAGGCTCAGCGCCGACGCGGCAACGGTCTACCTGCAGCTGCTCGCCCTGCCCGACCCGACCGACCGCAACGTGGCCCGCTGGACCGGCTGGAAGCCGGCCCGGCTCACCGCCGCCCGCAAGGAGCTCGCCGCGAGCGACCTGCTGGTGGAGGCCAAGCGCAGCCGCGCCGGCCGCTCGCTCTTCCTGCCCGGTGGCTGGCTCGCCCTCAAGACCCCGCATCCCCCGGTCGAGCGCTGGAAGATCCCCCTGCTGACCCTCGACGAGGACGGCAGCCCCACCCTTGGCGTGGTGGTGCCGGTCGCCCCGCTACCCAGGCTCTTCGAGCTGGCCTGGCAGCGGGTGGCCGGCGGCGACACCCCCCGGTTCGACGAGCTGAACACTACAGAGAGGCGCCGATGACTACCGAGACCGTCGAGCGGGTCCGCCAGGTCGACCCGGCCGAGCACGCGTACGCCGACCAGCTGGCGTTCCTCGCCGCGTACGACGATGGGCCCCGCCCTCCCGGCTGGCGCCTGACGCCGCGGGCGGTGGTCACCTTCATCGCCGGTGCCACCGGTGTCCTCCAGCTGCCCAAGGGGGCGAGACGGGAGGGGCTGCCGGCCAGGTGTGCGATCGAGGCGAAGTTCGTCGGCGACCGGGCGCTGGTGGAGCGCTGCGTGGTGACCCTCGCCGGGGAGCGCGGGCTGCTGCTGGTCGGCGAGCCCGGCACCGCCAAGTCGATGCTGTCCGAGCTGCTGTCCGCCGCGGTGTGCGGGACGAGCGAGCTGGTGGTCCAGGGCACCGCCGGCACCACCGAGGACCAGCTGCGGTACGGGTGGAACTACGCGCTCCTGCTGGCGCACGGTCCCAGCCCCGAGGCGCTGGTTCCGTCGCCGGTCCTGACCGCCATGAGCACCGGTGCGGTGGCGCGGGTCGAGGAGATCACCCGGTGCCTGCCGGAGGTGCAGGACGCGCTCGTGTCGATCCTGTCCGACCGGCGCATCGCAGTGCCGGAGCTGGCCGGCACCGAGCACGCGACCGTTCCGGCGCGGCCCGGGTTCACGGTCGTCGCCACCGCCAACCTCCGCGACCGTGGGGTGTCGGAGATGTCGGCCGCGCTCAAGCGCCGGTTCAACTTCGAGACGGTCGGGCCGATTCCCGACCTGGCCGCCGAGACCGCGCTGGTGACCCGCCAGGCCAAGGCGGTGCTAGACCGGGTCAGCACACCGTTCGCAGTCGACGAGGCGGTGGTCGAGGCGCTCGTGACGGCATTTCGTGACCTGCGCGCTGGGCGCTCCGTGGAAGGCTGGGACGTCGAACGGCCGTCGACCGTCATGAGCACCGCCGAGGCGGTGGCGGTGGCCAGCTCGATCGGGCTCGCGGCGGCGTACTTCCCCGGCGACCGGGACGTGCTGTCCCTGCTGCCCGGCCACCTGCTCGGCGTGGTCCGCAAGGACGACCCGGCCGACGGTGCGAAGCTGCTCGGCTACTGGGACGGCGCAGTCCGGCGCCGGGCGCAGGGCGGTGCCCGGCTGTGGCGCCAGCTCTGGGAGCTGCGCGATGTCATCACGGACTGAACGGACTGAGGTCAACGCCGTCCTCGACACCCTGTACGGCTGCGAACGGCCGTACCTGGTCGGGATACGCCACCACTCGCCGGCCCTGTCGGTCGTGTTGCCAGACCTGCTCGCCAAGTATCAGCCTGAGATGCTGCTCGTCGAGCTTCCCGCGGAGTTCACCGACTGGCTGGGCTGGCTCGCCGACCCCGGCACCACGGCGCCCGTCGCGCTCGCCGGAGTGGTGGCCGAGGGCGGCGGCCCGGCGTTCTACCCGTTCGCCGACTTCTCCCCCGAGCTCGTCGCCATCCGCTGGGCGGTCGCGCACGGGGTGCCCGTGGTGCCGTGCGACCTTCCCCTTGCCGATCCGGCATGGCGAGATCCCCATGCGGATGCCGCATGGCGCGCCCCGGCACCGCAGGCCCCGCTGGACCACGGGCCGGCGCAGAAAGCCCCGCTGGACCACAGACCTGCGCAGAGAGCGCCGCTGGACCATAGGCCGGCGCAGGAGGCCCCATCCGGCCCCGAGCCGGCACGGGAGGCGCCGCCGAGCCGCAGGCTGACCCTGACGCAGGGACTCCCGACTCTGGCGCAGGGGCTCAAGGCGGCCGCGAGCGGGCGCGCCGACGAGGACATGTGGGACCGTACCGTTGAGGCGCGGGCGCCCGGTGCCGACACAGAGGCGATCCGCCGCGCGGCACTGCTCGTCGGCTGGGCGCTGCGGCACGACACCGAGCGTGCCGGCGGGGTCTCCCGGATCGACCTGTGCCGGGAGGCGTGGATGCGCCGGTGTCTCGCCGAGGCGGCAGGGAAGCGGGTCGCGGCGGTGGTCGGCGCGTTCCACGCCCCGGCGCTCCTGCCCAGCGCGCCCGACACAGATACGCCCGCCACAGGTGCACCCGACACCGATGCGCGCAACACCGGTGCACCCAACACGGGTGCACCCAATGGTCGCGTGCGGCCGGCCGGGACAGTGGTCACCTCGCTCGTCCCGTACACCTTCGAGCTGCTCGACGAGCGGTCCGGATACCCGGCCGGGATCCGGGACCCACAGTGGCAGCAGGCGGTCCTGCGGGCAGCCGGCGACCCGCTCGCGATCGAGGCAGCCGCGACGGAGTCAGTGGTACAGATCTGCGCACGGGTACGCGCTGCCGGCCACCCGGCCGGTCCGGCCGAGGCGCGGGAAGCGGTTCGGCTGGCGAGCGACCTGGCGCG
The DNA here is from genome assembly GCA_035649895.1 of Micromonosporaceae bacterium. Classification (GTDB taxonomy): domain Bacteria; phylum Actinomycetota; class Actinomycetes; order Mycobacteriales; family Micromonosporaceae; genus DASSUC01. Next base: position 14,689 of record DASRIS010000151.1, on the reverse strand, counting down.
GCTGCGCGGGCTCCCCGCGCCCGGCCGGGGCGAGCTGGTCGAGGCGCTGCAGACCGTGCTCGCGCAGGGCGAGGTGATGGGGCGGGGCCGGGCCGTCGCCGCAGCCATGGAGCGGGCTCTCGTCGGGGACCGCCGAGGCACGCTCGCCCCCGGAACCCCCCGCTCGGGCCTGGGCCCGGCCGTGCGGGACCTGCTCGCGGCGCTGCGGCTGCCCGGCCCGGGCGGCCCCGAGAAAGAGGTACGCCTCGACCCGCTGCGGTCCGACCTGGACCGTCGCCGGGAGGTCGCGCTGCACCGCCTCACCGTGTGCGACATCCCCTATGGCGAGGCGACCGAGGTCGTCGGCCTCGGCGGCGGAGACGCACTGACCTCCCGCTGGCGGCTGCGCTGGACGCCCGGGACAGAGGCGATGCTCGACGTGGCCGGCGTTCGTGGCGTCGTCCTGGCGCAGGCCGCCGAGGGCATGCTGCGCGAGCGCCGCCGCCGGGAGGCGGCCGCGGGTGGTCCCACCGCGAGCGAGGCGGTCGAGGGGCTGCGCGCGGCGGCGGTCTGCGGGCTGGCCGTGCTGACCACCGAACGGCTGGCCGAGGTGGCCACGCTGGTGCCGGCCAGCGGCACGCTGAGCGAGACGATCGGCGCGCTCGCCCTGCTCGACCGGCTGCGCCTCGGGCACATCGCCGGTGCGTCCGGCCTGCCGAAGACGGAGGTGTCCGCGGTCGCCGAGGTGCTGGAGGCGGCAGCCGTACGCCAGGTTGACGGGCTGGCCGGGTCCGAGGACGTGGCCGACGCCCACGCGCTGGCGGCCTTGGCCCAGCGCGCGGAAGGTACGGGAGTCGGGCTACGCCTGTCCGCTGCGCTGGACCGGCTCACCACCGGGGGTACGCCGATGATCGGTGCCGCCGCCGGAGTGGTCCGGATGCTCCTCGGTCTCGACGAGCCCGCCGCACTCGGGTCACGCCTCGCGTCCTGGGTCGACACCGCGACCACTCCGGACGCCCGGCGCGCCCTGCGCGGCCGCCTCACCGGTGCGCTCGCCGTGGCCGAACCGCTGCTGCACACCGGCGGCGAGGCGCTCACCGGCCTGCTCGAACGCGTCGAGTCGCTGGCCGACGACGAGTTCCTGGCCCGGCTGCCCGCGCTGCGGGGCGGGTTCCACGTGCTGAGCCCGGCTGCCCGCGGCCGGCTGCTGGAGGTCGTGCACGAGCGGCTGGGCGGCGGGTACGACGTCGGCGCCGTCGACGACCCCGACCTGCTGCTCGCCCGGCTGCTCGCCGACCGGGCCGGCCTCGATGCGCTGTCGCGGCACCGCCTGCCGGCGCCGTCCACAACGGACGGCCATCCGCCCACTGTGGACGCAGCCGCGCGTACGGTGTCCGGCCAGCTGTCCGCAGCCGACCGGTGGCGGCTGGTGCTCGGGCGGGAAAGCCGGTGCCTTGCTGGGGCGGCCCGGCGGTATGCCACAGCACTCGACGAGCTTTACGGCACCGGGCAAGGCGAAGGGTGCCGCGATGGGGACGCAGCCGGCCGCGGGCCGGCGTTCCCCAGCGTGCGGGAGTGGGCCCGGGAGCTCGAAGAGCTCTTCGGCTCCGGGGTTCGCGAGGAGGTGCTCGCCAGCGCCGCCGAGTCCGGCCGGGCCGACGCCGCGCTGCTGCTGGAGCCGCACTCGGTACGACCCTCGGTCGAGCTGCTCCAGAGTGTGCTCTCCCTGGCCGGCGGGATGCCCGAGTCGACGGTCGCCCGGCTCCGGCCGTTGGTCGCCCGCATCATCGAGGAGCTGACCCGCGAGCTCGCCGTCCGGCTACGCCCGGCGCTGTCCGGGCTCACCACGCCACGGCCCACGTACCGGCCAGGTGGCCCGCTGGACCTGTCCCGCACGGTACGCAGAAACCTCGCCGTGAGCCGGTTCGACGACGATGGCAGGTTCGTGCTGGTGCCGGCGACGCCGGTCTTCCGTACCCGCGCCCGGCGCGGCGTCGACTGGCGCCTGGTGCTCGTGGTGGACGTCTCCGGCTCGATGGAGGCGTCGGTGATCTGGTCGGCGCTCACCTCGGCCGTCCTCGCCGGCGTGCCCGCGCTGACCACACACTTTGTCGCGTTCTCCACCGAGGTCGTCGACCTGACCGACCGCGTGCACGACCCGCTCAGCCTGTTGCTGGAGGTCCAGGTCGGCGGGGGTACGCACATCGCGGCCGGCCTGCGCTACGCCCGTGGCCTGGTGACCGTGCCGGCCCGCACGCTCGTCGTGGTGGTGAGCGACTTCGAGGAGGGGTACCCGCTGGCCGGCCTGCTCGGCGAGGTCCGCGCGCTCAAGGAGTCGGGCTGTACCCTGCTCGGCTGCGCCAGCCTCGACGACGACGCCCGGCCCCGCTACTGCGTGTCGACCGCTGGCCAGCTGGTGGCCGCCGGGATGCCGGTCGCCGCGCTGAGCCCGATGGAGCTGGCCCGGTGGGTCGGAGAGCAGGTAAAGCCGTGATCGGGCGCGGGGGCCACGAGAGCACGGCCAATAGAGGCGCTGCCCGGAGCGAGGGCATGGCCAAGGAGGCATCGCCGTGACTGGACTCCCCCGGGTAGCCGCGCCAGTGCTGACGGCGGCGGTCGACGCCCTACCCGACCGGCTGCGCAGGAAGCTGGACGCCGCGGTGGCCACGGCAGCCGGCTGGCCGGTGACCGTCCACGACGGACACTTCACGGTAGCGGTCGACGGCGCGACCACGGTGACGCTGCTCGCTACGGATGGCGCGGTGACCGGGCCGGAGCAGGTGACCTGCACCTGCCTGCTCGCGCCGAAGTGTCTGCACCGGGCCGCAGTACTGGCCCGCGCCCCCGCCGACGACGGGGGGCCAGCCGACAGCGGGAGTGCGGTCCCGGCCGGGGAGCCCGTAGAGCCGGCCGCCGAGAAGCCCGGGGACGTGAGCGGGGACCAGACCGAGGATCTGACCGGGGAGCAGCGGTCCGCCGCCGAGCACCTCTGGCAGGCCGGAGCCGCGGTGCTCGCCGCCGGAGTCAGTGGCTCCGGCGTTGTGCTGCGCGCCGCACTGCTCCGCGCCACGCACGAGGCCCGGGTGCACGGGCTGCACCGGGCCGCCGCCGCCGGCCGTAACGTCGCCACCCACCTGCATGCGGCCCGGGAGCTCCAGCCGCAGTACCGGCTCGGCGACCTCTCCGACGACCTGCGGGAGCTGCTCCTGGTGACCCGGGCGCTCCGCGAGCCCGGTCCGGCAACCAGCGAGCTGGTCGGCACCGCCCGGCGCCGGTACGACGTGCGCGGCAGCCTGCGCCTGTACGGGCTGTGCAGCGTCCCCGTGGTGGCCGGGTCCGGGTACGGCGGAGTCGTCACCTACCTGGCCGACCGGGACTGCCGAGTGTGGATGGTCTCGGACCTGATGCCCGGCGGGGAGGAGCGCGCGGCGGTGGCCGGCGAGGCACCCGTTGCCCTGGGCGAGGCTTCGCTGACCCACCGGGCACTGGGTCGTGGTGGCCTTGTCGTGTCCGGTGCGACGGCCTCCGACATCCGCGCGCTCGGCGCGGGCCGGCAGGTCAAGGCCGTGCGTGCCCGCGGCGCGGCGTGGACCGAGGACCCGCTGGCCGGGCTCTGGGCGACGCCGCTGGACGAGCAGGTCGCCCGGGCGTTCGCCGCGCTGGCGCTGCCGGTCCAGGACCGGGCGGCAGGCGACGACCTGCTGTTCGTGTCGGGCCGCATCAACGGTGCCGACAGCGACGGGGTCTCGATGGTGACCGCCGACGGGACCGTCCTGACGCTGACGGTCCCGTCTGACCACGCCGCGCTGGCGTACCGGGGCAACCTGCGGCGGCTCGCCGAAGCGGACGGGATCGAGGTGCGGGTCGTCGGGCGCCCAGAACCGCTACGCAGGCTGACGCTGTGCCCACTTGCCCTGTCCACATCAGACCTGGAGCTGCCGCACGAGTGGGCCGGCCACGTCGACCTGGGGTTCGACCGGGTGCCTGGTGGGCACGGCCACCCTGGTTCGGCGGCGGTAGGTACGCCCGGTGGACCGCCGGCCAACGGGTCGCCGGCCGATGGACCAGCGGTGGAACCGGCGCCCCTCGGCGACTTCGCGCTGCACCGCGTCCGCCGCCACGTGGAGCGGGTCGTCGCCGGCGGCCGCGCCGTGCAGGCGCTGGCCTCCCCCGACGATGCGCGGTTGCGCGCGGCGCGGCTGGACACCGGGGCCGGTCTGGTCCGGGCACTGACAACCGCCGCGCAGGCCCGCCCGCGCGACCCGTTCGGCCGGTCGGTCGAGGCCGGTGCGACCGCGTTCGCTGACGCCTGGCTCGCGACGGCCGTCTACGAGCAGGCAGCGTCGTGGGCGCTGGCCGAGGCGTCCTGGCACCCCCGCCGCGGTGCGGGGTAGCTGGCGATGGGCCATGCACGACCGGTCGCGGTGCGGGCTTCGAGGCGTCGCTCTCGGCACCCGACGCGGGCGGCTGCCGAAGGAAGACCGTGAAGCAGACCATCGTCGGTGGCGGGTCGACCTACACCCCGGGGATCGTCGACGGGCTGGTACGCCTACGGCACCAGCTCGGCGTCGGCGAGCTCGCCCTGCACGACATATCGGCAGACCGACTGGGCGTGCTGGGCGTGCTCGCGGCGATGAGCCGGCGGATGCTCGCCGCCAGTGACCACCCAGCTGCGGTGACCACGCACACCGACATCGCCTCCGCGGCGGACGGCGCCGATGTCGTACTGGTGCAGCTGCGCGTCGGTGGCCAGACGATGCGCCTGCAGGACGAGACCCTGCCGCTGCGGTGTGACTTCCTGGGACAGGAGACCACCGGTGCCGGTGGGCTGGCCAAGGCGCTGCGTACCGCGCCCGTGATGCTCGATGTCGCGGAGCAGGTGCGGGTGGTGAGCCCCAGCGCGTGGCTGGTCGACTTCACCAACCCGGTCGGCATCGTCACCCGCGCCGGCCTGGCCCCCGCCGCGCTCGCGCAGGCGCACGGGGTGTACTATCTCGCCGGCGCCGACCTGCCGTTCCAGGTGGGCGCCCTGCGCGAGGCGATCGCCGCCCACCAGGTCGTCAGCTCGGTCGAGGTCGGCAACGACGCGTGGGCACTGCTGCGGCTCGGCGCACCAGCGGCGACTCCGTCGACGAGCTCGTACGCCGGGCCTTCCGCGACGCGACCCCCAGAGCCGTCGGCTCCGGGGAGATGTCACCGTGACGTTGGTCCTCGGCGCTGGACCATGGCACGCAGGCCGGTCGGCGCCACGGTGAGATGCTCGGCAACCTTCAGCTCGTACGCGGGGTCGCCGTGAAACTCGAAGCGCGAGAGGAAGCGGGCCAGGGCCAGGACGCCCTCGTGCATGGTGAAGTGCCGGCCCAGGCAGGCGCGTTGGCCGGTCCCGAAGGGCTTGTACGAGTGCGCAGGACGCTCGCGGACCCGCTCCGGCAGGAACCGGTCCGGGTCGAACACCTCCGGCTCCGCACCCCAGACCTCGGGATCCCGGTGCAGGAGCGGCAGGATGATGGTCGCCCAGTCGCCGTGACGCATCAGCCAGCGGTCACCGAGCAGGGCCTCGGTCTTCGGCGTACGGCTGAAGCCGGGGGCCGTCGGCCAGAGGCGCAGCGCCTCTTCGAGGACCCGGCGCAGGTACCGGAACTTGGGCACGTCCTCGAACCGGATGTTGCCGTCCTGGGACGCCCCGCAGAGGTTGTCGACCTCCGCCTGTGCCCGCCGCATGACGTGTGGGTTCCTCAGCAGGAAGTGCAGGGCGAACGACAGCGCACCCGCCGTGGTCTCGTGGCCCGCGACGAGGAACGTCAGAATCTGGTACCGGATGTTGCGCAGGCTGAGCTTCTCCCCGGTCTCCGGATGAGCCGTCGTCAGCATGATGCCGAGCATGTCGCTGTCGTCGCCAGGGCGCTCCCGCTGTGCCTTCGCGATGATCCCGTCGAGAAAGTCATCGACGTACGAGAAATGGTGTTGGTTGGCCGCGTCGAGGACGCTGGCGACCGGTGCACCGATCCCCGGGATGACCTGGAGCGACGCCCGCCGCTGGACAGACCTCATACCCGCCAGCATCGCGGTGACGAACCGTGGCTGGTCCAGGGAGGCGAGCGGCTGCATGCTCGTGCCGAACGCGCACCGGCAGAGGATCTCGATCGTCATGCGCGTCATGCTGGTGGGAATGTCCACCCACTGCCCGCGGTCGGCTGCGCTCCCCCACACCTCGATGAGCTCGTCGAGGACCGTCATCATGGTGTGGTGGTAGCGCTGCATGGAGGCGCGGCTGAAGGCCGGCAGCAGCAGGTCGTGCGCCAGCTGCCAGGCGGGCTCGTCGTTGTAGGCGGTGAATATCCCGTCGCCGCCCCGGCGGCGTAGGGCGGCGTGGCCGGGAGTCCGCGCCTTCTCGAACTTGTCCTCGTCGCAGAGCTGAGCCGCGTACCGGTGCGCGGCGACGACCACGATCCGGTGGCGGAACGCCTTGACCTCGTAGATGGGGCCGAGCCCGCGCGCCAGGCGCATGATGTCCTGCAGCGGTGCGCGCGGGCTGACCGGGCGGAGGTCGCCCAGGAGAGGAATGCGCCCCGGCGGTCGCGGGAAGGCGACCTTCGGCCAGGGGATGACCTGTTGCTGGAGAAGGCTCACGGGTCACTCCTCAGCGAGGACGGTCGCCGGGTCCAGGCGGCTGGCGCGCCAGGCCGGGATGAGGGCGCCGGCGATGACCACAAGACAGGCGAGCAGCGCCGAGGCCAGGGACTGGGGGACCGGGGCGAACCGGACGGTCAGGGCCATTGACGCCCCGACCAGGTCGTTGGCGCCGTAGTGCAGCAGGACACCGAGCCCGGCGCCGATGACCAGACCGATGAGGGTGTATCCCGCGGCCTCGGTGAGGATCATCCGCCGGATGGCGGATCCACGCCCGCCGATCGCCCGCAGCACGCCGAGCTCGCGCCGGCGGGCCAGGACGGTCATCATCATGACGTTGAACACCCCGAGCGCGGCCACCAGCACGATCATCCACTGTGACGTCTGGGCCAGCAGGCTGGCCTGCGCGATGCTCGAGCGCAGCGCATCCAGGACCTCCTGCCCGGGTTCGACGTAGACCGTCGCGGAGGTGCGCGAGGCTGCCAGGTCACGGGCCCGAGCGGCGACCTGGGCGACGGCTGCGCCCTCATCGGTAAGGATCTCGACGAAGCTGGCCCCTGGGCGGGCGTACCACTGCTGGAGGTTGGCCAGGGAGATCACGATCTGGCCGTCGTTGAGGGTGGGGTAGTCGACCACGTCCGCGACGCGTAGGGTGTGCGGGCCGGTGGGCGAGGGCAGGGTGACCGAGTCGCCAGCGGCGACGTCGAGCGCCAGGGACGCCTTGCGCGAGACGATGGCGGCCGAACCGCTGACGACACTCTCCTGGGCCTGGCCGCTGGCGTTGCGGAAGGCGGGGGTGTTCGTCCCCTCGTTGACGCCCTGGACCATGAAGGAGCGCTCGTCCAAGGACAACGGCATGAGCTGGCCCGGCACGGCCTGCCGTACGCCATCGATCGCAGCGAGTCCCTGGACGGTCTGGTCGTCGAAGACCGGGTCGGTGGGCAGGCCCTCGGCGACCACCGGCTGGACGAACAGGGCGGTATCCCCCAGCGAGGCCACGCTGCGGTTGCCCGCGGTGAGCAGGTTCGACATCGAGCCCTGGATAGCCACGCTCACCGCGGTGGCCACCGCGATGGTCATGATGATGCTCCACGTCCGGCGGGCGTGGCGGGTCGCGCTGTGCCCGGCCAGCTCGCCCGTCCCACCCAGCCGGGAGGTGACCACCGCGGAGGCTCGCGCCAACAGCCCTGGCGCCGCCGCCAGCGCGGCGATGGCGGCCCCGGCCAGCAGGATGAGAGCGGAGGAGCGCGAGCCAGCGGCCCAGGAGGCACCGGCGCCCACCAGCAGGAGCGCCGCCGCGGCCACCGCCAGCACGGGCCGCCGCCCGGCGGTCGCGACGCTGTCCTCCTCGGTGCCCCGGATCGCCTGCGCAAGGGGCACGTTCATGTCCACCCGTACCGCGAAGAGCGCCGCCGCAACCGCGGCCAGGACACCAACCAGCCCCGCCGCGCCAACCACCCACGGGTCGGGACGGTAGGCCACATCAACGTCGACCGCCGAGAGGATCACCGGTGGCAACATATCGATCATCATCCGGCCGGTCACCATGCCGGAGGCGATCCCACTGACCGCGCCGACCAGCGCGACCAGCCCGATCTCAGCCACGAACCCTCTGGTCACCCGGCGGCGGCGCGCCCCCAGCACCTGCAACGTCAGCAGCTCGCGGCGGCGTTGGGCGACCGTCGCCGAACACATGGTGTAGATCAGGAACACGCCCGCCAGCAGCGCCAGGACCGCGATGACCAGCGAGGTGTCCCGGGTCAGCCGGGTTGCCTGGTCGGCCTGCTCGGCCACGTGGGCGGGCGTGGTCACCAACGCCTGGGCACCGACCACCTGCTCCAGGTCTGCGGTGACCTCCGGCACGCTCCGTCCACCGGTGACACCGATGTAGACCGCGTCCACACTCTCCGGTCGCTGTAGCGCCTGCTGGGCGAAGGGCAGCGACACGATGATGAAGCGACCGCCGTTGAGCTGGGCTGAGGCGGCACCACGTGACAGCGCGGAGACGACCACCGTCGCCTGCGAGCCGCGTGGCGTGCTGACCGCCACGGTCTCGTTCGTCGCGAGACCCAGCTCCGTGGCCAGAGCCTCCCCGAACACGGCGCCGTTGGCCGGCAGGGTCGCCACGTCGACCTGGTCGACCTCCTCCTCCAGGGCGCTGGACAGGTCCACGGCGGACGCGTCAACCCCGATGAGCACCGCCTCGCTGTCCCCGACCGGCACCCGGACCGTGATGACGGGCACCGCGAAGTCGACGCCGGGCACGCCGGCGACCCGCTGGACCAGGCTGGTGGGCAGCCCGGCGTCCGACACCCCCACCACGGACAGGGGAGCGTCCCCGGCGACCGCCCGGGCGAAGTCGTGTGCCGAGCGTCCCAGCGAGGCGAAGGCGGTGGTCGTCGCCACGATCAGTGACACGCAGGTGGAGACGACCAGCACCATCGCTACGGCGCGCCATGGGCGCAGCCGGAGACCGCGCAGGTGGAACAGGCGGAAGCCAGTGCTCATCGGGCCACCCGGGCATCGTTCACCAGCTGGCCGTCCCGCAGCGTCAGCTGCCGGTCGGCCACCGCGGCGACCTGAGGGTCATGGGTCACGATCACCACGGTACGGCCGGTGTCCGAGGCGGCCTTCCGCAGCAGCCCGACCACTTCTTCTCCACTGGCTGAGTCCAGGTTTCCGGTGGGCTCGTCGGCCAAGATCACGTGCGGCTCCAGCGACAGCGCACGCGCGATCGCCACCCGCTGCATCTGACCGCCGGACAGCTGGGACGGGAAGTGCTCAGCCCGGTCGACGAGGCCCACCCGGGCCAGCAGCTCCAGGCACTGCTCGCGCACCGCACCCAACCGGCGCCCCGCCAGCACCGCTGGCACGGCCACGTTCTCCCACGCCCGCAACGACGCCAGGAGGTTGAACGCCTGGAAGATGAACCCGATCTGGCGCAGCCGCAGGTCGGCGGCTCCCTTCTCGTCCAGGTCCGCCACGTTCACCCCGTCGAGGGTGAGCGTTCCCGCGCTGGGCCGGTCCAGCAGGCCAAGCAGGTTGAGCAGCGTGCTCTTGCCCGAACCACTCGGCCCCACGATCGCGACGAACTCGCCGGCACCGAGCCGGAGATCCACCCCTCGCAGTGCCGCGACGTCACTTTCGCCCACCCGGTAGGTCTTCGAGACGTCGATGAGCTCATACACGGCCAGCCGCCCCCTTCGAATCCAACCCGATCAACATGCCCCACCCGATATCCATGGTGCCCGCCGCCGTCACGACTGCCATGATCCCGGGATCGTGGTACGCGCGGAGAGCATCCCGCGCCGCCCCTGCCGGATCCAGCTCATGATGATCGATGCTCGCGCCCAGATCTGCGGCCGCCCCGCGGGCATGGGTGGCTCATCCCGCGAGCAGACCACATGGACCACCGTTGGTCGCCGGGTCCGGACCGCCTGGCCAAGCGCCTCGGTCAGGCCGTGGGCATCCGAGACCACTGCGCCGTCGGCGCCGAGCGCCTTGGCGAACTGGGCAAAGTCGCCGTTCCAGAGCGCCGACCCGTGCTCCGGCCACCCCATGATCTCCTGCTCGTACCGGATCGCTCCCAGGCGCCCGTTGTCGAGGACCACCACGATGACCGGTACGCCCAGCCGTACCGCCGTCTGGACCTCGGTCATGGTCATCGCAAAGCCGCCGTCGCCGACGACCGCGACAGCGATCCCGTCCGGGTCGAGCCACCCCGATGCGATGGCCGCCGGTAGCGCGAACCCCATGGTGGCGAAGTTACGCGTCCAGACCGTCCTGCTGTGCGGTGGGCCGTACCTGAACAGCCACAGCGTGTTCAGGCCCACGTCAGCGGTGAACGTCACCGGCGACTCGTCCGTGGACAGCTGGGCGAGTGTGCTGATGACGTACGACGGCCGGAGCTCGCCGCGCAGCTCGACCCGCTGGCCGGCGCGTGCGCGCCAGCGGCGGTAGCGGGTGGCGTCAGCAGCCGGCCGTGCACCTCGTGCGCCTGCGGTGGCCGGCAGCTGGAGGTGCAGGGCCTGCACGAATGCGGGGACCGACGCGACCACGATGGACGTGTTCCGGGCGGCCGCCTGAGGGCCGCGCTCATCGGCGTTCACCGTGATGACCGCCTGGTCGTCCCCCCAGAGCGCATAGACAGCACCCCGGTTCGACACACCGAGCACCAGGATCGCGTCGCTTCGCCGGACCGCTGCCATCGCCGTGGGGTGACCCGACGACCCCACGTACCCGGTGAACAGCGGATGGGAGTCGAAGGCGCCCGCACCGCCCATGGTCGCGGCGATCGGCCAACCGCGCTCTGTCGCGAGGGAGGCCACTGCGTCGGGCGCGGCCAAGGCGCCCGCCCCGACGATAACCATCGGCCGGCGGGCGCGCGACAGCACCCGTGCGGCCCGCTGCACCGCCGCCGGCTCCGGCAGCACCGCAACGTCACTGCGGCCGGCCCGCCAGTGCCGGATCTGGCGTACGCGCTGGTCCCGCGTCACCCGGACATGGACAACGCCGTGCACCGAGTCCGCCGCGACGACGGCATCGCCGACCGCGGTCCGCAGGCTGTCCATACTCGCCACCGTCGTGCTCACCGCGAGGTCGCTGAGGAGCGCCGTGCTGTCGAGAGTGGAGCCTTCGTCGAACGTGACCACGGCGAGCGGCGCATGGTCGTACGCCGCGTCGTAGAGGCCGTTGAGCGAGTAGAGGACATCGGAGTCGGTGGGCAGGACCAGGCAGCCCGCCCGGTGCTGGATCTTGCCCACCGCCGAGGCGAGCATTGCGCTTCCCTCGGCGGTGGCCATCTCGCAGACCACGTCGTCGCTGTGGCGCGCCGCGGCCAGCGGGCTCGCCAGCGGAACCACCACCCGGCGGCTCGTCTGGCCGGCAACGGCGCGGACCTCGTCGACGGCCGACGAGACTGCGGGAGAGTGCGCATACGCCGCCGCCGCGACGGGGTCCTCGATGACCGTGATAACAGGTACGTCACCCGGGAGCTTGTCGGGAAGCGACCCCTCGGTCACTCGCCGCAGCTCGAACCCCACGCTCCGCGCGAGGCGGTCGAGGTCGCGGTCCGGCCGGGCGATGTCGGTGGTGAGGACGATGACCTCCAGCGGCAGGCCATACTTCCGCGCCGTGAGCAGCTCCGGGAATGACAGGTACAGCCCTTTGTCATCGGTGAGGGCGACCGCGGCGCGGGCGGGGTGGGCGACCTTCGCCGCGATGGCCGCCGGTATCGAGTATCCCGGGACGGCTGCCCCGAACGACGACGTGAACCGGCGCGACCTGGCGCTAAGGTCGAGGTAGAGTGCGTCGGCTAGCCCGGGCTCCACCGCCACCGTGGCATCATCCGCCACGATGCGCTCAAGATACTTCACGGTACGGTCGGCCAGGTGCGGGGCGTCGGAGCTGCTGCTGAGCGCGTCCACAATGGAGGAGCGCTCGATCGGGTCGAGCACCCGGGACCCCGCGCTACCCACGATGTTGAGATAGCTACCGCCGGCCAGCCGGCCGGACGGCTGGCCGGTGATGTGGATCACCGGCACCTCGTCCGGAACGCCGCGCATCGTATGGGCCGGCCAGGTGCCCACCACGATGAGTGCCGTGCCGGATCCGAGCGTCGAGGCGAGTCGTGCGGGCGTCATCCGCCGCGGCACCGGCACCGAGTCCCACGCAGGCGCCGCAGTGTCCCGGGTGGCAGCGTCCCGGGTGGGCGCCGCGATGGACTCAGCCAGCCCGACCGTCAGGTCAGCGATGCGCGCGGGGACGTACGTCGCCAGCTCCGGGCTGTCGCGTACGTCGGAGAGTGCGATGACCACCTTCCGACCGGCGGTCATCTGCTGGGCGGCCAGCACCAGCTCGTCACTGCTGCGCCAGCCGGAGGGCGGATGGACCGGGCTCGCCAACCGGCTCTGGACTGCTTCCGCACCCGCGAGCAGGACGTCGGGGGCGAGCGCCAGGGCGAGCGTCCGGGACTGGTTCACGGCCTGCCGTAGCAGCGCCGGCACGTTGCCGAGGTTGCCGACCGTCCACACGCTGTGCGTGCGGTCCGCCACCGCCCCCAGCAGCTGGGCCGAGTCGACCTCCTGGAACGCGTCGGTCCCGTAGGTGTCGCTGGTCACGGCGCCGCAGAGGGCGACCAGTGGTACCCGGTCCGCCTGCCCGTCGCGTACCCCGATCGGCAGGTGGGTGACACCGGGTCCGTTCGTGCCTGCGCAGGCGCCGAGCTTTCCGGTGAGCTTTGCATAGGCCGAGGCCATCAACGCGGCAGAGCCTTCGTGGCGGGTGGTGACCAGCCGGATCCGCGCGTTCCGGCGACACGCGTCGATCAGGGGGTTGATCGAGTCCGCGGGCAGGGTGAAGAGAACGTCGGCACCGGCCCGGACAAGAGACTCCACCAGGAAGTCGGCACCGCGCGAGACCCGCTTCAGCTCATTCGCGAACCGTTGGGCAGCTGACACCATGTTCCGTCACACCTCCGCCAGGTAGCAGGTTGCGGTCCCACCGGTCACGCCACACGCCCCGCCATCACCCCGATCAGGTCACCGAGGAACTGTCTGCCGGGTCCTTCGTCGAACCGTTCCAGCGAGCTTGCCGCCTGCGCGATCTCTCGGCGTTCGAGCTCCGCGCAGCGGCTCAGCACCTCCTCCTGGCCGACCACCGCCGCGACCTGCCTGACGTCCGCTAGCTGCTTACCGGCGGCGGCGATGGCCTGCGCCTCGATCAGAAGGTCGCGCTCCGCCGGGGCCACCGTCTGGACGGCGACGAGGAAGGGCAGGGTGACCCGGCCGTTCTCCAGGTCGCTGAACGATGACTTTCCGGCCGTCTCCCCGGAGCTCCGGTACGGAAGGAGGTCATCCTGCATCTGGAACGCCATGCCGAAGTGCCTTCCGAACCTCGAGATCTCGGTGGTGTCATCCGGGCTGGCGCCGGCCAGCGTCGCACCCACCGCGCACGCGGCCTCAAAGGAGCTGGCGGTCTTCCCGTAGATGACCGCCAGGTAGCTCTCGATCGAGAGGTCCGGCCCGGCTGTTGCCGCCGCCTCCAGGGCCTGTCCCCGGCACATCTCGACGCCCGCGCTCGCGATGTGCCGGATGGAGCGCACCACGCGCTCGGCCGGGATACCCTCCTCGGCACAGCGGGTCATCGCGTGGAACAGCAGGAAGATGAGGGCGTCTCCGCCGACAATGGCGCCCGGGGCGCCGTACTTCGCCAGGACGGACGGACGGCCCCGCCGGATGAGGTCGTTGTCGATGACGTCGTCGTGGAGGAGCGAGCCGAGGTGACCGTACTCGCACGCCAGCGCCGTGTAGAAGACCCGCTTCGGGTCACCGCCGGCAACATCGTTGGCGGCCAGCATCACAAGTGGACGGACCAGCTTCCCACGCTTGTCGAGCGCGTACTCCAGTATTGCTGAAAGTGACCCTCGGTCGGCCACGTCGGCGCCCACAGCGGGGCCCATCCTGGCGATGAAGTCATCGACGAACTCGTACGAGCCAGCGAGAGTTGTCCCGCCGTGGTCGAGCCCTGCGGTCACGGTTGTCCCCTGTCTTTGGAGCTGTTGACGGCGAGCAGCCGGTCGTCACGGGAGTCCCGTGACAACCAGTCGAGGATGACGATTGCCAGCACACAGGCCACGGCGACGGAACCAGCCTGCGGCGTCTGCGCCACGGTCAGGACGAGAGTGGCGAGAAAGCCTGTCGTGACCACCATGTCCCATTTGAGGACGCGGTTCATCTCCCGCGGGGTCCTCCGCTTCACGAGCGCCAGCGCACTAGCTGCTGCGATAGGAACCCAGACGCTGGCGTACAGCATCTGACGTGGGGCGCCGGCAGCGACCACGGCGATCGGGAACAGGCAGTAGACCAGGATTGTCACGGCGGCGGCGACGCGCGCCGCGACGTCGAGGGAGGGCATGATTGTCGCCGATGTCCGCAGGCCCGCGGCCTTGTCGCCGTGATAGTCCGGGACGTTCTTGACGAACCCCTTTGCAACAAACCAGATGAAGAAGTAGGCGGTGAGCCAGATCGCGCCGTCTCTTCCGTAGTCAGCCACGGAGAGCCAGCCGTTGCTTATCAGACAA
>DASRIS010000150.1:0-10096 GCA_035649895.1 Micromonosporaceae bacterium | reverse complement strand
GCGCGCAGCCAGCGCCCTGGCGCCCGGACGAAGGACATCGGCGACCACAGGGTGGTCGGCGCGCCCACGAGCAACCCGCTCAACAGGCCGAAGAGCCCCATGTCGTGGTAGAGCGGCAGCCAGATGCTGCCCCGGTCGCCTGGCCCGATGTCGAGGCCGGCGCCGATGGCGTCCAGGCCGGCCAGGATCTGGCGGTGGCTGAGGCGTACGCCTCTGGGCTGCTGGGTGGTGCCGGAGGTGAACTGGACCACGGCGACCGCCGTCGGCTCGACCCGGGGCAGGACCGGACGGCTCACCGCGCCGGCGAGCAGCGTGCCGGCCGGCAGCAGGCGCGCGCCGGACAGGGCCGTGCCGAGGTGGGCCGCGAGTGTGTCGAGCCGCTCGGTGACGACCACGTGCCGGATGTGCGCGGCCGCCACGATCCGCCGTAGCCGGGTCGTGTGCTGCTCTGCACCGCTGCCGACGGTCGCCGGCAGGGGAAGCGGGCAGGCCGCGGCGCCGAGCCGGCTCACCGCGAACAGCGCCTGCACGAAGTGGGGCTCGTTGCGGCACAGGATGCCCACCCGGTCGCCAGCGCGCACTCCCGCGGCCGACAGGCCGGCCGCCATCAGCGCCGAGGAGGAGGACAGGTCGGCCAGGCTGAGCGCGAGCGAGTCGCCAGGGAAGGTGGTGAGCACGTCGGGGCTCTTCGCCGCAGCCTCGTCGAGCGTCTCGTGCAGGGTCTCCGCCAGCATGGGTCGCTACGCCTCCGGGTACGGGCGGCGGAGGGACTCGGGCAGCCAAGGTGCGCGGACCTGGACCGGCCGGCCGGCCGGCCGCAGGGACCACTGCCGGCCGTCGTCCACCGCGCGCCACACGGTGACGCCGACCGTGCGGGGAACCGCGCCCCGAACCGTGACGGCGAGGTGACGGCCGGGATAGCCGACGACCCGGGTGAGCCAGCCGGTGCGGGCGCCGCCGCGGCGCACCGGGGCCCAGCCGCCGGTCGGCTCCTGGTCGAAGGTGACCGCGGCGAGGCCGGCCCGCAGGCCCAGCCCCCACGCCTTGGCCGCGCTCTCCTTGGCGGCCCACAGCGCCCGGGGCCGGCCGTCGTCCAGACCGGCGCGGACCTCGGCGGGGGTGCAGAAGCGGGCCGCCACCGGCAGCAGCTGCGCGGATGGCGCGTCCTCGACGTCGACGCCACACCCCGCCGGCGAGTGGGCGAGCACCAGCACCCGGCGGTCGTGGCTGACGCTGAAGGAGCACTCCTCGGGCGGCTCATCGGCCAGCACCGGTCGGCCCTGGGCCGACCGGACGAGCGGCACCGCCGCAGGGCGGCAGCCGAGCAGCCGGGCGAGCACCCGGCGCACCAGGGCGCGGGACGCGCCGGCGCGCATCCGCAGGACCGGGCTGGCCAGCCCCTGGATAGCGGCTGCCTCATCGCCGGTCAGGTCAGGGCTGCGCGGCGCCCGGGGTGAGAACCTCCGCAGGTCGATGACGTGCAGCGCAAGCTGGACAGCCATCGGCAACGTTGCTCACCCTCGCCCATGCCGTACGGGTAACGACGCTGTAACTCTGTCAAGCCCCCCTCCGCCGCGGTAGTACGTACCTTGAGGTGCGTGCCACCACAGTGGAGCGGGCGTACGGGGATCCGCGCCCATCTTTGGGGTACAGTGCCGCGCGCTTTCCGTCACTGTAGGCCCATGGTGTGTGATAATTCATCAGGTGAGGAGGTCTGCACGCGGGCATCCAGCGCCCACCCAGCCGCCGGCCGAGGTCAGTCGGGAGCAGGCGGCGGACCCGGTCACGACCGGCACCCCGGTCCTGCTCGACCTCGACTACCTGCCGTTGAACCTCGTCCTCGACGTGCTCTCGGTGCGCTGGTCGGTGCTGGCGCTGAGCGGCCTCGCCGCCGGTCACGTCCGGTTCAACCAGCTGCTGCGCCACCTGGGTGGGATCAGCCACAAGGTGCTGATCGCCACCCTGCGCTCGCTCCAGCGCGACGGCTTCGTGGCCGGCCCGTTGACCGACCCGACCCCCGATGGCAACGGGCGCACCCCTGGGTACCGGCTCACCCCGACCGGTTGGGAGCTCCTCCGCCTGGTCGCCCACATCGGACAGTGGGCCCAGGAGAACGCACCCGAGGTGCGGCGCGCCCGCGGCGAGTTCGACCGGCGGCAGGCCGCCACCTGCGTCCACCAGCGCCGCCAGCCTGTTACCAGCCAGGTCCTGGGGCCTTCCCCCGAGAGCACACCACCGGGCTGAGACGCGCCCTGCTGGTCGACGCGGCGTACTCGTCCTTGCCGCGCTGGTCCTCGACGCGCTGGTCCTTGACGCTTGCTGCTGCGCCGCCTGCTACTGCGCCGCGAGCAGGTCGACGACGAACCGCAGCGGGCCGGCCGGCCGGCCACCGCCGGGGTTGTCCCCATAGGCGAGCCTGGCCGGGATATCCAGCTGCACCCGGCTGCCCACCCGTACCCCGACCAGGCCCTGGTCCCAGCCCTGGATCACGTTGCCCGCCCCGAGCTGGAACGTGAAGGGCTGCGACCGGTTCCACGACGCGTCGAACTCGGCGCCCGTCCGGTAGAGCACCCCAACGTAGTTCACAGTCACCCGCTGGCCGGCCGCCGCGGCTGGGCCTTGGCCCGTGACCAGCGGGGTGACTACCAGCTTCGTCACCTCACCGGTGCCCGCTGCGGCGCTCGGCTTGGTCCGCAGCGCCGGGTCCGCCCCTGGTGGCAGCGGTGGAAAGGCCGCCGCGCTGGTCGCCCCGGCGGTGGGCGTGGTCGCAGGCGTTGAGCCGGTGGAGTCCCGCGAGGCAGCCAGCGCCACGACGACCGCGGTGACCACGGCGAGACCGACCACCACAGCCAGCGCCCGGGTGAGCATGCGTACCCGCCGTCTCACCCTGGCCGCGTGGGCGGCGGCGGCCCGGGCAGCCTTCCGCCGCTCAGCCTTGGTCATCAGCTGCCAGTCGCCGGACCCGTCACGCCGGGAGGCCTGGGCACGCTCGCTCACGTGACGTCACTCTCCTGCTCGCGTCGACGGTCGGCCGCTCACCCGCACCGGCCCCGGCGGCGGGCTGGGCACACCGTACCCGGCTACCGCCCCGGACCGGCCCCCGCCCAGCAAGCTGGTCCTCGCCCGCAGGCCGGCCCCCGCCCAGCAAAGCCGGTCTCCGCAAGTCGGTCTCCACTCATCAAGATCGTCCCGGTCCAACCCGAACTGCCCCGTGTTTCCAAATTGTTATCGCTGGCAACAAACGCGTTGCGCCGACCGCTTGCGCGAGAGCCCGCCGGGTTAATACGTTGCCCCACACAACAAAAGAACGCAGCGACCGGTCCATCGGTACGCGGCCGGGGTTTCCGCCAGCCGCGAGCCGCAGGCGCGCGCGGCGCGGGGTGCCCGCGACGGCGGCGCCGCAGTGAGCCACTCCAAGGACGCTCCCCGGGAATACGGGGCCACCGGAAAGGACCTGGCAACGATGCGCAAGAGCATCCTCACGCTCGCCATCGCCGGCACGCTGGCCGCTGGCGGGCTCGCCGCCTGCGGGGACGACGGCGATGACGGCGGCAGCGCCACCACCACCCCGAAGATCGGCGTCATCCTGCCGGACAGCAAGTCCTCCGCCCGCTGGGAGACCGCGGACCGCAGGTACCTCGAGGCGGCCTTCAAGGCGGCCGGGGTGCAGTACGACATCCAGAACGCGCAGAACGACAAGACCGCGTTCCAGACCATCGCCGACCAGATGATCACCAACGGGGCGACCGTCCTCATGATCGTCAACCTGGACTCCGGCACCGGCAAGGCCGTGATCGACAAGGCCAGGGCGCAGGGTGTGGCAACGATCGACTACGACCGGCTCACCCTCGGCGGCGAGGCCAACTACTACGTCAGCTTCGACAACGAGGCGGTCGGCAAGCTGCAGGGCGAGGGCCTGGTCAAGTGCCTGACCGACAAGGGCGTGAAGAACCCGGTGGTGGCCGAGCTGAACGGCTCCCCCACGGACAACAACGCCACCCTGTTCAAGAACGGCTACGACTCGGTGCTCAAGCCCAAGTACGAGGCGAAGGAGTACGTCAAGGGCCCGGACGAGTCAGTACCGGAGTGGGACAACGCGCAGGCCGGCACGATCTTCGAGCAGATGCTGACGCAGACCCGTAACAAGATCGACGGGGTGCTCGCCGCCAACGACGGGCTGGGCAACGCCGCCATCGCGGTGCTGAAGAAGAACGGCCTCAACGGCAAGGTGCCGGTCACCGGCCAGGACGCGACAGTACAGGGCCTGCAGAACATCCTCGCCGGCGACCAGTGCATGACCGTCTACAAGGCGATCAAGAAGGAGGCCGACGCGGCGGCGGCACTCGCGGTCGCGCTCGCCAAGCAGGAGCCCAAGGAGACCGGCAAGACCGTGAAGGACCCGACGACCGGCAAGGACGTCAAGGCCGAGCTGCTGACCCCGGTCGCGATCTTCAAGGACAACATCAAGGACGTGGTCGCGGACGGTTTTGTCACGAAGGAAGAGCTCTGCGCCGGCACGTACGCGGCCCTCTGCGCCCAGGCTGGCATCAGCTAGCAGGACAGGGGGACACTGCCCACGGGTCGCGCGCCGAGCCTCGCGCACGCGGGTTCGGCGCGCGGCCACCACCAAGACCAAGGAGGCCGCCCGTGGCCGCGACGCCTCTCCTTGAGCTGCGCGGGATCGACAAGAGCTTCGGTCCGGTGCAGGTGCTGCGCGATGTCGACCTCCTGGTGCCGCCCGGCGAGGTGACGGCCCTGGTCGGCGACAACGGCGCCGGCAAGTCCACCCTGGTCAAGTGCGTCAGCGGCATCTACTCCGCCGACGCCGGGGAGCTCTTCTTCGATGGGACACCGGTGACCATAAACGGTCCGCGGGACGCGGCCGCCCTCGGCATCGAGATCGTCTACCAGGATCTCGCCCTCTGCGACAACCTGGACGTGGTGCAGAACATGTTCCTGGGGCGGGAGAAGCGCACCGGCCTGGTCCTGGACGAGCCCACCATGGAGCAGCTCGCCGCGAAGACCCTCGCCGAGCTGTCGGTGCGCACCGTGAAGTCGCTGCGCCAGCACGTCTCCAGCCTCTCCGGCGGGCAGCGGCAGACCGTCGCGCTCGCCAAGGCCGTGCTGTGGGAGAGCCGGCTGGTCATCCTCGACGAGCCGACCGCGGCGCTCGGCGTGGCGCAGACCGCGCAGGTGCTCGAGCTGGTCCGCCGGATGGCCGATAACGGTCTCGCGGTCGTGCTCATCTCGCACAACATGAACGACGTCTTCGCGGTCTCGGACCGGATCGCCGCTCTCTACCTCGGCCGGATGGTGGCCCAGGTACGCACGGCCGACGTCACCCACGCCCAGGTGGTCGAGCTGATCACCTCAGGCCGCAGCGGAAGCCTCGGGCTGGCCGCCGAGGGCGCCGCCGCGGACGAGTACGGACCGGACGGAGCCCTGCGATGACCGCAACCGCGCATATGCAGCCGGCGGTGACGACCGCCCCGCCGAACGTCGCCGACCACGTCCGCGAGTACCTGTCCCGGGTGCGCGGCGGCGACATCGGCGCCTTGCCCGCCGTGCTCGGTCTCATCGTCCTGTGCGCCGTGTTCGCGACGCTGCGGCCGGCGTTCCTGAGCACTGTGAACTTCGCCAACCTCTTCGCCCAGGGCGCGGCGGTCGCGATCATCGCGATGGGGCTGGTCTTCGTCCTGCTGATCGGGGAGATCGACCTGTCCGCGGGTTTCGCCAGCGGGGTCTGCGCCTCGGTGCTGGCGATCCTGCTCAGCACGTACGGGCTGCCCTGGTACGTCGCGGTGCTGGCGGCGATCGGCACCGGCGTGGCGATCGGCCTCGTGCTGGGCTTCCTCGTGGCGAAGGTGGGCATCCCCTCGTTCGTGGTCACCCTCGCCGCGTTCCTCGCCTTCCAGGGCGTGGTGCTGCTGCTGCTCGAGGAGGGCAAGAACATCGCGGTACGCGACGACGTCGTGCTCGCCGTCGCCAACCGCAACCTGCCGCCGCCGCTCGGCTGGGCCCTGGCCGTCCTCGGCGTCGGTGGCTACGCGCTGGCGCAGCTGGTCCGG
The DNA here is from genome assembly GCA_035649895.1 of Micromonosporaceae bacterium. Taxonomy (GTDB): domain Bacteria; phylum Actinomycetota; class Actinomycetes; order Mycobacteriales; family Micromonosporaceae; genus DASSUC01. Next base: position 4,028 of record DASRIS010000150.1, on the reverse strand, counting down.
CTGCGCACCCGGCAGCGGCGGGGCCTGGTCACCGACCCGCTGCTGGTGGTGGTGGCCCGCATCGCCATGGTCGCCGCCGTCGTCGCTGCCGCGGTCTACCTGCTCAACCTCGAGCGCAGCCGGAACACGCTGATCACCTCGCTCAAGGGCGTGCCGGTGGTGGTGCCGCTCATCGTGGTGCTGCTGCTGGTCTGGAGCTTCGTGCTGAGCCGTACCGCGTACGGGCGGCACATCTACGCGGTGGGCGGCAACGTCGAGGCGGCCCGCCGCGCCGGCATCAACACCGACCGGATCCGCATCTCGGCGTTTGTGATCTGCTCCGGCATGGCGGCGGTCGGCGGCATCGTGGCCGCCTCGCGGGCGAGCTCGGTGGACCCCAACACCGGAGGCAGCAACGTCCTGCTCTACGCCGTCGGGGCGGCGGTCATCGGCGGCACCAGCCTCTTCGGCGGCAAGGGCCGGGCCCTCGACGCCGTCCTCGGCGGCGCCGTGGTTGCCGTGATCATCAATGGGATGGGCCTGATGGGCTACAGCTCCGGGGTCAAGTACGTGGTGACCGGCGCGGTCCTGCTGCTCGCGGCCGGGGTTGACGCGCTCTCGCGCCGTAGGGCGGCGGCGACCGGGAACCGCTGAGGCCGCCAGATGCGCCCCGGTCCGAGCCAGGAGGAGATCCGCAGACAGAACCTCGGGGCGCTGCTACGCCACGTGCACATGCGCGGGGCGACCTCACGGGCCGAGCTCACCGCGGCGCTCGGGCTCAACCGCAGCACGATCGGCGCGCTCACCGCCGACCTCGCGGCGGCCGGGCTGGTCCGCGAGGAGACGCCGCGGGAGACCGGCCGGGCCGGCCGGCCGTCGCTGGTGGTCCAGCCGCAGTCCGACCGGGTCTACGCGTACGCGCTCAGCATCGAGGTGGACGGGCTACGGGCGGCCCGGGTCGGGCTCGGCGGCCAGGTGCTCGACCAGCGCGAGACGGACCGGCCGCGCGGGCCGGATGTGGCCGGCACGGTCGGCCCGCTGGCCGAGTTCGTCCGCGACATGCACAAGGCGGTGCCGCCGGGCTCCGTCTACGTCGGGTGCGGCGTGGCCGTGTGCGGCATGGTCCGCTACGCGGACGGCATGGCACGGCTCAGCCCGCACGCCGGCTGGATGGACGAGCCGCTGGGCACCGCGCTCGACGCCGCACTAGGCGATGCGGCCCGCGGCGACGCGGCCCGCGGCGGCGTGGGCCCGGTCAGTGTCGGCAGCTCGGCGGACCTGTCGGCGCTGGCCGAGCACCTCCGCGGGGTCGCCGTCGGCTGCACCAACCTGGTCTACCTCCATGGCGACGTGGGTGTCGGCGCCGGCATCATCGCCGGCGGGCGGCGGGTCACCGGCCATGGCGGCTACGGCGGCGAGGTCGGCCACATGGTCGTGCATCCGGGTGGACGACACTGCGGCTGCGGCTCCCGGGGCTGCTGGGAGACGACGGTCGGCGAACGGGCGCTGCTGCAGGCGGCCGGTCGGGACGGCACCGTCGGGCGGGCCGGGGTCCTGGCGGTGGTCGACGCCGCCTCCCGGGGAGACGCCAACGCGCAGGCGGCTGTCCGCGCCGTCGGCGACTGGCTGGGGTTCGGCGTGGCCAACCTGGTGAACATCTTCAACCCCGAGATGGTGGTCTTCGGCGGGACGCTGCGTGACATCTACCTCGCCGCCGCGGCGCAGGTGCGGTCCCGGCTCAACTCGATGGCCCTGCCGGCCTGCCGCGAGCACCTGCGGCTGCGTACCCCGAAGCTGGGCGACGACGCGGCGCTGCTGGGCGCGGCGGAGCTCGCGTTCGAGCAGCTGCTGCTCGACCCGCTGGACGCCAGCGGGACAGCGGACATCGCGGGCTGACCCGCGGAGGCGGCAGGAGGTACAGCTACATCGCCAACGCGCCAGCCGTACGTAGACCGGGGCAGGACCATCGGTCCCGCCCCGGTCCGTATTGGTCCGCACCGGCGCGCCGGGCCGAGCGCGGCTCAGCCTGGCTCGACCGGGCTCAGCCGGCGGAGGGCTCCCAGCCGTCCGCGACGAATCGGTCGGCGTCCGGGCCCTCGCCGTGGTAGAGCAGGCGGCCGGTCTCGTGTGCGAGGACGTTGTCGACGTAGACGCCCCGGCCCTGGGCGTTGATGTCCGTGGCGTAGGTCCACCGCAGGTGCGTGGTGCCGGCGGGCAGGCTCGCGGTGACCTGCCACCACTGGCGGCCGCCATAGCCGGTGACCATGCCGTCCGCGCTCCAGAGGTGGTCCGGCCCGCGCAGCGTCATCGGCGCCGGCGTCCAGGTCACCCCGTCCGCCGAGGTCTCGAAGCGGACCACGTCGTAGCGGGCCTCGGTGTCGTACCAGAGCAGGAAGGAGACGACCGCGTCGCGGGAGGCCGCGCGCAGCGGCGCGACCAGCCGCACGCTGGCGCTGTCCCGCCACTGCGCGCGCCAGGCCGAGCCGCCGACCGGCGAGCGCACCGGGATGGCGTACCCGAAGTCGCGGGTCATCGCCCGGCGGGCGACGTTGTTGCTGCCCCAGTTGCGGTCGGGGTGGACCCGGTTGCTGAGCAGGATCACGAACGAGTGCGACAGCGGGTCGACCACGATCGAGGTGCCGGTGAACCCGGTGTGCCCAAAGGTGACCGGCGACGACAGCGGCCCCATGTACCAGTGCTTGTGCAGCTCGAAGCCGAGGCCCCGGTCGCTTTCGCCGTAGCGGTTCTCCAGGTGCGCGTTGTAGTTCACCAGCATGGTGCGCACCGTGTCCTCGCGCAGGATCCGCACCCCGCCGTACTCGCCGCCGTTGAGCAGCATCTGGCAGAGCACGGCGAGGTCGCCCGCGGTCGAGAAGAGCCCGGCGTGGCCGGCGACGCCCCCGAGCGACCAGGCGTTCTCGTCGTGCACCTCGCCCCAGACCATGCCGCGGCCGGCGTACGTCTCATCCTCGGTGGCCGCGATCCGGTGCCGCAACGCAGGGTCGGGGTTGTAGCCGGTGTCGGTCATGCCCAGCGGCCCGGTCACCCGCTCGGCCACCAGCCGGTCCAGGGGCTGCCCGGTGACCCGTTCGAGCACCGTGGCGAGCGCGATGAGGCCCAGGTCGGAGTAGACGTACTGGTTTCCGGGGATGGCGCCGGTCATGAGGCGGGCGGTCAGCGCCGCGTTGAGACGCTCCGCCGGGGTCGGGTAGGTGCTCCACAGCGGCAGGAACGCGGGCAGGCCGGAGGTGTGGGTCAGCAGCATCCGGACCGGGATCGCCTCCTTGCCGTTCGCGGCGAACTCGGGCACGTACTGGGCGACCGGGGCGTCCAGGTCCACCCGGCCCTGCTCGACCAGCTGCAGGGCCACGACGGTGGTGAACAGCTTCGATATCGAGGCGAGGTCGAAGATGGTGTCCGGCCGGGTGGCGACCTGCTGGTCAGCGGGGAGCTCCACGCCGACGCGGCCGGGCGGTGGACCGGCCGCGCTGTAGCGGACCGCGGTGCCGACCGCAGCGTGCGCGACGATCACCCCGTCCTTTGCGGCGAGCACCACCGCGCCCGCGTACGTGGGCCACCGCAGATGGTCCGGCGTCGGCACCAGGTACGACGCCGCGTCCTCGCGCAGCCGGGCCACGTACTCGGGCAGCAGGCCGACCTCGCGTGGCGAGCCGGCGCGCAGCGTGCGGTGCTGGAACCGGATGTCAGCGGGCGTAACGACGGGTGGCCCGTCCTCGGTCACCAGCGGGTCGGTCGCCCAAGCGGGCACGGAGCCGGTGAGGGCGGGCGCCGCGCCGGTAAGCGCGGCGGCCAGGAGGCCGACAATGATGATTCGGATCGATGCTCTCCCCATCCCAAGATGATGAAGGTTTCCTTTAGATATCTCAAGGATGGTGAAGCTTGTTGCCTCAGGCCATTGACGCACGCTAGGTTGCGAGGCACGTGCGACACCGCGGGGTGTGCTACGCGTAGGAGGAGCGTCATGGACCGTCGCCGTCTCATCGCCGCCACATCTGCCGCGCTCGCCGGTGGGGCCGCCGCAGCCGTCA
>DASRIS010000149.1:0-28395 GCA_035649895.1 Micromonosporaceae bacterium | reverse complement strand
CGCGCAGTGGCGCTGCCAGCTGCAACGTCAGTTCGCCGAGAACACCAAGCGCAGGAAGGCCATCGCGGCCGAGCTGGAGGCGCTGGCCAGGACGGTCAGGCAACCACCCACGGTGCGCCGAGACCTCCTAGCCCAGCTGCCGCAGGTGAACCTGAACGTCCTCGAACTTCCAGGCGAGCTTCAGCGGCAGCTGTTCGACGCGTTCCAGCTGGAGATCCGCTACGACCGGCACCGCCAGCACGTCACGATCAAGGTCGCCATCCACACCGGGATGATCGACGCCATCAGCCAGACAGCGACCACCCTCGCCGGCCAGACGGTCACCCCTCCCCGCCAGAAGCAGCCAAGCCAGACCGCAACAACAGATCGGGCGGGCACACCAGCGCCCGCCCAGCAACCCATTTCCATGTTTGACGTGCCCCCGGCTGGTCCCGTCGAACAAGGGAACCAACGTCCCGTTTCCATGTTTGATGTGCCCCCGGCAGGATTCGAACCTGCGCTCCCGCCTCCGGAGGGCGGTGCTCTATCCCCTGAGCTACGGGGGCTCAGCGACCACAGAACTGTAGCAGGCGCCGCGCCCGCCCTGCCGCCACACGCCCTGCGCCCGGCACACCGGCGCGTCGCACACACGGTCCGGCACCGTAAGGCATGATGGCCCGATCGGAGGATGCCTTGCACATCTGCATCAACGGCATCATGTGGCGTTCTGTCACCAGCACCCCCAGGAGGATTATCACAATGGGTAGCCGCTGGCTTTCCCGTCTGACAGTCGCGGCAGCGGCTGCCGGTGCGTTGCTGCTCCTAACAGCCAACGCCGCGTCCGCCGACGGCACCGTCCCGCTGCATGAACCGCACATCGGGAGCACGGCTGCCGGCTTCGGGACCCAGATCTGTGGCGACGAGAACTTCGAGCCCGGCCCCGACGGGTACGACGCCTGGCACTTCGTCCTTCCAGGCAACGCAGGCACGGGGTTCCTGTCGTTGACCGTCAACTTCGGCGCCAACGGCAGCATCACGGTGACCGCGGACGGCGGTGGTCCGAACAACAGCTACATCCGCGACGACCCGCACGACCAGCACGCGTACGTCTTCACCCCCGCCGGCTGGACGCTGACCGGCGGCACCGCGACCGTCTCAGGGACTCCCGCGCAGGGCGCCAACTTCGTCCTGAGCCACACCTGCCCTGGCAGTGGTGACGGGTCGAGCCCAAGCCCGACCCCGAGCGACGGCAACGGCGGGAGCAGCAGCCCTCCGGGTAACGGTGGGGGCGGCGGAGGTGGCGGCGGTGGCCTGCCGGTTACTGGTACGGCGGTAGGCGCCATCCTCGTGGCTGGCCTGGGTCTCCTCGGGGCCGGAGTTGTCCTGCTCGTGGTACGGCGTCGGCGCGACGTGTTCGAGAGCTGACGACCGACCAGAAGCTGCGCTGAAAGCTGATCGGCCAAAGTGACCAACCCGGCCGAGAGGCCGAGCACCAAAGAGAAATGAACAGCACAGAAGGTCGACGCCGGCCTGTGTGGACGAAAAGTCCACGCAGGCCGGCGTCGACCCGTTAGCGAAAGTGCAGTGATACAGGCCACGTAGACCAGCGGCCGGCCCTGCGCCAGAAAGAGCTGCCCTCCAGCCAACGGCCATGAGCACGTGCGACGGGCGCCGTACGGTGGAGCCCTGCGTTGCCCATGCCCAGGCATCTTCCAGCATCGAGAGATCGAGCCACCGGACATCCGGGCCACTGGGCTGCGGTCTACCAGACGGGCGAGCTCAGGGACGAGCCAGCCGGAGGCGTACCTGAGCAGAAGATCGACCACGACGGCGAGCGCCACCGCCGGGACGTCGTAGCGCCGCGACCCGGCCGCGCCGGCCGGTTTCAGCGGGTGACAGGGGTGAGTAGGCTCCGACGACGGCCAGTGTCGAGGAGACCGGGGCCTACTAGCTGCCGCCCAGGTCCCGAGGAGTGGTGCCGGTCACCGTGATCCCGCCGGTGCAGGTCGCCGACGCACCCTCCACCGAGGCGTTGATCCGCAGCGCCTTGATGAAGTCGTCGATCCGCTTGTCGCTGGCGTTGTCCACCTTCAGCTGGTAGCCCCACGCCTGTAGGGAGATCGGGCGGTCCAGGTTCGGGAAGGGGCTCATGAGGAGCTTCTCCTTGCCACGCACCTTTGCCGCGAGCGCCTCCACCTGGTCCGCCGTCAGGTCGGGACGGTAGGTGACCCAGACCGCGCCATGCTCCAGGCTGTGCACGGCGTGCTCGCTGGCGATCGGCTCGGGGTAGACGTCGCCCATACAGTTCTGCCAGTTCGGGTTGTGCACGCCGCCGACCGGGGGCGACATCTTCCACTGAAGCGGCCCGTTCTGGTGCTTGTTGACCTCGAGCTCCTGCGGGCTGGTCTCCCGGAAGTTCACGATCCCGTCGATGTCCTTGGCGCGGTCCTGCCAGCTGATGTTGCCCTGCCAGACGTACCAGCCACCGAAGCCGATGATGCCCAGGGCGACCGCGATCACGGCGGCGAACAGGGCGATCGGGCCCCAGGGCCGCCCCTGGCCGACCTTCACGGGCGTGATCGGCTTGCGCGGGCCCTTGCCCCCGCCTCCGCGGACTCCAGGGCCGGACTTGGCCGCGCCGCCCGGGCGCGAGCCGGTGCCGCTGGTCTTCGCACCACCGGCCTTCGCCCCGCTGGTGGTCTTCGCGCCCCCGGACTTGGCGGCGTCAGCGGGCGGCTTGCCGGCGCCCGGCTTCTTGCCGGTGGAGACGGTGGAGGGCTGACGGGTGCTGCCGCCTTCGGTGCTCATGCTCATGGTGCCTCGTCACGCCTTCGGGTCGGGTCCAGGGGGCGGGCCGGAGCGTCCCGCATGGTGACCAGCACGACGGGTGGCCGCCAAGTCCAGCAGTCTACCCCCGATAGCATGGATCAGTGACTCCCGCACAGCTCGCCACCCAGGTGCTCGCCGCCGCCCGCGCCGTCTTCGCCGACCGGGCGCTGGACCGCTCCGCGCTGCCCGAGGCGACGGGTGTGGAGCGACCGCGCAACCCCGAGCACGGCGACTACGCGTCCACGCTCGCGCTCCAGCTCGCCAAGCGGGTCGGCCTGCCGCCACGGGAGCTGGCCGCGGCCCTCGCCGACCAGCTCGGCCGGGCATCGGGGATCAAGTCCGTCGAGGTGGCCGGGCCCGGGTTCCTCAACATCCGTCTTGACGCGGCCGCCACCGGCGAGCTGGCCCGCATCGCGGTCCAGCAGGGCCGGGGGTACGGGCACAGCGCGGTCCTGGACGGCCAGAAGATCAACCTGGAGTTCGTCTCAGCGAACCCGACCGGCCCGGTGCACATCGGCGCCGTGCGGTGGGCGGCCGTGGGCGACGCGCTGGCCCGGCTGCTGCGCGCCCAGGGCGCCGAGGTGACCACGGAGTACTACTTCAACGACGCTGGCGCGCAGGTCGACCGGTTCGCCGCGTCGCTGCTGGCCGTGGCCCGCGGCGAGCCGGTGCCCGCGGACGGGTACGCCGGCGCGTACGTCGCCGAGATCGCCGGGCAGATCGTCTCCGGTCACCCGCACGTGCTCGAGCTGCCCGAGGCGCAGGCGCGCGAGGAGCTGCGGGTGCACGGCGTGGCGCTGATGTTCGACGAGATCAAGTCCTCGCTCGCCGGCTTCGGCGTGCACTTCGACGTCTACTTCAACGAGAAGGACCTGCACCACCGGGGCGAGCTGGACGCGGCGCTGGCGCGGCTGCGCGAGCAGGGGCACGTCTTCGAGTCCGAGGGCGCGGTGTGGCTGCGTACCACCGACTTCGGCGACGACCGGGACCGGGTGCTGGTGCGGGGCAACGGCGCGCCGACGTACTTCCTGGCCGACTGCGCCTACTACTACGACAAGCGCCAGCGCGGCTTCGACCGGTGCATCTACATGCTCGGCGCCGACCACCACGGCTACATCGGCCGGCTGCGGGCGCTCGCCTCGTGCCTCGGCGACAACCCGGACGAGACCCTCGAGGTCCTCATCGGACAGATGGTCAACCTGGTCAGCGGCGGCCAGGCGGTGCGGATGAGCAAGCGCGCCGGCACCGTGGTCACGCTGGAGGACCTGGTCGACGCGCTCGGCGTGGACGCCGCCCGGTACGCCCTGGCCCGCTACTCGGTGGACTCCCCGATCGACCTGGACGTGGAGCTGTGGACCCGGCGCAGCAACGACAACCCGGTCTACTACGTGCAGTACGCCCACGCCCGGATCGCGTCGCTGCTGCGTAACGCGGCCGAGCTGGGCGTCGACCGGGGCGGCGACCTCGACCCGGCGCTGCTGTCGCACGAACGGGAGAACGACCTGCTCAAGGCGCTCGGCGAGTTCCCGGCGGTGGTGGCCGCAGCGGCCGAGCTGCGCGAGCCGCACCGGGTCGCCCGCTACCTGGAGGAGCTGGCGAGCACGTACCACAGGTTCTACGACTCCTGCCGGGTGCTGCCGCAGGGCGACGAGGCGGCGACCGACCTGACCCGGGCCCGGCTGTGGCTGGTCGAGGCGGCGCGGGTGGTGCTCGCCAACGGGCTCGGCCTGCTCGGCGTCTGCGCCCCGGAGCGGATGTAGACCGGTGCACTCGCACGAGGCGGGTGCGCTCCACGCCGAGCTGGGGCATCCGGCTCCGGCGTGGCTGCGTACCCCGGACGATGTCAACGCCCTGCTGCCGCAGCTGTGGCCGGCGACCGTCCGCCGCGGGCCGGACGGCGCGGTCATGGTCGGCGGCCGGTCCGTCAACGACCTGGCCGCCGAGTACGGCACGCCGGCGTACCTCTTCGACGAGGCCGACTTCCGGGCCCGCTGCCGCGCCTTCCGGGACGCGTTCGCCGGCGCCGACGTCTACTACGCCGGCAAGGCGTTCCTGTGCCGGGCGGTGGTGCGCATGGTCGCCGAGGAGGGGCTCGGCCTGGACGTGTGCACCGCGGGCGAGCTCGCCACGGCGCTCGCCGCCGGCATGCCGCCGGAGCGGCTCGGCCTGCACGGCAACAACAAGTCGGCCGAGGAGCTGGCCCGGGCGCTCGACGCCGGGGTGGGCCGGATCGTGCTGGACTCCTTCGACGAGATCGGGCGGCTCACCGCGCTGGCGCGCGAGCGCCGGGTGCGCCCGCCGGTGATGGTGCGGGTCACCGTCGGCGTGGAGGCACACACGCACGAGTACATCGCCACCGCGCACGAGGACCAGAAGTTCGGCTTCTCGCTGGCCGGCGGGGCGGCCCGGGCCGCCGTGGACCGGGTGCTCGGCGAGGGCGTGCTGGAGCTGCGCGGGCTGCACTCGCACATCGGCTCGCAGATCTTCGACACGTCCGCCTTCGAGCTGTCCGCCCGGCGGGTGCTGGGGCTGGCCGCGCAGGTGCGCGACGCGTACGGCGTACACCTGCCGGAGCTGGACCTCGGCGGTGGCTTCGGCATGGCCTACACCACGCAGGACGACCCGGCGTCACCGGGCGACCTGGCCAAGAGCCTGTTCCACATCGTGCAGACCGAATGCTCCATCGTGGACCTGCCGGTGCCGCAGCTGTCGGTGGAGCCGGGCCGGGCCGTGGTCGGACCGGCGGTGCTCACGCTCTACGAGGTGGGCACGGTCAAGGACGTCGACGGGATCCGCACCTACGTCAGCGTCGACGGCGGGATGAGCGACAACATCCGCACCGCGCTCTACGCCGCGAGCTACTCGGCGACCTGCGCGTCACGAGCCTCGACCGCCCCGCCGATCCTGGCCCGGGTGGTGGGCAAGCACTGCGAGGCCGGCGACATCGTGGTGCGCGACGAGTTCCTGCCGGCCGACATCCGCCCCGGCGACCTGCTGGCGGTGCCGGGCACCGGCGCCTACTGCCGGAGCATGGCCAGCAACTACAACCACGTGCCGCGCCCGCCGGTGGTCGCGGTCCGCGACGGGCAGGCCCGGGTGCTGGTACGCCGGGAGACCGAGGCGGACCTGATGGCGCTGGACGCCGGCTGAGCGTGGACAGTGCGCCGGCGTGGGTGAAGGGTGGGGAGCGGACAGCGGTTGAGCATGGACGTGGGTGAGGCTTGACATGGGTGTGCGGGTGGCCCTGCTTGGCTGCGGGACGGTCGGCGCGGAGGTGGTCCGCCTGCTACACGAGCACGCCGGCGACCTGACCGCCCGGATCGGGGCGCCGGTGGAGCTGGCCGGCATCGCGGTGCGCCGCCCCGGCCGCGACCGCGGCCCGCTGCCGGTGCCGCCCGGCATCTTCACCACCGACGCGCTCGGCCTGGTCAAGCGCGACGACGTGGACATCGTCGTGGAGGTGGTCGGCGGCCTCGAGCCGGCCCGCGGCTGGCTGCTGGAGGCGCTGCGCGCCGGCAGGTCCGTGGTGACCGCGAACAAGGCACTGCTCGCCGAGGACGGGGGCGCGCTGCACGACGCGGCGGCGGGCAGCGGCGCCGACCTCTACTACGAGGCGGCGGTGGCCGGAGCCATCCCGCTGCTGCGCCCGCTGCGCGAGTCGCTGCACGGGGACCGGATCAGCCGGGTCACCGGCATCGTCAACGGCACCACCAACTACATCCTGTCCCGGATGGACGCCACCGGCGCCGGTTTCGCCGAGGCGCTGGACGAGGCGAGCGCGCTGGGCTACGCCGAGGCCGACCCGACCGCCGACGTCGAGGGCTTCGACGCGGCGGCGAAGGCGGCCATCCTCGCCTCGCTCGCCTTCCATACCCGGGTCCAGGCCGCCGACGTCCACCGGGAGGGCATCACCGAGGTGTCCGCGGCCGACGTGGCCAGCGCCCAGGAGATGGGGTGCGCCATCAAGCTGCTCTGCATCGCCCAGCGCACGGCCGGCGGGGTCGGCGTACGGGTGCACCCGGCGATGATCCCGCGCACCCACCCGCTGGCCGGGGTGGGCGACGCGTTCAACGCGGTCTTCGTCGAGGCGGAGGCGGCCGGGCAGCTCATGTTCTACGGGCGGGGTGCGGGCGGGGCACCGACCGCCAGCGCGGTGCTCGGGGACCTGGTCACGGTGGCCCGTAACCGGCTCTCCGGAGCGCGTACGTCGGGCGCGAACGCGTACGCCTGCCTGCCCATCGTGCCGATGGGCGAGGTGCTGACCAGGTACCACGTACGCCTGGGCGTGGCCGACCGGGCCGGCGTGCTGACGCGGGTGGCCGGCGTCTTCGCCCGGCACGACGTGTCGATCGCGGCGGTGCGGCAGGTGGGCCGGGGCGACGAGGCGAACCTGGTGATCATCACCCATACCGCCCCGGACGGGGCGCTCGCCGCAACCGTCGCGGAGCTGCAAGGCCTGGACATGGTGCGCTCGGTGGCGAGCGTGCTGCGGGTGGAAGGCGAGCTATGACCGAGCGGAGCGGGCGCACTGAGCGGAGCGGGGACGCGGCGACGGGTGGCACGCCCTCGGCCGGTGGCCGGTGGCGCGGGGTTGTCGCGGAGTTCCGGGACCGGCTGCCGGTCACCGGGCAGACCCCGGTGGTGACCCTCTACGAGGGGAACACCCCGCTGCTGCCGGCTCCGGCGCTGGCGGCGAGGACCGGCTGCGACGTCTACCTCAAGGTCGAGGGCGCGAACCCGACCGGCTCGTTCAAGGACCGTGGGATGACGCTGGCCGTGTCCAGGGCGGTGGAGGCCGGCACCAAGGCGGTCATCTGCGCGTCGACCGGCAACACCTCCGCGTCGGCCGCGGCGTACGCGGCCCGGGCCGGGCTCACCTGCGCGGTGCTGGTGCCCCGGGGGAAGATCGCGCTGGGCAAGCTGGCCCAGGCGCTGGTGCACGGGGCCCGGCTGCTGCAGGTCGACGGGAACTTCGACGACTGCCTCGGGCTCGCCGCCAAGCTCGCCCAGGACTACCCGGTCGCGCTGGTCAACTCGGTCAACCCGGACCGGCTCCAGGGGCAGAAGACGGCGGCCTTCGAGGTCGTGGCGGGCCTCGGCGACGCGCCGGAGGTGCACTGCCTGCCGGTCGGCAACGCCGGCAACATCACCGCCTACTGGATGGGGTACGCCGAGGCGCACGCCGCCGGCGACGCGACCCGGCGGCCGCGGATGCTCGGCTTCCAGGCCTCCGGCGCCGCCCCGATCGTCACCGGCCGGGTCGTGCCCGAGCCATCCACGATCGCCAGTGCGATCCGCATCGGCAACCCGGCCTCGTGGGCCAAGGCGCTCGACGCGCGGGACGCGTCGGGCGGGGCGATCCTCGCCGTCACCGACCGGGAGATCCTCTCGGCGTACCGGCTGCTCGCCCGCTGCGTCGGGGTCTTCGCCGAGCTGGCCAGCGCGGCCAGTGTGGCCGGGCTGCTGCAGGCCGTCGAGGCCGGCCTGGTCCGGCGGGGCTGCACGGTGGTGTGCACGGTCACCGGCCATGGCCTCAAGGACCCGGAGTGGGCCATCTCCACCGCGCCGGTGCCGGTCACGATCCGCGCCGACGTGCTCGCCGCGGCGCACGCCCTCGACCTGGCCTGAGGCCGCTCCCGTCACGGCACGCGTCAACCTGGCCACGGCTACGCCTCGCGGCAGCGCGCGGCTGTCCCCACCTCATCCTGGACCGGACAATGGCGGACATGGATGAGTCGTACGAGGCTCGGGTGGGTGCCGGCGGGGCTGGGATGGGCGCGGGCCGGCGGGCTCTGCTGCGCCGGGCCAGCCTGTTCGCGGCCGGCGCCGGGGTTGGCGCGGCCGGCTTCGCCGAGCTGGCCAACGTGGCAGACCGCAAGCTGCCGTTACGGCCCAGCCCCGCCGGCGCCACCGACTCGCGCCGCGGCCCGCATCCCGGCCGCGGCCAGCTGCTCGTCACCTGGGCGGTGGAGACCGACCAGAAGCTGGCGGCGCTCACCTTCGACGACGGGTGGCGTCCAGAGTGGACCACCCTGGTGCTCGACACCCTCCAGCGGTACGGCGTACCGGCCACGTTCTTCATGGTGGGCCGGCGGGTGCGCAAGTACCCGGAGGTGCTGCGCGGGCGGATGGGGCGGCACGAGATCGGCAACCACACCTGGGACCACCTCGACCTGGCCCGCCGCACCCCGGACGAGGCCTACGCCGACCTGCTGCGGGCGCACGAGGCGATCGTGGACGTGACCGGTCAGACACCGCGCCTGGCCCGGCCGCCGTACGGGCACATGGGTGGCAGCGCGGCGCTGGCCGCCGCCCGGTTGGACTACCAGGTGGTGTTCTGGTCGCTCCAGATGGTCGAGTCGCGGTACCCGAACGACCCGCTCGGGCATGCCCGGTTCGTTGTGGAGCACACCGAGCCGGGTGGTATCTTGCTGGCTCACGACATCGGTGCGGCGGACCGGCTGGTCGCCTTGCGTGGCTTGCCCGAGATGATTACCGGCCTGCGGGCCCGGGGTTTTGAGCTCGTGACGGTGAGCCAGCTCATGTCCGTGCGGCGGGCACCGCCTGACATCTACGGCTAGCGTTGCCACGTGCCGCCTACGCTCTCGGTTCTCGTGCACAACCGGGACTTCCGCAGCCTCTTCCTGGCCCAGGTCGTGGTCTTCGCCAGCGACTGGTTCGTGCTGGTACCGCTGGTCGTGCTGCTGCCCGAGCTGACCGGCAGCGGGCTGTGGGGAGCGCTTGTGCTGTCCGCCGACACCGGCATCGTGGCGCTGCTCCTGCCGTTCACCGGCACGGTCGCCGACCGGGTGGACCGCAAGAAGATCATGATGACCGCCAACCTGGCGGCGATCGGCGCGGTGCTGTTGCTGCTGACCGTCCGCTCGGCGGCGACCGGGTGGGTGGCCCTCGTCGCGATGGTCGCCTTCGCCGTCGCCAAGGCGTTCTACTCGCCGGCCTCGTCGGCCGCCCTGCCCAACGTCGTCCCCGATGAGGATCTGGCCGCGGCGAACGCCCTCTCCGGGTCGGCGTGGGGCACCATGGCTGTGGTCGGTGCCTCGCTCGGCGGCGTGCTGAGCGCGGCCTTCTCGCCGTACACCTGCTTCCTGGTCACCGCGGTGGGGCTCGCGGTCGCGGCGGCGCTGGCGTGGCGGATCGACCGCCCGCTGCAGGCGGCCCGCGGCGGCGGGCCGCCGTCGCGGACGTGGCCGGCGATCCGCGAGGCGATGCGCTACCTCCGCCACGAGCGGCGCGTGCTGGCGCTGGTCACCGTGAAGTCCGCGGTCGGCATGGGCAACGGCGTGCTCGCCGTCTTCCCGGTGCTGGCCGCCGCGCTCGGTGCCGGGGCGCTCGGCACCGGGCTGCTCTTCGCCGCGCGGGGGCTCGGCGCGGTGATCGGGCCGCTGCTGCTGCGCCGGGTGCTCACCCACCGGTCCTGGCTGCTGCCGGGCCTCGCGATCTCGATGGGCAGCTATGGCCTGACCTACCTCGGCGTCGCCGCGGCGCCGTCGTTCGCGCTGGTTCTGGTCCTGGTGGTGGTTGCGCACATCTCGGGCGGCGGCAACTGGACCATGTCGAGCTTTGCGCTGCAGACGGAGGTGCCGGACGCGCTGCGGGGACGGGTCCTCGCCGTGGACATGATGCTGGCGACGCTGTCCATCTCGGTCAGCCTGCTGGTCGTCGGCGCCTTCGTCGACCACCTGCCGGCCCGGGTGCTGGTCGCCTGCTGCGGCATGGTCACGCTGCTCTACGCGATCGGCTGGCGCTGGGCCACTGCGCGGCTGCCCCAGCCCGAGCCGGGTGGACCCGGGCCGGGTGGGCCCGGGCCGGGTGGGCCCGGGCCGGGCGGGACCGGGCCGGGCGGGACCGGGCCGGCCGAGCTGGAACCGGCCCGCGAGCCGGCGCTGCGTTGAGCGGTGGTACGCCGGGCGAGGTGCCGGCGCTCTACCATGTGCCGGTGCCGTTCCTGTCCACATCCGTCCAGGTCCGGGCGCCGGCTACCTGTGCCAACCTGGGGCCCGGTTTCGACTGCCTGGGGCTGGCCCTGCGCCTCCACGACGAGGTTATGGCGAAGATCACACCCGCCGGGGTCCAGGTCACCGTACGCGGCGAAGGGGCGGGGGAGCTGCCGCTGGACGGGACACACCTGGTCGTACGGGCGATGTACGCCGCCTTTGACGAGCTCGGTGCCGGCCGCCCGCCAGGGCTGGCCGTGGACTGTCACAACCGCATCCCGCAGGCGCGCGGGCTCGGCTCCTCGTCGGCGGCGATCGTGTCCGGCGTGCTGCTGGCCCGGGCGCTCGTCGCCGGGGGCGAGGAGCGGCTGGACGACCTGGGCGTGCTGCGGGTGGCCACCCAGCTGGAAGGCCACCCGGACAACGCGGCGGCCTGCCTGTTCGGCGGGTTCACCATCGCGTGGGCCACGGCGGCCGGTCCGCGCGCCGTGTCCCGGGCGCCGGCCGCCGCCGTAGCGCCGACGGTCTTCGTGTCGCAGGGGCGCGGGCTGACCGCGGCGGCCCGTCAGGCGCTGCCCCCGGCGGTGCCGCACGCGGACGCGGTGTGGACGGCGGCTCGGGCGGCGCTGCTGGTCCACGCGCTGGCTGAGGAGCCCGAGCTGCTGTTCGAGGCGACCGGGGACCGGTTGCACCAGCCCTACCGCGCTGCTGCCGCACCGGAGACGGCCGCCCTGGTCGAGCGGTTACGGGCGGCGGGGGTGGCCGCGGTGGTCAGCGGCGCCGGCCCGAGCGTGCTCGCGCTCACCGAAGTGCCCTCCGGGTTGGCCGTTGGCGCATCGTGGCGAGTATTGTCAGTGGCGGTCGATCCGGCGGGTGCGTCAGGTATCCTGAGACACGCCGAGCGGGATCCTGTTGCCGCAGGTTGGGCGAGTTGACTACGCTCTAGCTAGACAGCAGCCGCGAGGCGCGCGATCATCCGCGGGACGGCGTAACCCTCAACGTGTTGACGGTCACGCCCGTCGCAAGCCCTGCCGAAGCCAGCCGGACCGCAACTTCCACGATCGCCGTGAAGCGGCGCGGCCCGGTGCCGAGAAGGCCCGGTAGCCGCTGTCCAAAAACTCCCGCGCGTGTCGTGCGAGGCGGGTGTACCCGAGGCCGCCCGGCCACTTTTTGCTCCGATCCGGGCAGCCCCGGTCTATCGAGGGAAGGAAACCATTGAGCGACACTACCGGCGTCACGTCGGATGTCTCCAGCACCCAGGCTCCGGACGAGGCCGTCGTCGGCACCCGTCGTCGGCGTACCGGAAGTGGGTTATCGGCGATGCTGCTCCCCGAGCTGCAGAGCCTGGCCGCGTCGCTCGGCATCTCCGGTACCGCCCGGATGCGCAAGGGCGAGCTGATCTCCGCTATCCAGGAGAGGCAGGGTGGCGGCACAGCCAGCACGCCGAGGCAGCGCGCGGAGGTAGCCGCCCGGGTCGACGCCCCGCGCGAGCAGGTCCACGCCGAGATACGCCACGAGCGGTCGCTGGCCGAGCCGACCGACGCCACGGGTTCCCATAGCTCCGCCAGCGAGCCGGTCGACGCCGACCGCAGGGGTGGGCGGGCGAGCCGGGCCGCCGGCCCGCCGGAGCCGCGCACCGACCGGCGCGAGTCCCTGGGCGAACGGGAGGACTCCGGCGCTGGCCGGGGTGAGCCGTTGGACGGCCGGGGCGACGTTGCCGGCCGGGACCACCCAGCTGCCGGCCGCGACCAGGCAGGCGAGCGGGACCGGGCCGGTGACCGGGACCGGGCAGGCGAGCGGGACCGGGCCGTCGAGTCCGCTGAGGAGGCGACCGGGCGCGGCGACGCGGCTGGCGCGCGTACCGAGCGGGCGGACCGGGGCGAGTCCGCGGGTGGCCGGGGCGACCGGTACGAGCGCGGTGAGCCGGTGAACGGGCGCAACGGGCGGGACCGGCACGAGCGCGGCGTGGACCGTGGCTCGGAGCGGGGCGCCGACCGGGGCGACCGCACCGACCGGGACCGCGGCGACCGGGACCGCACCGACCGCGACGATGACGACGCCGACGGCGGCCGGCGTGGCCGGCGCAGCCGCTTCCGCGACCGCCGGCGGGGCCGGACCGAGCGCGGCGAGAGCGGTGGCGGTGGCGGCGGCAACGAGCCGCAGGTGGCAGAGGACGACGTCCTCGTACCGGTGGCCGGCATCGTCGACGTCCTCGACAACTACGCGTTCGTGCGTACCACCGGGTTCCTCGCTGGGTCGAATGATGTCTACGTGTCGATGGCGCAGGTCAAGCGGAACGGGCTGCGCCGCGGGGACGCGGTGACCGGCGCCGTCCGGGCGCCGCGCGAGGGCGAGCAGCGCCGGGACAAGTACAACCCGCTGGTCCGGCTCGACTCGATCAACGGGATGGACCCGGAGGAGGCGCGGCGGCGGCCGGAGTTCTACAAGCTGACCCCGCTCTACCCGCAGGAGCGGCTGCGCCTGGAGACCGACCCGCACATCCTCACCACGCGCGTCATCGACCTGGTCATGCCGATCGGCAAGGGCCAGCGGGCGCTGATCGTCTCGCCGCCCAAGGCGGGCAAGACGATGGTCCTGCAGGCGCTGGCGAACGCCATCACCCGCAACAACCCGGAGTGCCACCTCATGGTCGTCCTCGTCGACGAGCGGCCGGAGGAGGTCACCGACATGCAGCGGTCGGTCAAGGGCGAGGTCATCGCGTCCACGTTCGACCGCCCGCCGCAGGACCACACCACCGTTGCGGAGCTCTCCATCGAGCGGGCCAAGCGGCTGGTCGAGCTGGGCCACGATGTGGTCGTGCTGCTCGACTCGATCACGCGGCTCGGCCGGGCGTACAACAACGCCTCGCCGGCGAGCGGGCGGATCCTCTCCGGCGGCATCGACTCGGCAGCGCTCTACCCGCCCAAGCGCTTCCTGGGCGCGGCGCGCAACATCGAGAACGGTGGCTCGCTGACGATCATCGCCACGGCTCTGGTGGAGACCGGTTCGACCGGTGACACGGTGATCTTCGAGGAGTTCAAGGGGACCGGCAACGCCGAGCTCAAGCTCGACCGGAAGATCGCCGACAAGCGGGTCTTCCCGGCCGTGGACGTCGACGCCTCGGGCACCCGCAAGGAGGAGATCCTGCTTGCGCCGGAGGAGCTGGCGATCACCATCAAGCTGCGCAAGGTGCTGCACTCGCTGGACCCGCAGCAGGCGCTGGACCTGCTGCTCGACCGGCTCAAGCAGACCCGGACGAACATCGAGTTCCTGATGCAGATCGCCAAGACGACGCCAGGGGACTAGCGGCAGGCACAGCCGTGGGAATGCGGCGGGCGCCAGACCTGTTGTGCCGACGCCATGGCACACTGGTACGTCGGCCCGGTACCGGTTCACGCCCGAGCCGCTGCCGCACCTGATGGTGGCGGTGCAGACGGCGACCCGGCGACCACAGCGCGAGAGGGACAACCCATGAAGCCGAACATCCACCCGCAGTACGTGACCACCGAGGTCACCTGCTCCTGCGGTAACTCGTTCACCACGCGGAGCACCGCGCGCAACGGCGCGATCCACGTCGAGACGTGCAACGTCTGCCACCCGTTCTACACGGGCAAGCAGCGGGTGCTCGACACCGCTGGCCGGGTCGCGAAGTTCCAGCAGAAGTACGCCAAGGCCCAGGCCGCCAAGGCCCAGGCCCGCAAGGCCGGTAAGGCCGGCAAGTAGCTGCGCGGACGGCGCCCGCCCCGATCCTTGGGGCGGGCGCCGTTGCCGTGCCCGGACAGGGGGACGCCATGAGCACGGACCGACTCAGCACACTGCTGGACGAGTACGCCGAGCTGGAGCAGCGGCTGGCCGACCCGGCGATCCACGCCGACCAGGCGACCGCGCGCCGGGTGGGCCGCCGGTTCGCCGAGCTGACGCCGATCTACAAGACCGCGACCGAGCTGACCCAGGCCCGCGCCGACCTCGGCGCCGCGCGCGAGCTCGCCGGCGAGGACGCGAGCTTCGCGGCCGAGGCCGAGGCCCTGGCCGCCCGGGTCACCCAGGTCGAGGAGCGCCTGGCCGAGCTGCTGATGCCGCGCGACCCCAACGACGCCAAGGACGTGATCCTGGAGGTCAAGGCGGGCGAGGGCGGCGAGGAGTCGGCCCTGTTCGCCGGGGACCTGCTGCGCATGTACCTGCGGTACGCCGAGCGGCGCGGCTGGACGACCGAGGTGCTCGGCTCGCAGGAGTCCGACCTCGGTGGCTACAAGGACGTGGCGGTGGCGGTGAAGACCCGGGGCGTGCCGGACGGCGGCAACGGTGTGTGGTCGAGCCTGAAGTGGGAGGGCGGCGTGCACCGGGTGCAGCGGGTGCCGGTCACCGAGTCCCAGGGGCGCATCCACACCTCAGCCGCTGGCGTGCTGGTCACCCCGGAGGTGGAGGAGACCGAGGTGGAGGTCGACGAGAAGGACCTGCGCGTCGACGTGTTCCGCTCGTCCGGGCCGGGCGGCCAGTCGGTGAACACGACCGACTCCGCCGTACGCATCACCCACCTGCCGACCGGCATCGTGGTCTCCTGCCAGAACGAGCGCTCCCAGCTGCAGAACAAGGACCGGGCGATGCGCATGCTGCGGGCCCGGCTGGCGCTGCTGGCGCAGGAGGAGGCGGCCGCCGCCGCCTCGGACGCCCGCAAGGCGCAGGTGCGCACTGTGGACCGCTCGGAGCGGATCCGTACCTATAACTTCCCGCAGAACCGGATCACCGACCACCGCATCGGCTTCACCGCGTACAACCTGGATCTGGTGCTCGCCGGCGACCTCGACGCGGTGGTGCAGGCGCTGGCCACCGCCGACCGGGCGGCCCGGCTTGCCGGCTAGCGACGAAGAAACTGCTGCTGGCCGGGTCAGGGTCTCTTCACAGCGACGACGGCCAAGAGGTCGTCCAGACCGAGAAAGTCGTCCGGGTTGGTGGTGTAGAGCGGTAACCGGTTGGCGACTGCGGTGGCTGCGATCATCAGGTCGGCGAGGCGGCGGCGAGGCGTCCGGCCGACGGCGCGCACTGCGGCCGAGACCAGCCCGAAGGCCCGGGCCGCTTCGGCGTCGAACGGCAGCGGGTCAAAGGTGGCCTCGCTGTGTTGAAGCACGCTGGTGCGCCGTGCCCGTTCGGCCGGGTCGTCGGTGTGGTGCGGCCCGGCTGACAGCTCGGCGAGGGTGACGGCGCAGATGACCATCTCCTCCGGCAGGCCTGCCGGGTCGAGCGCGCCCAGGTGGATGACGATGTTCGTGTCGATCAGGCCGCGGGACCGGTGCTCACCATTCACGGTCGGGCAGGTCCTGTGCGGCGAGACCGTCGATGTCGCTGCGGAACTGGTCGGCGTCGAGGACTGGGGCGGTGGCGAACGCCGCCATCACCTCTTCGCGTGGGACGAAGGTGCGCCGCCGCAGTGGGACCAGCCGGCCGATCGGCGTGCCGTTGCGGGTGATGGTGTAGGACTCGCCCCGCTCGACGCCGCGCATGATCGCGCCGGAGTCGTTGCGGAGCTGGCGCTGGGTGATCTCGTGAGGGACTGGTTGGGCCACAACCATGAGAGTACGGGACGACTCGGCCTGGTGCTACAAAGTGCTACACGGCGGCGCTAGGAGGCGCGAACCCGGGTCTTCGCGCGCAGCATGGCCCGGTCGGCGGCCTCGAACGCCTGGACCAGCGCCCGGCCCAGCTCCATCTGCGGTCCGGCCACATCGGCCCAGCCGATGCTCACCGCGATCGGTGTGCCCGGCACCAGGCCGTGCCAGTCCTCGGTGCGGACCGCGGCGACGATGCGGTGCGCCACGTCTGCGGCGTCCGACAGCGTGGTGCTCGGCAGCACCACGACGAACTCGTCGCCGCCGTAGCGCGCCACGAAGTCACCGCGCCGCATCACCCGGGCGATGATCCCGCTGACCCGTTGCAGCACCAGGTCCCCGGCGAGGTGGCCGTGGACCGTGTTGACCAGCTTGAAGCCGTCCAGGTCGCACACGCCGACCACGGCCTGCTCGCCGCGGTCGATCATCTCGTCGACGTAGCGCTCGAGGTGGCGCCGGTTGGGCAGGCCGGTGAGCGGGTCGGTGAGCGCGTCGCCGGCGTACCGGGCGGCGGTGCGTCGCAGCTCGCCGTGCTCCAGGCGGGCCGCGACCCCTTCGACGAAGGTGTCGCGCAGCCGGTCGGCTCCTGCCGCCACCGCCCGGGCCACCTCGCGGTCCGCCTCGTACGCCGCGCGGAAGTCACCGGCCCGAAGGTGCGCCAGGGCGCGCAACCGCGGCACCTCGGCCGGCCCGAGCGTGTCCGGGGAGACCTCCACCTTCTCCAGCCGGTCCAGGGCCTCGTCCGGCTGGCCGTCGCGGATCGCCAGGCACACCTCGCCGAGCGCTCTCAGGTCTCGGGCACGCCGGTTGCCGCCGCCCCGGCGGAACGCGGCGCACGCGTCCACATCCAGCCGGTGGCCGAGGGCGGCCAGGCGGGCGACGGCGTACCCGTACGCCGCCAGGCCGCTGGGGCGGACCAGCTCCAGGTGGCCGCTGCGCTCGTGGCGGGCGAGGTCGGCGGCTACCGCGCGCAGCACCCGGACGCACCCGTCGGTGTCGCCGTGATGGTCGAGGGAGGTGGCGTTGCGCACCCGGATGCCCGGGGCGGCGAACCTCTCCTCCGGCATGCCGACGGCGACCGCAAGGGTGCGCGCCTGCTCAATCGCGCTCACCGCGTGGCCGTGGAAGCCCAGGTAGGAGTAGGCCATCGCGAGGTCGTGCCAGCCCCATGGGGTGATCGGGTCGGTGGGGTTCGCCTGCCGCATCGCCCGGGCGCTGTGCACCAGGTGGATGACGGCGTTCTCCAGCGCGTCGTGCCGGTGGGTCAGCGCCGCCAGGGCGTTAAGGTGGCCGAGCAGGTAGGGCTCGCGCAGGCCGCGCACTATGGACAGGCCGGCCTGGACCGCCTCGCGGCACTGCTCGGGACGGCCCATGTTGAGCAGCGCAGTGGCGCACAGGACGAGGGCATGCCCGCGCTCAGCCGGGTCCTGGGTGGAGGCGGCGACCCACTGGCCGAGTGCCTCGGCCTCGCCGGCCCGGTCCGCGATCAGCATCGACCGGGCGCGCTCCAGCGCCTCGGTGTGGCTGACGACGACGTCGGGCCGGGTCACGAAGTATGCCTCCCACCAACCTGTCGGGTGAGCCTAATGATTATCACGTGACAGCGAACGCAGGGGAGCCGTCCATGCCGGCGGATCACGCTAGTCGGTCGGCGGTCATCGCGCGTGCCGCGTCGGTGCTGCGCGAGGCCGGGGTCGCCGCCCCGCGCGCCGACGCGGAGCTGCTCGCAGCGCACGTGCTGGGCGTACCGCGCAGCCGGCTGGTGCTCGCCGGCGGCCTCACCGGAGCGCGGCTGGCCGCCTTCGACCAGCTGGTGGCCTTGCGCGCGCGCCGGGTGCCGCTGCAGCACCTGCTCGGCAGCGCCGGCTTCCGGCGGCTCGAGCTCGCGGTGGGGCCGGGCGTGTTCATCCCCCGGCCAGAGACCGAGCTGCTGGTCGAGTGGGGCCTGGAAGTCCTGCGAGACCTTGGGGGGCCGTGCGTGGTGGACCTGTGCGCCGGCGCCGGCGCCGTCGCGCTCGCCGTCGCCCAGGAGGGGCCACCGGGCCGGGTGTACGCGGTGGAGCGCGCCCCGGCGGCCCTGGCGTGGCTGCGGCGCAACGCCGCGGTGCGGGTGGCCGCCGGGGACCCGCCCGTCGAGGTGGTGGCCGGCGACGCCACCGACCCGGCCACGCTGTCCACCTTGGACGGACAGGTGGACCTGGTGCTGTGCAACCCGCCGTACGTGCCGGCGGGCACGCAGGTGGACGCCGAGGTCAGCGACCACGACCCGGCCGACGCCGTGTTCGCCGGCCCGGACGGGCTCGCCGTCATCCGGCCGGTGGTGGCCCGGGTGGCGGCGCTGCTACGGCCCGGCGGCCGGGTGGGCATCGAGCACGACGACTCGCACGGCGAGGCCGTACCCGCGCTGCTGCGCGCCGATGGCCGCTTCGACGACGTCCGCGACCATGCCGACCTCGCCGGCCGGCCCCGCTTCGCCACGGCCCGTCGGCGGGCACCGCAGGAGATGGCAGACTGACCACTCGTGATGCTCTACGACTGCCGTACCCTCGCCGACCGGGACCGCGGCGTCGCCGCAGCGGTCGAGGCGGTGCGGCGTGGCGACCTGGTGGTCCTGCCCACCGACACCGTGTACGGCCTCGGCGCCGACGCGTTCAAGGCGTGGTCGGTCGAGGCGCTGCTGGGCGCCAAGGGGCGGGGCCGGCACGTGCCGCCGCCGGTCCTGGTCGGTTCCAAGCACACCGTCGACGGCCTCGTGGTGAGCCTGCCGCAGGTGGCCCGGGACCTGGTCGACGCGTTCTGGCCAGGGGCGCTGACCATCGTCGTCGAGCACTCGCCCACCCTCCAGTGGGACCTCGGGGACACCGACGGCACGGTGGCGGTGCGGATGCCGCTGCACCCGGTGGCGCTGGAGGTGCTGCGCGAGACCGGCCCGATGGCGGTGTCGTCGGCGAACAAGACCGGCGAGCCGCCCGCGCTAACCGCCGAGCAGGCGCGCGAGCAGCTGTCCTACTCGGTCAGCGTCTACCTCGAAGCCGGCCCGTGCCCGGACCCGGTGCCGAGCACGATCGTGGACGTGACCGGGGACGTGCCGCGGGTGCTGCGCGACGGGGCGGTCCCGCTGGAGAAGCTGCGCGACGTGGTTCCGGCCATCCTCCCGGCGGGGGTCTAGCGGTGCCGCCGTTCGGCGTGCTGCACATCTGCATGGGCAACATCTGCCGGTCGCCAATGGCTGAGCGGCTCTTCGCCGCGGCGGTACGCCAGGTCGCCGGGGAGCTGGCGGACGAGCTGGTCTACAGCGCCAGCGCGGGCACTGGCGGGTGGCACGAGGGCCAGCCGATGAACCCGCCGGCCGCCCGGCAGCTGCGGGCCCGGGGCGGTGACGACACCGGCTTCACCGCCCGCCGGCTGCGCGCCGAGCACATCGACACCGCCGACCTCGTGCTCACCGCAACCGCCGAGCAGGTGGAGTACGTCGTGTCGCTGCGGCCGGACGCGGCCGGGCGCACCTTCGTACTCGGCGAGCTGGGGCGGCTGCTGCCGGCGGTCGACCTGGCCAGCCTGCCCCCGGCGGAGCTGCGGCCAGAGGCTGTGGCGGCCCGCGGCGCCGCCCTGGTCGAGGCGCTGCACGCGGCCCGCGGCGGGCGGGCGGCCGAGCCCGGCGACGAGGTCGAGGACCCGTGGGGCCGCGGGGACCGGCACTTCTCGCGGGTGGCCGACGTCATCGACCGGGTGGTACGCCCCCTCGCCGAGGCCCTGCTGCTCCAGCGCGCCGGTGCGCCCAGCCGTACCCGGGTAACCTGAGCGGCGTGTTCTGGGGGCCGGACTTCGCCGCGCTCGAGCAGACCGACCCGGAGATCGCGTCGGTGGTCCTCGGTGAGCTGGCCCGGCTCCGCGGCGGTCTCCAGCTGATCGCCAGCGAGAACCTCACCTCCCCGGCGGTGCTGGCCGCGCTGGGCTCGACGCTGACGAACAAGTACGCCGAGGGGTACCCGGGCCGGCGCTACTACGGCGGGTGCGCCCAGGTGGACCAGGCGGAGCAGCTGGGCATCGAGCGCGCCAAGGCGCTGTTCGAGGCCGAGCACGCCAACCTCCAGCCGCACAGCGGCGCGTCGGCGAACCTGGCGGTGTACGCGGCGCTGCTGGACCCCGGGGACATAGTGCTCGCCATGGACCTGCCGCACGGCGGCCACCTGACCCACGGCAGCAAGGTCAACTTCTCCGGGTGCTGGTTCGCCACGGTCGGCTACCCGGTCCGGCCGGACACCGAGCTGATCGACTACGACCAGGTCCGCGACCTCGCCCTCAAGCACCGCCCGAAGCTGGTGATCTGCGGCGCGACCGCGTACCCGCGCCTGATCGACTTCGCCGCGTTCCGGGAGATCGCCGACGAGGTGGGCGCGTACCTGATGGTCGACGCCGCGCACTTCATCGGCCTGGTGGCCGGCAAGGTGATCCCGTCGCCGGTGCCCTACGCCGACGTGGTGTCCGCCACCACCCACAAGGTGCTGCGCGGCCCGCGCGGCGGCATGATCCTCTGCCGCGGCGAGCTCGCCACGCGCATCGACCGGGCGGTGTTCCCGTTCACCCAGGGCGGGCCGCTCATGCACGCGGTGGCGGCCAAGGCGGTGGCCCTGCGGGAGGCGGCCATGCCGGAGTTCGCCGACTACGCCCGGCAGGTCGTGGCGAACGCGCGGGCGCTGGCCGAGGCGCTCGCCGCCGAGGGTATGCGGCCGGTCTCCGGTGGCACCGACACCCACCTCGCCCTGGTCGACCTGCGCCCGCTCGACGTCACCGGGCGCACTGCCGAGACCCGCTGCGACGCCGCGCGGATCACCCTGAACAAGAACGCCATCCCGTACGATCCGCACAAGCCGATGGTGGCCAGCGGCATCCGGGTGGGCACCGCCTCGGTGACCACCCAGGGCATGCGCGAGGTGCAGATGCGCCGGATCGCGGCCCTGGTATGCCGGGCGGTCTGCGCCGACCCGCAGACCTCGGCCGGGCAGGTGGCACTCGCCGAGGTCGCCGCCGAGGTGGTCACCCTGGTCGCCGCGTTCCCGGCGTACCCCCGCTGATGACCGGGTCCCCCCGCTGATGGGCTGGCGGCTGGCGCACCTGCCGGCGGTGCTCGGCGCGTCCGGCGCGCTGCTGGTGCTCGGCGCGGTCGCCGGGTGGCTCGCCGCAGGCCCGGCGCAGGCCGCGGGCGTGGCCGGCGGGGTGGCCGTAGTGGCCGGCAGCTACACGGTCTCGACCCTCGCCATCGCCTGGGCGGACACCGTCAGCCCGCAGCTCGTACTGCCGGTCGGCATGGTCGCGTACGTGGTCAAGTTCAGCCTGCTCGGCGTCGCCATGATGGCGGTCCTGGACACCGGCTGGGCCGGCAAGGGGGCGCTGGCGGTGGGCATCGTCACCGGTGTGGTGGGCTGGACCGGGGCGCAGATCTGGTGGGTGACCAGGAGCGGCATCCGGCACGCCGGTGCGGGGGACCGGCGCTGACGCCTGCCGCGACATCCCGGCGGCTTTCCCCGCCGGCCGTCTGGGAGTAACGTCCCGGGAACCGGCCGTGTCCGGGCCTGGCGCCGGTGAATGTGCGCCACCGGATCGGGGGCGGTCACGCGAGAGCGAGCGTGGCCGGGGCTGGGCCCGCGCGGTGTCGCCGCGTGGGGGGTGGCACGCAGCCAGAGCCCGTCGACTGATATCGTTCGGCGCGTTATGGCCGGTAGCCCACCCTCTCAGCGCCCTGAGGGCTCGGGTGGCTCCGCGCCCGGCGCCGGTCAAGGCATCACGGCCATGGCGTACCTGGTCTCCGGCATCGTGGTGTGGGGGTTCATCGGCTGGCTGGTCGACCGGTGGCTCGGCTCCGACGGCATCGCCACGGCGGCCGGGGCGGTCGTCGGCGCGGCCGGGGGCGTCTACCTGGTCGTCCGGCGGCTAGGTGCCTAGCGATGGGGGGGAAGTGGTGAGCGGACTAGCGTTCGTGCGCGCCGAGGAGGTCCCGTTCCCACCGAGCGTGCATGACTTCTACCCGCCCAGCCTGGTCGAGGGCGGCGGCTACTGGCTGACCAGGTTCACCCTGCTGGTGTGGGTGGCGGTGGCGCTGCTCATCGTGTTCTTCCTGCTCGCCTACCGCGACCCGAAGATCGTGCCGGACCGCAAGCAGTGGCTGGCCGAGTCGGTGTACGGCTTCGTCCGTGACGGCGTCGGCCGGGAGATGATCGGGCCGGAGGGCCTGCGCTTCGCGCCCTACCTGGCGACGCTGTTCTCCTTCATCCTGCTGATGAACCTCTTCGCGATCGTGCCGTTCATCCAGGTCTCGCCGAACTCGCACATCGCCTTCCCGGCCATGCTGGCGGTCATCAGCTGGATCATGTTCATGGCGGTCGGCGTCCGCAGGCACGGGCTGGTCAAGTACCTGAAGATCAGCCTGGTCCCGCCGGCGCCGTGGTTCGTACTGCCGATCCTGATCCCGATCGAGTTCATCTCGACGTTCCTGGTGCGGCCGTTCACCCTCGCTGTGCGGCTCTTCGCGAACATGTTCGCCGGCCACATGATCCTGCTCGTCTTCACGCTCGGCGGGTTCGCGCTGCTCAACGCGGAGGCCCTGTTCCTCAAGCCGATCTCGCTGCTGTCGTGGGCGATGGCGATCGCGCTGACGTTCCTCGAGGCGATGGTCATCCTGCTGCAGGCGTACGTCTTCGTCGTACTGACCGCGAGCTACGTGCAGGGCGCGCTCGCCGAGGAGCACTAGAGTCACCGTCCCCCGTCCGTCGTCCGCGTGATGGTCACGCGATAGCTCAGGAGGAAGCGCAACAATGGATCTCGCTCAGGTAGAGGGCAGCCTCAGCGCCGTCGGCTACGGCCTGGCCGCGATCGGGCCCGGCATCGGCGTGGGCCTCATCTTCGCCGCGTACATCCAGTCCACCGCCCGCCAGCCGGAGTCGGCGCGGCTCACCCAGCCGTTCCTCTGGATCGGCTTCGCGGTGGTCGAGGCGCTCGCCCTGCTCGGCATCGCCTTCGGCTTCGTCTTCTAGGTAGGACCCACCCTCTTCAACGGAGGTTCCCATGCGCTACTTAGCCGCCGAAGAGGCGCCGCACGTGCCCAACCCGATCCTGCCGATCTGGCAGGAGATCGTGGTCGGCCTGGTCGCCTTCGGCCTGCTCGTCTACGTGCTGGGCCGGTTCGTGTGGCCGCGCATGGAGCAGACGTTCGCGGCCCGGGTCGAGGCGATCGAGGGCGGGATCAAGCGGGCGGAGGCGGCGCAGGCCGAGGCCAACCGGCTGCTCGAGCAGTACCGTGCCCAGCTCGCCGAGGCCCGCACCGAGGCGGCGCGGATCCGTGACGAGGCGCGCGCTGAGGCCGTGGCGATCAAGAACGATGTCCTTGCGCAGGCGCGCGAGGAGGCCGACCGGGTGATCACCGCCGGCCGCGAGCAGCTCACCGGGGAGCGGCAGACGATCGTACGGGAGCTGCGGGCCGACGTCGGCCGGATCGCAGTCGACCTGGCCGGGCGTATCGTCGGCGAGTCCCTGGACGACGAGGCCCGGCGCCGGGGGACGGTGGAGCGCTTCCTGGCCGAGCTGGAGACCGACCGCGGGCTGGAGCCGACCGGCACCGGCGGCTCCGGAAGGTCACGCTGATGCAGGCGGCCAGCCGGGAGTCGTACGCGGCGGCGCAGGAGCGGCTGGACGCGTACGCCGACCAGGCAAGCTCGGCCGACCTGGCCGCGCTCGCCGATGAGGTTCTGGCCGTAGCCGGCCTGCTGAGGAGCCAGCCGCGCCTGCGCCGGGCCCTGTCCGACCCGGCCCGCGCGGGCGCGGACCGGGCCGGCCTGCTGGGCAGCCTCCTGGAAGGCAAGGTCGCCGAGCACCCGCTCGACCTGTTGCGGGTGCTGGTCAGCGGGCGCTGGTCGGCCCCGAGCCAGCTGCTCGACGCGGCCGAGCGGCTGGGCGTGGACGCGCTGCTCGCCTCCGCCGCCCGGGCCGGTCAGGCGCCGCCGGCGCCAGGCGAGGGCGGCGCTGCGGCCCGAGCCGGGTCGACGCCCCACGGTGAGCTGGGCGAGGTGGAGGACGAGCTGTTCCGGTTCGGCCAGATCGTCGCCGGTGACCCGGGGCTCGCCGCGGCGCTGGGCGACGTGTCGGCCGGGGTGCCGCGGCGGGTGGAGCTGGTGCGGGCGCTGCTCGCCGAGCGGGCCCGGCCGGCCACCGTACGCCTCGCCGAGATCGCCGTGGCCGGCTTCGGCGGGCGGGGGTTCACCAGCTCGCTGACCCGCCTGGTCGAGCTGGCGGCCGAGCGCCGGGACCGGCACATCGCCTACGTCACAGTGGCCGAGCCGCTGGCAGAGGCCGACGAGGACCGTTTGGGCGCGCGCCTGGCGGAAATGTACGGTCGAGAGGTCAGCCTGAAGATCACAGTCGATCCCGGGGTCCTCGGCGGGGTCCGGGTGCGGGTCGGCAACGACCTGTACGACGGCACGGTCGCGCGCCGGCTGGCGGAGAACCGCAACGCCCTCGCGGGCACCAAATAACCGACTCTCGTAGATATAGAGGATGTTGAGGATGGCCGAGCTGACCATCTCGTCGGAGGAGATCCGCGGCGCGCTCGAGCGCTATGTCTCCTCCTACACGCCCGAGATCTCCCGGGAGGAGGTCGGCGTGGTGACCATGGCGGGCGACGGCATCGCCCAGGTGGAGGGCCTGCCCTCGACCATGGCGAACGAGCTGCTGGAGTTCGCGGACGGCACGCTCGGCGTCGCGCTGAACCTCGACGTGCGCGCGATCGGCGTGGTGGTGCTCGGCGAGTTCGCCGGCATCGAGGAGGGGCAGCAGGTCAAGCGCACCGGCCGGGTGCTCTCGGTGCCGATCGGTGACGGCTTCCTCGGGCGTACCGTCAACCCGCTGGGCGAGCCCATCGACGGCCTGGGCGAGATCACCAACGAGGGCTTCCGGGAGCTGGAGCTGCAGGCGCCGAACGTGATGGCGCGGCAGCCGGTGAGCGAGCCGCTGCAGACGGGCATCAAGGCGATCGACTCGATGACGCCGATCGGCCGGGGCCAGCGGCAGCTGATCATCGGGGACCGCAAGACCGGCAAGACCACGGTCGCGATCGACACGATCATCAACCAGCGGCAGAACTGGCTCTCCGGCGACCCGGTGCAGCAGGTGCGCTGCATCTACGTGGCGATCGGGCAGAAGGCGTCCACCATCGCGGCGGTGCGCGGCGTGCTGGATGAGCACGGCGCGCTGGAGTACACCACCATCGTCGCCGCGCCAGCCTCCGACCCGGCCGGCTTCAAGTACCTGTCGCCGTACACCGGGTCGGCGATCGGGCAGCACTGGATGTACGCCGGCAAGCACGTCCTGATCATCTTCGACGACCTGTCCAAGCAGGCCGAGGCGTACCGCGCCGTGTCGCTGCTGCTGCGCCGGCCGCCGGGGCGCGAGGCGTACCCGGGGGATGTCTTCTACCTGCACTCGCGGCTGCTGGAGCGCTGCGCGAAGCTCCCTGACGAGATGGGCGGCGGCTCGATGACGGGCCTGCCACTGATCGAGACCAAGGCCAACGACATCTCGGCCTACATCCCGACCAACGTCATCTCGATCACCGACGGCCAGATCTTCCTCGAGCAGGACCTGTTCAACCAGGGCGTACGGCCCGCGATCAACGTGGGCACGTCGGTGTCCCGGGTCGGTGGGGCGGCGCAGACCAAGCCGATGAAGAAGGTGGCCGGCTCGCTGCGGCTCAACCTGGCGCAGTACCGCGACCTGGAGGCGTTCGCCGCGTTCGCCTCCGACCTGGACCGTGCCTCCCGGGCCCAGCTGGACCGCGGGGCGCGCCTGGTGGAGCTGCTCAAGCAGCCGAACTACTCGCCGTACCCGATGGACGAGCAGACCGTCTCGATCTGGGCCGGCACCACCGGCAAGCTGGACGACATCCCGATCGGTGAGGTGCGCCGGTTCGAGTCGGAGCTCCTCCAGTACCTGCGCCACAACCACAAGGGGACGCTGGAGTCGGTCACGGCGCAGAACTGGGACGACGATGTCGTGGCAACGCTCGACCAGGCAGTCGCCCACTTCAAGGAGATGTTCCTCGCCAAGGACGAGACGGTCCGCGTCAACGAGCCGGAAGCCGAGGCGATGGAAGCCGGAGCCGAGGCCCGCGAGACGGTGACCCGCCACGTGCCGGCCCGGCGGTAGCAGTGGCCGGCCAGGTTCGGACCCTCCGGCGGCGGATCAGAACCACCCGCTCCACGAAGAAGATCACCCGGGCGATGGAGCTGGTGGCGACCAGCCGCCTGGGCAAGGCGCAGGAGCGGGTGGCGGCGTCGCTGCCCTACGCCAGGGCGATCACCGGGGTGCTGACCGAGCTCGCGTCCAACGCGACCATGGACCACCCCATGCTGACCGGGCGGGCGCAGGTCCGGCGGGCCGGCGTCCTGGTGGTCACCAGCGACCGGGGCCTGTGCGGCGCCTACAACGCCAACGTGATCCGCACCGCGGAGCAGCTGATATCGCGGCTGCGCGAGGACGGCAAGCAGGTCGTGCTCTACGTGGTCGGGCGCAAGGGCGTGGGCTACTACCGGTTCCGCAACCGCCCCATCGAGGCGAGCTGGACCGGTTTCTCCGAGCGCCCGAGCTTCGCCGACGCGCGGGAGATCGGTGACACGCTGATCAAGGCGTTCCTCGCCGGCGCCGACGACGTGGACACGCCCGGTGCGCCGCCCGCGGGTTCGGACGGCGTCGTCGGCGTCGACGAGCTGCACGTGGTGCACACCCAGTTCCGCTCGTTGATGACCCAGGTCCCGGCGGCCAACTTCCTCGCCCCGATGCAGGTCGAGGAGGAGGAGGTCAGCGGGGTGCGGCCGGTGTACGAGTTCGAGCCGGAGGCGGAGGAGCTGCTCGACGCGCTGCTGCCGCGGTACATCAACACGCGCATCTACGCGGCGTTGATCGACGCGGCGGCGAGCGAGTCGGGAGCCCGGCGGCGGGCGATGAAGTCGGCTACGGACAACGCGGAAGAGATGATCAAGACGTTGACGCAGCAGATGAACTCCGCGCGTCAGGCCGAGATCACCCAGGAGATCAGCGAGATTGTCGGCGGCGCCAACGCGCTGGCGGCGGCGGGGAGTGAAGTGTGATGACTGCTGTGGAGACCAACACCGGCGTGGGCCGGGTCGTCCGGGTCATCGGCCCGGTCGTCGACGCGGAGTTCCCGCGGGACGCGATGCCGGAGATCTTCAACGCCCTGCACGTCGACGTGAGCCTCGGTGGCGAGACCAAGCGGCTCACCCTCGAGGTGGCCCAGCACCTGGGCGACAACATGGTGCGGGCGATCTCGATGCAGCCGACCGACGGCCTGGTCCGCGGCGCCGAGGTCCGCGACACCGGCGAGCCGATCACGGTGCCGGTCGGCGACGGGACCAAGGGCCACGTGTTCAACGCGATCGGTGAGTGCCTGAACCTCAAGGAGGGCGAGCGCCTGGAGGTCGAGGAGCGCTGGCCGATCCACCGCAAGGCCCCCGCCTTCGCCGACCTGGAGCCCAAGACCGAGATGCTGGAGACCGGCATCAAGGTGCTCGACCTGCTCGCGCCGTACGTCAAGGGCGGCAAGATCGGCCTGTTCGGCGGTGCCGGCGTGGGCAAGACCGTGCTGATCCAGGAGATGATCATCCGGGTCGCGCACAACTTCAGCGGTACGTCGGTGTTCGCCGGCGTCGGTGAGCGTACCCGTGAGGGCAACGACGCGATCCTGGAGATGGGCGAGGCGGACGTCCTCAAGGACACCGCGCTGGTCTTCGGCCAGATGGACGAGCCGCCGGGCACGCGTCTGCGGGTCGCGCTGTCCGCGCTGACGATGGCGGAGTACTTCCGCGACGTGCAGGGCCAGGACGTGCTGCTGTTCATCGAGATGGGCGAGTCCGGCGTGTTGGAGAAGGCCTCGCTGATCTTCGGCCAGATGGACGAGCCGCCCGGTGTGCGCCTGCGGGTCGCTCTGTCTGCCCTCACCGTCGCCGAGTACTTCCGCGACGCCC
>DASRIS010000148.1:0-15092 GCA_035649895.1 Micromonosporaceae bacterium | reverse complement strand
CACCTGACCTTCAACCGCGCCTACCCGCAGGTGCTCGGCAACGTGCACTTCAGCGCGGTCCAGGTGCGGGCGAACAAGCTCGGCGCCACCGACATCTACGCCGCCGCGCACTACTCGCGGCCGGCCCTGGTGCCGGCGATGCCGCACCTGCCGGCGAGCCCGCTGGTGCACCCGGTGGTCACGGACGCGGAACGGGAAAGCACCGGGGCGGTACGGCTGACCTGGCGGCCGACCGCCGCGGAGGTGGCGCCGCCGTTCGGCGAGCCGACCGGGTACGCCGTCTACCGCTTCGACGGGCTCGCTCCGCAGGAGGGCGCTGACCCGTGTGGCTTCGCCGACGCGGCCCACCTGCTGGCGACGGTACGGGCCACCGGTGCCGGGCCGCAGTCGTTCGTGGACTCCACGGCCCAGCCCGGGCGGCGGTACACGTACTACGTATCGGGCCTGGACCGGCTGTGGAACGAGAGCGAGCCGAGCCCGCCAAGGCTCGTCTTCTAGGCGTCGGCTCTTTTGGGCAGGCTCAGCTGGGCACAGCTAGGCGCCGGCTGAGTAGGCTGCGGGCATCCCGGCCGCAGTGGGTGATCTGCGTGTTTCGGCGAGTTCTGGACAAGCACTAGATCTATATATCTGGATACATCGAGACTGAGCGGAGCCCCGCCTCGGTGATCCCCCCGCAGGCGGTCCCAACCCACGAGGGGACGCGATGACTCGACGTAAGCTCGCCACCCTGCTCGCCACCGCTACAGCCGCCATGCTGATGGTGCTCGGCCTCGCCAGCCCGGCGAACGCGGTGACCCTGGAAGAGAAGCTGGCTGTGATGTCGAGCTGGACCCAGACCAGTGTCACCAGCTACAACGCTTGGAACTCCGCCCGGCTGAACCAGGGCGCCTGGGCGGCGTACGGCTTCAACTGGTCCACCGACTACTGCTCCAACAGCCCGGACAACCCGCTGGGCTTCGACTTCAAGCTCGCCTGCCACCGGCATGACTGGGGCTACCGCAACTACAAGGCGGTAGGCATGTTCTCCGCGAACAAGCCCCGGCTGGACGACGCGTTCTACGCCGACATGAAGCGCAGGTGCGCGACGTACAGCATCGTGCTGCAGCCGCCGTGCTACAGCCTGGCCTGGACCTACTACCAGGCGGTGAAGGCGTTCGGGAACGTCATCATCACCGGCGACCAGCTCGACGAGGCGGCGAAGCTGAAGTCGGCGACGCAGGCGCGGGCGCAGCTGTCCGGCGTCCGCTGACCTGGTGACCTCCGCGGGTCCCCGCCGCCGCCACCCGGTGGCGCGGGGGCCCGTTCACGCGGGCTGGAACCGGTCCGAGTCCATCGCCAGGTCGGGGTGCTCCACGGCGAGGGCGGCGACCGCCGCCTCCTCCAGCGTGAGCGTGGCCCCGTCCGCGTAGGCCGCGTCAAAGGCGGCGTCCCCGAGCGCCGCCCGCACCGCCGCCTGCTGCCGGGTCCAGAACGGGCGGTAGACCTCGCTGTGGCAGCTCAGCCGGGCGCGGGCCGCGTCGGCGGCGCCGAACAGCCGGGCCGCGGTCGGCCAGTCCTCGCCCAGCACGCACCGGGCGGCGACCGCGGTGACCGACTCGCAGGCGCGCGAGTGGAACCCGTAGGACATCCGCGAGCGCAGCGCCACGAGCAGGTGCTCATGCGCTCCGACGAGGTCCCCCCGGGCCAGCGCAACCATACCGAGGAGCATGTCGACGTCGCGCCGGCCGCGCTCGACCGGCTGGGCCGCCTCCATGGCACGGGCCCCGGCGAGCAGCGTGGCGGCCTCGTCGAGCGCGCCGCGGCGCCAGTAGAGCTGGGCCAGGCGGTACACCGCGAGCAGCGCCTCACCGGCCACCCCGTGCTCAGCGGCCCAGTCGACCACCTCGCGGCAGGTCAGCTCCGCCTCGGCCGGCCGGCCCAGGTCGAGCAGTGACGCGCCCCGCCCGCCGAGGACCCGTACCAGCAGGCCGGGGTCCCCGGCCAGCCGCGCCGCCGTCTCCGCGCGCTGGGCGAAGCGCAGCTGCTCGGCGTACTCGCCATCGGCACCGGCGTGCATCGAGTGCATGTGGTACGCCGCCGCGAGCTCAGCATCCGGCACCTGCTCCCCGGTCTCGGCGACCCGGCCGTAGAGCCGGAACAGCCAGAGCCGGCCCTCCCGGGCCAGCCCCCGCTCGCGCCACCACTGGTCCAAGCCGCTGGCCAGGCGCAGGCCCTGCCGGGCGCTGCCGCCGTGCACCGTCCAGCGCAGCGCGGTACGCAGCTCCACGGCCAGCGGGTCCAGCGCGTACAGCGACAGCGTGACCGCCCGCCCGTCGGCGCCCAGGCGCACCCGCCGCAGTGCGTGCAGCGACCAGGCGACGTGCCGCTCGCGCACCTCCCGCTCCTCCCCAGCCTGCGCCAGCTGGCGCGCGGCGTAGGCCCGGATCGGGTCGAGCAGCCGGTACGCCGTACCGCTGGCTCCCGGCTCGGCCTGGACCAGCGACTTGTCCACGAGTACGGCGAGCGGCTCCAGCGGGTCGTCCTCGAGCAGCCACCGGACGGCCGGCAGGTCCACCGGCCCGGCGAAGACGGAGAGCCACCGCAGCAGCCGCGCCGAGCGCTGGTCCAGCGTGCGGTAGGACCAGTTCATCGTCGCCTGCATGGTGGCGTGCCGGGTGGCGGCTCGCGGCTCGTCCCGGTCCAGGCTGGCCCGGCCGGCATCCAGCGCGCCCAGCACGTCGCCCGGCTCCCCGGGCAGCTCACTGTCCACCCGGTCAGCCAGCTGCCCGGCGGAGAGCGCCCGCAGCCGGGCCGCGGCGAGCTCCAGCGCCAATGGCAGCCCGGCCAGCCGGGCAGCCACCCGCTCCAGGTAGGCCACCTCACCCGCCTCGGCCGGCCGGCCGCCCCGCGCGGCCTCGGTGCGGTGCAGCAGCAGGGCGACCGCGTCGCTGGGCCCGCCGTCGGGCGCCGGGCGCAGGGACAGCGGCGGGATCCGCCACACCACCTCACCGGGTACGCCCAGCGGCTCCCGGCAGGTGACCAGCGCCTGGACCCCGCGGGAGCGGGTCAGTAGCTCCGCCACGACCACCGAGGCCGCGCCGAGCTGCGCGTCGCACGTATCGAGCACGAGCAGGAACCGGCGCTGCGCCGCGTAGTCAGCGAGCGTGTCCACCACCGGCCGGCCGGGCTCAGGCCGCAGCCCGAGTGCGGTGGCGGTCTCGACCGCCACCAGCCCGGGCTCGGTCACCGGGGCCAGGTCGACGAACCATACCCCGTCGGGGTACCTGGCCACCCGCTCCTCCGCCACCTCCACCGCCAGCCTGGTCTTGCCGGCACCCCCCGGGCCGACGATCGTAACCAGCCGGTGCTCGTCGAGGAGCGTGGCGAGCCGCGCTGACTCCTGCCGCCGGCCAACGAAGGGCGTCACCGCACTGGGCAGGTTGTGCCCCGGGGAGCTCTGCGTGCGCGGCCGGGGGAAGTGCCGCTCCAGGCCGGGCGCCACCAGCTGGTAGAGCCGTTCCCGGTCGTCGAAGCCGCGGAGCTGGTGCAGGCCCAGGTCGAGCAGGCAGGCGTCGTCCGGCAGGGCGGCGCGCCCGTGCCGGGCGGTCGCCGCCGAGCACAGCACCTGCCCGCCGTGGGCAGCGGCAGCCACCCGGGCCGCCCGGTGCACCTCGGGGCTCGCGTACTCCCCGCCTTGCGGCTGCGCGTACCCGGTGTGCAGGCCCATCCGCACCAGCGGGCGCGCCTGCGGTGCGGGCCACTCGTGCGCGGCCAGCATCCGCTGCGCCTCGGCGCACGCGACCAGGGCCGCACCCGCATCCGGGAACGCGACAAAGAACGAGTCACCCTCGGTGAACAGCGGGGAGCCCGAACCGGCCGACAGGGTGGTGTGCAGCAGCAGCCGGTGCTCGGTGAGCATCCTGCGATAGTCCGGCCCGAGGATGCGG
Source organism: Micromonosporaceae bacterium (assembly GCA_035649895.1). Classification (GTDB taxonomy): domain Bacteria; phylum Actinomycetota; class Actinomycetes; order Mycobacteriales; family Micromonosporaceae; genus DASSUC01. Next base: position 11,166 of record DASRIS010000148.1, on the reverse strand, counting down.
GCCAGCCGGGTGGAGCTCTCGATGTCGGTGAACAGGAAGGTCACCTGACCGCTCGGCAGGTGACGCTGTTCCGGCACGCGCGAAACCTCCGCCTCCTGCAAGTCGCGACTCATCGTGGCGTAACCCGGTCCGGCCGCCACATCATAGAAACGGACGGCTCGCGGTCAACCAAGGTAAGCGCCGTTATAGCCACCATGGTCGGAGTAACGAAGGCCTGGTGACGTGGTTGCGGCACTTCGGTCCGGGATCCCCCGGCCGTATGGATGATCTATTCCGGCGGTGAGCCACGTCGCCGGTCATCCGCCCATGCGCCGCCCTCGCGCCAGCCGCAGGCCGCACCAGCCCGCACGGCCTCAGCACCGCCGTACGGCTCCAGCACCAGCCCGCCCGGCATCGACGCCGGCCCGCCAGCCTCAGGGCCAGCCCACAGCCAGCCCACAGCCAGTCCGGTCAGCAGCCGCAGGACCCGCCGCAGCACCCCCCGGCCGGAGCCGCAGGCTGGCTCCCGCCACCGCCTCGGCCGGTCAGCGCCACGGTCGACAGCAGCTTCACGGTGTCGGAGTGACCCGCCGGGCACGAGGCCGGCTCACCAGCCGAGCTCATGGGCCGGTGCACTTCGAAGGTGTCGCCACAGCTGCGGCAGCGAAACTCATAGCGCGGCATGTGCTAAAGGGTACGAGGTCCGCGGTCCGCTGTGCTCGACGCTGCGTCGAGTGCGACCCGGCCTTTCGGACCCGAGGTGTGCCTCGCTAGTGCGGCCCTGGGCTCGCAGTCCGGACTCGCCGGTCGGTGCTGTCGCCCAACTCTTCAAGATCATATCAGTTTCACTGGTATTGGGGCTAACCAGCGACCGGATAAGCCCAATATCACTGAACCTGCGATGGTCAACCGCTGGGGAGGCTGGCGAGGCGCTGGAGCGGCTGGGGGCCAGCGGCTGGGCGGTCGCTGGGGCGGGCACGGACACCACGCAGGAGGGGTGGTGCAGAACGGTCCCAGCACTCGTGGGCGATACTCGACTACGTGTCGGGCACCGCCTCCGGGTCACCGGACCCACCCATCACCGGTCCGCAGGTGACCATACGCGCCGCCGTACCTCCGCAGCCGGCTCCGGCTGCGGACCCGACGCGGGAGGTTGATGCCGCACCGCACGCTGCTAGCGCTGAGACGACCCCGGAGGCTGCTAGCGCTGGGACGGCGGCGGAAGCTACGGACTCGGGGCCGGCAGCGGAAACTGCGACCTCCGAGACGGCGGCGGAAACTGCGACCTCCGGGACGGCGGCGGAGGCTACGGGCGACGGGAAGGCGGCGCGGGCTTCGCGCCGCGGGCTCGGCCTGCCGCGAGCTCGCGAGTGGCCGGTGCGTTCGGGGCGGGCCTTGGCTGCCTGGGCTCGCCGGCCCAGTGGCCGCTTGGCCCTGCCCGGCCTGCTGACCCTCGTCCTCGTCGCGGCGACCGGCACGGCCGGCGCCTACCTGGTGCCGACCGCCGACCGCCCTAGCGGCTCGCCCGCGTCCCGGGAACCGGCCGACGCCGCGCCAACCACGCAGGCACCGGTACCGCCCCCGGCAGTGCCGCCGCCCACGCTCCTGCCGACGCCCAGCGGCCAGGCCACGCCTGGCCGGCCGTCGGACGTGCTGGCCGGCTGGGCGCAGCAGATGTCGGCCCGCACCCAGATCCCGCCGGTGGCGATGCAGGCGTACGGCTACGCCGAGTGGGTGCTCACCCAGCAGCAGCCGGCGTGCCACCTGTCTTGGACCACTCTCGCCGCGATCGGGAAGGTCGAGTCCAACCATGGCAGCGCCGGGTCGGCCACGCTGACCCCGGACGGGCGGGCGTACCCGCCCATCTACGGCGAGGCCCTGGACGGGCAGGGCGACCGGCGGCTGATCCGCGACACCGACGCCGGCAGCCTGGACAAGGACACGGTGTACGACCGGGCGATCGGCCCGATGCAGTTCATCCCGCAGACCTGGCTCCAGTACCAGGTCGACGCGGACGACGACGGGGCGAAGGACCCGCACGACGTGGACGACTCGACGCTGGCCGCAGCCGGCTACCTGTGCGCCGGAGGCCGGGACCTGGCGACCACCGACGGCTGGTGGCAGGCGGTGCTCGCCTACAACGCGTTACGGCCGTACGCTGAGGCGGTCTTCGCCGCGGCCAACGACTACGGCCGGCTCAGCCTCGACACACCCTGACGGTACGAGCACCGTCACGGCCTGTGTACATTGGCGGGATGGCCACTTCCCCCCAGTGCCTTCTGGCCTGCAAGCTGGACGCGTGATGGTCCGCGAGTGGGACCCTGGGTCCTCGTCAACCGCTGAGCTGGAGTCGATCCTCGACACCCTCAACAGCGTGCTCGCGGTTGACCTACCCAACGACCCTGCCTGGCAGCTCACCTCACTGCGGGAGTACCTAACCGTCACCATGCCCGGCGAGCGGCGGGTGTGCTGGGTCGCCGAGGAGTCCCCCGGCGACGCCACCACGGGCAAGCCGGCGCTGGGCCACACCAACTTGCTGATGCTGGGCGATATCGGCGTGGTCGAGGTGCTGGTGCATCCGCGCGCCCGGCGTTCCGGTGTCGGCACCGCGCTGCTGGCCACGGCCGCCCGGCGCGCCTACGACGAGGGCTTCTCGTCGATCGGTGCCGAGGTGGTCGGGGATACCCCCGGCGTGCAGTTCTACGAGTCCCTCGGCTTCCGCTGCGCGTACGTGGAGACGCGCAGCGTGCTCCAGCTGTCCACGGTGGACTGGTTGGCCCTCGGCGAGATGGCGCGCGGGATCGGCTCGGGCTACCGGCTGGAGTACCACCCCGGCGCCCTGCCGAACGAGCTGCTCGAGCCGTACGCCCGGGCCAAGCAGGTGGTCCGCCACAACGGCGACCTCGACCTGCACCCGAGCTCGTACGACGCGGAGCGGCTGCGCACGAGCCTCGCCACGCTGAGCGCACGCGGCATGAAGCCCTACCTCGTGGTCGCCATCCACGAGCGGACCGGCTCCGTGGCCGGCCTCACCGAGGTCGTCGTACCGGCGATGCACCCCACCCGGGCCGACCAGTACGACACGCTCGTGGTGCCGGCACACCGCGGCTACGGCCTGGGCCGGGCGATGAAGGCGCGGATGCTGTTCGAGCTGCGGTCGGCTGAGCAGACGCTGCGCGACGTGCAGACCTGGAGCCCGCGGGAGAACGAGCCGATGTTCCGGGTCAACTCCGAGCTCGGCTTCAAGCCGGACCGCGAGTGGCGCGAGTACGAGGCCGACGTCCCGTACCTGGTGAGCCGGCTCAGCCGCAGCTGAGGCACCGGCCAGTGAGCTAGCCGTCCATCCCGCGGTCAGACACCGTCGTGGCGCTCGTTTGCCCTGCTGACCCACCATGGCAACCGCGGGCAGGGTGCCGTCCGACAACGACGCGGTGGTTTGTCCGTACCCTATACCTTTTATGGTCCGCACCCCCAGTCATACGAGATACCGCCTCCCGGAGGCAGCGATGACTCACTGGTTGAGCTACTCGGACGCAGTGAAACTGCTCGGCGGTCGGAACGACAAGACGGTCCACGCGATCGACCGCCTGACCGGGGGACTACTGCTCGTAGCATCAGCGGCCGGTGGCGGGTTTGTGCCCAACCTGTTTGATCCGGCCGCCCGGCTGGCTCGCCTCAGTGGTGACCTCGTCGCCGGTCTGGGTGAGCGTTTGAGTGGCGTCGGCCGGTACGGTCGCAGCGAGCGGCTCGTGGCTGCCCATACGATCATTGTCCTGACCGCCTACTTCGAGGCGGTCAGCGAAGCACGCCTACCGTTCGACGCCAGGAAGCTGGAGCTCACTCGGTCCGAACAAATAAGGATCGGCACCGGGGAGACGATAGGATCACACCGGATAGCGAACCTGGGCACCACCCTACTCCGCGCTGGCGTGCCCGCCCATGCGCCCCAGTGGCCGTACGAACTGACCTTGGCGACTCTCAAGGGCTTCTATCTCGGACTGTCGGACAAGCTGTACAACTTCATCTCCGGCCTGGTCGTCTGGGATCATCTTGACGAGACGCAGAGACACCAGTTGCGTGACGTCCTCGGCAACGAGGTACCGGGTCGGGCAGTGGCCCGGTACGAGGAGCTCTTCCGCCAGTTCGCAATAGACTTTCCAGAGGTGGCATTCTGGGCCAACCTTGCCGGCCACCGACTCACCCGGGAGCAGCTCCAGCAGCTCAGCAGTGGTCTGGCGGGACTGGAGAGAGCTCTGGTGTCGGTCGCCAGCGGGCGCGTTCCGGACAAGCGGCGCCTCGCCCTTGCCCGAGCTTACGAAGCAACACTCGAAGGACCGATTCTTGTCTCCGAAGAGGCTCCCCAGTGGCTGCGCATCCCGTCCCTCGCGGAGGCCTACGTCAATCCCAACTTCCGGGTGGCGGATGCGGAAGAGGCCGAGCAGCTCGCGAACGAAGGCTGGTGGGCCAGCCACAAGGTTCGTGACGACCTGCAAGAGTTCCTGGTCGGGTACCTCACCGCGCTCGAGTCTACCCAGGCACCTCTGCTGGTGTTGGGCCAGCCGGGTTCCGGGAAGTCGGTTCTCGCACGTGTGCTCGCGGCAAGGCTGCCATCCAGTGACTTCCTGGTCGTTAACGTCGCCCTACGGGAGGTTCCCGCGGAGGCCGATATACAGACGCAGATCGAGCATGCGGTCCGTTTGGCAACCGGCGAGACGATATCCTGGCCGGATCTCGCGCGCAGCGCGGACGGCGCATTGCCGGTGGTGCTCCTCGATGGGTTCGACGAGCTTTTGCAGACAACGGGCGTAAGCCAGTCCGACTACCTGGAGAAGGTCGCACAGTTCCAGCGGCGAGAGCGGGACCAGGGAAGACCCGTCGCGGTGGCGGTGACCAGCCGTACCGCGGTTGCCGACCGGGCGAGATCCGTGTGGGGCATGGTGGCGATCCGGCTCGAACCCTTCCGGGACAGCCAGGTCAGACAGTGGTTGCAGGTATGGAACAACGCGAACACCTCCTGCTTGGCGGCGCGCGGCCTACGCCCACTGCCCCCCGAACGGGTGCTGGTGCACGCCGAACTGGCCGCGCAGCCCCTGCTGCTGTTGATGCTCGCTGTCTACGACGCTAACAGCAACGCATTGCAGCGGGAGGACGTGGCCCTCGGGCACGCCGATCTCTACGAGCGGCTGTTAACCAGCTTCGCAGAACGCGAAGTTGGGAAGACCGCTGGCGCCCTACCCGTCTCGGCATTCGCCAACGCCGTTGAGCAGGAGCTGATGCGGCTATCTATCGTGGCCTTCGCAATGTTCAACCGGAACCGCCAGTGGGCGACCGAAGCCGAGCTGGACGCCGACCTTACCGCGCTGCTTGGCGACATCCGCCAACAGCGGCGCAGGTCCGACCTCCGCGCCCAGCTGACGGAGGCCGAAGTGGTGATAGGCCGCTTCTTCTTTGTCCACGAGGCGCAGGCCACCCGCGACGGAAGCCAGCTGAGGACCTACGAGTTCCTGCACGCGACGTTCGGTGAGTACCTGGTCGGGCGCCTAGTGGTGCGCGAGCTGTCGGAGCTTGCCGAGACTGCGGAGCTCCACACCACCCGTAGCCGCCTGACGCGGGCGGACGATGCCTTCCTACATGCCCTGCTGTCGTTCTCGGCATTGACGACCCGCGCCACAGTGGTGTCCTTTATCACCGAGCGGCTCACCACTCTCTCCCCGGCGCGGCGCCAGCTCCTGAGAGAGCTGCTCCTCGACCTGTTCCACGAGGCGCTCGGACCGAGACACTCGAACGCCTATGACGACTACCAACCGTACCCAGCCGGGATCCCGGCGCGCCACGCCGCGTACTCGGCGAACCTGACGCTGTTGGCGGTGCTCGTCGGTGGTGAGGTGACGAGCCGGGACCTGTTCCCAGACAGCGACAACGGGGTAGAACCGTGGCGGCGAATGGCACTGCTGTGGAGATCCCAGCTGTCCCCCACCGAGGGTTGGAACGGTCTTGTCCACATGCTTGACCTGACCCGCGGGTGGGAGGACGGTCGACGGGTTGTCCGCCTCTCGCGTGCCACCGACGACGAACAGACGCCCCCCATCGACCTACGCTGGACATACGGCGTCGTCCAGCCCATGGACCCAGGGAGCTCTACCTTCAGGTGGCGGCACTACAGTCACGATGACCTACGTCGGCATAGCTATTTTCTGTGTGATCGTGCGGACGACACCACCATGCACGTACTTGAGCCGTTTACCGCTAGTCTCGATCCGACCGTCGCTACGCTGCATACCATCACAGATGGTCGCGCCATCTCCCCGGCGAACGCCCTCATAACCCTATGGCTCGCCGCAGGTGAAAGAACCCCAGTAGGTGATCTTGTTGCGGCGTACCAGATATGTTTGTCTATCATCCTGCACGGCTTCTTTGACTCTGCAACCCTTGATGCCGCCGTCCGCGAGTCCTACTGCTCGCTCGTGTTCCGGCAGCTCGCCGCGGACCGCGACCGGCTGCCGGCGGCATGGGTCGAGGACGCAGTCCGGCAGATCACGGCCGCGGCCCAGCGGGATCGATCGTTACTACAGCTGGCCCGTGACCTGCTCGCTGACGCGGAGTAGCGGGTGCGCAGTAGCGGACTTCGTCAGGCGGACCTGTTCAGCAGGTGGGCGGCGGCCACCGCCCAGTAGGTGAGGATGACCTGCGCGCCGGCGCGCCGGATCGAGGTGAGCGTCTCCAGCATCACCCGGTCCCGGTCCAGCCAGCCGTTGGCCGCGGCCGCCTCGACCATCGCGTACTCCCCGCTGACCTGGTAGGCGGCGACCGGCACGGTCACCGCCGCCCGCACCGCGGCGATCACGTCGAGGTAGGGCAGGGCCGGCTTGACCATCACCAGGTCGGCGCCCTCGGCCACGTCCAGAGCCACCTCGCGCAGTGCCTCGCGCAGGTTGGGCGGGTCCTGCTGGTAGCTCTTGCGGTCACCGACGAGAGTCGACTCCACCGCGTCCCGGAACGGGCCGTAGCACGCGGACGCGTACTTCGCCGCGTACGCCAGGACCGCCACGTCCGGGTAACCGGCCTGGTCCAGCGCCTGCCGGACCGCGCCGACCTGGCCGTCCATCATCCCGGACAGGCCCAGCACATGGGCGCCGGCCGCGGCCTGGGCCAGCCCCATCTCGGCGTACCGGGCCAGCGTGGCGTCGTTGTCCACGGTGCCGTCGGCGGCGAGCACCCCGCAGTGCCCGTGCGAGGTGAACTCGTCCAGGCACAGGTCGCCCATGACCACGGTCGCGTCGCCGACCTCCGCCACCACGTCGCGCAGCGCGGCGTTCAGCACGCCGTCCGGGTCGGTGCCGCCGGTGCCGGTCTCGTCGCGGTGCTCCGGCACGCCGAAGAGCATCAGCCCGCCGACCCCGGCGCGTACCGCCTCGGCGGCGGCCTTGCGCAGCGAGTCCCGGCTGTGCTGCAACACGCCGGGCAGCGAGGCGACCTCGCGCGGCTCGGTCAGGCCCTCCCGGACGAAGAGCGGCAGGACCATCTCGGCCGGGGCCAGCCGGGTCTCCTCCACCAGCCGGCGCAGCGCGGCGGTGCGGCGCAGCCGCCGCGGGCGTACCCCCGGAAAGCCGGTCACCGGAACCTCAGCGCGGTCGGCCCCTGCACCTTCGAGCCGCGGCGCTGCTTGGCCGGCATCGCCGCGAGCTTCTCGCGCAGCTCAACCGCGTAGCCGGCGAGCGCCTCGACCAGGTCAGGCACTGAGGAGTGCGTGGGCTCCACGTCCACCCGCAGCCCGAACTCGACCGCGGTCTCCGCCGTCTTCGGCCCGATGACCGCGACCACGGTACGGGCGTGCGGCTTGCCCGCGATGCCGACCAGGTTGCGGACCGTTGATGAGGAGGTGAACAGCACCGCGTCAAAGCCGCCCGACTTGATCGCGTCGCGGATCTCAGCCGGCGGCGGCGCGGCGCGCACCGTGCGGTACGCGGTCACGTCGTCGACCTCCCAGCCGCGCTCGATCAGCCCCGCCGCAAGTGTCTCGGTGGCGATGTCGGCCCGCGGCAGCAGCACCCGGCCGACCGGGTCGAGCACCGGGTCGTGCGGGGCGAACTCGGCCAGCAGCCCCTCGCTGGACTGCTCCCCGGCCGGCACCAGCTCCGGCTGGATGCCGAACGCGCGCACCGCCGCGGCGGTGACCTCGCCGATGCACGCGATCTTCACGCCGCCGAAGTGCCGGGCGTCCAGGCCGTGCTCGCCGAACTTCTCCCACACCGCACGCACGGCGTTCACCGAGGTGAAGACGACCCAGGCGTACCTGCCGTCGACCAGGCCCTTGACCGCCCGCTCCATCTGGGCCGGGGTGCGCGGCGGCTCGACCGCGATGGTGGGCACCTCGCACGGGATCGCGCCGTAGCCGCGCAGCCGCTCACTCATCGCGCCGGCCTGCTCCTTGGTCCGCGGCACCAGCACCCGCCAGCCGTAGAGCGGTCGGTTCTCCCACCAGCCGAGCTTGTCCCGGTGCGCCACGCCCGGGCCGAGGCAGAGCACCACCCGGCCGGTGAAGCCGAGTGCCGCCGCCACAAAGCTCTCCACTGTGGACGTACTCGTGTACTGCGTGTCACCGGTGCCATCACCAGTGACGGCGACCGCCGTGTCCCCGGGCACGCCCGCCGCGAGCAGGCCGTCGCGTACCGCGGCCAGGTCTGCGGCGTCCACCGCGAGCGCCACCGAGCCGCGGGCGACCGCGGCGGCGACCGCCGCGAAGTCCAGCGCCGCCACGTCCTCGACGTCGGCCACGGTGCGCACGCCGGACAGCGGCACCCCCGCATACGTGGCCACCCCGCCCGCCTGGGTCACCCCGGGCACGACCTCAAAGGGCACATTGGTACGGGCGACCGCCTGGACCTCCTTGACCACCGACTCGTGCCCGAACGGGTCACCGCTGACCAGGTGCACCGCGTTCAGCCCGGAGCGGGCGGCCGACAGCAGCACCTTGGCGACGTCGCCGGCCGCGCCTTCGGCCAGACTGAGCTGGGCGTCCGGCCCGGCGTGCGCGCGGATCTCGGCGAGCAGCGGCTCCGGCACGCGGCCGTCGTAGACCACATGGTCGGCGCCGGTGAGGGCCGCGTGCGCGCGGCGGGTCAGCAGCCCTGGGTCGCCGGGGCCGGCTCCGACGAAGGCGATACGGCCACCGTGCTTACGGGTGCGGGTCATGGTGCACTCCCCGGTGCGGTCAAACGGTCGGCGCCGACGGCGAGCAGGTCGGCGGCGAGCGCCTGCCCGATGCCGGTCGCGTCGGCGAGCGTTCCGGTGCGCGACAGCCGGACGGCCTGGGTGCCATCCAGGCTGAACACGGCACCGCGCAGGTAGATCTCGGCCCCGGCATCGCCCTCGCACACTTCGGCGAGAGCGGCCACCGGCGCGCTGCAGCCAGCCTCCAGGGCCGCGAGCAGAGCCCGCTCCGCGGTGACCGCGGCCCGGCTGTCGGCGTCGTCGAGCAGGGCGAGCGTCTCGACGAGGTAGCTGTCCTCGACCCGGCACTCCACCGCCAGCGCGCCCTGCGCCGGCGCGGGCAGCATCAGCATCGGGTCCAGGGTCTCGGTGATCTCGGCGGTGCGGCCCAGCCGGGCGAGCCCGGCCCGGGCCAGCACCACCGCGTCCACGGTGCCGTCGGCGACCCGGCGCAGCCGGGTGTCGACGTTGCCGCGCACCGGCACCGGCGAAAGCGCCCGACCGAGCGCGTTGAGCTGGGCGATGCGCCGCACCGACCCGGTGCCGACCCGCGCGCCGTCCGGCAGCTCGGCCAGGCTCAGCCCGTCGCGGGCGACGAGCGCGTCGCGCGGGTCCTGGCGGGGCGGCACCGCGGCTATGTGCAGCCCGCCCGCCACCGCCGTGGGCAGGTCCTTGTACGAGTGCACCGCCAGCTCGACATCCTTGGCGAGCAGGGCGTCGCGCAGCGCGGAGACGAAGACGCCGACCCCGAGCCGCTGCGCCGGTGCGGTGGACCGGTCGCCGGCGGTCTCGACCTCGACCAGCTCCACCTCGCGCCCGCTGCGCCGGTGCAGCACCTCGGCGACGGCGTGGGACTGCGCGAGCGCCAGGGCGCCGCCCCGGGTGCCCAGCCGGAGCGGGGTCACAGCCGCGCCTCCCCCAGGTCCGGCACGTCCTCGGGGCGCACCTCGCGGGGCACCTCCAGGTCGAAGAGGGTACGCAGCAGGTCGGCGTAGCGCTCACCGTCCGGCCCGGCGGCCAGCTCCCGCACCCGTACCGTCGGCGAGTGCAGCAGGCGCTGCACCACCCGGCGCACCGTGTGGGCGATCTCGCCGCGCTGGTCCTCGCTCAGGTCCGGTCGACGGTGGGCGAGCCGGCGCAGCTCCACCGCGACCACCTCCTCGGCGCGGGCGCGCAGCGCGGCCACTGCCGGCGCCACGTCCGTGCCGCGCAGCCAGGTGAGGAAGGCCTCCACCTCGTCGGCGACGATGTGGTCGGCGGCGGCCACGTCGCCTGCGGCCGGCTGCTCGCTCAGCTGAGCGCCGATCTGCTCGATGTCGATGAGGACCACGCCGGGCAGGTCCGCCGCTGCCGGGTCGACGTTGCGCGGGATGGCCAGGTCGAGGATGACCAGCGGACCCGAAGGGCCAGGATGCTGCGGCAGGCCAGGGTCCGGGGGCAGGTCCGGACGCTGCTGGGGCAGACCTGGGCGCTGGCGCAGGGCGGCGGCCACGGCCTCCCGGCTGAGCACCCCGGTCTCGGCCGCCGCGGCGAACACCGCGATGTCCACCGTGGACAGCTGGGCGTCGAGGTCGGCGAGCGGGACCGCGGTGGCGCCGTACCAGGCGGCCAGCCGCTGGGCCCGGTCCAGGCTGCGGTTGGCGACCGTGAGCGGCCGGGCGCCGCGGCGCTCCAGCGCGGCGACGGCGAGGCTGCCCATCGCACCCGCGCCCACGACCACCGCGCTGCGCCCGGCGAGCGGGGCACCGCCCAGGTGCGTGGTCGCCACGTCCAGGGCGGCCGTGACCACACTCTGGCCGGCGCGGTCGATCCCGGTCTCGGCGTGGGCCCGCTTGCCGACCCGCAGCGCCTGTCGGAACAGCAGGTCGAGCGTCGAGCGCACGCCGCCCTCCCGCCAGGCAACCTGCCACGCCGTGCGGACCTGGCCGAGGATCTCGGACTCGCCGAGCACAGCCGAGTCGAGCCCGGCGGCGACCT
>DASRIS010000147.1:0-6100 GCA_035649895.1 Micromonosporaceae bacterium | reverse complement strand
ATCGGGCATGCGCAGGCGGCGGCGGGTGTGGCTGGTGTGATGAAGATGGTGCTGGCGCTGCGGCACGGGGTGCTGCCGGCGACGTTGCATGTGGATGAGCCGTCGCCGCAGGTGGACTGGTCGGCTGGTGCGGTGCGGCTGTTGACCGAGCCGGTCGACTGGCCACAGACCGGCCGGCCACGCCGAGCCGGAGTCTCGTCGTTCGGCGCGAGCGGGACGAACGCCCATGTCGTTGTGGAGCAGGCACCGGAGGAGCCCGAGCGGGTCATGGGCTCCCCGCTGCCTGCGGTGGCTTCGCCACTGGTGCCGTGGGTGGTGTCGGCCGGTGACGCCGCCGGGCTGGCGGGTCAGGCGTCGCGGCTGGCTGAGGCGCTGGCCGGTGCTGAGACCGGCGCCGCGGATGTGGCGTGGTCGTTGGTGGTGGGCCGGACGCAGCTGCCGTGCCGGGCGGTGGTGTGGGGCGCCGACCGGGAGCAGCTGGTGGCCGGTGTCGAGGCGGTGTCCACCGGCGCCACAGGCGCGGGGCTGGGCGTGGTGTCAGGCCGGGTGGCGGCGGGCCGGCTGGCGGTGGTGTTCTCCGGCCAGGGGGCGCAGCGGGCCGGGATGGGCAGCGGGCTGGCGGCGGGGTTCCCGGTGTTCCGCCAGGTGCTGGGCCAGGTCTGCGCCGAGCTGGAGGGGTTGCTGCCCAGGTCGTTGACGCAGGTCCTGCAGGCGCAGGAGGGCAGCGCCACGGCACGCCTGCTGGACCAGACGGTATACACCCAGGCCGCGCTGTTCGCGATGGAGGTGGCCGGCTACCGGCTGCTGGAGTCGTTCGGGGTGCGGCCGGACTTCGTGGCGGGCCACTCCGTGGGCGAGGTCGCCGCGGCGCACGTGGCCGGCGTGCTGGACCTGGCCGACGCCTGCCGGCTGGTGGCCGCGCGGGGGGCCCTGATGCAGGCGCTGCCGACCCGCGGCGCGATGCTGGCGGTCCAGGCGGAGCCGCAGCAGGTCACCGAGCTGGTGGCGGGTACGGGCGTGGAGGTGGCCGCGGTCAACGGCCCGGCCGCCGTGGTGCTCTCCGGTGAGCAGGACGCGGTAGGCGCGGCGGCGACCCTGCTGGGCGAGGCGGAGGTAAAGGTACACCGGCTACGGGGCTCGCACGCGTTCCACTCCCGGTTGATGGAGCCGATGCTGGACGACCTGGCCAGGGTGGCCGAGGGGATCGAGTACCGACCAGCGCGTATCCCGGTGGTGTCCACAGTGACCGGCCAGCCCACTGATGAGATGTCCACCCCAGGCTACTGGGTGCGGCAGGCACGCCAGACAGTGCGGTTCGCTGACGCGGTGGCCTGGCTGGCCGAGGCCGGGGCGGCCACTGTGGTCGAGGTCGGTCCGGACGCGGTGCTCACCGCCATGGGCGCCGCGTGCGTGCCCGGCGAGTCGGACATGGAGTTTGTGGCCACCAGCCGGCGCGGCCGGGACGAGGTGGTCACCCTCGCCACGGCGGTAGGGCAGCTATGGGTACGGGGAGCGCCGGTGGACTGGACCGCGGTCCTGGCCGGCCGGGTTGGGAAGCTGGCCGAGCTGCCGACCTACGCGTTCCAACGGCAACGCTACTGGCTGACCGCGCCCCACCGGGCTCCCGACCTGACCACCGTCGGCCTGGACGCGGCCGGACATCCGCTGCTCGGCGCGGCGGTCACCTTGGCCGCAGGGGACGGGCTGCTGCTCGCCGGCCGGGCCTGCCGGCAGACCCATCCCTGGCTGGCCGAGCATGTCATCGCCGGCACCACCCTCATGCCTGGCACCGCCTTCGTCGAGCTGGCCATCCACGCCGGTGAACGGGTCGGCTGCCCGCACCTCGCCGAGCTGACCCTCCAGGCCCCGCTGGCACTGCCGGAGAACGGCGGCGTACACCTGCAGGTCACGGTGGCCGCGCCGGCTCCCGACGGCGAACGCGCCATCAGCATCTACTCCCGCCCCGAGCAGGCACCCGACGAACAGCCCTGGACCCACCACGCCCAAGGCACCCTGTCCACCCACGCACCCACCATCCAGCCACCCGACCTGACCGCCTGGCCACCCCCGAACGCCGAGCCCATCGACACAGCCGGCATCTACCCCCACGCCGCCGCACGTGGCTACTCCTACGGACCCGCGTTCCAAGGCCTCACCACGGCCTGGCGCCACGGCGACGACATCTACGCCGAGGCGGCACTGCCCGAGCCTCTCCGCGACTGGACCGGCGGGTACGGCATCCACCCCGCCCTCCTCGACACCGCCCTGCACCCGATGCTGGCCACCATCGACAGTGCCCTGCGGCTACCGTTCACCTGGACGGACGTCACCCTGCACGCGACCGGAGCTGCGCAGCTGCGTGTCGCCATCCATGCGACCGGCACCGACACCGTCACAGTGGCCATCGCCGACGCCACGGGCGGGCCGGTCCTCACCGCCGGCACACTGACCCTGCGCCCGTTCAACCCGGACCAGCCGCCGGCCGCCTGCGACGACCTCTACCGGCTCGACTGGCTGCCGGTGCCCGTCCCCGACGCGCCCGCGCCGGCCGGCTGGGCGGTCCTGGGCGAGGACCGGCTCGGTCTCGACGTACCGGTGTATCCGGATGTCGCGGCGCTGGCGGCGTCCTTCACGGACGCACCCGGGACAGTGCTGACCGTACTGGCCTGGCGCGAGCACCACCGGCTCGCCGACTGCGTGCACCTCGCGGTGACGTCAGCCCTTGAGCTGCTGCAGAGCTGGTTGGCCGATGAGCGGTTGGCGTCGTCGCGGCTGGTGCTGGTCACCCGGGGCGCGGTGGCCACGCACACCGGGGCGGACGTGGGGGACCTGGTGCATGCGGCGGTCTGGGGCCTGGTCCGGTCGGCCCAGTCCGAGCACCCAGGCCGGTTCGTGCTGCTCGACCTGGACCCGGATGCCGGAGCGGGCACCGGTCCGGCCGAGCCCGCCGCGGATGCCGGAGCAGGCACCGATCCGGATGCCGGGGCCGGCACCGAGCTGGCGGCGGCGCTGGCGACGGGCGAGCCGGAGCTGGCCCTGCGGAACGGGAAGGTGCTGGTGCCCCGCCTGGCGCGGGTGGACGCCGGCGGTGGCGCACTGGCTCCGCCGGATGCCGTGGCGTGGCGGCTGGACATTGCCGGTGGGGGGACGCTGGAGGACCTGGCCCTCGTGCCGGCCCCGGAGGCGCTGGAGCCCCTGGCGGCCGGCCAGGTACGCGTCGAGGTGCGCGCGGCTGGGGTGAACTTCCGCGACGTACTGGTGGCACTCGGGATGTACCCGGGCGCGGCGTCGGTCGGTAGCGAGCTCGCCGGGACCGTGCTGGAGGTCGGCGACGGCGTCACCCACCTTGCTCCTGGGGACCGGGCGTTCGGGCTGGCGCCGCAGGGGATGGGCACGCTGGTGGTCGCGGACGCCCGCACGGTGGTGCCGATGCCGGCGGGGTGGTCGTTCGAACAGGCCGCGGCGGTACCGGTGGTCTTCCTCACCGCCTACTACGGGCTGGTCGACCTTGCCGGGCTGCGCCGTGGCGAGCGGGTGCTGATCCACGCCGGTGCGGGCGGCGTCGGGATGGCGGCGGTCCAGCTCGCCCACCACCTCGGGGCCGAGGTCTTCGCCACCGCCAGCCCCGGTAAGTGGGAGACCCTGCGCGACCTGGGGCTGCCGGAGGAGCGGATCGGCTCCTCGCGGTCGCTGGGCTTCGCCGACGGCGCCATGGCGGCCACCGGGGGCGCCGGCGTGGACGTGGTGCTGAGCTCGCTGGCCGGGGAGTTTGTGGACGCGTCGCTGGGCCTGCTCGGTGATGGCGGCCGGTTCCTGGAGCTGGGCAAGACCGACATCCGCCAGCCGGACCAGGTCACCGCCGCGCACCCGGGCGTGGCGTACCAGGCGTTCGACATGCGCGACGCCGGCCCCGACCGGCTCGGGCAGCTGCTGCGTACCCTGCTGGACCTGTTCGAGCGCGGCGACCTGGCCACCCTGCCGGTGCGCACGTGGGACGTACGCCGGGCCCGGGAGGCCTTCCGGTTCATCAGCCAGGCCAGGCACGTCGGCAAGGTGGTGCTCACCATGCCGCCCCGCCTCGACCCGGACGGCACGGTGCTGGTGACCGGCGGCACCGGCACCCTCGGCGCGCTGCTCGCCCGGCACCTGGTCACCCGGCACGGCGTGCGGCATCTCCTGCTGGCCGGCCGGCGGGGCATGGGCGCGCCGGGCGCCGCGCAGCTCGTCGCCGAGCTGGAAGAGGCTGGCGCGACGGTCACGGTGGCAGCGTGTGACGTGGCCGACCGGGACCAGGTCACGGCCCTGGTCGAGGAGATACCGCAACGGCACCGGCTCACCGGGGTGGTGCACGCCGCCGGCCTGGTCGACGACGGGGTGGTCACCTCGCTCACCGCCGACCAGGTACGGCGGGTGCTGCGGGCCAAGGCCGACGCCGCGACCAACCTGCACGACGCGACGCGCCACCTCGACCTGGCTCTGTTCGCGTTGTACTCCTCGGTCGCCGGGATGCTGGGCGGCGCCGGGCAAGGCAACTACGCCGCGGCGAACGCGTTCCTCGACGCCCTGGCACAGCACCGCCGAGCGCATGGGCTGCCGGCTGTCTCGCTGGCGTGGGGGCTGTGGGCACAGGAGTCGGCGATCACCGGTGCCCTGGGTACGGCGGACCGGGCCCGGTTGGGTCGTACCGGGTTGGCGCCCATGACGTCGCAGCAGGGGCTGCGGCTATGGGACGCGGCCCTCGTCCGGGATGAGCCAGTGGTGGCGGCTGTCCGGTTGGACCTCGCCGCGGTCCGCGCCAGCGCTGCCGGGACCGGGGTGCCGGCGGTCCTGAGCGGGCTGGTCCGCGCGCCGGAACGCCGTGCCACCGCCTCCGCCGCGGTGGCTTCGGTCGCGGCGGGGCCGCTCGGCGCCGAGCTGTCCCGGATGACCCGGAGCGAGCGGCGCCGGTACCTGCTCGACCTGGTACGTACCCACGTGTCAACAGTGCTGGGGCACCGCCCGGACCACCAGGTCGACGCGGACCGGTCGTTCAAGGAGCTGGGGTTCGACTCGCTGACAGCGGTGGAGCTGCGCAGCCGGCTCGGCACAGCCACCGGCCTCCGGCTGCCCGCCACCCTCATCTTCGACCACCCGAGCCCGGCCAGCCTGGTCGCGTACCTGAGCCTCGAGCTGGTCGGCGAGTATGAGAGCCGGTCCGCCGCAGAGACGGAGACCCCGGCCGCCGGCGCGGTGGACGAGCCGGTCGCGATCGTCGGGATGGCCTGCCGCTTCCCCGGCGGTGCCTGCTCACCGGAGGACCTCTGGCGGCTCGTGGTCGACGGCGCCGACGTCATCTCCCCGTTCCCCGCCGACCGTGGGTGGGACCTCGACAGGCTCTACCACCCCGACCCGGACCACGCCGGCACCTCCTACACGCGCGAGGGTGGGTTCCTTCACGACGTCGCGGGCTTCGACCCTGAGCTGTTCGGCATCAGCCCGCGTGAGGCCCTCGCCATGGACCCCCAGCAGCGCCTGCTGCTGGAGACGGCGTGGGAGGCGTTCGAGCGGGCCGGGATCTCCCCCAGCGCGGTGCGCGGCAGCCGTACCGGGGTCTACACCGGAGTCGTCGCCACCGACTACGCCGCCCGGCTGGACCAGGTCCCGGACGGCGTGGAGGGGTACCTCGGCACCGGCAACGCCACCAGCGTGGCCTCGGGGCGGCTGGCGTATACGTTCGGGCTGGAGGGTCCGGCGGTGACCGTGGACACGGCGTGCTCGTCGTCGTTGGTTGCGCTGCACCTGGCGGCGCAGGCGCTGCGGCAGGGAGAGTGCTCCCTGGCTCTGGTGGGCGGTGTGGCGGTCATGCCGTCGCCCTACATGTTCATCGAGTTCAGCCGGCAGCGTGGGCTGGCCGCCGACGGCAGGTGCAAGGCGTTCTCGGCGGCGGCGGACGGCACGGCTTGGTCCGAAGGCGCCGGGATGCTGCTGCTGGAGCGGTTGTCGGATGCGCGGCGTAACGGGCGTCGGGTGCTGGCGGTGGTGCGGGGTTCGGCGGTGAACCAGGATGGTGCGTCGAACGGGTTGACGGCGCCGAGTGGTCCGTCGCAGCAGCGGGTGATCC
>DASRIS010000146.1:0-52443 GCA_035649895.1 Micromonosporaceae bacterium | reverse complement strand
CGCCCGCCCGATCGGCAGCGGCCTGGTGCGACCCGCGTCCAGGGCGCTCACCTCGTACGACGTGCAGACGTTGGTCTCGGTCGGGCCGTACCAGTTCATCAGGCGCACGCCCGGCCAGGCCTCCCGCATCTGGTGCACGTACTGGATCGGCATCGGCTCGCCGGCGAACACGCAGGCCCGCAGCCCGGGTGGCGGGTCACCGTCGAGCAGGCCGCCGTCGCGGATCATCAGGACGAGAGCGGAGGGCACCGAGTACCACACCGTGATGCCGGTATCCCGGATGAACCGCACCAGCTGCTGCGGGGCGTACGAGAGCTCCTCCGGCACGAGATGCACCGAGGCGCCGGCACGGAAGGCGGCGTAGAGGTCGAAGACGGACAGGTCAAAGTTGAACGGCGCATGGTTGGTGAGCCGGTCCGCCGCGACGACGGAGAGGACGTCGCCGGCCCACTCCACGAACGCGGCACCGTTGCGGTGGCTCAGGCACACGCCCTTGGGCGTCCCGGTGGACCCCGACGTGTAGAGCAGGTACGCCGGGTCGTCCAGCCCGGTGTCGACGGCCGGGTCCGGCACCGCCGGCCCGACCGTACCCAGCTCGGCCAGCTCCGCGAAGGTCATCAGGGCCGGCTCCCCGGCCCGCCGCCCGGCCGCGACCGGTCCGCTCTGCTGCGCTGTCCCGGCCGGTCCGCTCCGCTGCGTTGTCGCGACCGGTCCGCTCCGCTCGCCCTGGGCCTGGTCGGTGACGATGACGCGGGCCCCGGCGTCGGCCGCGATCCGGGACATCCGCGACGCTGGGTTCGTCGGCGCGACCGGCACGTACGCCGCGCCGACCCGCAGCGCCGCCTGCATCAGCGCCACCCCGGACACGCTCTTGGCGGCCCAGAGCACAACCCGGTCGCCGGCCGTCACCCCGGCCGCGCGCAGGCCAGCCGCCTGCTGCTGGGCCAGCGCGTCCAGCTCGGCGTAGGTGACGCTGCCGTCGGGGCTGCTCACCGCGACCGCTTCCGGAGTCCTCGTGGCCCAGCCACGGACGTAGTCGTGAAGTCTCATAGGCCCAGCTCCCGCGCGACGAGGATGCGCTGGATATCCGACGTGCCAGAGAAGATCGTGCTCGGCACCGCGTCGCGGAGGAACGCCTCGATCCCGTGCTCGCGCAGGTATCCGTTCCCGCCGAAGACCGCGACCGCGTCCAGGGCGCTGGCCACCGCCCCCTCGGAGACCGCGAGCTTGGACAGGGCGATGCTCAGCTCAGACTCCCGGCCCTGGTCCATCTCCCAGCAGGCCCGGTAGAGCAGCAGCCGGGCGCTGTCCACCCGCAGCTTCATCGACACGATCCGGTTGGCTACCGACTGGAAGTCGCCGATCCTGCGACCGAACTGGCGGCGCGAGCGCGCATGCTCGACGCACCGGTCGAGGAGCCGGTCCATCAGGCCTACGTAGCCGGCGAAGAGGCAGGCCCGCTCCCACCGCATCGAGTGCTGGAAGACCGCGCCGCCCTGACCAGGCTGCCCGAGCACCCGGTCGGCCGGCACGAGGCAGTCGTCGAACCGGACCGTGCCCGCCGGCGCCGACCACAGGCCCATCTTCGCCAGCGGCTCGCCCACGCTGACCCCGGGCGTGTCGCGGTCGACCACGAACGCGGTCACCCCGAGATGGCCGGCGCGGGGGTCGGTCGTCGCATAGGTCACGAACACGTCGGCGGCGGGACCGTTGGTGACAAAGCTCTTCTCGCCGCTCAGCACGAAGCCGGTGGGGACCTCGGTGGCCGAGACGGCGAGCCGGGAGGTGTCCGAGCCGGCCTGCGCCTCGGTCATGGCGTTGCCGGCGACCAGGTGCCCGGAGCACATGCCGGGCAGCAGCTTCTCGCGGACCTCGTCGGCGCCGTAGGTGGCCACCGGGACCGCGCAGGCGAACAGGTGGGCGCTTGCGCCGAAGACCAGGCCGGTGTCGGCGCAGCCACGGCCGAGGGCCTCGACCCGGACCGCGGTGTCCAGCGCGCCCAGCCCGGCGCCTCCGTAGCGGGTCGGCACGCACAGGCCGAGCAGGCCCAGCTCTCCCAGGCGGAGCCAGTCCTCGCGCTGATAGAGCCGCTCTTCGCTAGAATCGGCCTGGCCGAACGCGTCCCGCACCTGGGCGAGCGTGCCGTCAAATGCAGCCTGCTGTTCCGGGGCCCAGCCGAAGCGCATGGTGCCTCCTAAGGGACGCCCGCCACGACGCCGCAACTCATCAGATGAGGAATATCTAATTACGCGACAGATGTCAAGCGTTTCTGCCGTGCAACACGCCTACGGGCGGGCAGATGAACTATACTGACCAGCGTAGATTGACCACTGTGGAATCGCGCGAGGTGGCCCGTGACACCTGCCGTAGGCGCCCAGGACCCTGACGAGGCCGATGTCGCCAAGGTGTCCACCCGCCGTACGATCCTCGACGTCGCGCGACGCGAGCTCTCCGAACACGGGTTCGACGGGGTCAGCATCAGGGGTGTGGCCAACCGCGCGGGCGTCGACCCCCGCCTCGTCCGGCACTACTTCGGGACCAAGGAGCGGCTGCTGCTGCATGCGGTGCAGGTGGAGGGCGACCCGCACCAGCTCGCCGAGCGGCTGCTGCGCGGCAGCCGGCGCCGGCTCGGCCGGCACACGGCGACGGTGCTGCTCGACCACTGGAGCAACCCGCGCACGATGATCCCGTACCGGGCCCGGCTGTCCGGCTCGCTGACGAGCGAGGAGGTGGCCGCCCTGATGCGGGACGACTTCGTGTCCGGCTTCTTCGGCACGCTGGCGGCGGAGGTCAGCCCGGACCGCCATGAGCTGCGCGCCGCGCTGGCCGCGTCCCAGGTGATCGGGCTGGCGATGTGCCGCTACCTGGTGGAGGAGCCCACGCTCGCCTCGTGCGGCCAGGACGACCTGGTACGCGTCATCGGCCGGGCTATCCAGCACTACCTCACCGCCGACCTCGGCACCTCGGTCGGCTAGAGCGCCGGCCTGCTAGAGCGCCGGCCAGGTAGCCGTCTGGTCGCTGGCAGAGTCCGGACGGGTGGCATCCCCGCCGTAGCGTCCGCCCGCGCGCCCGTCATGTGGACCGGACCGGTCGGAACCGGCCCGGTCCACGCCGGCCCTGGCGGGTCGGGGTCCCGCCGGCCTCAGGTGCGCCCGCTGCCCGCCGTGGCAGCCTGCGCCGGCGTCGGCTCCTGCCGCCGCCCGGTCACGTTCTCCCGGCTGAGCAGGCGCTTGAAGTCGCTGGGCGCGACCGTCTTCACCCAGGCCAGCATGAGCAGCCGGCGCGGCATGGTGAAGTGGTAGTACCGGGCGTCCGGGTCGCCGAACTTGTAGAGCGGCGGGACGAACCGGGCCCGGCGTAGCGCCTTGAAGATCGCCGCGGCCGCGGCCGGCGGTGCCAGCGCGCCGCTGCGTACCTGGTCGAACTGGTCGAAGAACCAGTCCAGCAGCTCCCGCACCCCAGCTGGCGTGTCGAACCACAGCGCATGGTCGAAGCGCTCCACCGGCTGCCACGAGCCGGCCGCCGCGCTGTCGGCGCTGGCCCGCTTGAGCGAGAGATGGGCGAGGATCTGCCACAGCAGCCAGACCCGGCTGTAGGCGTTCCAGAGCCGGAAGTCGCTGGCCGCCGTGCGGGCCGCGGCGAGCATCCGGTCGTTGAAGTCCACCAGCCGGCTCTGGAAGGCGGCGACCCGGGCCAGCTCCGCCTCGGCCGACCCGGGCTGCCGCACGACCCGCAGCAGCGTCGCGGCGAGCGCGTGCACCACCTCGGCGGCCACGGTCACGTCGCGGGAGAGGAACTCATCGGTACGGCACGCCGAGCGCTCCATCGCGAACCACCGCGCGCCGTAGGTGACCTTGGTGGTGCGCTGCCACGGGTCACCGGTCACCCACGGCCGGCAGGAGCTGGCGCCGGCGAACTGGGCGGCGATGCTCGGGAACCGGGAGACCAGCGCCCGGAACGCCGCCTCCGGCTCGGCCGGCAGGTCCGGGAACCGGTCCGGGTCGAGCCCGACGGTGACCGCGCATACCTGGTTGGTGGAGCCGTCATGGTTGGCGAAGTCGACGACCTGGACCCACCCCCCGTCGAACAGGTGGTGCACGGTGCCTTTGGAGAAGGCGGTCGCGCTGCGGTAGTCGCCCAGCCGCACCACCTCCTCGAACGGCCTGACGCCACGCATGTGGGTGGTGAGCATCCGCGAGCGCAGGATCAGCGAGCTGGTCGGCTCCACCACGCCGAGGGAGCCCAGCAGCGGCGAGTCCATCCCGCACGCGTCGATGACGTAGCGCGCGACAAAGCTGCGCCCGCCGGTGTCGGTGACGACGACGCTGTCGTCACCGAGCCGGACGGAGGCGACCGGGTCGGGCACGGTGTGCGTACCGTGCCCGACCGCGACCGCCCGGGCGTGGTCGTCCACTATGGGCCGGTAGAGGTGCCACTCGTTGTGCTCGCCGGGCACGTGGAACTGCACGGTGTGGCGCGGGTCGTGCTTGCGCCCGGTGGTGTGGTGCAGGAAGGCGAGGCTCTTCTTGATCCCGCTGGACCGCCGCACCCGTTCCGGCAGGTCCACGAAGTGGGCGAACGCCGCGATCTCCGGGACCTCGAACCGCTCAGCGAGCAGCTGGAACACTGCCGTGGTGTACGGCACGGTGCTGTCGCCGGACGGCTCGACCTGGTCGGCTGGCGCCCCCATGAGCACCACCCGTACGCCGTGCCGGGCCAGGATGGCCGCGAGCAGACCAGAGGCGAGATGGTTGCCGAGGATGGCAACGTCGTACGTGGTATCCGGGTCGGCAACGTGGCCGCTGGCGGTCATGACGGGCGTCTCCTCGTCTCTATCTTTGCGCCGCTTGGGGATGCCGCCCTAGAAGATCCGGCGGCCCATCAGGAACTCCTTGGTCGCTTCCCGGACGAAGCCCAGCATGATCCGGCGCACGTCCGGCGGTGCCTGCGTGGCGGCCCAGAACATGGTCCGGGCCAGCTTCGGCGGGGTGGGGTTGATGAAGCGCAGCTTCCGGTCCGTCCAGCCGAAGTGCCGGGGCACGAACGGGGCCCGGTTGAGGTGGTCGTAGAGCGCGTCCGCGGCCTCCCGGGCGGTGATCTTCCCGGCCTCGAAGTCGTCGCACTGCTGGACCATGTCGTTGAAGAGCTCGGCGTAGCCGACGTGGTCCGACCAGTGCAGGCCCGGGTTCTCCACCTTCTCCAGGTCGATGAGGTGCCGGTCGTCACCGCTCTTGCGCCAGAGCCGGAACGCCTCGTGCGCGCGGAACGTGCCGGCGTTGGAGCCCCACGCCCAGATCCGGAACACCGCGGTCCACAGGTCGTAGTCCTCGAACGAGATGAAGGCCGCGTTCACCAGCTTGTCGTTGCCGTCGAACAGCGCCTGCTGGTGCACCTCGACCTCGTTGAAGCGCTCCGCGGAGAAGTCGTCGTCCTTGATGGCGCGCAGGACCCGCCAGGCCAGGAGGTTGACCGCCTCGCACGTGTTGTGCAGGCCCCGGGAGAACAGCGGGTCGAGGAAGGCCGCGGCGTGGGCCAGCATGACCCAGCGGTCCCCCACGGTCTGCTTGGAGGAGTACTGGACCCGGTCCGTGCTCACCCACTCGCGCATCGGCTGGGCGCCCTCGAACTGCCGGGCGATGTCCGGGTAGCGCTCGGCGATGGCGTAGAACTCCTCCTCCGGCGAGGCGCCGGGCAGCTTCGGGTAGCGGCGCGGGTCCATGGTCAGCCCGACGCTGCACAGCGGGCTGCGCGACGTCGGGTGGTTGTCGAAGGCGATGACCCAGAACCAGCCCCGCTCGAACAGGTGGTGCACGGTCCCCTCGTACCAGGGCACCGGCGGGGTGTCGGCCTTCGCCCGCCGGAACACCGCGTCGGTGTTCGGCGTCTTGGCCATGTGGTTCCAGATGGAGCGCGAGTGGTGCTTGAACCGGCATGGGTCGTCGCGCAGGTTGAACTTCTTCGCCAGCGGGGACCGGTAGCCGCTGGAGTCCACCACGTAGCGGGCGCGGAACTGCTCGCCCCGGCTGGAGCTCACGGTCACGCCAGTGTCGTCGAACTCCACGTCGGCGATCTCGAAGTTCAACCGGGCCGTGCAGCCGTACTTGATCGCGGCGTGGAACAGGTAGGAGTCGGTGTCCTGCCGGTACATGTGCGCGGTCTCGTGCAGCAGCTTGGGGAAGTTGAACATGGTGACCTGCATCGGGTCCTGCGGCTTGCCCTCCTGGTGGTTGAAGAACCCGAAGTGGTTCTTCACCCCGTGCCAGGGCGAGATGATGCGCTGGCACCCGGTGTAGGTGGACAGCGTCAGCAGCTCCGGCACCTGGTAGCGCTCGGCCATGGTGCGCAGGGACACCAGCATGTTGGGGATGGTCGACTCGCCGATGGCGAACTTGGGGTGCGCCTTGGCGTCGACCATCAGCACCTTGGCGCCGTTGCGGGCGAGGATGGCGCCGAGCATCGAACCGGCGAAGCCGGAGCCGAGGATGGCGACGTCATAGACGGTCTTCTCGGCGGCGGTCAGCTCACTCACAGGGGTACTCCTCACTTCGGCTCTGGCACGCGCAGCCGGCGACCGACGACCGGCCACCCCGCGACTACCTGCTTGAGTTCCTCAATCGGCTCGAACTCCCCGCGGGCGAACCGCTTCTTCATGAACAGGGTCAGCCCGTCGTACGTCAGCTCGCCGATCGCCGGCGGAGCCTTCTTGCGCGCCCAGCGCAGGGTGTTGAGCACCTTCAACGTCGTCGCGTCGGTCCACCGGTTGTCCGGGTCGGCGAGGCCGAACGCGGGCGGGACGAAGTCGGCGGCCGACAGCAGCCGCCGGATCTCCTTGGCGGTGACCTCGGCGTCCGCCTCGCCCGCCTGCACGCTCTGCACCAGCCGGCTCACCTCGGTGAGCAGCTTGAGCACTGCGACGTGGTCGGGGTTGTTGACCCGGCTCGGGTCGAACTCGGACAGGGTCACCCGCCACCACGGCCGCTCCAGCCGCTGCAGCACCGCCGGGTCGCGGGTGTCGACGAACTGCGCGTACGCCTTGTTCACCTCGAACGTGGCGAGGATCTGCGCCAGCGACCAGACCCGGAACCAGGCGTCCCACAGGTGCCAGCTGCGGAACGAGGTGTACGCGTTGGCGACCAGGTCGTCGTTGAAGTCGAGCTGACCCTGCTCGATCTCCTGGACCGGCAGGAACCGCTCGACCGAGAAGTCGTCGTCCCGGATGGCGTCGAGCAGCCGGTGCACCAGGGCGTTGATGATCTCCATGGTGTTGGACAGGCCGCGCGAGAAGAGCGCGTCGATGAACCCGGCCGCGTGCGAGGTGAGGCACCAGCGGTAGCCGACGGTCTGCTTGGGCGAGTACTGGAGCCGGCCGGTACGGACCCAGTCGCGCACCGCCCGGGCCTTCTCGAACTGCGGGGCGACGGAAGGGTACGTGGCGACGAAGCGCCGGAACTCCTCCTCCGGCGTGCAGTCGGGGACCGGGTGGATCCGGGGGTCGTAGTTGATCCCGACGCTGCACAGCGGGTTCGTCGCCCGGGGGTGGTTGTCGAACGGGATGACCCACATCCAGCCGCCCGGGAAGATGTGGTGCAGGGTGCCCTCGTGCCACGGGCTCGGGTGGTTGTACCTGCTCTTCGGCGCGATCTCGTCGTACGGGCGGACGTCGACCATGTGGGTGAACAGGCTGCGGGAGTGGTGGCGCAGCCGGGTCGGCTCCTCCCGCAGCTGGAACTGTTCGGCGAGGAAGGAGCGGAACCCACCGGCGTCGACCACGAACTTGCACCGGAACGGCTCACCCCGGTCGTGGCTGATCGTCACGCCGCCCTCGTCGATGTCGATCGACGAGATCCGCACCTGCTGGCGCAGCTCGGCACCGTAGCGGACCGCGACGGTCAGCATCCAGTTGTCGACGTCCTGCCGGAAGAAGTGGTTCTCGGTGTGGGTGATCTTGGGGATGGGGAACATGTTCGTCTCCTCCGGCACCTGCTCCTCACCGGGCCGGTGGTAGAGGAAGCCGAAGTTGCGCTTCACCCCGCAGGTCGTGGTGACCTTGGCGTGGACCGACTCGAACGTGGTCAGCCACTTGATCTCCGGTACGCCGTACCGCTCGCTGACCAGGCGCATCATCATCGAGGTGTAGGGGATGGTCGACTCCCCGATGGCGAACCGGGGGTGGGTGTCGGCGTCGACGATCAGCACGCGGGCGCCGTTACGGGCGAGGCACGAGGCGAGCACCGAGCCGGCCAGGCCCGAGCCCATGACCGCCACGTCGTACATCGTCTTGTCTGTTGTCATGGCTCTCTCCTCACCGGACGATCACTTTGGTGTGGGCACCCGCAGCCGCCTGCCGATCACCGGCCACTTGGCCACGGCGTGCTTGAGCTCTTCCCCGATCGCGAACTCGCCAGGGGCGAACCGCTTCTTGATGAACAAGGTCAGGCCGTCATAGGTCAGCTCGCCCATGCCGGCCGGGGCTTTCCGCTTGGCCCAGTGCAGCGTGCGCACGATCTCGCCGAAGCTGGCGTCCGTCCAGCGGTTCTGCGGGTCGGCCAGGCCCCAGGCCGGGGGCACGCTGTCGGACCGGCGCAGCATGTCCAGCAGCTCCGTCGCGACCTCCCCCGCCTCCCGGTGGCCCTCCTGCACGCTGCGGGTCAGCTCGTTCACCTGCCGCAGCAGCTCCATGGCACCGCCGTAGGGAGACCCCTCGGGCGCCAGCTTCCCCCGCCACCAGGGCCGCTCCAGAGGCTCCAGCACGGACGGGTCGCGGCTGTCGAGGTACCTCGCGTAGCACCGGTTGACCTCGAAGGTGGCGATGAACTGGCCGAGTGACCAGATCCGGAACCACGCGTCCCACAGCCGCCAGTCCTGGAACGACGTGTACGCGTTGGCGACCAGGTCGTCGTTGAAGTCGAGCAGGCCCTGCTCGAAGTCCTGCATGTAGGCGAAGCGCTCGACCGAGAAGTCGTCGTCGCGGATCGCGTCCAGCAGCCGGTGGACCAGCGCGTGCATGGTCTCCATAGAGTTGGACAGCCCGCGCGAGAACAGCGGGTCGAGGAACCCGGCCGCGTGCGAGGTCAGGCACCAGCGGTACCCCACGGTCTGCCTGGAGGAGTACTGCAGCCGCCCGGTACGGACCCAGCCGCGGACCGGGCGCGCGTTCTCGAACTGCGGCCGGATGTCCGGGAACCGGTCGAGGAACGCTTTGAACTCCTCCTCCGGTGAGCAGTCGGGCTCCGGGTGCAGCCGCGGGTCGAGCTGGAGCCCGATGCTGCACAGCGGGTTCGTGGCGCGCAGGTGGTTGTCGAACGGGATGACCCACATCCAGCCACCGGGGAAGACGTGGTGCAGGGTGCCCTCGTGCCACCGGCTCGGGTGCCCGTACCGCTTGGGGGTGGCGATCTCGTCGTACGAGCGCACGCCGATCATGTGGGTGAACAGGCTGCGGGAGTGGTGGCGGAACCGGGTCGGCTCCTCGCGGAGGCTGAACCGCTGTGCCAGCACCGAGCGGTAGCCGCTCGCGTCCACAATGAACTTCCCCCGGAACCGGTCGCCCTGCGCACTGGTGACGGTGACGCCGGCGTCGTCGATCTCGACGTCGGTGACCCGCATCTGCTGCCGTACGGTCGTGCCGTAGCGGGCGGCGACGGTCAGCATCCAGGCGTCGACGTCCTGGCGGAAGTAGTGGTTCTCGGTATGGGTGACCTTCGGGATCGGGAACATATGGCATTCCCGCGGGTCCTGCCGCTCCCCCGGCCGGTGGTAGACGAAGCCGAAGTTGCGCTTGACCCCGCAGGTCGTGTTGACCTTTGAGTGCACGCCCTCGAAGGTGGCCATCCACTTGATCTCGGGCACGTCGTAACGCTCGCTGACCAGGCGCATCATCATCGATGTCGCCGGGATGGTCGACTCCCCGATGGCGAACCGGGGATGGGTGTCCCCGTCCACGACCAGCACCTGGGCACCGTTGCGCGCCAGGCAGGCGGCCAGCATCGAGCCGGCCAGGCCGGAGCCGACGATGATCACGTCATACATCTATATGTTCCTCATCCTGGTGGGGGCAGGTATCCACTCTGGACCATCCACTTCAGGTAGGTGTCGAGCAGTCGGTCGTCAAGCGGCGGGCAGGTGATGCCGCTGCCCGCGAGCACTTCCTCGGTACGGCTCACGTCGTAGTCGATGGCGTCCTCTCCCCCGACCACGAACTCCTCCACCACACCCATGACCGGGTGCAGCTCGTTGGTGCGTACGGCGTAGCTGTCGCGCAGTGCCTTCCACCACCTGTCCACCGGCACCACCGGGACCGCCCAGCCGTGCCGGGTGAGCGCGCGGACCAGGTCCAGGAAAGTGATCTTATTGCGGTTTACCAGGTGGTAGGTGCCCCCGACGGCCGACGCGCCGAGCGAGATGCGCACCAGCCCCGCGGCGACGTAGTCGACCGGGGTCATCTCCACCTCGATGTCGATGTCGGGCGCCATCCCGAGCTGGATGCACCCCTTGATGACCCGGGTGGTGAAGTGCGTGGTCAGGCAGGCTCCGGTGCGCGAGTCACCGAGGACCCGGCCGGGCCGGTAGAGGTCGACCGCGATCCCCCGCTCCCGGCCCAGCTCCACCATCCGCTCGGCGGCCCACTTCGTCTGCACGTACCCGGTCACCAGGCGGCCGGCTGTGGTGATGTCGTCGTCCTCGCGGATGACGGTCCGGCCGTCGGCCGGCAGCCCCCAGATCCCGTACGTCGACACGTGGTGCACCGTGGCCCGGCCCTGACCGGCCAGGCGCAGGATCTCGGCGGTGCCGGCCACGTTCACCGGCCGCATCTGGTCGTAGGTGTAGCTGAAGTTGACCCACGCCCCGTTGTGGTAGATGGCGTCGAGGTGGCCGGCCAGCTCGTCGAAGCGCGCCGGGTCCAGGCCGAGGCGCGGCTCGCCGAGGTCGCCGGCGACGATCGTGACACGCTCGTCGGCACCGTCCGGCCAGGGCAGGTAGCGCTCGAGGTTGGCGCGTACCCGGTGCCGCCCTTCGGCCTCGTCGGAGCAGCGGACCAGGCAGTGCACCCGGGCCGAGGTCACCGCCAGCAGCTCGTGCAGCAGGTACGCGCCGACGAAGCCGGTCGCCCCGGTCAGCAGCACCTCCCGCGGGTCGCGCACCGGCACCGTCACCCTGGTCGAGGCCACGATGTCCGGGTCCAGGGTCACGTCCCGGGCGATCCAGGCCGGCTCCTGCGGCCCGTCCCCGCTGCCGTCCGCCGCGCCGGCCCCGGCCGCGACCGGCGGGGCGTCAGGAGTGGCGACGGCTACCCCGAGCTCGCCGGCGAGCAGGCCGACCCAGTCGGCCAGTGTCGTGCGGGCGAACAGCTCGCTGGCGCGTACGGTGACCCGCAGGTCCCGCTTGCAGCGGCCGACCACCTCCATGACCATGAGCGAGTCCAGCCCGTACCCCATCACGTCGGCGTCGGCGTCGATGCCCGCCGGGTCCGCGCCGAGCACGTCGCCGAGCACGCCGCGCAGGTAGCGGTGCAGGACCGCCGACGCGTCCGCGGGCGCGTCGCGCAGCTCCTCGAGCACCTCGGCCGGCGCCTCGCCCAGCGCCGCCTCGACCACCTCGATGGTGTGCAGCATCGGCCGGTCCGAGCGGGCCTCCATGACCGGCTTGAAGACCGCCCAGTCGACCGCGCACACGACCTGGTGCGGCCGGTCCCCAGCGAGGAGCCCGCCCAGCAGCCGCAGGCACTGCGGCGCGGACAGTGGGCGCAGGCCAGTCGCCCGCAGGAAGCTCATGACCTCCTCGTCGAACAGGCTCGACGCCAGCTCCCACGGGCCCCAGCTGACCGACAGGCCCGGCCGCCCGGTGGCCCACCGGTGCGCCGCGAGGCTGTCCAGGAACGCGTTGCCCGCGGCGTAGCTGGCCAGGTGCTGCGACCCCCAGGTGGCGGCGATCGAGGAGAAGCCGACGAAGAAGTCCAGCCCGGCGTAGTGCGACAGCTGGTGCAGCAGCCAGCCACCGACCACCTTGGGGCGCCACACCCGCCGGTACTCCTCGGGCGTGACGTCCCGCACGTACTGGGGTGCCGAGACGCCGGCCGCGTGCACCACCCCGCGCAGCGGCATGGGCCCGGCGTCAAGGGCGGTGAACACTCGCAGCATCGCCGCCTCGTCGGTGACGTCCGCGGCGAACACGTCCACCGCCGCGCCCAGCCGCTCGATGCGCCGGACGACCTCGACGTTGGCGCGTACGGCGGCCGGGGCATCGGCCAGCTGCGCGTCGTCCCACCGCGAACGGTCCGGCAGCGGCGTACGCCCGAGCAGCACCAGCCGCCCGGCACCGGCCCGGGCCAGCCACTCGGCGAGCGCCACCCCGATGCCGCCGAAGCCACCGGTGATGAGGTAGGTGCCGTCCGCGCGGACGGGGGGTGCCGGGCGCAGCTCGGCCGGTGCCGGGGGGCGCGCCAGCAGGCGGGCGACGAGCCGTCGGCCGCCGCGCAGCGCCTGCTGGTCCTCTGTGGAGGCGGTGGCGAGGGCGGCCAGCAGCCCCTCCTCCAGCCGCTCCTGGTCGTCGACTGGCAGCGCCGGGTCGAGGTCGACGGCTCCGCCCCAGCGGTCGGCGTGCTCCAGCGCCAGCACCCGGCCGAGGCCCCACAGCGTCCCGGCGAGCGGGCTCACCGCGTCCAGGCCGTCTCCGGTCGCCACGGCTCCCCGCGTCACCACCGTCACCCGGGCTCCGTCACAGTCCTGCCTGGACGCCAGCTCCTGGATGAGGGCGATGACCGTCAGGTCGGCGCGGGCGGCGTACTCGTCCAGCAGCCACGCGTCGGCGTGGCCCAGCGCCGGAGCGTCCAGGCCGGTCAGCACCAGCACACCGGCCGGGCGGCCGGGCGCGGCGCACCAGGAGTCCAGCAGCGCCTGGACCGACTCCGGCTCGGGCCGGCTCTGCTCGGCCACGCCGGCCAGCGGTGGCGGCGCGACCGTCACCTCGGCGTGGCGCTCCCGCAGCGCGGCGGCGAGCCGCTCGGCCACCCGGCGCCCGGGCCCGTCGCCGTCGGCGACCACGAGGTAGCTCGCCCCGGCGACGTCCAGCTCCGCCGCTGCGGACTCCTCCGGCGGCTCCTGCCACTGGACCTCGTAGAGCAGCTCGGCCGGGTCCCGCCAGGGCTCGGGCGCGGCGCCAGCCTGGGAAAGCGGGACCACCCGCAGGTCACGGGCGTACCCGAGGGCAGCTCCGTCCGCATCCAGAAGGTCGGCCGTGCCGACCACGCAGCCGTCCTCCGACACCGGCGACAGCGCGCCGGCGCGCACGCGCACGTAGCGGACGCCGGCCAGGTCCCCGGTGGCGGTCAGCGCCCCGCAGCCGATGGCGGCCCCTGCCGCCGCCGGCTCGTCCGTAGGCGCCGCACCCGCCAGAGCCGCACCCGCCAGCGCCGCACCCGGCGAAGCCGCACCCGGCGAAGCCGCACCCGGCGAAGCTCCATCCGCCCCTGCCGTGTCCCCAGACCCCGCCTCACCGGCAGCGGCGTCGCGGGCGGTGTTGGCGATCGCGGTGACCGCCGCCGCGACAACCTCGGACCACCCGCGCCGCGCGGCCGGGGCGAGGACGACGAGCGTGCCCTCGCCGCAGGAGCGGACCCGACCTTCAAGGCCGTTGCGGGCTTCGAGGCCGTTGCGGCCCGGCATCGGCTCGGCCCCTGGCAGGGACGTATGACCATCCAGCTCCAGCGCGGCCAGGTCCAGACCGGCCAGGTCCAGACCGAGCTGGGCGGGCGCCGGCGGCGGTGCGGCCGGGCGGCGGCGCAGCACGCCGCGCGCGTGCCGCCGCCACGGCGCACCGGCCGCCTCCTCGGCTGCGGTGAGGCTGAGCACCTCCCACCGGGCACCGCCGGCCTCGGTCTCGACCACGCTGAGCTGGACGCTGCGCCGCTCCGGGTCGTCGAGCGGCACCGGGGCCTGCCCGACCACGTCCTCCACACAGGCCCAGGACCCACCCAGGCAGTCGCTCGCGGCGGCGAGGGCGAGGTCGACGAGCGCACCCAGCGGCGCGAACCGGCTGCCGCCACGGTCCGCCACCGCCACCGGCTCCCAGCGGTCGACCGGCACCTCGTAGGTGGGCGTGGTGGCGCGCAGCCGGCGCCCGACACCGGGCACTTCCACTCCGGTGGGCGGCGCTACAGCGGCGGCGGGCGGCTCCGCCTCGCGGAACCAGTAGGGCACCCCGCGCCACACCGTCGTCGGCAGCGGCACCCGCCGCACGTCCTCAGCACCGTGGAACGCGGCCCAGTCCGGACGGGCCCCGCGCAGGCAGACCGCGCCGAGCGCGGCCAGGACCGCTTTCTCGTCCCGTACGCCCCGGCGCAGCGTCGGCACGAAGGCGCTGTCCGGGTCGTTGAGGCAGCGGTTGCCCAGCGCCGACAGGACCGGCTGCGGACCCAGCTCGAGGAAGGTGCGGAAACCCGCCCCGTGCAGGGTCTGTACGCCGTCGGCGAAGCGGACCGTGCCGGCGGCGTGCCGCACCCAGTAGTCGGGGCCGATGTCGGCGCCGCCGAGCCAGCCGCCGGTGACGTTGGAGACCACCGGCACCCGCGGCTCGGCAAAGGCGATGCTGTCCAGCACCTCGCGGAACGAGGTCAGCATCGGCGCGATGAGCGGCGAGTGGAAGGCGTGCGAGACCGGCACCCGCCGCCCGCGTACCCCCTCGCCCTCCAGCACCGCGAGCACGGCCGCCACATCCGCCTCAGCGCCGGAGATGACGACCTCGCCCGGCCCGTTCACCGCCGCGACCGCCAGCGTCTGCGGGTAGGGCGCGATCGCCTCACGCGCCCGGTCCTCGCCGCAGAACACCGCCGCCATGGCGCCGCCCGGCGGCAGCTCCGCCATGAGCCGGGCCCGGGCGGCCACCAGCCGGACCGCGTCGGCGAGCCCGAACACGCCGGCCAGGCAGGCGGCGACGATCTCGCCGATGCTGTGGCCGGCCACCGCCGCCGGGCGTAGCCCCCACGACAGCCACAGCTGGGCCAGGGCGTACTCGACAGTGAACAGTGCGGGCTGGGTGTAGCGCGTGTCCTCCAGCGGCACCGGCGCCCCGGGCTCCGGCCAGACCACCTCGCGCAGCGGGCGGTCCAGCTCGGGGTCGAACAGCTCGGTGCACGCGTCGAACGCGTCCCGGAACGCCGGCTCCGCGGCCAGCTGCCGGCCCATCCCCGGGAACTGGGAGCCCTGGCCGGTGAAGAGCCAGGCCAGCTTGCGGTGGCGGTGCGGCGGCTGCGCCCCGGTCACCACGCCGGGTCCCCGGCCCTTCTGGGCGTACGCCTCCAGCGCATCGGCCAGCTCGTCCACTGTGGACGCTACCACGGCGATCCCGCGTGGCTGCGCGGCCCGCCCCACGTGCGTGGTGAAGCACACGTCGCCGAGCAGGAGCTCCGCCGGCCCCCGCAGGTAGCGCACGTAGCGCTCGGCCAGCGCGACCAGCGCCTCCTCGGTGCGGGCAGAGGCGAGGAACAGGCCGTTCCCGCGCCCGGCCGGTGACCGCGGCAGCTGCTGCGGCGGCGAGCTGAGCACCGCGTGCGCGTTCGTGCCGCTGGCGCCGAAGCTGCTCACCGCGCCGACCCTCGGCCGGCCGTGGTCCGGCCACGGCGTGCAGGCCCGCGGGACCTGCACGTGCAGCCGGTTCCAGTCGACGTTCGGGTTGGGGTCGGTCAGGTGCAGGTGCGGGGGCACCTCGCCGGCCTCGATGGCCAGGGCCACCTTGATCAGCCCGGCGATACCCGCGGCCGACTCCAGGTGCCCGATGTTGGTCTTGACCGACCCGACAAGCAACGGGGCGTCGTGGGTGTGGTGCCGGCCGACGACCGCCTCCAGCGCCCGCAGCTCGATCGGGTCGCCGAGCGAGGTGCCGGTGCCGTGCGCCTCCACGTAGTCCACGTGTGCCGGGTCGATCTGGGAGCGCTTCAGCGCCGCCGTGATGACGGCCTGCTGGGCCGCTGGGTTGGGCACGGTCAGCCCGCTGGACCGGCCGTCGTGGTTGACCGCGGACCCGCGGACCACCGCGACGATCGGGTCGTTGGCCGCGATGGCGTCGGCGAGGCGCTTGAGCACCACCACGCCCACGCCCTCCCCGCGCGCGTACCCGTCCGCACTGGCGTCGAACGTCTTGCACCGGCCGTCGCTGGCGAGCGCCCGGAACTTGCTCATGATCACGAAGCCGTACGGGGCCAGCATCGCGTTGACTCCTCCGGCGAGCGCGAGGTCGCACTCGCGCAGCCGCAGCGCCTGGCACGCCTCGTGGACCGCGACCAGCGAGGAGGAGCACGAGGTGTCCACCACCTTGCTGGGCCCTTGCAGGCCAAGAAGGTAGGAGATCCGTCCCGCGGTGAAGCTCGGCTCGCCGACCAGCTGGTACGCGTCGACGTCGTTGATGTCGCCGACCTGCTGGCGCAGCCGCACGTAGTCGGTGGTGCTCAGCCCCAGGAAGACGCCGGTGGGGGTGCCGTCCAGGGTGTCCGGGGCGTAGCCGGCCCGCTCCAGCGCCTCCCAGCAGACCTCGAGGGCGATCCGCTGCTGGGGGTCCATCCCCAGCGCCTCCCGGGGCGAGATCCCGAACACCTCGGGCTCGAACAGGTCGACCCGGTCAAGGAACCCGCCGCGGATGGTGTACGCCTTGCCCGGCGCGTCCGGGTCCGGGTCGAGGACCGCGTGCGCGTCGGCGCGTTCAGCCGGGAACTCCCGGGTCGTGTCCACCCCGTTGCGCAGCAGCTGCCAGAACTCCTCGGGCGAGCTGGCTCCGCCGGGGAACCGGCAGCCGAGCCCGACGATCGCGACCGGCTCGTCCAGCCACGAGTCACGGCTGGTCGCCAGCCGCCGCCGCAGCCGCTCGATGGTGCGCACCGCATCGACCATCAGCTGCCGGCTGTCCACTGGGAGGCCTTCGGTTACCGTCGACATCTTTTAGCTCTCCTCAGCGAGCGATGCCAGCAGGCGGGCGGTGAGGTCGGCGTCGGAGAGCCCGTCGAGGTCCTCCAGGTCGGGCTCTGCCACCGGCAGCGGTCCCGCACCCGGCGGCTCGTCAGGCGCGGCGGGCTCAGCGGGCGCCATGCTGTCGAGCAGGTAGTCGGCCAGCGCCCGGGTGGTGGGGAACTCGAAGGTCAGCGTGGCGGGCAGCTCGAGGCCGAGCGCACCCTCCAGCCGGCCCTTGAGGGTCAGCGCCATCACCGAGTCCATGCCGAGGTCGAAGAACCCGTTGTCGGGCTCCACGTCCGCGGCGGAGTCCTCACCGAGGACCTCGGCGACGCAGGAGAGGACGAAGTCCAGCAGCCGGTCCCCGCGGGACTGCGGCGACCCGCCGAGCAGCTGGCTGGCGAGCGGGGTGCCGGCTGCGCCAAGGCCCGCCGCCTGACCGTTGCCGGCCACAGCCTGCCCGTTGCCAGCTACGGCCTGCCCGTTACCGGTCGCTGCCTGCCCATCGCCGGCCACGGCCCGCCCGTTACCGGTCGCGGCCTGGCCATTGCCGGTCGCGGCCTGGCCGGCACCGGCCGCGGTCGTGGGCGCAGCACCCAGCCCGGCCGACACCCCAGGCCCGGCCGGCACCCCAGGCCCGGCCAGCGCCGGTGCGGCGGTCGCCTCCGGCGCCGGACCCGGCTGGTCCCCGCTGAACCAGTGCCGGCGGCGCTGCCACGGGTATGGCGGCAGGCCCACCCGGTACGGCCGCCGCCCGAAGAGCCGGGACCAGTCGATCGGGCAGCCGTGGACGTAGAGCTCCGCCACTGCCCGGACCAGGCAGTCGCGCCCCCGCGCCACGCCCCGGTGCAGGTCGGCGCCGATCACCGTGAAGGAGCCGGGCTCCCCAGCCGCCACGTGGCCCGCGGCTCCCCCGGTGTCGACCGCCACGAGCAGGTCGAGCCCGTCGCTGAGCAGGCCCGCGGCGAGCCTGGCCGCTGTCGCGCCGGCCGACCCGTTCACGCTGTCGTGCGGCCCCCAGGGGGGCAGCGCATCGGGCGGGACCGGCCCGTCCATCGAGGCGAGCCACAGCGGCACGGTGGGCGCCCCGGACAGCCGGACCGGCCGTCCCCGGCGGGCCACCTCGATCGCCTGCTCCAGGTCGAGCAGGCCCGCGGCGTGCGCGGCGGCCGCCTCGCCCGGGCCGAAGCCGAGCAGCGCGCCCGGAGTGACGCCGTGCTCGCGCCACAGTTCGGTGAGCGCGATCTGGACCGCGGTGACCGCGACCGGGTCGCCGCCGCCCAGGCCGCCGGCGCGCAGCGCCCGCCGGATCGAGCGGCGGCCCGGGCCAGCGGCTGCGTCGAGTGCGTCCAGCTTCTCGCGGAACGCCGGCTCGTCCCGGTCGAACGACTCCCACGGCACGTTCGCGCCGGTGCCGTAGACCAGGACCGCCTGCCGCGCCTCGCCGGGCCGGGCGGTGCCCGTACGGCGGAACGCGGACGGCTCCGGGGTGAGCGCGTTGAGCAGCTCGGCGTGCGACCAGCCGACCAGCGCCAGCCGGTGCTCGAGGTGCGTGCGCCGGGCTGCGGCGGTGAAGCACGCGTCGGCCAGCTCCTGCGGGTCGAGTGCGGCGACCCGGTCCCGCAGCCGGTCCCGCGCCGCGGCCAGCGCCGCCTCGGTGGCCGCGGAGACGACCAGCAGGTGGGCGCGCGGCGGCCGGGCCGGGCCGCGCTGGGGCGGCGCCGCCTCGGCCTCGGTCACCACCACGTGTGCGTTCGTACCGGTGAACCCGAAGGCGCTGACCCCGGCGGCCCGCGGCCGGCCGCCCGCAGCCCGCCATGGGGTGCGGGCGGCGGCGACCCGGATCGGGATGCGGTCCCAGTCGACCTGGTCGGTGGGGCGGGAGAAGTGCAGGTGTGGCGGGATCTCCCCGTGCCAGAGCGCGAGTGCCGTCTTGATCAGCCCGGCCACGCCCGCCGCGGCCTCGAGGTGCCCGATGTTGGTCTTTACCGACCCCACCAGCAGCGGCCGGTCCGTCGGGCGCCCCGGGCCGAGCGTGCCCGACAGGGCCCCCAGCTCCGCGGCGTCGCCCAGCCTGGTGCCGGTGCCGTGCGCCTCGACGTAGTCCAGCTCGGCCGGGGACAGCGCGGCCGCGTCGACCGCGGCTTTGATGAGCTCGCGCTGGGCGTCGGTGCTGGGCACGGTCAGCCCGCCGCTCGCGCCGTTGTGGTTGACCGCGCTGCCCCGGATCACGGCGTAGACCCGGTCCCCGTCGGCGACCGCCCGGGCGAGCGTCTTCAGCACCACGACACCGGCGCCTTCGCCCCGGCCGTACCCGTCGGCGCTCGCGTCAAAGGGCTTGCAGCGCCCGTCCGGGGCGAGCGCGCCGGCCGCGGACATCGCAAGGTAGACGGTGGGCGTGACCATGATGTTGACCCCGCCTGCCAGCGCCACGTCCGCCTCCCCGGCGCGCAGGCTCTGGCAGGCCAGATGCACCGCCACCAGCGATGACGAGCAGGCGGTGTCCACCGCCATGCTCGGCCCGCGGATGCCGAGGAAGTAGGACAGCCGGCCGGGCGCCCCGCTGAACGAGTTGCCAGTGCCGTAGTACAGGTCCACGTCAACGGCCCGGCGCGTGAGCAGCTGCTGGTAGTCGGTCGTGTTCATGCCCACGAACAGCCCGGTGCGCCCGGCCCGCAGGGCCTGCGTGTCGATGCCGGCGTCCTCCAGCGCCTCCCAGGCGACCTCCGCGAAGATCCGCTGCTGCGGGTCCATGCTGCGGGCCTCGCGCGCGGAGATCCGGAAGAACCCGCTGTCGAACAGGTCGACCCGGTCGAGGAACCCACCCCGGCCGGTCACCACCGTGCCCGGCCGCACGCTGCCGTCGGCGAGCAGCGCCGGCGCGTCCCACCGGTCCGCTGGTACGTCGCAGGTGGCGTCCACGCCGTCGCGGAGCAGCCGCCAGTACGCGTCGAGCCCCTCGGCGCCGGGCACGCGGCAGCCCATGCCGACAATGGCGATGGGCTCCGCAGCCGGCCGCGGGAGCGTGGGTGCGGTGTGGACCCGCGGCGCCGGCGACTCCTCGGCGCCGGCCGGCGCCGGCGCCGCGACCGGCTCGTCCGCTGGCGCGCGCTCGGGGGCCGGCTCGGTCGCCGGGGCGGTCGCGGCGGGCTCGTCCGCCGGGCCGGGGACGGCCGGCCCGGTCGCCGGCGCGCCGGCGGACGCGGTCGCCGGCGCAGTGGCGACGATGTAGTCGGTGAGCTCGTCGATCGTCGGGTGCTCGATCGCGGCGCTCGCGCCCAGCGCATAGCCCACCTCGCGCTCCACCTGGCGGACGAACTCCACCAGGGTCAGTGAGTCCATGCCGAGGTCGAAGAAGCCTCGGGTACGCGACAGCCGCCGGTCCTCGGCGTATCCCAGGGCCAGCGCGGCCAGGCTGGTCACCAGAGCCGCGATGCGCTCCCGCCCGGGCTGCCGCGGAGCCATCACCGGGGCCGGTGTGGCCGGTTCGGCCTCGGTCGGCGCCCTTCCCTCCGGCGCGGCGTTGGCCACCGCCGGCCCCGCGCCAGCCGGGTGCGCGACGCCCGCCGCCGGCCCCGCGCCAGCCGCCGGCCCGGCAGTAACGACCGAACCGGAGGCCGCCACCGGCGCGGTGCTCGTTGCCGGCCCGGTGCTCGTTAGCGGCGCGGTGCTCGTTGCCGGTCCATTGCTCGCCACCGGGGCGGCGCCAACAGATGCCGGCCCGGCCGGCGCGGCGCCGGAGTGCAGCCCACTGAGCGTGGTCACCAACCGGCCCTCGGTGTCGAACAGCCGGACCTCAGCGCGCAGGGCCCCAGCACCCAGGCTCCATGTGCTGCCCACGGGCACCGCACTGTCCCGGGAGCCGCCGGGCCGGGCGCCGTCCTGGATGGAGCCCCCGTTGGGCCCGCCGTTGCCGGTAGC
This sequence comes from Micromonosporaceae bacterium, assembly GCA_035649895.1. GTDB lineage: Bacteria > Actinomycetota > Actinomycetes > Mycobacteriales > Micromonosporaceae > DASSUC01. Next base: position 31,588 of record DASRIS010000146.1, on the reverse strand, counting down.
CCCGCCGGCGCGCCCACCGCCGTTGGGCGCCAGCCCGTTGGCCCTGCGTCCACCTGGGACGGTCCCGTCGGGCACGGGCAGCCAGTACCGCTCGCCGGCGAGGGGGACCGCCGGCAGCGGGACGTAGCGGCGGCGCCCGGGGTAGACCGCGCGCCAGTCGACCTCGACCCCGGCCGCGTACAGCTTCGCGAGCGCGTACGCCATAGTGGAGCGTGCCGGCCGTTCCCGGGAGAGGGTGCCTGCCACCGCACCACCGCGGTCGCGGTGCGCCAGGGCCGCCCCGAGCGAGCGGGCCATGACCGGGTGCGGGCCCACCTCCAGGAACACCGCGGCCCGCCGGGCGAGGAGCCGGTCCACCGCGGGCCAGAACAGCACCGGCTCGCAGACGTTGCGCCCCCAGTAGGCGGCGTCGGGCACCAGCCGGTCGGCTTCAGGGTCCACAGTGGACAGCATGGGTACCGCCGGCCGCTGGACGGCGAGGTCACTGAGGAGATCGGCCAGCGCCTCCCCGTACGGGCGCATCACCGGCGTGTGGAACGCGTAGTCCAGGCCCAGCGGCAGGCAGGTCACCCCGCCCGCCTGCAGTGCCGTCACGGCGCGGTGCAGCGGGTCTGCCGGCCCGGCGATGATGACCGACGCCGGGCCGTTGACCGTGGCGATCCGCACCTCGCCACCGCACCGGGCAAGAACCTCGGCCACCTCGCCAGCCGGCAGCTCGACGGCGACCATCGAGCCGGACCCGCTGGCGCGTTGCATCAGCCGGCCCCGGTGCACCACCAGCCGGACCGCGTCGGCCAGGCCGATGGCTCCGGCCACACACGCCGCGGTGACCTCGCCCAGGCTGTGCCCGACCACCGCGCCAGGCCCTACCCCCCACGAGCTCCACAGCCGGGACAGGCCCAGCTGGAGCGCGAAGACGGCCGGCTGCGCGTGCTCGGTGTCGGCGAGCGCGTCCCGGCTCGGGTCGCGCAGCCGGTCCAGCAACGACCAGCCGGCGACGTCGCGCACCAGGGCGTCGCACTCGTCGAGGGTGTCCCGCACGACCGGGGAGGCGGCGTAGAGGTCGAGGCCCATCGCCGGCCACTGGGCGCCCTGGCCGGAGAAGACATGCACCACGGGCGTGCCCTCGGCCTCCGCCAGGCCGTCCGCGGCGCCGCCGGGGGCCACCCGCCCCTCCAGGTAGGCGCCGAGGGCCCGGTCCAGCGCAGGCGCCGAGGCACCCACCACGGCCAACCGGTGCGGGTGGTGAGTACGCCGGGCCGCTGCGCTGAACACCACGTCGGCCAGGTCGTCAGGGGCGGCGCCGGCCACCATGGGCCGGTAGGCGCCAACCTGCGCGCGCAGCGCGGCCGGGGTCGGGCCGGAGACCACGAGCACCGGCTCGACCACCGCCGGCCCGCCCGCGGTGGACGGCCCAGCGCCGGCCAGCAGCTGCGCCACCTCGGCCAGCTGCGCCACCTCGGCCAGCTGCGCCGCCTCGGCCGCCTGCCCGCCCGCCGCAGCCACCGGTCCCAGTCCCTCAGCAGCCCGCACTCCCGCCGCGGCCACCGGCCGCGCTCCGCCGGCCACCGGCTCCGCCCGCGCGGCCACCGGCTGTGCCGGCGCGCCGACCAGGACATGGACGTTCGTGCCGGACAGCCCGAAGGCGCTGACGCCGGCCAGGAACGGGCCGGACCGCGCATCGAGAGGCGTGGCGATGGTCGGCACGGCCAGGCCTGAGCCGTCCCAGCCGAACGCGGGCGTAGGCCGGTCGAGCTTGATCTGCGGCGGCGCCATCCCGTTGCGGACCACGAGGATCGCCTTCAGCAGGCCGAGAATGCCCGCCGACGAGTCCAGGTGGCCGAAGTTGGCCTTGTGCGAGCCGATCAGCAGCGGCCGGTCCGGCGGGCGGAACTGGCCGATCGCCAGCGAGAGCGCGCTCAGCTCGATCGGGTCGCCCAGCGGGGTGCCGGTGCTGTGTGCCTCGACGTAGTCGAGGTCGGTGGGGTGCACGCCCGCGTCCCGCATCGCCGCGCGCAGCAGCTGGTCCTGGGCCACCGCGTTCGGCGCGGTGAGGCCGGCGCTGCGCCCGTCGTGGTTCGCGGCGCTGCCGCGGATCACCGCCCAGATGCGGTCGCCGTCGGCGACCGCGTCGGCGTACCGCTTGAGGGCCACCACGCCACAGCCCTCGCCGCGGATGACCCCGTCGGCCGCGGCGTCGAACGGGCGGCACCGGCCGTGCGGGGACAGCGCCTGGATCTTTCTCATGTAGACACTCAGCTCCGGACCGACCAGCAGGTTGACGCCGCCGGCGAGCGCGGTGTCGCAGTCACCAGCGGCGATGGCCCGCGCGGCCAGGTGCACGGCCAGAAGCGAGGACGCGCAGGCCGCGGTGAGCATCATGCAGGGGCCGTGCAGACCGAAGGTGTACGCGATGCGGCCCGCGCCGAAGCTGAACTCCTTACCGCTGGCGTAGTACGCGTCAACGCCCTCCACGCCCAGCGTGCGGGCGTGCAGCACGGCGTAGTCCATCGAGAGGATGCCGAGGTAGACACCTGTCCGGCTGCCGGCCCACCGTTCCCGCGGCACACCCGAGTGCTCCATCGCGGACCACGCCGCCTCCAGCAGCAGGCGCTGCTGTGGGTCCATCTCGTGGGCCTCGCGCGGGGAGACGCCGAAGAAGTCGGTGTCGAAGCGGTCGATGTCGGTGAGGAAGCTGCCGGTGCCGGCGACGTCGAGCAGGGCGGCGCCGGGACGGTCCGGCGGGACCGGTCCGGTTACGTCGACGCCCTCAAGGAACACCCGCCACAGGGCATCGAGGTCGGTGACTCCCCCAGGGAACCGGCAGCCTACGCCGATGACGGCGACATCGGACGAGTGGCGCTCTGACAGGTGGTGCAAGACTGACTGCTCGTGGCTGTGCGTGGGCTCGTTCTCCAGACCCTCACGCTGCATCCGTTCCCCCCGGAGGAGCCGTCGCGCCCTACAAGTCTTGCGTCGAGGATGTCTCCATTCGATGATTTCCTTATTTGATGAAGTCTACGGACGGGAAGTCGGATGTCAATGCTGCGAAGATCGGAGCCCGCTGGACGTCCAGGCCCTTACCCCAGGCCAGTGCGGCTGTTCTGCCTGCCGCATGCCGGTGGTACGGCAGGGCACTTCGGCGGGTGGAACCGGTGGCTTCCGGCGGATATGACCGCTGTGCCGGTCGAGCTGCCGGGCCGCGGGACGCGCCACGGCGAGCCACTCATCGACGGCTGGCCGCGGCTCATCGACGACGCGACAAGCGCGGTCCGCACCCGCGGCGGCGGCGCCTATGCCTTGGCCGGGCACAGCCTCGGCGCGGTGCTCGCGTTCGAGGTGGCCCGCGCCCTCCAGCGGGCCGGGGACCCGCCCCGGCTGCTGCTGGTGGCGGCGCGTAACGGGCCGTCCGCCGGGCTGTCCCACCGCCCGATCCACGGCCTCGGCGATGCCCAGCTGCTCGACGCGCTGCGCCGGCTCGGCGGGTCGCCCGAGGCGATCCTGCGCGAGCCCGACCTGATGGAGCTCTTCCTGCCCGTGCTCCGGGCCGACCTGCGGCTGGCGGAGACCTACGCGCGGCCGCCCGGCCCTGCGCTGTCCTGCCCGATCGCGGCGTACGCCGGCCGTCGCGACCGGATGACCAGCGGTGAGGCGGTGCTGGCGTGGCACCGGGAGACGACGGACACCTTCGACCTCACCATCGTCGACGCGGGCCACTTCCTGCTGGACCACCCGGCCTTCGTCGCCGCGGCCGCCGCCCGCCTGGCCCGGCTCACGCAGCCGGACGAGCCGGCGCGGCGGGCCGGGCCGGGCCGGGAAACCGCCGGTCAGAGCACAGAAACCGCCGGGCAGCGCACGGAAACCGACGGGCAAGGCCGCCAAACAGCCGGGCAGCGCACGGAAACCGACGGGCAGGGCTGCCAAACAGCCGGGCAGAGCCCTCAAGCAGCCGGGCGGAGCAGGGAAAAAGGCCGCTCCCGCAACCAGCCGGCGCCGGTTGGCGCCGGGGGTGGCGGGAGCGGCGAAGCTGGCTACGAGCGCCAGATCACTGGGCAGAAGTCCGGGTCGGAGTAGTCGGGCATGCCGTCAGCGCCCTTACGGACCAGGGTGTCGTGGTTGTAGACGACCAGGCTGCCGTCCGACCGGCGGAAGGGGCGGTACGCGTTCTCCTTGTCCTGCAGGTGGAAGGAGATGGCCCGGCGGGGACGGTCACTGCGGTTCGCGCCGCTGCCGTGGTAGGTCCGGCAGTGGTGGAAGCTGACGTGTCCCTTGGGGATGGCCATCGGGATCTTGTTCACCTCTTCGCCGTTGTACCGCGCGTTCTCCTCGAGCAGCTCGTCCAGCTCGTTGCGGTCACGCTCGGCGAAGTGCCGCGTGGTGGTGTCGTTGGCGCCGATCTCCTTCCACAGGTGGCTGCCGTCGACCATCGTGATGGTGCCCATCTTCTCGTCGCAGTCGTGCATCGGGATGAAGGCGGTGAGCATCCGCTCCGACGTGCAGGACTGCCAGTAGTGCCGGTCGAAGTGCCACGGTACGACGTTGGTCGGCTCCTGCGGGCGCGGCGGCTTGAAGATGAGCGTGCTCTGGAAGATCCGGACCTCCGGCGTCTCGGCCAGCCGCGCCGCCACCGCCCCGAGCAGGGGCTTGCGCAGGATCCGCGCGATGTCCTCGCACTCGTAGTGGATGTAGTCGTTGTGGCGCTGGATCGGACCGTCCTGCGGCGTCCAGTAGGCCAGCTTGGCCGGGTGGGCCGGCAGCGGCCGGTCCACCCGGCCGGCGTAGAACCGTTCGCTCGCCTCGACGAGCGCGTCGACCTCTTCGTCGGAGAACAGCTTCTTGCTCAGGTACCAGCCACGTTCCGCATAGCTCTGGACGTCTTCTTCGGACGGGAGCAGCTCGCGCTCCTCGTCCGTCAGGGTGAAGCCTGTCGGCATCAGGGTGCTCCTTGTCACTGGTTATTGGTCAGGTCTGCGCCGCCCGCCCCGGTCCGTACCCGGCGGGTCGTCGGCCGGCCGAAGAGCAGGCTGACGTTGTGCCCGCCGAACGCGAACGAGTTGGACAGCGCAGCGATAGGTCTGGTCAGTCGTGGCAGCCCCCGGACGTGGTCCAGGTCGCACTCTGGGTCCGGGTCGTCGAGGTTGTGGGTGGGCGGCAGCGCGCCGCGGGCCACCGCCAGCACCGAGGCCGCAGCCTCTACGGCACCGGCGCTGCCGAGCAGGTGCCCGGTCACCGACTTGGTGGAGCTGACTGCTGGGGCGTGGTCGCCGAACGCGGTCCTGATGGCCCGCGCCTCAGCCAGGTCACCGACCTTGGTGCCGGTGCCGTGCGCGTTGACGTAGCCGACGTCGCCGGCCGCCACGCCCGCGTCGGCGATGGCGCGGCGCATGCTCTCGGCAGCGCCCGACCCGTCCGGACGCGGCATGATCGGGTGGTACGCGTCCGTCGTCGCCCCCCAGCCGATCAGGTCGGCGTAGCCGGCCGCACCCCTGGCGTCGGCGAGCTCGCGGCGCTCGACGACCAGGATGCCGGCGCCTTCCCCGAGGACGAAGCCGTTGCGGCCCCGGTCGAACGGCCGGCTCGCCGCCGTCGGGTCGGCCCAGCCGTTAGCGAGCGCCCGGGCGTTGGCGAACCCGGCGATCCCGGTCGGGCCGAGCGGCGACTCCGCACCGCCGCACACCACGACGTCCGCATCGCCGGCGCGGATCAGCCGCAGCGCCTCGGCGACGGCGTGCGCGCTCGCCGCACAGGCGGTGGCGATGTTCGAGCTGTAGCCGCGGATGCCGTACCGGATAGCGATCCGGGCGGCCGGCATGTTCGGCAGGAACCCCGGGTAGAGGTACGCGCTGACCGCCGTCTGCCCGCGCTCGTGGTGGGCGATCGCCTGGTTCTCGAAGGTGGTGAGCCCACCGGCGCCGGAGGAGACGACCACGCACACGCGCAGCGGGTCGACGTCCTCGCCGACCCGCAGCCCGGCGTCCGCCATCGCGTCGGCCGCCGCGGCCAGGCCCATGAGCAGGAACCGGTCCGCGCCCCGGGTCTCGGTGCGGGGCAGCACAGTGAGCGGGTCGATGTCCGGCGCGATGCCGACCGCCTCCACCCGGCCCGCTGCCGTGTGCCCGTCCGGCGGCCGGACCAGGCCCGACTTGCCGGCGCAGATGGCGTCGAAGAAGTCCTCGATGCCCCGGCCCACCGGGGTCACCACGCCGAGGCCGGTGACGACCGCGACAGTACGCGAGGTGCTCATCGCGCCGCCGCCTCCTTCCCGGTCCCGTCCGCGCCCGCCCCGGACCCGTCCATGACCGCCCGAGGCCCGTCCGTGCCGGCCTGGTCCAGCCCGGCCTCGGCCCGGGCGAGGCGGATGACCTCGGCCGCACCGGACACTGTGGACATCTGCTCCAGCTGTTCGTCGGTGAGGTCGAGGCGCAGGGCGAACCGGTGCTCCACCTCGTAGACGAGCCGCGCCAGCTCCATCGAGTCCAGGCGCTCGCCGACCGTGTCCGGCGTACGCAGCCCGACATCGGTCAGGATCGATACCACCTGCGCCGCCTCGACCGACAGGTCGTGCCCTGTCGCCGTACTCCGCTCGCTCACGCGCCCCCCTCGCCAGCCTTGGCGGCCTGTGCGGCGTCCCGCAGCACCGACCGGTCCCGGACGATCTTCCCGATTGGCGTGCGCGGCAGCCGCTCCAGCACGTGCCACCGGCGCGGACGCTTGTACGGCGCCAGCCGCTCCGCCAGCACCTTGTCCAGGTCCTCCGGGGTGGCCAGGTCGCGCAGCACCGCGTAGACCTCGATCGCCCCGTCAAAGGAGACGACCGCCTCGGCGACCTCGGGCAGCCCGGCCACCGCCTGCTCGACCTCGGTCAGGTCGACCTTCAGGCCGCCGACCGACACCTGGGAGTCGTTGCGGCCGTGCACGGTCACCAGCCCGGTCGCCGGGTCGATCGTTGCCGCGTCCCTGGTCCGCAGCCAGCCGTCGGCCCAGCGGGTGCTGTCGGAGAGCCCGACGTACGGCGTCTGCGGCCGTCTCACCTGAAGCTCGCCGTCGACCACGCGCACCTCGATCCCGGGCGCCGGGCGCACCGCCGGGCGGTGCTGGCCGAACAGGTCGGTGGCGATAACCCCGACCTCGGTCATGCCGTACATGTTGCCCAGCGTGGCGCCGTACCGGGCTGCGAACCGCTCCGGCAGCTCGGGCCGGACCAGCTCACCGCCGGTCGTCATGCGCACCAGCTGCGGCAGCCGGGGCGGTGCGGCACCCGGGGCGGTGAGCAGGTCGATGTGCACCGGGACGCCGATCAGCGTGGTCGGGGCCGGGTCGGCCGCGACCGCGGCGAGGATGTCGTCGACGGTCATCCGCTCCGGCAGCGTGAGCGGCACCCGCGCGTGCAGGCCGTAGAGCAGGCCGCCGACCAGGCCGAGCACGTGCACCATGGAGGCGAGCAGGACGATGCGCTCGCCGGCGCGGGCCACCCCGTCCATCTGGACGTAGCGGTTGACCTCGGTGACCAGGTCCTCCGCGGTACGCCCGATGACCTTGGAGGGGCCGGTCGAGCCCGAGCTGAGCTGGATCAGCGCGTGCGGGGTCTGCGCCGGTGCTCCGCCCCGTGCGGTGACCTTCTCCGAGATGTCGTGGTAGCAGCGCAGCGCCGCGGTGACCTGGGTGGTCGGCTCCACCACGAGCTGGGCGCCCACCCGCTCGAGCGCCGCGTCCACCTCGAACTGGGTGAGCCGGTAGTCCAGCAGCGTCACCTGCGCGCCGATCCGCCAGCCGGCCAGCAGCTGCGCCACGTAGGCGAGTGAGGGCGGCAGCCGCAGGGCCAGGGTGCCGCCGGACGTCAGCCCGGCGGCGGTCAGCCGCTCCTGCCGGTCCAGCACGGCCGCCCGCAGTGCGGCCCTGCTCACCGGCGCGCCGAGCCACAGGCAGGTGTCGTCGTCCGCTCCAGCAAGGAGCACGTCATCGACCCAGTCCGTCACAGACCGCTGGTCGGTCATGGAGCCTCCGATTCGGTCGGGCTGCCCTGCGCGCCGTCGCGGACCCGCTGGTCAGCGCTGGGCGGAGGGGCCTTCGCTTTCCTCATCTAATGACATCCTTGTCGGGTGAAATATAGTTAGCCGAGTCCAGCCGGTCGCGGTGGCGCGGACGCCCGGACGGGCGGTGGGCTTCAGGTGGTAAGGACCGGGTCCGAAGGGCCTCAGGTCGCGAGAGGCTTGGTGGCGCGCAGCGCGCCGTAGACCAGGACCCCGCGCTCGTACGCCTCCCGCATCAGCGGCACGACGTGGATCAGCCGGAGCACCGCACCGCCCTTGACCCGCGCCAGCTCGAGCACCTGCTGCCGGTCGCTGGTCAGGCTCGCCACGACCTCCGGGTCCACGTCCCAGGTCCAGCGCACCCGCTCGCTCCAGTCGGCCACCCGGGCCTCGGCGTAGCCGAGGTCGCCGCACATCTGCCGGTACTCCTCCAGGGGCAGCATGTACGGCACGACAAAGTCGCGGCAGATCCGGCGCAGCAGCTGCGCCTCCTCCGCGTCCGGAGTGTGGTCGCGGACGCACCAGGTGGTGACGGCGAGCGTGCCGCCCGGGCGGAGCACCCGCAGCGCCTCGGTGAGGAAGGCCTTCTTGTCGGGCATGAGCTCGAGGCTCTCCAGCGCCCACACGGTGTCGAAGGAGCCGTCCGGGTAGTCGGTGGCGAGCGCGTCGAGCTGGCGGAACCGGGTCCGGTCGGCGAGCCCGGCCGCGAGCGCCTTCTCGGTGGCCCGTACCACCTGCCCGTCGCTGAGGGTGATCCCCTCCACGTGGCAGCCCAGCTCGCCGGCGAGGTGCATCGCCGGCGCGCCAACGCCGCAGCCGGCGTCGAGCACCCGCCCGCCCGGCCGCAGGCCGGAGAACGCCACCAGCTCGCTGACCGTACGCAGCTGCGCCGCGTGCTGGTCGGTGCCTTCCTGGCCGGGGTCCCAGTAGCCGTGGTGGATGTGCTCCCCCCACAGCTTCTCGTACAGGTCGACCAGCCCGTTGTAGTGGTTGCGGATCACCCGCTGCAGCTTGCCCGCGGCCTGCGGCGGGCCGGCTGCGACGGTGTCAACGCTGGTGGTCACGGCTTACCTCCATGAGCGTGTCGTCGGCGCGGCGCGCGGGTGCGCGCCGGGCCGCGATCGTGTGGTCAGTTGGCTGCCTGCGCCTGGGCCTGCTTGCGCAGGGCGCGGCGGTCGGCGGAGTCGAGCGTGGAGAGGTAGCCGGCGAGCACGGCCGCGCCCATCCGGCTGTCCGGAGCCCATCCGGCCTTCACCCGCAGCCACGGCAGGGTGCCCAGGCCGTCCGGCCACTCGCCGCTGCCGGCGAGCCGGGGGGCGAGCATCTCCGCGGTCAGGGCGGACATGGACAGCCCGTGTCCGCTCCAGGCACCGGCGAACCAGACGCCCGGCTTGCCCGGCAGCGGACCCACGATCGGCAGCCGGTCCGATGTGGAGGCGGTGACCCCGGACCAGAAGTCGGCGATCCCGACCCCGGCCAGCGCGGGGAAGACCTCCCCCAGCTCCCGCACGAGCCGGTCCCGGACCGCCTGGATCTTCACCGGGTTCGCGTGCTGCTCCAGCATGACCGGGCCGCCGCCGAACAGCAGCCGGCGCTGCGGGGTCATCCGGAAGTAGTTGAAGAACGACCGCGAGTCGATGACCGCGCTCTCGCCGTTCCAGCCGGTGCTGGCCAGCAGCTCCGCCGGCAGCACCTCGGTACGCAGCACGTGCGTGCGGATGGCCGCGATGCTGCTGCGGTGCACGCCGATCTCGCGGCTGAACCCGTCGGTGGTCAGCGCCACCGTCTTGGCGTGCACCCGGTAGCCGCCCGCGGTGACCACCGCCGGGTCGCCCCCCTCGATCCCGGTCACCGGGGTCTGCTCGGCGATCCGGACGCCGGCCGCCAGCAGCGCGCTCTTCAGCGCCTGGCACAGCCGCCACGGGTTGATGGTGGCCGCGTCCGGGTAGCAGATGGCGCCGTGGTAGTGGTCGGTGCCGAGCTGCTCGGCGAGCTGCGCCCGGTCCAGGAAGCGGGCGTCGAAGCCGAGCTCGCGCACGGCCTGCGCCGACTCGCGCAGCCGTGTCACGTGCGCTTCGACCTTCGCCACCATCAGCTGCTGCGTGTCGGTCAGCTCGCTGTCGTCGGGCAGGTTCTTGGCCAGCCGGCGCATTGCCGCGACCCCCTCCACCGACGCGCCGAACATCTTGGTGGCCAGCTCCGGCCCGTACTTCTTGACCAGGCCCTGGATCGGGCCGCCGACGCCGGGGCCGACGATGCCGGTGCTGCGCCCGCTCGCGCCCGACCCGGCGCGGTCGGCCTCGATGACCAGGATCTCGTCTGCCGGCACCGACTGGACCAGGCTGTACGCCAGGGCGAGGCCGGCCAGGCCGGCACCTGCCACGACCACCCGTGCCTCGGTGTCACCGCTCAGCGCCGGCTGCGGCGCCACCGGAGCTAGGTCGCGCTGCCATCCGCTCACTCCATGCGGAGGGGTACTGGACATGGGTCTCCTTCCGGGCCCGCGGCAACGGGCGGTGCGGTCAGGCGGTGTCAGGTTCAGGTATGTGGTCCGGTTTAGGTATGCAGTGCGTCCGGGTACTGCGGTACGTCCAGGTTCGGCGGTACGCCCGGGTGTGCGATGTCGGCAGGTGGCGCGGTGTCGGGCAGGTGGCGCGTCAGGCCGCCCACCGGTGTCGGCACCGCCAGCGGGTTGGCCTGGGTGGTATGGGATCTCGTGGTGGAGCCGGCAGTGATGGAGCCGGCATCGGTGTGGGGCGGCGCAGGAGCACGCCACCCCATCGGCGTGCTACAGCGTGCGGGTCAGGCGCGCGAACGCGTACAGGCCGCCTGCCCGGACGCGGCCCGCGAAGGCCATGTACTCCGGACGCGCGACGTGCGGCAGCCACTTGAGCTTGAACGACGCCTGGCTTGCGGACGGGTAGAACTTCTGCCCGTGCTTGGTGAGGAAGGCCCCCGCCTTGACCAGGAGCCGGTTGGCCACCTCGGGCACCTCCAGCGCCGGGTCCAGCCCGGCCCAGGGGGTCAGCCCCAGATGCAGCCAGGCCGCCCGCTCGGCCTGGAACACCTCGACCGCGTGGGCGAAGACCGCCTCGATGGCCCCCGGCGGAGCGTCCGGCGTGCGCCGGGTGAGGTCGTAGAGCCAGCCGGCCTGGGCGCCGTACACCGGTGCGTACGAGATGTAGGCGACCGGCCGGCTCTCGTACTCGGCGAGGAAGAGGCGGCGGTACGGCGCGCCCCGCCCGCCGGTCTCGCCGATCATGAAGGCCAGCTCCTTGACGTTCTTGCCCTTGGCCCGCAGCCACGCGTCGTCGATCTGGCGCAGCGCGCCGGACGTGCCGGAACGCAGCTCGTACGGCACCTCGGTCACCTTGACGCCCTCGCGGTGCGCCCGGTTGACCATGTTGCGCACCTTCACCATCTTGCGCCCGCGCAGGCTGTAGCCGTTCAACGCGATGCTGTACGAGCTGCCAAGCTGGTTGACCTGGTAGCGGCGCTCGGCGTAGAGCGGCACGTCCGGGCGCACCAGCTGGACCGCGAGGATGCGCCGCCGCTGCCGGGCGGCCCACTCCCCGAACGCGTCGAGCAGCGCCGCCTGGTTGTCCGGCGCGGTGTACACGCTGCCGAGCTGCACTACGTAGCGCCGCCCGGCGGGCCGGTACGCGATGAGCCCGTCCACGCCTGGCGCCTGGAAGTGCAGCGTCTCGTCGTTCATGGCGAGGAAGGCGCTGGTGTGCTCCGCGTGCCGGGTGAGGATGCCGATGGCCTCGTCCGTGCTCAGTGTCGCGGCTGTCCCCGGGCTCATCCGACGCGCGCTTCCTGCCGGCCCGCGGCGGCCGCGGCAGCCAGCTCGGCGCCGGCCGGTGCCGTCTCCGGCGGGTCGCTGGCCGGCGCGGCACTGCCCGAAGCGGTCGCCGTCGCGGCCAGCGCCGCCTCCGCGGCGTCCAGCTCGTCGCCCGCGCTACCGGCGGCCGGCTCCGCTGCGGCCGGGTCCGGGACGCTCGGCTTGCTCGCGGGCAGCGGGGTGAGCGAGCGCAGCAGCCGGTCGAACGCCGGCAGCCGGTGCGGCTCGAACGGCACCGAGAACGGCTTGAGCTGGTTGCCGAAGACGGCCCGGTCGATGCACATGTGGATCGGCACCACCAGCAGCGCCCACTCCGGCCGCACCAGCCAGGCCCACAGCGCCACCACCAGGCCCATGCTCAGCATGCTGTGCATCGAGTTGTACATGACGTAGTACCGCTTCGGGATCCGCCCGTCCGGGCTGCGGTAGTAGGCGATCGCCCCGGGGATGTAGCCGACCAGGTCGATGTAGGTGAACAGCAGCAGCGCCGGCAGCCACCGGATGTCACCCCAGTGGACGATGAACAGGCCGGTGAGGATGAGCAGCGCGGCGCCGTACTCCGCCCGGTGCAGCAGCGCCGTGGTGGGCGTGTCGAAGGTGTTCTTCTGGTCCATGGCCTCGCTCCTAGCCTTTAGGAGTAGATGTGCTCGGGTCGGGAGACGGCCTCGGGCACGGCCGGCGCGGAGCCGCCGGGCGCCTCCGCGAGCCGGCGCACCGCGGCGAGCCGCCGGCGCAGGTCGGTAGCTGCCAGCGACGCCATCTGGGCGAGCGCGGCGCGGGCGGGCATCGGGCCGTTGCGCAGCTGCGCCGCGGTCACCGACAGCAGCCGGCCGGGGCTGAGCAGCTTGCTCGGGCTGCTCCGGTGTGCCAGCACCTCGTGCAGCAGGTGCAGGTCCCGGGTACGCCGGCTGATGCTGCGCAGCATGTCCACCACGAGCTCCGGTTGCGGCCCGGACCGGCCCAGGTCAAAGCCGAACCAGTACATGCCGCGTGCGTCGGCGTCCCGCCACACCCAGTACGCGTGCAGCGCGCCGGCCAGGTGCGCCGGGTGGGACAGTCCATACAGGAGCGCGCCGGCCAGCCGCTCCGCCTGCCGCAGCGCGTCGTTGATGCCCTGCCCGGGGGTGACGTCCTTGAAGTGGCCCGCGTCGCCGAGCAGCGCCCAGCCCGCACCGGCCGACTCGCGGAAGTAGCACTGGTAGGCGGGCATCCGGCGGACCTCACCGACCGGCCGGGCGCCGGCCAGCAGCTCGCCCAGCTCCGGGCTGCACTCGGCGACGAACTCGGCGAAGCGGTGCCCGTCATCGGCGCGCAGCTTCGGCGTCACGTGCGGCGACGGCTGCGCCAGCGTGAGGAACTGCCCGGCGTCGGTCGGGGCGCCAGCGACCAGGTGGTCGCCGAGGCGGTGCCAGACCAGCGCCTGCGGCGCGGTCACCCCCTCGAAGTAGCTGTAGAAGGCCGGCCGGGGTGCGCTGGTGACCAGGTAGCGCCGGGCGCCAACGGCCCGGCCGACGGCGGAGTTGCGGCCGTCCGCGCCGATCACCACCGGCGCTGACAGCTCGACCCGCCGGCCGCCCTCCCGCTCGACGAGCACCCCGCGGACCGCGCCGCCGCTGTGCCGCAGCACCTCGAGCATCCGTACGCCGCAGCGCACGTCCGCACCGGCCTGCGCCGCCGCGGCCATCAGCGTGGTGTCCAGGCTCTCCCGGCGCGGGCACAGCCCCGGGTCGTGCTCCTGGGGGACGGTCAGCCGCACCCCTTCGATGAGGAACCTGGTCTCCCGTAGCAGCGGCGCCCCGCTGGCCAGCACCGCGTCGAGCACGCCGAGCTCGCGCAGCGGCGTCACGGTGTGCAGCACGTGCGTGGAGATCGTGGGACTGGGGAACACGGCCCGGTCGACCACGCACACCCGGGCGCCGGCGCGGGCGAGCCGCAGCGCCAGCGCCGAGCCGGCCACCCGGGCACCGACAACAACCACGTCGTACGGGGGGTTCATCGGCCTACCTTCTGCATCGGGCGCATCGTCGTCCGGTGCTGCTGGACGGAGGCGCGGTGGAGCGGGACCCGGGCCTGGGCGGGCAGCGGCGGCGCCGGCGCTACCTCCGCCTCGTGCAGGCCGAAGCGGGCGTGCACCCAGCGCAGCGGCCGCGGTGCCCACCAGTTGGCCGGCCCGGCGAGCCGCATCACCGCCGGCACCAGCAGGCCACGCACGATCGTGGCGTCCACCAGGATCGCCAGCGACAGTCCCAGGCCGAGCATCTTCAGGATGGTCAGCTCGGACATCATGTTCGCCGCGAGCACCACGATCAGCAGCACCGCGGCCGAGGTGACCAGCTTCCCGGTGCGCTGCAGGCCCTCAGCCACCGCACGCTCGTCGCTGTGCCCGGCCAGGTGCGCCTCCTGGATGCGCGAGACCAGGAACACCTCGTAGTCCATGGACAGGCCGAAGGCGATGCAGAGCATCAGGATCGGGGTGAACATCTCCAGCTCGCCGGTGACCTGGAAGTCGCCGAGCAGGCCGGCGAGGTTGCCGTCCTGGAACACCCAGACCAGCGCGCCGAAGGTCGCGGTGAGGCTGAGCAGGTTGCAGATCACCGCCTTGATCGGGATGAGCACGCTGCCGGTGAAGAGGAAGAGCAGGATCAGGATGGCGCCGACCATGACGCCCAGCACCTGCGGCAGCACCCGCCCGAGGGTCCTCTTGGTGTCCACCAGGTGCGCCGAGTTGCCACCGACCAGGGCGGTGAACGATGGGCGTAGCTCCCGGATGTCGTCCACGAGCCGCTCCGCCGCCGGCGAGTACTGGTCCACCCCCGGCAGCACCGAGATCCAGGCGACCCCGCCGTCCGCGGCCCGGAAGCGTCCGGGGTCGGGGACCCGGGAGATCCGCTTACCGACCGAGTACACCCCGGCCGAGGTGGACACCATGGTCACGTCCGGCAGCCGGGAGATCTCGGTGGCGTACTCGCCCAGCAGGGCGTCGGCCGCCCGCGGGTCGTCCGGCAGGCCCTCGGCGGTGATGTAGACCGCCTCCAGCGGGGGCACCGAGAACTCCTGGCGCACCGCGTCCGCCACCAGGTGCGCCTCGCTGCTGCGCGGCAGCAGCCGGTCATCGGGCAGCTGGAACGACGCGCGCAGGAACGGCGTACCCAGGGCCAGCAGGAAAGCCATCACGGCGAGCACGGTGAGCACCGGGCGGCGCATCACCGCCTCCGCCACCCGCCGCCACAGCATGCCGTCGCGCGGGACCTTGCCCCGCCGCCAGAACCGCAGGTCGTACTTGTCCACCCGGTGCCCCAGCACAGCCAGGATGGCCGGCAGCACCACCACCGCGGCCAGCGCCGAGACCACCACGACCGCGATCCCGGCGTAGGCGAACGAGCGCAGGTAGTACAGCGGGAACAGGGCCATCCCGGCGAGGCTCACCGCCACGGTGACCGCGGAGTAGATGACGGTACGCCCGGCGGTGCGCACGGTCGTGTGCAGCGCCGCGGCCCGGGGCCGGCCGCGGGCCACCTCCTCCCGGTACCGGGCCAGGATGAACAGGCTGTAGTCGATGGACAGGCCGAGGCTCATCGCGGTGGCCAGGTTGAGCGAGAAGACCGAGACGTCGGTGATGGCCGACCACATCCGCAGCGACGCGAGCGTGCCCAGCACGGCCAGCATGCCGATGACCCCGGGCAGCTGCGAGGCGATCACGCTGCCGAACACCAGGATCAGCAGGATGATGATGAGCGGGGTGGCGAGCATCTCCGAGCGCACCAGGTCGTCCCGGCTGAGCTGCTGGATCTCGCGCTCCGCCGCGGCCTGGCCGCCCACCTGCACCTGCAGCCCGTTGCGCTCGCCGGTGAAGCGCGGGTAGAGCCAGCGCATCCGCTCCTTGACGGCGTCCTCGTCACCTACCAGCCGGGCCAGGACCAGCGCCTTGCGCCCGTCGGCCGAGCGCAGGGACTTGTCCCGCCCGGAGGTCCAGTACGACGTCGCCGGGCCCACGTTCTCCGTGCCGGCCAGGCGCTCGGCCAGCGCCCGGCCGGCTTTGACCGTCTGCGGGTCATCCACCCCGTCCGGGGTGGTGACCAGCAGGACGATGTTAGGCGGGCCCTCCGGGAAGTACTCCTCCATCACCCGGTTGGCGCGGGTGGAGTCGTCCCCGGGAGCGAAGAAGCCGCCGGTGCCCATGGTGGGGAACACCGTCGCCGCCGGCAGCACGGCACCCAGCGCCAGCAGCCCGAAGATGGAGAGGACCAGCCGCGGGCGGCGGACGACGAGCGTCGCCACCCAGGCGAGCCAACCCCGGGGGGCCGGTGGCGGAGCGGGCCGGTGGTACACCGTTACGCAACCCTCGAGCCGGCGAGCGACGGGGTCAGCGCCCCGGACGGGAAGGTGGCCTGCTCGAACAGGCGCTTCATGATGAGCTGCATGGTCTCGGTGAGCACCCGCTCCGCCACCGGCTCGATGATGGTGGCGAGGCTGGGGATGCCGAAGTCGAAGTCGTTGTAGAAGACGATGCTGACGCCGCCCTCCCGCTGCTCGAACACCCAGCCGCCGGAGAGCTCGTCGAAGTCGCCCTCGGTCTGCACGAAGTCGATCTTCAGCTGGTCGCGGTGCAGCCAGTCCACCTCGGTCCAGCTCAGGATGCCGTTGCGGAACAGCACTCCCCAGGTGCTCAGCAGCGCGCCGTCGTCGCGCGTGGTGACGGTGACCGACCGGACGATCTCGACCAGGTCCGGGTACCGCTGGAAGTCGCTGATCTTGTCGAACACCTCCTCCGCTCGGGCGTCCGGCACGAAGGCGTGGATCTCGACGTGGCGCATGTCAGCGGTCTCCCAGTCGGTCAGCGGTCGGGTAGCGGTCGGCCAAGGTACGGAAGGACTCGTCGAACGCGGTCACCAGGTGGTCCGTCTCGGCGGCGGTGAGCACGGCGGGCGGGGTCAGGCGCAGCACGGCGTGCGCGTTGAGCGAGTGGTTGACGATCACCCTGCGCTCCAGCAGCTCGCTGAGCATCTCGCCGGCGAGCCCGGCCTCGACCATCTCCACGCCGATCAGCAGGCCAGCACCGCGTACCTCGCGGACCAGGTGCGGGCAGCGCTGCTCGGCCGAGGAGCGGACCTGGTCGAGCAGGTGCGCGCCGATCGCCGCGGCGCGCTCGACCAGGCCCTCCCGCGCGATGGTCTCGATCGCCGCGCGGACCGCTGCCATCGCGATCGGCGCGCCGGAGAAGGTGGACGTGTGCAGGTAGGGGTCGCGGTCGAAGGCCCGGAACGCGTCCGCCGTGGCCACCGCCGCGGCGACCGGCACGATGCCGCCGGACAGGCCCTTGCCGGCCAGCAGCACGTCCGGGCTCACGCCCTCCCGGTCCGCCGCCCACCACGAGCCGACCCGGCCGAGGCCGGTGAAGATCTCGTCGAGGATGAAGAACGCGCCGTACTGCCGGCACAGGCGGGCCACGTCGGCGACGTAGCCGGCCGGTGGGACGATCACGCCGGCCTCGCTCTGCACCGGCTCGATGATCACGCAGGCGTCCGGGCCGTTGCGCAGCTCGCTCTCGAGCGCCTCCGCATCCCCGAACGGCACGTGCGCCACGTCCGGCAGCAGCGGGCGGAACGGCTGCTGGTAGAGGTCCTTCGCGGTCACCGACAGCGCGCCCATGGTCTTGCCGTGGTAGCCGCCGATGGCAGAGACCAGGCGGACCTTGCCATGCGTACGCGCCATCTTGATGGCCGTCTCCGCGGCCTCCGCGCCCGACCCGGTGAAGTGCACCTTTGCAAGGCCCTCCGGGGCGACCGAGACGAGCGCCTCGGCAGCCAACGGCGCGGTCGGCTCCATCAGCAGGCGGGTGGCGAGCGGGTGGGTACGGATCTGCCGGATCACGGCCTCTTCGATGGCCGGGTGGCGGGCGCCGTGGATGAACACGCCGTACCCGCCGGCGTTGAGGTAGCGGGAACCGTCCGCAAGGGACACCCAGGCGCCCTCGGAGGACACCTCGACGTGCCCGCCGGTGAGGTCGCCGAGCTTGGCCCGACCTTTGGACATGTACCGCCGGCAGAGCTCGATGGCACGCGCCGCGTCGACAGCGACGGAGTCGACCGCCGCGGGCGGCGCGGCCAGCACGTCCGGCACAGTTGTGGTCACCAGTTGCTCCTGACGTCGGTCAGCTGAGGATGAGCGGGCGGCCGGCGAACCAGTCGACCATCGCCTGCGCGGAGCTGTGCCGCGACGGCGGATGGAAGGCGATGGCGTGGGTGGCCGCGGCGAAGTAGGCGACGTCGGGCGAGGACACGAACGCGATGCCGCCCAGCGTCTCCACGGCCCGGCGGACCGCGTCCCCGATCATGTCGGCGACCGCGAAGCGGACCACCAGGGCCCGGCCGAAGCCGCCGTTGCCGCCGTCGCCATCGTCGAGGTTGCGCGCCGCGCCGTCGAGCATCATTGATGCCGCCTCGATCGTGGTGGCCAGCGCCGCGCGCTCCTCCACCGGGCCGCGCCCGCGCTGGAGCACCCGCTCCACCAGGGCCGCCGCGGCGCCCAGGTAGCACGCGGTGACCAGCAGCTCGAACCAGACGAAGCCGATCGTCTGCAGGTCGTCCAGCTCGCCGTCGAGCCCGCTGTCGAGGAAGACCACGAGGTCCTTGTGCACCTCGACGTCCTCCAGGATCACCGCGTCCGACTCGGCGCCGGCCAGCACCCACGAGGACCAGAACGGCTCGATGCGGATGCCGGGCGACGCGGCGGGGATCATCGCCACCGCGAGCCGGCTGCTGCCGTCCTCGTCGGGCAGGGCGAGGCTGGCCGTGATCAGGTCCATCGACCGGGACAGGCTGCACGGGCGCTTGACGCCGTCCACCCGCCAGTTGCTGCCGTCCCGGCGGGCGTTCATGGTCGGGGCGAGGATGCCCTGGTTGGGCCGGCCCTCGGCGAAGCCGGAGGCGACCAGGCGGCCGTCGACGGCCACCCCGTCCAGCAGCATCCACTCGAAGTTGTTGCTCGCCTTGGCCAGCGCCACCAGGCTCGCCACCGAGAACTGGTGCATGGTGGTGGCGATCGCCAGCGACGGCGAGCGGGTCGCCAGGGCCCGGGTGATCCGGGCCGCCTCGACCGCGGTCGCCCCCAGGCCGTTGTAGACGGTGGGGATGACCAGCCCGGTGCCGCCGGACTTGCGGAACAGCTCGATGCCTGGGCTCTCCCGGCGCTCGAGGTCCATCAGCGGGATGTCGGCCAGCTGCTTGTCCAGGCCGGGCAGGAAGCGCTCGAGAGCCTCGCGCTCCAGTTCCAGGAAGCTCACTGCAACACCTTCCGTTCGCGACTGCGGGGCTCGCTCCGCTCGCTCCTCGCGCTCACCGCAACACTCTCCGTTCGCGACTGCGGGGCTCGCTCCGCTCGCTCCTCGCGCTCACCGCAGCACCTTCCGTTCGCGACTGCGGGGCTTCGCTCCTCGCGCTCACTGGGCCCCCTCCAGAGCTGCCGAGTACGCCTCGGTGACCGCGCGCCGCGGCTGGATGTCGTGGCCGATGCTGACGCCCTGCAGGTGCGAGGCGCGCAGCATCGGGTAGTTGCTCTCGCCGAACGGGCCGCCGGTCAGGCCGTTGCCACCGTTGGGCGCCAGGTACGGCGGCAGGCCGACGTGCGAGTCGTTGACCTTCAGCAGCCCGCCGTTGGTTACCCGTGCTACGAACTGCTCGATCACGTCCTCGCTGGTCGCCCAGAGCGAGTTGCGCAGGCCGTACGGGTTGGAGTTGACAAAGTCGATCATCGTGTCGAGCAGCCGCTGGTCGCTGTCCTGCTCGACGACCACGACCGGCAGCAGCGGGAAGAACGTCTCCTTCGCCACCGCGTTGACCTCCCGGGCACCGGTCAGGCCGTCCACGCGCAGCACCGTGGGCTCGATGAACAGGCCGGTCTCCGACGGCTCGCCGTCCACCTCGAGCCGGCGCCCGCCGATGAGCATCTTCGCCCCGCGCTCCATCGCCTGGGCCAGGAAGGAGAAGTACGTGTCGGTCTTGAACACCGGCGACAGCAGCACCGACGGGTCCTCCGGGTAGCCCGGGCGGACCTCAGCCGCGAGGCTGACCAGCCGGTCCAGCAGGGCGTCGGCGATGTCCGGGTGAGCCAGGACGTAGTTGGGGACCATGCAGATCTGGCCGGAGCCGTAGAACGCCTCGGTCAGCATCTCGGCCGCCCGGTCGACGTCGGCGTCGCGCCACACGATGCACCCGTCGTTGCCGGCGAGCTCGAGGATCGGCTTCTTGCCCCGGCGGACCGCCTCCACCCCGAGCGGGATGCCGACCTCGCTGCTGCCGAAGAAGAAGATGTCGTCCACCAGTGGGCTGTCCAGCCACTGGTCGATCATCTTCTTCGGGTGGCCGCAGATCACGTTGAGCACGCCGGGTGGCGCACCGACCTCGTCCAGGATCGGGGCCACGATCTCCCGCCAGGCCCACATGGTGCCGTACGGGGAGCTGCGCGGGGCCTTGACCACCAGGGCGTTGCCGGCCGCGATGATCGGCACGCCGAACAGCGAGCTGACCGTGGCCGCGTTCAGCGGCGGGGCGAGCACGACCACGCCGTCGGGCTTGCGGACGATCTGCAGCCGCCGGTTGCCCTCGTGGAGCTCCCAGAGCATCTGCTGCTTGGCCCACGCCGTCGTCTCCGGCCCGCTCGCCTGCACCAGCGAGGAGACCTCCCACTCGGCCAGCGTCCGGGGGTGGCCCTCCTCCACCATGACGGAGGCGAGCTCGTCGCGGCGGCGCCACACCTCCTCATGGAACCGGTCGATGACCCGGAACCGCTGGTCCAGCGGCATGGCGCCCCAGACCGGCGCGGCCTTGCGCGCTGCCTGAAGGGCCCGCTGCGACACCTCGTCGTCGGCGATCGCGCAGCGGCCGACGACGCTGTCGTGCTCCTGCCCGTCGTGCCGCTTGCCTTGGTCCAGCGCGCGCTTGAGGGTCAGGTTCGGCAGCACGTCCTTCAACATTGCCGAGGCGCGCAGGGTGTGTACCCACTCCTGGCCCGGCACGTCCTCGCCCGCTATGTACGAGCCGTACGAATGCATGCGGTCCCCTTCGTATGACTTGCCGTCTGGTGCCGGTGTCAGCGCGCAGCGCACCGCAGGGCTCGGTCGAGTCCTGGCTTCGGCTGCGTGCGTACACCGTCTGCTTGTGGTGGAGGCCCCCGGTCACACGGCTTTCGGACATGGGTCGTCGAAGGCCGGCGGGCAGACGGGAACGATCTGGCGTCTCACCATGTACTTAGATGAACCTGAGCTGGTCTTCCTCTTTCGATGAGATCAGGTCGCGGTGAATTATAGTGACCCGACCCAAGCCGTCAAGGCGCGTATAGGCCCTGCTCAGGTCCTGGAACCGACAGTGTCGTTGATCGCTGTGGCGACCGCGTGCGGGGCGTCGACGGCCAGGTGGGCGTAGCTGTCCGGCACCACGGTGAGGGTGGCGTTCGGGATCATCGCAGCGAGCCGCCGGCCGTCGGTGACGGGGAACACCTTGCGGGTGTCCGCCCAGACCAGCCGCACCGGCCGGTCAAAGCTGCGCAGCTCCTCCGCTGCCGCCTTGGTGTGGCGGCGGCTCACGCCGCGCAGCACCTTGTGCAGGTCCCGGCGCACGCCAGCGTTGCCCTGCGCCGCGGTGAGCCAGTACCGGGCCAGCTCGCCCGGGACCGGCCGCTTCTGCACCCGCCCGTACGCGGTGGGCTGGCGGTGCATCCCCGGGAGCGCCATCAACGGCCCAGCCGCCCGGATCGCCCCGGGCAGGCGGCCCAGCGCCTGCAGGTACCAGAAGGTGGGCGGGAAGAAGTGCTCGAACGCGTCGCACGAGCACAGCACGAGCGCGCCCAGCCGGTCGCGGTAACGCGCCGCCACCAGCTGCGCCACCGCCCCGCCCATGTCCGCGCCGACCAGCACCACGTCGCGCAGGTCCAGCCCGTTCATCAGGTCGACCACCAGCCCCGCCAGGGCCGGCGGGCTCAGGTCCGCGTCCGGGTGCATCGCCATCCGGTGCGAGCCCAGCGGCAGGTCCGGAATGACCACCCGAGCCCCGTGCAGGTGGGGGGTGACCCGGTCCCAGAAGTGACCGTCGGTGAGCAGCCCGTGCAGCAGCAGGATCGGTCGGCCCTCGCCCTGCTCCCGGTACGCGATGGGGCCCGCCGGTAGCGACAGGGTGGTCCGGCCCTCCCCCAACGTGCTCCAGTCCACTACCTCTCCCCCGCGACGCCCACCGTTGCCCGCTCCGGCTCGCCCTGCTCCGGCTCGGCCTTTGCCGACTCGGCCTGAGCCGGCTGGGTCGGCACCGACCGGTGCAGCACGTCGGCGGTCGGCAGCTCGGTCGACTCCGGTCGCGTCCACGTCAGCACCAGCAGGGCAAGACCGATCACCACGGTAATGCCGAGCAGGCTGTCCTGGGCAATGTTGTCGCCGGCCGGCAGTGCGTGGGTGTGGAAAAGATGGAATATGACATGTGGTGCATTCGCCACGATGCTGGCGATCAGGACCGCCCGGCACAGGTCCCGGCCGAGCTGGATGGTCGCCCAGGCAGTCACCACACCGAGCGCCAGGTAGACGTACCCGAGGTCCAGCACGTAGTGCTCGTTGTAGGCGCCGAGCGCGCCGGCCCAGCCACGGCCGAACGGGAACCAGCCGTAGAACCACTCCGGCGCGACCGAGGCGGGCACGCCGATGAGGAACATCTCGACCGCCATGCCGGCCAGCCCGAAGCGCATCAGGGAGCGCGTGGGGATGGCCGGCGGGCGCGGGGTCGTCATCTTAAGCCTCCGGAATGGGTATGGGTTCGGGTCAGGCCTCTGCGCGCAGCCGCGCCGCGAGCGTGCTCACGCCCGGCCCGTCAAGCTCGTCCAGCGCCGCGCTACGGCCACCGGCGCACATGACCAGCGCCTCGGCCGGCCCGTACACCTCGGGACCTTCGCCGACGCGGCGGTCGATGTCCTTGGCCACCAGGGTCAGGCCGCGCACCCGCCGCTTCGGCTTGAGCTGCCCGTTCAGGCGCGGCAGTGCCTCGACGGCGGCGACCAGGCGGTGGGTCGGGATATCCCGGGGACGCCCCAGCGGCCGGCGGATGTCCTGGTGGTGGATCAGGTGGTCGATGAACAGCTCTGGCGGCGCGACAAAGCGGGCCGGGCCCTGCGGCGGGCCGGCGGTGCCCGCCCGGAAGGCGGCGAGGATCTGCTCGGGCGTGTGCGTGTCGCCGAAGCGCACCGCGAGCCCGTACGAGGCCCGCGGCACCACGCCCCGGGCCGCCAGGACCGCCGCGAGGAACTTGCCCATCGGCATGGTGTGGCCGACCGCCATGTGGCTGATCACGTGGCGGACCTTCCAACCGGTGCACAGGCTGTCCACGTCCCAGTCGCTGTCGTCGAGCCCCTCCAGGAAGCCGGCGAGGTCGGCCGACTCCTCGATCATCAGCTTGACGTAGTCCTGGCGGGTGAGCGCGGTTGTGGCTGGCATGGGTAGTCCGTCCCGCTCGTCGGTTACTTGGCTTCGCTGGCGGTCTGGAGCAGCTGCACGCGGGAGTGGACCTCTTCAGCGAAGTCGTTGAGGGTCATCTGGGCGAACCGCTCCATCTCGTCCTGCGGAAGCTTCACGCTGTACGTGTCCTCCATGCGCACAGCGAGCTCGGCGACCGCGAGCGAGTCCAGGTCGAGCCCCTCCTTGCCCAGCACGGTGTCGCCGCTGGCGTCGTCAACGTCCCAGTTCATCTCGTTGAGCACGTCGATCATGGACTGTCGGATCTCTTGGATCATCGCTACTGTCCCCTCATGTGACGCCCTCCAGGCAGGCTGAAGAGCTCAGGTTTTTGCAGGATCATCGAAAGTCGCCCCAGTGGCAGCGCCGCCAGCAGGTGCACCCCTCGTCCGCCGGGGCCGTGGTTCCTCAACTGATGACATCTTTGACCGGTGAATTATAGCGTCGCCGACCGATCCGTCAAGGCACCCTGCGGCACCCTGAATATGCCCTGCTCACACGGCTTTCTGCGCTGCTGGCGGGGCCATCGGAAGGCCGGTCGACCGCCGTCGCGACCGGCCTTCCGGCGGCCTCCCGACCCCCCCACGACACCGGCCCCACCCGGTGCGCAGACAGTGTGGTGGGCGCCGCCAAGCAGGCCCGTCAGGCAGCGGCGCGGACCGGTTACCGCACGCGGAGTAAGGGTAGGACCGGGCCATGCCTGACGAGACGGCCGAGCCGGACCACCCAGCCACGCCCGACGAGACAGCCACGCCCCACGAGACAGCCACGCCCGACCGCCCGGTCGTACCCCATGAGACGGCCGCGCCCGACGAGCGGGCCGGACGGCGGGCCGGGCACCCACTGCCCGAGGAGCGAACCGCCGGCTCGGCGGACCCGGCGGCCCAGGCCGAGGCCCTGCTCGCCGAGTCCGACGCCCGGGAGCACCTGCTGGCCCCCGACTCCTTCCTCGAGCGCCGCACCTCCGAGCAGGCGGCCGACCCACCAACGGACTGACCCGGCACGCTGTGGCGACAAGGCGACAACGCCCCAGCAGAGCCCCTGCACAGCGGCCTACACAGTGAAACATTCCTTTATAGAAAGGTTTGACTTCGTAGCTTCCCGCCAGGAAGATGAGACGAGCATCGATGGATCTAGCGTCCTCGAACCATCGTCGACCCCCAAGGGAGGCACCATGGCCGCATACGGCGAGGTGTCCTGGTTCTGCTGCGGCAGCGCCTGGGGCCCGTGCGGAAGCACCGGGCACGGCGCGTGCGGCACCTGTAACTCCGGTAGCCGCCAGCACGCATGGCCGAACGCCTCGGACGCCTGCTTCTCCATCACCCGACCGGACCGCTGCGGGGAGAGCATCACAAGAAGGACCTGCGGCTTCCTGCACTACACGACCAACCGGTGCAACGGCGTGCGGGTGGCGACCCGCATCGCAGACTGCGGTCCGCAGACCGACCTGTTCTGCGGCGAGCGCGTGTGCTGCGGGTCGGTGTGCGGCACCAACCGCATCATCGACCTCACGCCCTCCGCCTACAGCGTGATCGCCAGCTTGTCCACGGGCCTGCGGCCCGCCATGGTCACGGTCTGACGGGAGGCCCCGCGATGACTCACCCTATTGACCGCCGCCGCCTCCTCACGGCGGCCGTGCTCGGCGGTGCCGGCGTCGTCGGCGCCACCGCGTTCGGCTCGCTGGCCCCCGAGGCCGCCTTCGCCGCCGACGACCTCACCGCGCAGGCGGGCCTCGCCGACCCGAACTTCGCCGAGGGGCGGATCACCGGGATCACCGGCGGCGTGCTCGCCGTCACCGGCTCCGACAACGTACTGCACCGCATCCGCGTCACGGACGCGACCAGCATCTGGAAGCTGCGCCCCACCACGCTCGACCGGGTCGCGGTCGGCGACGGGCTCTACGCCCGCGGCGCCCGCCTCGGCGACGGCACCCTCGCCGCGGACGCGGTGTGGGTCAACATCGTCAACCTGCACGCCCACATCAGGGCGATCGGTCGCAACGTGCTCAGCCTCGACCACCGCGGCCAGCCGATCGTCGCCCATGTGGTGCCCGGCGTGACCGCCGCCAGCTACAACGGCACCCCCGCCGTGGCCGACCTGTCGCTGCTGCGGGTCGGGCGGCACGTCCAGGTGCTGGGTGCCTGGCACCCGGACAGCAACGAGATCGACATAGCGACCGTCTACGCAGCCGCCAACTGACCGCAAGGGGGTAGGGGTCGACCATGGTCCTGTGGGTAGCAGCTCTGCAACCCCTGTTGATCGGCGCCGTGCTGCTGTACTCCTCGGCAGTGAAGCTGGCGCCCCGCCGGTCCCGCCCACCCACCTCCGGTACGGCGCTCGCCCGCCTCGTCGGCGAGCGCCGTGCCGCGTGGGCGCTCCGGCTGCTCGGCGTCGTCGAGCTCACGCTCGGCGCGGCGCTCGTCCTGCCGCCGGTGCTGCCCGTGGAGGCGGTTGCCGCGACCGCGCTGATGCTCGGCTTCCTCGGCTACCTCGGGTACGCGCGAGCGGTGGTCCCGGACTCGTCCTGCGGCTGCATGAGCACCCGCCGGTCGCCGGTGACCTGGCGCAGCTTCGCCCGGGGCGGCCTGTTGCTGGGCGCCGCCGTGCTCGCCGTACCGGCCGCGACGAGCTGGCTCGACGCGGTCGGCACCCGCCCCGCCGCCGGCACCGGCCTCCTCCTGGTGGAGGCGGCGGCGGTCATCGCCTTCTCCGCGGAGCTGGACACCTGGTGGCTGCTGCCGCTGCGGCGGCTGCGCGTCCGGCTGTCCCACCCGCTGGCCAGGACCAGCCGGCTGACCGGCCCTCCGCTGGACTCCAGCGTCGACCAGGTGCAGCACAGCGCGGCCTACCGCAGCGTCGCGTACCTGCTGCGCTCGGACGTGGTGGAGCACTGGGACGAGGACGACTGGCGGATCCTGGTCTACAGTGCCCGCTACGGCGGGCGCGCGACGACCGCGGTGTTCGCCGTGCCCCGGCTGCGGTACGAGCCGCAGGCGGTGCGGGTCGCCCTCGTTGACGACCAGACGGGCGCGCCGGTGGACCCGCCGGACCCGAGCAAGCTCGACCACAACACGCTCAGCAACAGCACGTTCCACGAGGGCACCCTCGCTGACCTCACCCTCCGCAGTGGTCCGCTCGGCGACGCGTCGCTCAACGACGCCCCGCTCAGCGGCGCGGGGGCCGGCCGGACGGGACCTGGCGCAGTGAACGTCGGCTGACTACCGCTCCTCGGCCTTGCGCCGGGCCCGCTGGTACTCAGCCTCGAGCCAGGACACGAAGTCCTCACGCACGATCAGCTCCGACGGCGGACCGGCCTCGTCCGGCTCGGGCGGCACAGGCAGCTCGGGCTTGCGCTTACGGGGCCGGGCCGCGGCGGCGTCGTCGGGCACGGTGCGACGCTACCGCAGGTTCTCCTCGACGCGCGTCACCGTTGGCAGAATCTCAGCGACTCTCGTTCCCGCTTCGCCGGTCCGTGCCGGTTGGTTCGCAGCGCCCGGCAGCTGCGGCAGCCTGCGCGGCGACCTCGGCGAGAATCCCCGCCGAGGCGGCGACCCCCCGGTAGAACCAGGTCAGCTCCAGGTTCTCGTTCGGGGCATGGTTGGCCTCGTCCACGTTGGCCAGCGGGACCCCGAAGCAGGGCAGTCCCAGCAGCTCGGTGAACACGTGCAGCGGCAGGCTGCCCCGCATCGCGGGGACGACCAGCGGGACCTCGTCCAGCCCGGCGGCCGCGCCACGCCGGACCGCGGCCAGGTACGGCGACTCGGGCAGGGTACGCGACGGCTGCATGGCGCCGCCGGTCACCCGCAGCTGCACACCTGGGGCGTGCCGCGCGAGGTGGTCCCGCAGCGCCTGTACCACCTGCTCGGCCCGCTGGGCGTAGGTGAGCCGCAGGTCGCAGCGCGCGACCGCGACGCTCGGGATGACCGTACGGTGGTCTCCCCCGTCCTCGCACGACAGCGAGTTGACGTTGAGCGCCGGCAGGGCCAGCCGCTCGTGGAACTGCCGCCCGTCCAGACCGGGGTCGCGCAGGCCCAGCCCGGCCATTGTCGCCGGTACGTCGACCGGCAGCTCCGCCATGGCGCGGCGCTCACCGTCGCTGAACGGGCGCACGTCGTCGTAGAAGCCGTCGACAGCGATCGTGCCGTCTGGCGCGCGTAGGCTCGCCAGCGCGCGTACCAGCGCGTCCGCCGGGTTGGGGGCGACGCCGCCCCAGGCCCCGGAGTGCAGCGCGTAGCGGGCACCGCGGGCCCACAGCTCGAACCGGACGATCCCCCGCATCCCAAGCATCACGCAGGCCCGGCCGCTGGCGTGCACCGGCCCGTCGCTCCAGACCACCAGGTCTGCGGCGAACCGCTCGCGGTGGGCGGCCACCAGGTCGGGCAGGTACGGGCTGCCCAGCTCCTCCTCTCCGTCGAGCAGGATGGTGACCGAACAGGGCAGGCCACCGTCGACCTCGTGCAGCGTCCGTACTGCGAGCAGGTGCGCCAGGTGCTGGCCTTTGTTGTCCCCGGTGCCCCGGCCGAAGATCCGCCCGTCACGCACCTGCGGGACGAACGGCGGGCTGTGCCAGTGCTCCAGCGGGCCGGCCGGCTGCACGTCGTAGTGCCCGTAGATGAGCACGTGCGGGGCCTCGGGCGGTCCCTGGGCGTGCCCGACCACCGCCGGACGCCCGGCCGTCTCCAGCGCCTGTGCGTCGAGCCCGCAGCGGCGCACCAGCTCGACGACGTAGTCAGTAATCTCCGGGAAGCCCTCACCGGTCGCGCTCACGCTCGGCCTGGCGACGTACTCCCGCAGCTCGTCCAGCATCTCCTCGCGGTGCGCCGCAACATGCCGGCGGACCGCGGCCACCGGCTCCGGTACGGACTCCGGCGCCGGCCGGGAGTCAGCCACCGCTGGCCCCAAACCCGGTATCGGCTCGACCCATCTCTCGATTGTGCCGCGGTACGCCGCACAGCGCCGCTGGCGGCCTTCCCTGCGTCAGCGGCCGGCCCGCCTGCGTCAGCGGCCGGCCCGGCCCGACGGGTCGAGCTGGGCCGCCACCCAGCCGCGGTTCACCGATGCGACCCCGGCCTGGAACCGGCTCAGCACACCCAGGTAGTCCAGCAGCTCCGACACGCGGCGGCTGAACGTGCGCGGCGACATGCCCAGCCGCTGGCTGGCCGTGACGTCGGTGGCCCCGGTCAGCAGCTGCTCCAGCACGGGCAGCAGGTGCTCGGGCGGCTCTTCGGCGGGCAGGCCGGCCAGGACGGAGCCACCCGCCGTCCGCAGCGTGGAAGCGCCGCGGCCGGCGGGCGCACGCCCCCTACCGAGACGGCCGTTGGACGCCCGGCCGGATCGGGTGGGCCCGCTCGGCGAGTGGGCGCCGTCGGCACGCGCCACTCGCCGCCCCGACCCGACCGGGCGACCAGCCGCATCGGCACCACCCGCGCGGGCGGAGCGGCTGCCCTCGCCCGACGCAGTACCAGACCTGCGGCGAACCGCCGTGGAGCCCGCGGCGGCGTCAGGTAGGGCGGCCGGAACGCCCCCACGATCCGTGGCGACTGGCTGGCGCGGTGTGAACCCGGCATGGGCGACCTCGGCCAACGGGGCCTCCTGGAGCGAACAGGTGGGCGGAAGCGTATATTTCATCGATTGGGTCCCGCAATGACCGGACCTTAGACACCCCGGTCGCCTCTGTCCTTGCTGTTCCCTCTCGACGCGCTCTCAACCGCGTCTCAGTGCCCGCCTGAGCAGCGAGAAGGCGCCGTCGCCAACGAGACAGCCGCCAGCGAGACAGCCGCCAACGAGACAAGGGGCCACCACCGCCGCAGGCTATCCTGGCCCAGCACTCGCCGGCGGTCCTCCGCGCCGGACGGGTTACGCCGCGACCCGGGCCTGCGCCTCGTGCCGTTCCAGCGCGGTCTCCTCGGCGCTGACCAGCTCCCGCGCGAACAGACGCCATAGCTCGTCGATCTCGTACCGCAGGCCCGGCTCACCGTGGGCCGCGGCGAGGACCGGGCGCACCAGCCGTTCCTCGGCCAGCTCCTCGGTCAGCTCCTCGGCGGTCACCGGCCGCACGTCGAGCAGGCGACCGGCGTCGGCGACAGAGAACTGCGGCCGGTCGAGCAGCCCGAGCAGCCGGAACAGCCGGCGGGCCGGCGGGCTGAGGCGCCGGTAGCTGCTCTCGATCGCACCGCGCAGGTCCAGGTCGCCGAAGGTGAAGGCCGCCAACCGCCGGGACTCGTCCTCGAGCACGTCGGCAAACTGCCGTAGGGACCAGTGCGGGCGGGCGCAGATGCGGGCGGCGACCGCACGCAGCGCAAGCGGCAACCCGGTGCAGTACCCCACGATCCGCGCCGCCGGCTCCGGCTCCGCGTTGACCCGCTCCGGCCCGACCGTCCGGCTGAGCAGCGTGAGCATGTCGGCGTCGGCGAGCGGGCCCAGGCTGACCTGGTACACGCCCTCCAGCGCGGTCAGCCGCCGCCGGCTGGTGATCAGGGTGGCGCAACCGGGACCGGCTGGAAGGAGCGGGCGAGCCTGCGCCTCGGTCTGCACGTCGTCGAGGACCAGCACGAACCGCCGGTTCGCCAGGCACGCCCGGTAGAGCGCCGAGCGCTCCGCCAGGCTCTGCGGGATCTCGGTGTCGGGAACCCCGAGCGTGCGGAGAAAACGGCGAAGAACTGCGTTGGGATCCGGCTCCCCACTGCCGATAGAGGCGAAGAACTGCCCCTCGAAGAGCTTTTCAGAGAGCAGGTGCGCGAACCGGACCGCGAGCGCCGACTTTCCGACGCCGGCAGCCCCGGAAATGGTGACGACCAACGGCGCGGTACCGCAGTCGGCACTTTTCAGGTACTCGCGGAGATGCGCCGTCTCGCATTCCCGACCGACCAGGCAGACAGAGTCTCGCGGCAGCTCCCGGGGCTCTCCCGATACCGGTGGCCAGGCAGCTACCGGGCGCGCCGGTGGCTCGGCCGGCTCGTCCGAGACGAGGATGGCCCGGTGCATCTCACGCAGGTCCCGGCTCGGCTCGAGCCCTAGGCCGTCGACGAGGGTGCGGTAGCCCTCGAGGTAGGTCTCGACCGCCTCAGCCCGGCGTCCGCACCGGTAGAGCGCGCGCATCAGGTGGTAGCGCAGGCGCTCCCGGAACGGATGCACGGACACCAGCTCGCGTAGCTCGGACACCAGCTGGTGGTGCAGGCCGAGCGTGAGCTCGATCTCGATGCGCTGCTCGATCGCGCCGAGCCGGCGCTCCTCGATGACCTCGGCCTCGACCCGTATTCCGGGTGCCGGGACGTCGGCGAAGGCCGGGCCGCGCCACAGGGCGAGCGCCTCGCGTAGCTCAGCCACTGCCTCGCGGGGCCGGTCCGCGGCGAGGAGCGCCTGCGCCTGCGCGATGTGCCGGTCGAAGACCAGCACGTCGAACATCTCGGGCTCGATGATCAGGGCGTAGCCGCCAGCCCGGGTCACCAGCTGCGGACGGGGCGACAGCTGCGGGCCCGGCCCGCCCTGCAGCAGCTGGCGCAGCCGCCAGATGCGGGTCTGCACCTGGCCGAGGGCGGTCTCCGGCGGTTGGCTCCACAGCGCGCTGATGAGTCGGTCCGGGCTGATGACCCGATTTGCGTTGGTCAACAAAGTCGCAAGAAGTCCGCGTTGCAGCGGCCCGCCGGTGGGCAGTTGGTTGCCCCCAATTATGACTTCCAATGTGCCCAAGCCTCGGAACCCGACGTCCCGCATGCGAGGTGTATAGCACCTACCCGCCAGTACGGCGACGCCGTTGCCTTCGAAAGAGACGTAGATCGCGAGGGGAAAGGCGAGCCGCGCCGTTGCGTACGCTCCAGTCGTGGGGAAGCCTGAGCAGCGCGGTCAGGTACTTCCTCCCCGGTCGCCTCGTCGGCGTCGAAGCGGTCCTGCCGCCGGCGCTCGTGCCGGTCGAGGCCGCTGGCGCTCGTGCCGGTCGAGGCCGTCGGCGAGCCGCCGGCCCCCGTTCCCGGTCGTCCTCGGCCGGCCTTGCCTGACCCGTCGCGGCGCGGGCTACGGTGAGCTCCGCACCGGGTGAGCTCGCGGACGTGGCGGCAGGGGCGAGCGCGACCGCGACCCTCCGTCTGACCGTTGCGGGCTTGGCGAGCAAAAGATCGGTGCCGTCGTTGTCGATCGTGGACATGCGCCAGAAATAGTCGCCCATCGTTGTCATCCCCGCCCGCCGCCGGCCTGCCGCAGGGTTGCGCACTCCCGTATAGCGATATACACCAG
>DASRIS010000145.1:0-11793 GCA_035649895.1 Micromonosporaceae bacterium | reverse complement strand
CCTCGTCGTTGAGCACCACGACGCCGCCCTCGGTAGAGCCGAAGGCCCGCAGCACGCGGTCGGCGACCATCTCCGGGGTCTCCGCGAACGCGTCGGCCACCTCGGGCTTGTTGCCCCGCAGCAGCTTGCGGGTGTTGGCGGCGACGCCCTGGATCTCCTTTGCGTCCCGGGGCAGGAAGGCGTGGTAGTTGACCACCTCCACCTGGGCCTGCAGCAAGGCCTCCCACAGGTCCGGCGGCACCAGGTCGCGCTCGATGTAGTAGCTGTCCTCCCGCTCCGGGTGCAGCACGCCGAGCCGGTCGCGGATGGTGATGCCGGGCGCCACGACCAGGAACCGCTTGGCGAAACGGCTGTCCCTTGGCGTCATCACCTTGTTGATGGCCTGCCAGGCGACCAGCATCGCCATCACCACGGTCTTGCCGGCGCCGGTCGCCATCTTCAGGCCCACCCGCGGCAGGCCGTTGTTGTGCAGCGCGTTCTCCGGGTCCAGCCGGCGCCGGTAGTCCGGCGTGCCGTGCCGTCCGGCCACCTCGGCGAGGAAGATCGCGGTCTCGGCCGCCTCCCGCTGGCAGAAGAACACCGGGTCGTCCCGGGTCGGCGGTCCGGCGCTCCAGTGGGTCAACAACTTCCGGGTGTACGGCGTAACGCCGTTCCAGTTGTTGGCCCGCCAGCGTTCGACCACGGCTCTGATGTCGTTGATGAGGGTGTTCGGCTCCCGGCGCTCGCCGGTGAGGTCGAAGTCCAGCATCTGCTGGGCCGGCCGGCGCCCTTTGCGGGTAACGGGCACCGGGATGTAGGACTCGCTGGGCCGTCGCCCGGGAAGTCTCTTGCCGGTGGGCCCGTGCGGGCCGATCTCGAAGTGGCACTGCGGCGGCTCGTACGGCGAGTTGATGATGGGGTTGCCGATGTCGTCCCCGCCGGTCCCGCCGTCCGGTCCCGTCATCGCGCCCGTCCCCTCTGCGCGGGTCGACGCTCCCGCCCGCGCAGCGCCACCATGCCATCAAACCCGTTGCCGTCGCCTCTGCGGAAAGCCGCGGCGCGTCCGTAGTCTATGGACCGCCAACCCGGCCACTCACCTCAGCCAGGCTCAGCGGCAGGACACCACGGCAGCGTCCACCGTCCGGGTGAAACAGCACAGGGTTGGTGGCCTGACACGGGGTGACCTAGACCGGTTACGACGCGCGCAACCCGGCCCTCCTCAACGAGCGGGGCGAGCGTGGTCCGATGACCTACGATCTGTCCATGGGTCAGCAGCCCGCAGGTTCCGGCGTGGTGTTCCTCGAACGCGCCCTGTACGGCTTCGGCGACGTCGACCGACTGCTAAGCCTCAGCCACGGCACGGCACGGCGATGGGTCGATGGATATAACCGGCGCGGCAAGAGCTACGAGCCAATCGTTCGGGCGACGCATACAGGAAACGACATAGTCACGTGGGGCGAGTTTGTCGAAGCGTCACTGCTAGCTGGCTACCGCGAGGCAGGAGTACGAATTGTCCGGCTCCGTCCGATCGTTCAGGGACTGCGTCAGCGTCTCGGCATCCCATACCCGCTAGCCCACCTGCGGCCACTGGTCGACCCGGCCACGCTAGCCCTCGTTAACGAACTGGAGGACGCCGCCAACCTTGACCCAGATCTACGGCTGGTCGTGCGTGTCGCCGATGGACAGGTCACATTGGCCGCTCCGGTACGGCAGTTCAAGATGATCGCAGGTTATGGCGACAGGCACAGGGACGACCCGGACAGCGAGATCGTCGTACGGCTCCACCCGCTTGGGCACAGACGGTCCGTCACGATCGACCCGCTACAGAAGTTTGGGCAGCCGGTTGTCCGTGCCGTCCCTACCGCAGTGCTCTTCGAGCAGTACAGCGCCGGCGATCCGATTGAGCTGATCGCTGACAGCTACGAGCTGACTCGTAACCAGGTGCTGGATGCGATCGAGTTCGAGCGCCAGCGAGACACGGGCACAGCCGCGTGACGGCACATGGCAGATGAAGCGAGCATATGGATCCGGCACGGTTTTATGTCGATGAGAGTCTGCTCGGTACTGGTCGGGCCCTCGCCCACGCCAGGCGCGATGTCGTACACCCTGGTCACCTACGGTTCCCAGATGTAAAGATCGGTGACAGCGATGTGCAATGGATCCCGGTCGTTGCCGCAGCCGGCTTGGTCGCCATCTTGCGCGACCGAAAGATAGTCACCCGTTGGTGGGAGAACGACCTAGTCGTCGCTCACAGGCTCCGACTGGTCCACCTCGCAGTGAAGCGTGACCTGACCAACTGGGGCTACCTGTGCCTCCTGGTCCGACACTGGGAGGCGATCGAACGTCACATAGACGACGCGGGAGAAGGGCCGTGGCGGTTAGTTGTCCTCGATAAGAGGGTGGATCTGAGACCAATCGTTCCGGCCAAACGCACTGGACCGCCACCTCCACCGACCACGAGCTGCTGACAAACGGCGAGGCGGCGATGCTGCTGCCTTCCCCCTCGCCAGCAGTGGGCCGACATATGTGGACGCAGGCTGATGCCGTACGTCAGGTCGGCATACACCAGCAGCTGCACGCGCTCCCACAGTGTGTTGGCGAAGCCCCCGACACCGCGCAGAGCAGACGCAGCAGGCGGTCCTGGGCTTGGTCGGGATCGGCCTCGTGCCACGTGCGGGTATCCAACTTTGCGCCAGCCGGGTGCCCCGGCGATACCTCCGTACGGAGCAATCTGATAGACGCTGCCTGTGGCCGGGCCGGCACGACAGCTCAGCTGAGGCCGTTCACACCGATCAGCATGCCGATGCCGTACGTGGCCAGGGCGGCCAGCCCACCGAGCACGAGCTGGCGCAGGCCGCTGCCCCACCAGCTGCGGCTGGTGAACCGGGAGACGGCGGCGCCGGCCACGAAGAGCCCGACGCCGCCGAAGGCGAGGGCGAGCCACAGGCTGGTCGCCCCGAACAGGTACGGCAGCAGCGGCACCGCCGCACCGGCCGAGAAGCACAGGAACGAGGAGACCGCGGCGAGCCACGGGCTGGGCGTGGCGTTCGGGTCGATGCCCAGCTCCTCCTGGGCGTGCACCCGCAGCGCCTCCTCCGGGTTGTGGCGCAGCGCCTCGGCGACCTGGCGGGCGAGGCGGGCGGGCATCCCCCGCCCGATCCACTTCCCAGCCAGCTCGTCGGCCTCGCCATCCGGGTTGCGCTCCAGCTCCCGGCGCTCCTTTGCCACCTCGTGCGCGACCTGCTCGTTCTGCGTACGCACGCTGGTGAACTCGCCCAGCCCCATGGAGATGGCGCCGGCGACCAGCCCGGCCACCCCGGTCAGCAGGATGTTGTCCGGCTCGACCCCGCCACCGCCCACGCCGGCGATCAGCGCGATGTTCGTCACCAGCCCGTCCATGGCCCCGAACGTCGCCGGGCGCAGCCAGCCGCCGGAGACGTCGGCATGGTGCTTCTCGTCCAGCGCCGCGGTGGCCGGGGCGCCGGCGGGTGGTGCGGGGTCGGTCACGGCAGCGTGAGGATCTCGTAGCCGTCGTCGGTCACCGCGACGGTGTGCTCGAACTGGGCGGTCCACCGGCGGTCCTTGGTCACCACCGTCCACTTGTCGGACCAGACGTGGTAGTCGTGCGTGCCAAGGGTGATCATCGGCTCGATCGTGAAGGTCATGCCCGGCTCCATCACGGTGGTCAGCCGGGGGTTGTCGTAGTGCGGCACGTAGAGGCCGCTGTGGAACGCCTCACCGATGCCGTGACCGGTGAAGTCCCGCACGACGCCGTAGCCGAAGCGCTTGGCGTACGCCTCGATGACCCGGCCGATGGCGTTGAGCGGCCGGCCCGGCGCCACGGCCTTGATGCCCCGCATCATCGCCTCGTGGGTGCGCTCCACCAGCAGCCGAGCCTCCTCCCGCACCGCCCCGGCGCAGAAGGTCGCGTTGGTGTCGCCGTGCACCCCGCCGATGTAGGCCGTGACGTCCACGTTGACGATGTCGCCGTCCTCCACCACGGTCGAGTCCGGGATGCCGTGGCAGATCACCTCGTTGAGGCTGGTGCAGCAGGACTTGGGGAAGCCCTTGTAGCCCAGGGTGGACGGGTAGGCGTTGTGGTCGCAGAGGAACTCGTGCACCACCCGGTCGATCTCGTCGGTGGTGACACCCGGCTTGCAGTGCTCACCCGCGAGCACCACCGCCTGGGCTGCGATCCTGCCGGCCAGCCGCATCCGCTCGATGGTCTCCCGGTCCTGCACGTGGGAGCCCCGCCAGGGCCGCGGGCCGCGCTTGCCGACATACTCCGGACGGGCGATGTGCGGCGGGACCTGCCGCCAAGGCGAGAGGGTGCCCGGACGCAGAGGGGCGCGGACGCTCATCCGACCAGGGTATCCGGCAGTCCTGGATCAGACAGCGCTGGCAGGCCGTCGATGCTTACCGCGTTGTGGCTGGCCCGGTACTCGACCAGCTGCGCGTCGGTCCTGCGCCCGCTCCACTGCGCAAGGAGCGTCCGGTCACCGGTGTAGGACATCAGCGGCACGGCGTACCCGCACGAGTCGGACACCCGTTCCACGTCGACCGCGATGACGCTGCGCAGCCCGTGGTCGGTCGCCGCACTCGCGGGGAAGGCCGCCCGCAGGCCGGCGAAGCCGGCGTCCTGCGGGCGTACCGCGGTGCCCCGCCCGTGCAGCCGCACTATCGTCGGTGGACCCTCGAAGGCGCAGAACATAAGCACGATCCGCCCGTTGTCCCGCAGGTGGGCGATGGTCTCCGCGCCGCTGCCGGTGTAGTCGAGGTACGCGACCCGGCGCGGACCGAGGACCGCGAACGACCCGGCCACGCCCTTCGGCGAGAGGTTGACGTGGCCGCCGGGGCCGCTCGGCGCGGTCGCCACGAAGAAGACCGGCTGCGCCAGGATGAGCTCGCGCAGCCGGCCGTCGATTGCTTCGTACACCTTGGCCATGCGTCGATGGTGCCACCACCCGGCGGCGCAAGGGCACGGCGACGGGTACGCGGCCAGCGGCGCTAGCGGCTCGCCAGCAGCCGTGCCCGGTTGTCCGCGGACGCCTCGACGTGCGCCTCGAACAGCCGGAAGTCGCCGTTGTCCTCCGGGTGCCACTGCACGCCCAGGATGAACCCGCGGGTCGGGTCCTCGACCACCTCGATGAGCGAGTCCTCCGGGCACCAGCCGGTGGGCGCCAGCCGGCCCGGGTCTGCGATGCCCTGGTGGTGGTACGAGTTGACCGGCACCTGCTCCCCGAGGATCTTGTACGCTGCGGAGCCCGGCTCCATCCGGACCGGGTGCTCGCCGAACTTGGGGCCGGCCACGGGCCGGTGGTTGTTGTGCCCGAGCACGTCAGGCAGGTGCTGGTGAAGCCGGCCGCCGTAGGCGACGACCATCAGCTGCATGCCCCGGCAGATGCCGAAGGTGGGCAGGTCGGCCGCTATCGCCGCGCGCATGAGCAGCAGCTCTGCGGCGTCCCGCTCGGGCTTCACGGACGTGGTGGGGTGTGGGCGCTCACCGTAGAGCGCGGGGTCGACGTCAGACCCGCCGGTGAACACGATGCCGTCGATGCGTTCCAGGATGTCGGTGTCCGGGTCGTCCGGGGTGATGAGCACGGCACGGCCGCCGCTGACGTGCACGGCGTGCACGTACGACAGCGGGAGCACCGCTGAGAAAGTGTCCTGGAGACCGAACCGCGCCTCCTCCGCATAGGTAGTGATGCCGATAATCGGCCTTGCCACGGGATTCTCCTCACGATGGCTTTCGGAGCTTTCACCCCTAACCTACCCAAGATCCGTATGGTCGACCCTCCTCCGCGCCGGCTATCCGACACCGGCCTGGTGGTGGTGAGACGGGTCACAACGGCGTGACGTAGGCGCCGGTGATGCCGCCGTCGACCACGAAGGTGCTGGCGGTGATGAACGAAGCGTCGTCGCTGGCGAGGAACGCCACCGCGGCGGCGATCTCCTCCGGCTCGGCGAAGCGGCCCATCGGCACGTGTACGAGCCGGCGCGCGGCCCGCTCCGGGTCGGCCGCGAACAGCTCCTTGAGCAGGGGCGTGTTGACCGGTCCGGGGCACAGCGCGTTGACCCGTACCCCTTCTCGGGCGAACTGGACGCCCAGCTCGCGGGTCATCGCCAGGACCCCGCCCTTGCTCGCGGTGTAGGAGATCTGCGAGGTCGCCGCGCCCATCAGCGCGACGAAGCTGGCCGTGTTGATGACCGAGCCCCGACCCTGCCGGCGCATGTGGCCGATCGCGTACTTGCTGCACAGGTAGACCGAGGTGAGGTTGACCCGCTGCACCCGCTCCCAGGCCGCCAGGTCGGTCTCGAGGATGGAGTCGTCCTCCGGCGGGGAGATGCCGGCGTTGTTAAAAGCGACGTCCACCCGGCCGTGACCCGCCACGACCTGCTCGAAGAGGTCGCGTACCGCCGCTTCGTCGGTGACGTCACAGGTCACCGGCTCGCCGCCCACCTCCGCCGCGGCAGCGGCCGCGGTCTGCGGGTTGACGTCGACCGCGACCACCCGGGCGCCCTCCGCGGCGAACCGCCGGGCGGTGGCCAGCCCGATCCCGCTGCCCGCGCCGGTGACGACGGCCACCCGGTCCCGCAGTCGGTCGCCCACCCAGTCCTCCTCTGTCTACGCGGTCACAGCCGCTCGAACCCGCGGAACAGCTCCCAGTCGGTGACCGCCGCCTCGTAGGCGGCCAGCTCCACCCGGGCGTTGTTGGCGTAGTGCGCCACCACCTCGGCCCCGAACGCGTCCTGCGCGAGCGGGCTGGCCTCCCACAGGGCCAGGGCGTCGCGCAGCGTCGAGGGCACCCGGGGCGCGTCCGTGTCGTCGTACGCGTTGCCGGTGACCTCCGGCTCCAGCTCCAGGCCCCGCTCCAGGCCTTGCAGCGCGCCGGCGACCAGGGCCGCCACCGCGAGGTACGGGTTCACGTCGGCGCCGGGCACCCGGTGCTCCACCCGGGTCGACGCCCCGCCGTGGCCGACCACGCGCAGCGCGCAGGTGCGGTTGTCCCGGCCCCACCGCACCGCGGTGGGCGCGAACGAGCCGGGCTGGTAGCGCTTGTACGAGTTCACGTGCGGCGCGAGGAACAGTGACAGCTCCCGGGTGGCGGCGAGCAGCCCGGCGACCACCTGCGCGCCGCGCGGCGACAGCCCGGCCGGCCCCTCGCCGCCGGCCATCACGGGCTCACCGGTACGGGAGTCGCGCAGCGAGAAGTGGATGTGGCAGGAGCTGCCCTCCCGCTCGTTGGGCTTGGCCATGAACGTGACCGACAGGCCCTCCTGCGCGGCGATCTCCTTGGCGCCGTTCTTGTAGATCGCATGGTGGTCGCAGGTGGTCAGCGCCTCGGCGTAGCGGAAGGCGATCTCGTGCTGGCCGAGGTTGCACTCGCCCTTGGCGCTCTCCGGGGCCAGGCCGGCGCCGGCCATCGCGAGCCGGATCCGGCGCAGCAGCGGCT
Organism: Micromonosporaceae bacterium; assembly: GCA_035649895.1. GTDB lineage: Bacteria > Actinomycetota > Actinomycetes > Mycobacteriales > Micromonosporaceae > DASSUC01. Next base: position 4,360 of record DASRIS010000145.1, on the reverse strand, counting down.
CCACGCGGGCGGTGCCTTGCAGCGAGTAGTCCACGTTGTAGAGGTTGGCCGGGGTCAGCTTCCGGTAGCCCCGCCGCCACGCCTCCTCGTACGTGTCCTGGTAGATGACGAACTCGAGCTCGGTGCCGACGAAGGCGGTCAGCCCGTGCGCGGCGAGGCGGTCGAGCTGGCGGCGCAGGACCTGCCGCGGGGAGGCGAGCACCGGCCGGCCGTCGAGCCAGGCCAGGTCGGCCAGGACCAGCGCGGTGCACGGCTGCCAGGGCACCTGGCGCAGGGTGGCCAGGTCCGGCACCATCGCGAAGTCGCCGTACCCGCGCTGCCAGGAGGACATCTCGTACCCGTCGACGGTGTTCATGTCGACGTCCACCGCGAGCAGGTAGTTGCAGCCCTCGGCGCCGTGCGGCACCACCTCGTCGAGGAAGTACGGCGCGTGGAACCGCTTGCCCTGCAACCGGCCCTGCATGTCCACAATGGCCAGGGCGACCGTGTCGACCCGGCCCGCCTGCACGGCGACCCGCAGCTCCTCCAGGGTCAGCGGCGGCTCTCGTCCGGCCACGCCCGCTCCTCTCCGGCACCCTCAGGCCTGTCAGTCAACCACTCCGACGCCGGTGCCCGCGCTCCCAACTCAGGTGAGCCCACCGCCCGCCACCCGTCCGGGCTGGCCGGCGCGGCCCTGGGCAGCGCGGCCCAGGCCACCACGCAGGCCACGGCGACCATCGCGGCGGCGAGCCACAGCGCGGCCCGCGGCCCGTACGCCTCGGACAGCAGCCCGGCCGCGAGCGCGCCGACCGGCCAGCCGGCGCCGAACGCGAGCATGCGCCCCACGGTGTTGACCCGGCCCTGGAGGTGGTCCGGCGTGATCTGCTGGCGCAGCGTGATGGTGGTCAGCGCGACCACGATGAAGGTCAGGTACCACAGGCCGACGGCGACCGCGGCGAGCAGCCACTGGTCGAGCAGCGCGCAGGCAACGACGCAGACCAGCGATGCCGGCATGAAGACCTGCGCCACCTGGGTCTCGCCGAGCCTACGGGTGATCCGGGGGTAGAGCAGGCTGCCGGCGAGCCCACCGGCGCCGAGCACCGCCCAGACCGCGCCGAGCCGGGGATCCTCCGCCGGCGCGATCCGCAGCACCTGGTCCAACCAGGGGACCAGCTGGCTCAGGAAGGCCGCGATCCCGATGTTGACCAGGACACCGAGCACGGTCAGCACACGCAGCAGGGGGTGGTTGACCAGGAAGCTCAGGCCTTCGCGGATCTCGGAGACCAGCGGCGCCCGGTCCCCGGAGCGGCCCAGGCCCATCGGCGCGGTGATCGCCCGCAGCAGCAGCGCCGAGGCGATGAACGACAGTGCGTCCAGCGCCAGCAGCGGAGCCGGCGCCAGCAGCACCAGCAGCACGCCGACCAGGGCCGGCACCGCGAGCTCGATGACCGTGCCGCCGCCGATGACGGCGGAGTTGGCTGCGCCCAGCCGGTCCCGGCCGACCAGGGCCGGCAGCGCGCCAAAGTTGGCCGCGTCGAAGAACACGAAGAACGCCTGGACGACGAACCCCGCGACCAGCACGTGCGGTGCGGTCAGGACTCCGGCCAGGTACGCCAGCGGCAGGCTGGCCAGCACCGCAGCGCTGGCGAGGTCCATGGCGACCATCAGCCGCCGCCGGTCCAGCCGGTCCGCGAGCGCCCCGGCGACCAGCCCGAAGCAGACGTACGGCAGCGCCTCGGAGACGGCCACCAGGCCGGTCCACAGGTTGGAGCCGGTGAGCTGGTACACGAGGATGGGCAGGACCACGTAAGTGATCATGGAGCCGCTCAGGGAGACCATCCGCGCCAGCCAGTAACGGCGAAAGTGCAGATCCTGACGCAGGGAGGTCACGGGTAGCCCTCCTCCCTCGCGCCCGCTCGACGTTAACAGGGACGACCGGCACCCGCTCCCGACTCAGCACACCCCCGGTGGCCTTGCGTTGCTCGAGCAACGTTGTAATGATGTAATCACCGTAATGAGAGGGGCTGGAGATGCGTAGGGAGCAACAGTGGCGGGGCGAGCCGCCGGCCGCCGAGGACGCTGCGGCCTGGGTGACCGGCGCCCTGCCCGACGACTGGTTCACCGGCCGGCCGGAGGTCGTGGTCGACCGGGACGAGATCATCATCATCGGCACACTGCCCGAGCCGACCCATGCCAATGCCGCGACAGACGCCGACCGGGCAGCGGCCGAGCAGGGCCGGATCGCCAGCTTCCGGGAGGCGACCCGCGACCGGCGTATCCAGGTGGCCCGGCAGACCGAGCACCGGTACCGGCGCAAGGTCGGCTGGGGGGCCACCTGCGGCGGCACCACCGAGCTGTTCACCACGCTGGCCGCTCCGGTGATGACGCGGCTGCGCCAGGCCGAGCGGCGGGTGCTCGACACGCTGGTCGACGCCGGCGTGGCCCGCTCCCGCTCGGAGGCCTTGGCGTGGTGCGTACGCCTCGTCGGCCAGCACGCCGAGCAGTGGCTCGGCGAGCTCCGGGACGCCATGGGCGCAGTGGACGAGCTGCGCCGCCGCGGCCCGGCAACCAGCTAGCAGCCCACGGATCCCAGCGGCGCGCCGGGCCCCAGCGGTGCGCCGGGCCTAGAACAGCACGGTCGCGAACGTGCCGACCTCACGGAACCCGCAGCGGGCGTACACCCGCCGGGCGGCGTGGTTGTAGTCGTTGACGTAAAGGCTCACGCTGGGCGCCACCGTGCGCAGCACGTCGCGCACGACGGTCGCCAGACCGGCCGTGGCGACGCCCTGGCCACGCCACTGCGGGGCGACCCACACCCCCTGCACCTGTGCCGTGTGCCGGGTGACCACGGCCACCTCTGCCTTGAAGACGACCCGGCCCGCCACGATCCGGGCGTACGCCCGCCGGTGCCGCACCAGCTCGGCGACCCGGTGCCGGTAGCACCGCCCACCGTCCTCGGCCGTCGGCGAGATCCCGACCTCCTCCGTGTACATCGCCACCGCCGCCGGGTAGAGCACGTCAAGCTCGTCCGGCCGGACCCGGCGCACTCCGGGGTCGGCCCGGACGGCGGGCGGCGCGTCGGCGACCAGCAGCGGCTGGGCGGCGCGGATCTCCCGCGCCGGGCCCCACCGCTCGCCCAGCCGCTGCCATAGCCCGAGCACGGCGTCGGCCGGGCCGAGGATCGACGAGCAGTCGTGCGGCCGGTTGCCGAGCAGCTCCGCAAAGGCCGCGACAGACACCGGCGTGGCCTGCACCGGGATCAGCCCGGTGCCGACCCAGCACACCGCGTCGAGCTGCCGGCCGGCACCGTAGCCCAGCAAGGTCCCCAGGGTCGACCACCGGCCCAGGCCGCGTGCTCGCACCCGCTCCGCGACCTGGGCCGCGGCGATCGGGTCCCGGTCGAGCACCCGCTCCACCGCGGCACGGTCGCCCTCGCCCAACGTACGGACGGGCAACGTGAGCACGCCTACCAATGTGCCAGAAAATGGACGATCTCGGAGGTCACTTGTCGTTGATGTATTGCCGATATATCGTTAACATATCAACGATATCCTTGGAGGGGAAGTATGATCCATCACTGGCTTCATGACCCCCGCAGGTTCGCGTTCGGGCCGTGGCGGCCGCCGTTCGGCGGGCACGGCGCGGGCTTCGGTCCCGGCTTCGGGCATGGCCCGGGTCGCGGGCGGGGGCGCGGGCGCGGCGGCCGGCGGGGCAACGTACGCGCGGCCGTGCTGGCGCTGCTGACCGAGCGCCCGATGCACGGGTACGAGATGATCTCCGAGCTCGACGCCCGCACCGGCGGCATCTGGCGCCCCAGCCCGGGGTCGATCTACCCGACCCTGCAGCTGCTGGAGGACGAGGGGCTGATCGTCAGCGAGACCAGCGAGGGCCGCAAGCGGTTCACGCTGACCGAGGCCGGGCGCGCTGAGGCGGCCCGCGCCGCGGAGAACGCGCCCTGGCAGGAGTTCGCCGACGACACCGTGTCGCAGGCGCAGGACTTCCGCGAGGCCGCGTTCGGCATCATGCACGCCCTGCGCCAGGTCGGCTTCGCCGGCACGGACGAGCAGCGGGCCCGGGCGCTGGAGGTGCTCACCGAGACCAAGCGCAAGCTCTACGCGATCCTCGCCGACAGCGAGTGAGCCGGGTACGCGTACGCGCGGGTGCCCCGGACCGGCGGCCCGGGGCACCCTACTACGTCCTTAGTGGACGGACACGCTCGGCGCCAGGCCGCGCAGCTCCTCCGGCAGCTCGGCGCCCATCTCCTCGGCGAGCCGGAGCGCCTCCTCGATCAGCGTCTCGACGATCTGCGACTCGGGGACGGTCTTGACCACCTGTCCCTTGACGAAGATCTGCCCCTTGCCGTTGCCCGACGCGACTCCCA
>DASRIS010000144.1:0-13194 GCA_035649895.1 Micromonosporaceae bacterium | reverse complement strand
GCGGCGACTACATGGGCATGCTCGGCACAGTGATGAACTGCCTGGCGCTACAGGACTTCCTGGAGAAGGAGGGCATCGAGACCAGGGTGCAGACGGCGATCACCATGGCGCAGGTCGCCGAGCCGTACATCCCACTGCGGGCGATCCGGCATCTGGAGAAGGGACGCGTCGTGATCTTCGGCGCCGGGGCCGGCATGCCGTTCTTCACGACCGACACCGTGGCTGCCCAGCGCGCTCTGGAGATCCGTGCCGACTTGGTGCTGATGAGCAAGAACGGGGTGGACGGCGTCTACACGGCCGACCCGAACACCGACCCGCAGGCGCGCAAGCTCGACGAGATCACGTTCGCGGAGGCGCTGCGCCGTGGGCTGAAGGTCGCCGATGCCGCCGCCTTCAGCCTGTGCATGGACAACAAGCTGCGCATGCTGGTGTTCGGCGCCGAGGGAGAGGACACCATCGTCCGGGCGGTCAGCGGTGAGAGGATCGGCACGCTGATCATCCCCTGACAAGCACCGCCATGACGAGGATCCCTGACCAGACCTGGGCGGTCCGACCGAGAGAGCCTGAGGAGGCGACGGAGCACGTGATCGACGAGACGCTTCTCGAAGCGGAGGAGAAGATGGAGCGTGCGATCGAGCACGCCAAAACGGAGTTCGCGACGATCCGTACCGGCCGCGCCACCCCGGCGATGTTCGGCAAGATCGTGATCGACTACTACGGCACCCCCACGCCGCTGCCGCAGCTGGCCTCGATCGCCGTGCCGGAGCCCCGCATGGCGATCATCAAGCCGTACGACGTGTCCCAGCTGCGCGCCATGGAGAAGGCGATCCGCGACTCCGACCTGGGGGTCAACCCCAACAACGAAGGTACGCAGATCCGCCTGCTGCTGCCGCCGATGACCGAGGAGCGGCGGCGCGAGATGATCAAGGTGGTCCGGCACAAGGGCGAGGAGGCCAAGGTCGCCATCCGCAACGTGCGCCGTAAGGCAAAGGATGAGCTGGACCGGATCGTCCGTGACGGCGAAGCCGGCGAGGACGAGGGGCGCCGCGCCGAGAAGGAGCTGGAGGACCTGACCCACCGCTTCGTTGCACACGTCGACGAGATCGTCAAGCACAAGGAAGCCGAGCTGCTCGAGTTCTGATGTCCCACCTCGACCCCGCCCAGGCCGAACCCCCCCGCGGGCGGCACCGGGCCCGGCGTGGCGCCGCTCGTGAACCGGCGGCCGTCCCCGAGCCGGTGCCGCACCCGGAACCGGACCCGGACCCCTACGGGTGGGACCGGGCGGCCGATGCGTGGGGAGACCCCGACCCCGAGCAGCTGCGGGGCCGCGCGGCGTACCGGGAGCACGGGGACCGCTGGGACCCTGGGTACCCGCCGCTGGTGGAGCCGGCCACCGGGCGCCCCGGCTCACGGCCCCGGCGGCAAGGGTCGACCGCGGGTGGGGGACCGCCGCCGGCCGAGCTCACCGATCCGCTCACCGATCCGGGCGGCCCGATCGGCGAGGCGACGACCGAGCTCCCGGTACAGCCGGCCGCCACGGGCCGGGCCGGCCGTAACCTGCCCGCCGCCGCCGCCGCCGCCGCCACCACCACCGGCCGGGCCGGGCGTAACCTGCCGGCCGCCATCGGCGTGGGCGTGCTGCTGGGCGCCGCCGTACTCAGCTCGCTCTTCTTCTGGCGCCCGGCGTTCCTGGCCGTGGTGGTCGCCGCCGGGTCGATCGGGATCTGGGAGATGGTCCAGGCGGTACGGACCAGCGGGGCCCAGCCGCCGCTGGGACCGTTGCTGACCGGCGGGCTGGTGATGTCCGGCCTCGCCTGGTTCGCCGGACCGGACGCGCTGGCGGTTGGGCTGCTGCTCACGGTCCTCGCCACCATGGTGTGGCGCCTCGCGGACGGTCCTGCCGGCTACCACCGCGACGTGACCACCGCCACTTTGATATCGGTCTACGTGCCGTTTCTCCTTGGGTTCGCCGCCATGCTGGGCGCAGCGCCCGACGGCGAGTGGCGGGTGCTCGCCACCCTGGCCGCCGTGGTGCTCTCCGACACCGGCGGCTACGTGGCGGGTGTCTTCTTCGGCAGCCGGCCGATGGCGCCGACGATCAGCCCCAAGAAGTCGTGGGAGGGGCTGGCCGGCTCGCTGCTCGCCGCCGCGGTGGGCGAGTCGGTCCTGCTGTACCTCCTGTTCGACGTCGCGTGGTGGTGGGGGCTGGTGTTCGGGATCTCACTGTCCGCCGCCGCGGTTCTCGGAGACCTGGCGGAGTCGCTGCTCAAACGTGATCTCGGCGTCAAGGACATGAGTACGCTGCTGCCTGGCCACGGCGGGCTGATGGACCGGCTCGACTCGATCCTGCTCGCCGTTCCAGTTGCGTACCTTTTGCTCTCGGTGCTCGCGCCGGTCGCAACGTGAAGTGTCTCTCCTTCTGTCATGCCGTCAGCTACCGGTGCGGGCATGGGAGACTGGCCTCGTCATGACTGACGCTCGGGTAACAAGCGAGCCCAGGGCCGGTGTCGCCCCGGGGCGATCCGGCCTGCCCTGGGCGGTCCAGCCGGGAGGCGCCCAGCCGGGAGCGGCCCAACCCGGGGCGGCGAGGCCGCCGCGGCACCTGGCCGACCTCGACCTGGCTGGCCGGCGGGCGGCGGTGGCGGAGCTCGGCGAACGCGGGTTCCGCGCCAGCCAGCTGTCCACCCACTACTTCGGACGGCTGGTGCGCGACGCGGACCTGATGACCGACATCCCGGCCGGTGCTCGGGGGCGCTTGGCCGAGGCGCTCCTGCCGCGGCTGCTCACCCCGGTGCGGGAGCTGGAGTGCGACGGCGGGGCCACCCGTAAGGCACTGTGGCGGCTGCACGACGGCTCGCTCGTGGAGAGCGTGCTGATGGGCTACCCGGACCGGGTCACGGCATGCGTGTCCAGCCAGGCCGGGTGCGGCATGGGGTGCCCGTTCTGCGCCACTGGCCAGGCCGGGCTGACCCGTAACCTCTCCACCGCGGAGATCATCGACCAGGTTGTATGGTTCGCCGGGGTGGCCGCCCGGGGCGAGGTGACCGGGTGCCCGCCGCGGCTGTCGCACGTCGTGTTCATGGGGATGGGCGAGCCGCTCGCCAACTACCAGCGGGTCGTCGAGGCGGTCCGGCGGCTGGTCGCACCGGCACCGGAGGGGCTCGGCCTGTCCCAGCGGCACATCACGGTCTCCACGGTCGGTCTGGTGCCGGCGATGCGCCGGCTGGCCGGCGAGGATCTGCCGGTGACCCTTGCGCTGTCGCTGCATGCGCCGGATGATGACCTGCGCGATGAGCTGGTGCCGGTCAACCGGCGCTGGAAGGTCGCCGAGGTGCTCGACGCGGCCTGGGCGTACGCCGCACACACCGGCCGCCGAGTCTCCATCGAGTACGCGATGATCAGGGACGTGAACGACCAGCCGTGGCGGGCCGACCTGCTTGGTCGGCTGCTGGCCGGCCGGCTGGCACATGTGAACCTCATACCGCTCAACCCGACTCCGGGCAGTCGCTGGGACGCCAGCCCGAAGCCGGTGGAGCGGGAGTTCGTACGGCGGCTTCGGGTGGCCGGCGTTCCGGTCACGGTGCGCGACACCCGGGGTAGACAGATTGATGGCGCATGCGGGCAGCTGGCTGCGGCGCAGGTAGCGGAGGTGGGTGGGTGACGAGTCAGGGTCAGCGGTTCCGGCGTCGTGCGCTTCGTCGTGGCTACAAGGTCGACGAGGTTGACGCGTTCCTCGACCGGGTCGAGGCGACGCTCGCCGGCGATCCGGTCGACGCTCCGGTCACCGCGCAGGAGGTCCATGACGTGGTCTTCCGGGTCCGGTTCGGCGGGTACGACGAATGGCAGGTCGACCTGCACCTGGACCGGGTCGAGCGGCAGCTCGCCGAGATCGAGGAGCGCGGGTACGTCCGCGGTCCGGATCCGCGGATGGCCAAGATGCGCGAGGAGCGGATGCCCCACGGCCCCATGGGCCCCCCGCCACCGATGCGCGACGACCGCATGGCGCCACCCATGCAGGCACGGCCGATGCCCCCGATGGCCGGGCCGCCGATGGGCGCCCCCCCGATGCCCCCGCCACCGGCTCCACCAGTGCGCGACCCGGGGTACGGCCGCTATGACGAGCCGACGTACGGCGGGGGGTTCGACGGCTTCGACCCCGGCCGTCACGGCAAGGCGGACATGACGGCGGAGATCCGGATGGGCGACCCTGGCTACGGGCACCCATCGGCTCCGCCGATGGCCGGCGGCCCAGGCGCGGCGATGCCCGCCGACGTCCACCGCGTCGACCAGATACGGCGTACGTTCCAGCCGCGCCGCTTCGGCAGCGGGTACGACCCGGTCCAGGTCGACCGGCTCTTCGAGGGGATCATCTCGGCGATGTCCAGCCGGGGGTCAGTGCCGATCAGCGATGCGGAGCTCGACCCGGGGCAGTTCAGCCTGGTGCCCGGCGGCTACTTCGAGGCAGAGGTCGACGCGGCCCTGAAGGAGGTACGCGACATCCTGCGGCGGCGGTGAGCCCGCCCGCCGATCCCGCAGCCCGGGGTTCCGGGATGATGCGTGACCGGCGTCGATGCGTGACCGGCGTCGTCGCTAGGAACGCAGGCCGTTCTTACGCAGCACCCAGTCGCCGATGAGGATCGCGACGAGGAGCGCGGCCAGCCCCACCAGCCAGAGGTTCTCGATGTTGCCCTCGTGGTTGCCGATGAGCATGGCCAGCAGGATGACGATCGTGACCACGGCGCCGACGCGGGCCGCCCGCCCGCTGCTGCGCTTGTGCTGGTCAGGTGCTGTCACCGGCTCGTTTCCAGCCACGTCGGTCCCTTTCGGCTAGGTCGGCCACCTAGTCTGGCATGCCGCCGCGGGGCCGCCGCGACCACCTCCGGTAGCGTCGGGAGGTACGTGCCCGCCATAGGCCAATCCCGCCATGGATCAGTTGCGCCATAGACCAATCCCATAGCTGAGGAGCGAATGCCGTGCGAGTGACTGGGACCGGCCACGCCAGCATGCGGATCGACACGCCCGCCGGGAGCATCCTCTGCGACCCCTGGGTCAACCCGTCGTTCTTCGCCTCCTGGTTCCCGTTCCCGGACAACTCGCAGCTCGACTGGGAGAGCCTTGGCCAGGCCGACTACCTGTACGTGTCGCACCTGCACCGGGACCACTTCGATGCGGAGCACCTGCGCCGCTACGTGAGCAAGCGGGCCACCGTGCTGCTGCCGCAGTACCCCACCAGCGAGCTCGAGGACCAGCTGCGCGACCTGGGCTTCACCCGCTTTCTCAAGACCACGACCAACGAGCCGGTCGAGCTGGGCGGCGGCCTGACCGTTATGGTGCAGGCGCTGACCTCGCCCACGGACGGGCCGATCGGGGACTCCTCGCTCTGGGTCGAGCACGACGGCGTGCGGCTGCTCAACCAGAACGACGCCCGCCCTACTGACCTGTCCGTCTTCGCCGAGCTGGGCCACGTGCACGCGCACATGCTCCAGTTCTCCGGCGCGATCTGGTACCCGATGGTCTACGAGCTGCCCGCCGCCGCAAAGACCGCGTTCGGCAAGCAGAAGCGCGAGCGGCAGTTCGACCGTACGGTGCGTTATATCGACGACCTCAAGGCGTCCTGGGTGTTCCCCATCGCCGGGCCGCCGTGCTTCCTCGACGACGAGCTGTTCGGCTTCAACGACCTCGGCCACGACGAGGGCAACATCTTCCCTGACCAGCAGGCGTTTATTGACCATTATCAGGGCCTCGGCTACCACAACGGGGTCCTGCTGCTGCCCGGTTCGGTGGCTACGGTCACCGCCGACTCCTGCGAGGTCACCCACCCGGTGCCGGACGTACGGGACTTCTTCGCGCGCAAGGAGGAGCACCTGCGGGCGTACCAGGAAAGGCAGCGACCGGTGATCGCGGCGGCCAAGGCGTCCTGGCGGCACCCTGAGGTCGATGTCCTCAAGGAGCTGAAGCGGCGGGTCGAGCCGTTGCTCGACGAGTCGGTCTACCTGGCCAAGGGTGTCGGCGGTCCGGTCCGGCTGGACCTGGTCGCCGACGACGAGAGCACCGTCGAGTCGATCGTCGTTGACTTCCCCGGCCGGCAGGTGCGCCGGTACGCCGACGAGAAGGTGCGCTACCGCTTCCGCACGAAGCGGTCGCTGGTCGAGCACCTGCTGCACATCGGCGAGGTGGACTGGGTCAACTCGCTGTTCCTGTCCTGCCGGTTCTCGGCCGCCCGGATCGGTCAGTACAACGAGTTCGTCTACGCGTTCTTCAAGTGCCTGTCGGAGGAGCGGCTGCAGTACGCCGAGGGCTGGTACGCCGAGCAGAAGCCGGACGCGGAGAACGTGAAGCTGGGCGACTGGGTGGTGCAGCGGCGCTGCCCGCACCTCAAGGCCGACCTGACCCGCTTCGGCAAGGTCGACGACGGCGTGCTCACCTGCCAGATGCACGGCTGGCGCTGGGACCTGGCCAGCGGCCGGTGCCTGACCAGCGTCGGCGGCAACCCGCTGCGTTCCCGCCCGGCCGGTACGCAGCCGCTCCCTGATTCGGCCGAGCGCACTACTCTCCAGGTACGAAAGGACTAGCCCCCGTTAAGGTGGTGCGGCGATGAGCGAGGCGCCGGTCGGGCGCGGCGACGGGGTCTATGTCGCCCCCGGACGATGGACCGCCCAGCGGGCCGTGGCGGAGCTGCCCGAGACCACCGGGATGACCATCGAGGTTCTGGACGGGAGTCTTGTCGTGTCGCCACGCCCTTCGACCCGGCACCAGGCCGCGCTCCGGGAGCTGCTGTACGAGCTCCATCGGGCCGCGCGTCGCGTCGGGCTGGCGGCCTACCCCGAGATCAACATGGTCTGCGGCGACGACCTGACCAGTCCGGACATCGTGGTCATCCGGCCCCCGGACGAGGAGAAGGTCTGGGTCCCAGCTCAGGATGCAGTGCTGGTCGTCGAGATCATGTCCGCCGGCAGCAAGCGTAAGGACCGCTTCGAGTACCCCCAGGTGTACGCACGCGAGAAGATCGGGCACTTCCTGCGGGTCGAGTTTCGTGGTGAGGATCCGGTGTTCTTCCTGCACGAGCTGGTCGACGGGGAGTACCGGCCGGCCGTGGTGGCACCGGCCGGCACCCCGTTCGTGATGCGGGAACCGTTCGACTTCTCCATCGACCCGGCCCGGCTCGTCGAGGACGGGGCCTAGGCCGGTCGCCATCAGGACCGGGTGCCGGCCTGGGTGGCGTCCCGCGGCCCGCATGTACGCCCACCAGGAGTGCCACGCCGGGCCCAGCTCGTTGGACCCGGTGAAGTCGTACCTGCCGCCCTTCGCCTGGCACATCGGTGCTCCTGGCTGGTGGGCTGGCAGGCGGTTGCCTACGGCACCGGCCAGTTGTGATGCGTAGCGCGGGAACGCGGAGACCCGGGAACCGCGGAGAGCCGGCAGCCGCCCCGGTGCCGCTCAACATCTGTTCCGGTCGATACGGGTGGGCTACGGTGATCCCCACGACGCATCGACCAACGTCCTGGGGAGGCCAGTATGAACCGTCGTACCATGCTGCGCGCTGCCGTCGTGTCGGCCGGAACCGTCGCGTTCTCCGGCGCACTGTGGCAGGAGGCCTTCGCCGCGCCGGCACAGCCGGGTCCGAGCCCGTACGGGGACCTGCTCGCCGCCGACGCCAACGGCATCCAGCTGCCCGCCGGCTTCACCAGCCGGGTCATCGCGCGCTCCAACCAGTTTGTCCCGGGCACCGGCTACCTGTGGCACTCTGCCCCGGACGGCGGCGCCTGCTTCGTCGACGGCACGGGCTGGATCTACGTCTCCAACTCCGAGGTGCCGTTCGTCGGCGGGGCGTCGGCGGTGCGGTTCCGGTCCGACGGCTCGGTCGCCTCGGCGTACAATATCCTCTCCGGCACGAACCTGAACTGCGCTGGCGGCGCGACCCCGTGGGGCACCTGGCTATCCTGCGAGGAGCAGCCGCTGGGCGCGGTCTACGAGACGTACCCGCAGGGCGGGCGCAGCGCGGTGCAGCGGTCGCGGATGGGGCGCTTCGCGCACGAGGCGGCCGCGTGCGACCCGGTCCGACGCGTGGTCTACCTCACCGAGGACGAGTCCGACGGCCGGTTCTACCGGTTCCGCCCGGACGTCTGGGGCGACCTGGCCAACGGCACGCTCGAGGTGCTGGTCGCCTCCGCCGACACCGGCCCGGTCAGCTGGCGGGCCATCCCGGACCGCGACGGCTTCCCGGTGCCCACCCGCTACCAGGTCTCCGGGGCCAAGCGGTTCAACGGTGGCGAGGGCTGCTACTACGCGGCCGGCATCTGCTACTTCACCACCAAGGGCGACAACCGGGTCTGGGCGTACGACGCGGCCCTGCAGCGCCTGGACATCGCGTACGACGACTCGCTGGTGCCCGGCGGCGCGGCGCCGCTGACCGGGGTGGACAACATCACCGGGGCGTCCTCCGGAGACCTGTTCGTGGCCGAGGACGGCGGCAACATGGAGATCAACGTGATCACGCCGGCCGGCGTGGTCGCCCCGTTCCTGCGCATCCTGGGCCACAGCGGCTCCGAGATCACCGGCCCGGCCTTCTCGCCGGACGGGTCCCGGCTCTACTTCTCCTCCCAGCGCGGCACGACCAACAACCCGGCCAACGGGGTCACCTACGAGGTCCGCGGGCCGTTCCGCAGCTGAGGTAGCGTCGGGTGCCGTGACCGAGCGCACCGAGCGAAGCGAGGGCCGCGAGGGCACGGCTAAGAAGGCCCTGCCGTGACCGAGTGCACCGAGCGGAGCGAGGGCCGCGAGGGCACGGCTAAGGAGACACGGCGTGACCGAGGTGTTCCAGACGGACCGGCTCGTGGTCCGCGAGTGGACCGACGAGCCGGCCGATCTGGACCGTATCTATGACATCTACTCCCGCTGGGAGGTGGCGCGCTGGCTGGGCGCGCAGCCCCAGGCGATGGCCTCCCGCGACCAGGCGCCCGGCGTGGTACGCCGGTGGCGGGAGCTGCACTCGGCCAGCGGCGGGCGGTACGGCGCCTGGGCGGTGCAGCCGCGGGGCACCGGCCTGGTCGCGGGCACGGTGCTGTTCAAGCCGCTGCCGAACGGTGCCGGAGAGGTCGAGGTGGGCTGGCACCTGCACCCGGACTCGTGGGGCCACGGGTACGCCACCGAGTCCGCCCGCGGTGCGGTCGAGCGGGGCTTCCGCGCCGGGCTGACCGAGGTCTACGCCGTGGTCCGGCCGGACAACGCCGCGTCGCTCGCGGTGTGCCGGCGGCTGGGCATGACCCCGCTGGGCCGTACCGAGCGCTGGTACGGCGTACCGGTCGAGGCGTTCCGCATTGACCGGCCAGCCACCGCGGCCGCCCGGTCGGCTACCGCGGCCGCCCGGCCAGCCATCGCGGCCGACAGGTCGGCTACCGAGACCGGTCGACCGCCGGCCGGAGGCGACCGGCCGGCGACCGAGGTCGACGTTGACCAATCCGGGACAATGAGCCGGTGACCACCGCCCGCGAGATCGTGCTGCTCGGCTCGACCGGCTCGATCGGCACCCAGGCGCTGGACATCGTGCGGCGCAACCCGGACCGGTTCCGGGTGGTCGGGCTCGGTGCCGGCGGCGGCAACGTCGCGCTGCTCGCGGCCCAGGCGCTCGAGCACGGCGTCGAGGTGGTGGGCGTGGCCCGCGCATCCGCCGCGCAAGACCTCCAGCTGGCCTTCTACGCCGAGGCGAGCCGGCAGGGGTACGCCGCCGGCCGGTTCCGCATCCCGAAGATCCTGGCCGGGCCGGACGCCATGGCGGAGCTGGCGGCCTGGCCGTGCCACACCGTGGTCAACGGCGTGGTCGGCTCGCTGGGCCTGGCCCCCACGCTCGCGGCGCTGCGCGCCGGCCGTACCTTGGCGCTGGCCAACAAGGAGTCGCTGGTGGCCGGCGGCCCGCTGGTCCACGCCGCGGTGCAGCGGCCGGGGCAGCTGGTCCCGGTGGACTCGGAGCACTCGGCGCTGGCCCAGTGCCTGCGCGGAGGCGCCGCCGCGGAGGTACGGCGGCTGGTGCTGACCGCCAGCGGGGGCCCGTTCCGGGGCCGCCGCCGCGACGAGCTGGCCACCGTGACCCCGGCCCAGGCGCTGAGGCACCCGACCTGGGACATGGGGCCGGTCGTCACCGTCAACAGCGCGACGCTGGTGAACAAGGGCCTGGAGGTCATCGAGGCGCACGAGCTGTTCGGCGTGGCGTACGACCGGATCGAGGTGGTGGTCCACCCGCAGTCGGTGCTGCACTCGCTGGTCGAGTTCGCCGACGGCTCCGCCCTCGCCCAGGCCAGCCCGCCGGACATGCGGCTGCCGATCGCGCTGGCGATGGGCTGGCCGGACCGGGTGCCCGAGGCTGCCGCGGCGGTCGACTGGACCACCGCGCACACCTGGCAGCTCTACCCGCTGGACCAGGCCGCCTTCCCTGCGGTGGCGCTGGCCAAGGCGGCCGGGGCGGCCGGCCGCTGCCGGCCGGCGGTCTACAACGCGGCGAACGAGGAGTGCGTGGCGGCCTTCCTCGGCTCCCGGCTGCCGTTCCTGGGGATCGTCGACATCGTGGCCCAGGTCCTGTCCGACGCGCCCGACTTTGGGGTACCAGGTACCGTCGAGGAGGTGCTCGCCGCCGAGGAGTGGGCGCGCGTGCGGGCCCGTCAGATCATCGCATCGGCGGAAGGGGCTTGATGGCGCTCGTCGTCGGCACGGCACTGTTCGCGCTCGCCATCCTGGTGTCCGTCTGCCTGCACGAGGCCGGGCACATGGCCACGGCGAAGGCCTTCGGCATGAAGGTCACCCGGTACTTCGTCGGCTTCGGCCCCACGCTGTGGTCGTTCCGCCGGGGCGAGACCGAGTACGGCGTCAAGGGGATCCCGCTCGGCGGCTTCGTGAAGATCGTCGGCATGACCCCGCAGGACGACGACGTGGAGCCGGCGGACGAGCCGCGGGCCATGTGGCGCTTCCCGCTCTGGAAGCGCACGGTCGTGATGTCCGCCGGCTCAGCCGCGCACTTCGTGCTCGGGTTCGTGATCCTGTGGGGCATCTTCGCCTTTGTCGCCCTGCCCGACAGCGACAAGCTGGCGACCCAGCGCGCCGCCCTGAGCGACGTGGCCGACTGCATCACCCCGAAGTGGCAGTTCGACAAGCAGTCCGGGCGGCTGGTCGAGTGCGACCCGGCGACCGCCCCGCCGAGCCCGGCCAAGCAGGCGGGCCTGCGGGCCGGCGACGTGATCATCGCCGTGGACGGCCGGGAGACGGCGAGCTGGACCGCCACGACCGAGGCGATCCGCGCCTCGGCCAACCGGAGCGTGGTGCTGACCGTCGAGCGGGACGGAGCGCGGCGTGAGGTGCCGGCGACCATCGCCGTCGCCGAGCGGGTCCGGCCGGACACCGACCCCACCAAGACCGCCGCCGAGGTCACCGCCGCGGACCTGGAGACCGTGGGGATCCTCGGCGTCTCACCCCACGTGCCGACGTCGACCGCCGGTCCGGCCGCCGCGGTGGGCCTCGCGACCACCCAGACCGGGGAGATGTTCAGCCGTACGATGGCGGCCCTGAAGACCTTCCCGGAGAAGATCCCGAAGCTGTGGGAGGCCCTGAGCGGAGCGCCCCGGGACCCGGAGACGCCGATCAGCGTGGTGGGCGCCAGCCGGCTCGGCGGGGAGCTGGTGGACTACGGCGAGTGGCCGACCTTCTTCCTCCTGCTGGCCGGTCTCAACTTCTTCGTCGGCATCTTCAACCTGCTGCCGATCCTGCCGCTGGACGGCGGGCACATCGCGATCGCCTGGTTCGAGCGGGCCCGGTCGTGGGTCTATGCCCGGCTCGGGCGGCCGGACCCGGGGCGCGTCGACTACTTCAAGCTTATGCCGGTAACGTACGCAATTATTCTTATTTTCGGGGGTTTCACCTTGCTGACCGTTGCCGCGGACATCATCAACCCGATCACCCTCTTCGCCAGGTGAGCCGGCTGTGACCACAGTGAGCCTCGGCATGCCCACGCTCCCGCCGCCGTCCCTTGCGCGGCGGCGCCAGACCCGGCAGCTCATGGTGGGCAACGTGCCGGTGGGCGGGGGCGCGCCGGTGTCGGTGCAGTCGATGACGACCACGCTGACCGCGGACGTGAACGCGACGCTGCAGCAGATCGCCGAGCTCACCGCCGCTGGCTGCCAGATCGTGCGGGTGGCCGTGCCGTCGCAGGACGATGTGGAGGCGCTGCCGGCGATCGCCCGCAAGTCGCAGATCCCGGTCATCGCCGACATCCACTTCCAGCCCCGGTACGTGTTCGCGGCGATCGACGCGGGCTGCGCCGGGGTGCGGGTCAACCCCGGCAACATCAAGAAGTTCGACGACAAGGTGGGCGAGATCGCCAGGGCAGCGGCGGCGGCGCGGGTGCCGATCCGGATCGGGGTCAACGCCGGCTCCCTGGACCCGCGGCTGCTGGCGAAGTACGGCAAGGCGACGGCCGAGGCGCTGGTGGAGTCGGCGCTGTGGGAGTGCTCGCTCTTTGAGGAGCACGGGTTCCAGGACATCAAGATCTCGGTCAAGCACAACGACCCGGTGGTGATGATCCGGGCGTACCGGCAGCTGTCCGACCGGTGCGACTACCCACTGCACCTGGGCGTGACCGAGGCCGGGCCGGCCTTCCAGGGCACGGTCAAGTCCGCCGTGGCGTTCGGCTCGCTGCTCGCCGACGGCATCGGCGACACGATCCGGGTCTCCCTGTCCGCGCCTCCGGTGGAGGAGGTCAAGGTCGGCAACGCGATCCTGGAGTCGCTGGGGCTCAAGGAGCGCGGCCTGGAGATCGTGTCCTGCCCCTCCTGCGGGCGGGCCCAGGTCGACGTCTACAAGCTGGCCGAGGAGGTCACCGCGGGGCTGGACGGGCTGCCGGTGCCGCTGCGGGTCGCCGTGATGGGCTGCGTGGTCAACGGCCCGGGCGAGGCCCGCGAGGCCGACCTGGGAGTCGCGTCGGGCAACGGCAAGGGCCAGATCTTCGTGAAAGGTGAGGTCATCAAGACCGTGCCGGAGTCGCAAATCGTGGAGACGCTGATCGAGGAAGCGCTCCGACTGTCCGGCAAGACCCTCGACGACTTCGGTTAACCGCCGCCTGGAGTCCCCGCGAGTCTCGCCTCCGCGCGTCCCCTTTGGATCGCCAAGACCGCTGTTTCCATGATTTCTTGGGCATGTTTCCGCAGGTCGGCG
>DASRIS010000143.1:0-15765 GCA_035649895.1 Micromonosporaceae bacterium | reverse complement strand
GGGCACACGCCTCGTCGAACGCCGCGGCGAACACCGGGAACACCCGGTACAGCCCCGCACCCATCCCCACCCGCTGCGAACCCTGACCGGCGAACATCAACCCCACCCCACCACCACCAGCCACCCCAGACACCACCAGCCTCGACCCCACGCCCTGGGCCACCGCGTCCAGCCCGGCCACCAGCTGCTCTACCCCGCCGCCCAGCACCACCGCCCGGTACGGCAGGCTCGCCCGCGACGACACCAACGACCACCCCACATCCACCGCGTCCACCACACCCACCCCATCCACCCCAGCCTCTACAAACTCCCGCAACCGGTCCGACTGATCTCTTAGCCCCACCGCCGACCCCGCCGAGACCACCCACGGCACCACACCCGAACCCACCAACCCCGACCCCACCCCACCTGCGCTCTGTACTTCCGGCCCCGGCCCAGCCATATCCGCGGCGTCGTCATCGGGCTGCGGGGCCGCCTCCAACACCACATGCGCGTTCGTGCCACTCATCCCGAACGATGACACCCCGGCCCGCCTCGGCCGCCCCGTCTGTGGCCACGGCACCGGCTCGGTCAACAACCGCACTTCACCCGCCGACCAGTCCACATGCGGGGTTGGCTCATCCACATGCAACGTGGCCGGCAGCACCCCATGCTGCATCGCCAACACCATCTTGATCACACCCGCAACCCCCGCCGCCGCCAAAGCATGCCCGATGTTCGACTTCACCGACCCCAACCACAACGGCCGCTCCACCGACCGACCCCGCCCATACGTGGCCAACAACGCCTGCGCCTCGATCGGGTCCCCCAGCCTCGTACCCGTCCCATGCCCCTCGACCACGTCCACATCACCCGTCGACAACCCCGCAGCAGCCAACGCCTGCATGATCACCCGTTGCTGGGACGGGCCGTTCGGCGCGGTCAGCCCGTTGGACGCACCGTCCTGGTTCACCGCCGAACCCCGCACCACCGCCAGCACCTCACGCCCGTTACGCCGGGCATCCGACAACCGCTCCACCAACAACAACCCCACGCCCTCAGCCCACCCTGTACCATCCGCCGCCGCCGCGAACGACTTACACCGCCCGTCCGGGGCCAGCCCACCCTGCCGGCTGAACTCCACAAACGCCCCTGGTGTGGCCATCACGGTCACCCCGCCGGCCAGCGCCAGGTCACACTCCCCGTTCCGTAGCGCCTGCGCGGCCAGGTGCAGCGCCACCAACGACGACGAACACGCCGTGTCCACCGTCACCGCCGGGCCCTCCAGCCCAAACGTGTACGCCACCCGACCCGACAACACACTGCCCGCATTACCCGTCAGCAGATAACCGCCCGCCACATCCGTCCACCGCAGCAACCCGGCGTAGTCCTGCCCACTCATGCCCGCAAACACCCCCACCCGCTGCCCCCGCAACGACAACGGGTCAACCCCGGCCCGTTCGAACACCTCCCACGAGACCTCCAGCAGCAGCCGCTGCTGCGGGTCCATCGCCAGCGCCTCCCGCGGTGAGACCCCGAACAGCTCCGCATCAAACTCATCCGCCCCATACAAAAACCCACCCCGACCAACAACCGACGAACCCACCCGCTCCCCCGACGGGTCAACCTCCACATCCCAACCCCGGTTCGTCGGAAACTCGGAGATCCCATCCCCACCCGAGACCACCAGACCCCACAGCTCCTCCGGCGAACCCACCCCACCCGGGAGACGACAACCCATCCCCACCACCACAACCGGGTCGTCCACCCCAGCCGGCGCCATCTCACGCAGACGTCGCTGTGCCCGGTGCAGGTCGGCGGTTACCCGCTTGAGGTACTCGAGGAGCTTCCCTTCGTCAGTCATGCCTCTCCGATCGGGTCTTTCGGGCCTTCGAGAACGTCTCGAAGGCTGAGCGGTGACACAGCACGAAAGCTTCGCCACCGCGCACGGCCACCCCACCTCTACTGCTTTCCTAGCTCTTGGTCGATGAAGTCGAAAACTTCATCGGCAGTCGCGGCCCCCAGGCGGGCCTCGACATCCTCGCCGTCAACGGTTTCCAGGCTGTCCCAGCTCATCAAGAGATCCCGTAGCTGGAGCGCGATCTTCATACGCATGCCGGTTGTTACGGAGTGCGGTTCGATGGAAGACAAGAGGGTTCTCAAGCTGTCTATGTCCGTGACCGCCCGCTCTACCGAGATGGTGCGTTCTGACGAGAGCTCGGCCCACAGGTAGTCCGCGAGCTCCGCCGGCGTCGGGTAGTCGAAGATCAAGGTGCTTGGTAGCTGCAACCCGGTATCGGTGTTCAGGCGATTTCGTAGTTCGAGCGCCATGACTGAGTCCAGGCCGATCTCGTGAAACGACCGTCGCTCCTCCACTGCGTCTGGGGAAGCATGCCCGAGTACGGTGGCGACCGTGGCACATACCAGGTCGAGCAGGAATCGTATGCGCTGACCTTCAGCCAGGTGGGAGAGCCTCTGTTGCACCCTGACCACTGCCGGCCCAACGGCATGTGAGTCGCCACTGGTCGCCTCTCCAACCTCTCCAACCTGCGGAAGGGGATCGGTGTGCTCGATCCACATTCGCGGCGTGTCGCCAGCATCTGCACCGTTCATGCCTGCCGGGATGGCCGCCACCAGGGGGTGCGTACTGCCGGCTGCCGCCGCAACGGTCGCCGCCACCCGTACCTCGGAATGCTCGTCGACCGGGAGCCAATGCCGCGTACGGGCGAACGGGTAGGTCGGCAGCGAGACCCGCCGGCGGTGTCGGCCGCCGTGCAGTGCCAGCCAGTCCACTGCGCCACCGCTGACCCACCGGTGGGCAAGCCCGTTCAGGTCGCCAGGCTCGGCCAGACCGGCGTCAGGCTGCTCATCGCAGACCCCCGCGTAGGCACCCGCTCCTGTCGCGCCCGTGGTGGCGAAGTCGTCCAGCAGCGCGATGAGCCGGTCGGCAGAGTCGGTCACTACGGCGAGCCGGTGCGCCATCGCCTCCCGGCCGACCTGCAATGTGAAGGCGATGTCGGCAAGGGGGGCGGTGAGCGCGCCGGGACCGTCCCGGTGCCCGCCTACGCCGAGCGCTGCCGTCAGCGAGTCCACCGAATGTCCGCCGTGCAGCTCTCTGGCCGACTGGGGTACTGCGGCGCGCAGCCGCACGAGGTCGCCGGCCGCCAAGCCGAGGTCGTCTAAGGACTCGTCCGTCGGTACCTGCGTCTCCTCGACGCCTAGCAGCTCGGCGACCACGGTCAGGACCTGCGGGTCTGCCGGCTGCTCCGGCTCTGCCCCTGGCCGTCCGCCGCGCAGGTGGTCGGCGAGCGCCTGTGCCCGGGCCCGTAAGCGGTCCTCGGAGCGGGCGGAAAGAACGACAACCTGAGGGCTGGTACGCGATGCTGGCACGGGTGGCGCCTCGACGTACTCCTCCAGCACCAGGTGGCCGTTCACCCCGCCGAACCCGAACGAGCTCACGCCGCCGCGTCGCGGCCGCTCGCAGCCGGAGCCGTCGCGTTGCCGGGGCCACGGCTCGTGGACACGGGCCAGCCGGAGCGCACCGCCGTCGAGCTTGATGTGCGGGTTCACCTCGTCGAGGTGCAGGTTGGCCGGGATGAGGCCGTGCTTCATGGCGAGAATGACCTTGAAGATGCTGGCCATGCCGGCCGCGGCCTCCAGGTGGCCAATGTTCGACTTCACCGACCCCACCACGGTCTCCTGACCGGCAAGGCGGGGCTGGCCGGCCGCGTCCCGTAGGTCCCGGAAGGCCTTCTGCAGGCCGTTGACCTCGATGGGGTCGCCGAGCGTCGTACCCGTGCCGTGCATCTCGACGTAGCCGACGCTGGCGGGGTCGACGCCGCCCTCCTGGAAGGCGCGGACGACCAGCTCGGCCTGCGCGTTGGGGTTGGGGGTGGTCAGCGTGCTCACCCGGCCACCATGGTTGGTCGCGCTGCCGCGGATGACCGCGTGGATGTGGTCGCCGTCGGCGACCGCGCGCGACAGGGGCTTGAGAACGATGGCGCCGACTCCTTCGCCCCGTACGTACCCGTCGGCGCTTGCGTCGAACGTCCTGCACCGGCCGGTCGGGCTGAGCATGCCGGCCCTGGCGAACGAGATGTAGATCATCGGTGCCAGCAGCAGGTTGACGCCGCCGGCGATGGCCATGTCGCAGCTGCCGGCCCAGAGCGCCTCGACCGCCGTGCGGACCGCCACCAGGGAGCTGGAGCACGCGGTGTCGATGGGGAAGCTCGGCCCGCTCAGGTCGAGCAGGTACGAGACCCGGTTGGCCAGGATGGCGTGGAACAGGCCGGTCGTGGTGTAGGCCTCGACGGGGAGCCCCGCTCCGCGCAGAAGCTCGTGGTAGTCGTGGGTGGCGACTCCCACGTAGAGGCCGGTGCGCACCGCCGCCAGGTCTGCCGGCTGGTACCCGCTCTCCTCGATAGCCGCGTACACCGTCTGGAGGAACAGCCGCTGCTGGGGATCCATCAGCGCGGCCTCCCTGGGCGAGATGCCGAAGAAGTGCGCGTCGAACTTGTCCACCTCCGGCAGGAACCCGCCCCACCTGCTGTTGGTCAGGTTCGGTCCGCTGTGCGGGTCGCCCCAGTAACGCCGCCAGTCCCACCGGTCCGCCGGGATCTCCCGAACCGCGTCGGCGCCGCTGACCAGGTTGCTCCAGAACTCGTCCAGGTCCCGGGCCCCGGGCAGCATGCCGGCCATACCGACGATGGCGACCGGCTCCCGGTGGCTCGTCGCCCGCGCGGCTCCCGCGCCCTCGCCGCTCACCGGCTCCGCCACCACGAAGGGGCCCGGTATGACAGCAGACGGAGCGCTCGTGGCCGAGCCGGCCGGGTCGGGCGTTGCGAGCGAGGCAACTGCGTCGGGGAACTCGGCCATGAGGTGGTCGGTCACGGCGGCCACGGTGGTGTACTCGAAGAACGTGGCCGGCGTGAGGTCGATGTTCAGGCTCGCGTTCAGCTCGTTGGCCAGCCGGGCGAACGACAGGGAGTCATACCCGTACGACCCGATGTCTGCGGACTCCTCGATCCGGGACGGGTCGAGCTTGGCCACTGCGCCGACCTGTGCGGCGACCGCGGCCGCAACCGCCTGCCGCAGGTCAGGGACTGCCACGCTGGCCTGCTCGACCGCGCCGTCAGTAGCCACCTCGTCGCCGGTGGCCGGCGGTCCGAGCTGCTGTTGCATCAGGTGCCCGTCTCCCGGGACCACGACCACCGGACCGCCCGGTCCGGCCAGGATCGCTTCGAAGGTCGCCAGCCCCAGCTCCGTTGTCATTGGCTGGATGCCGAATGTGGACCCCAGGGCGGAACGGACCTCGCTGTCGGCGCCCATGCCGCCGTCGCGCCACAGTGGCCAGCCGATCGCGATTGTGGTGCCGGACCGTTCCCCTGCGGCGACCAGCCCTTCGCGCCAGGAGGCGAAGCCATCGAGGAACGCGTTAGCGTACGCGTAGTTGGCCTGGCCGACCGTGCCGATGGCGCCGGCGATCGAGGAGAAGACCACGAAGAGCCGCAGATCGAGGTGTCGGGTCGCCTGGTCCAGGTGCAGGGCGCCCAGCGCCTTGGGCTCGACCACCTGCCGCAGCCGGACCGGGTCCAGCCTGATGAGGTAGTCGTCGGCGAGTACGGCGGCGCAGTGCACCACACCATCGAGCCGACCGTACCCAGCGAGTGCCGTAGCCACTGCTTCGGCCGCACCCGCTTCGGTTGCTATGTCGGTGCGCACGTACCTGGCCGCGCCACCGGCGCGCATTACCGCGTCGATGGCGGCGACGCTTCCTGCGGTCTCCCCCGGCCTACGACCGACGAGCACCATCCGTGCCTGCTCGGTGCGGGCGAGGTGCTCACTCACCAAGCGGGCCAGGCCGCCCAGGCCACCGGTGATGAGATAGACGGGGGACGGTTGGGTATGCCGCCGTGCGGGAACGAACGGGACGCCCGGGACGAACGGAGCGCGTCGCCAGCGTCGCACCTGCCGTGCCCCGCCAGCCCGTGCCCGGTCGCCGTAGCGGATCTCCCGGTCGGTCTCCCAGCGCGACCTCAGCTCGACGCTGACCACCTCCGCTAGTGCCGCGGCATCGGCGTCGGCAGGAACCTCGACGAGCCGGTAGGACAGTCGCCGGTTCTCCCTGACCGCCGTTCGCAGTAGTCCGCCGAGCGCGCTGTAGGCAGGCTGTCCTGTGGTGGCACCCGGGAAGGCGCACAGCATCCGTACCCGCCGCTTGTCCGGGTCCGCCAGAATGGCCTGGAGCAACGGAAGCAGCGCCTCAGGACCGTCCGCCAGCTGCTGTTCGACCGCGTCCACGCCACCGTCGAAGCCGCGCCTGGGCAGCGCGTACACGACCGTGAGAGGCTGCGCCGGCATGGACGCGAGGAGTGCCGCGGGGTCACGCGCCGAGCCCGTCGGCGCGGTCACCGGCCCAGCTGGGTCGAGGTCGGCCACCGCCGCCGCGATCGTGCGCGCCGTGGTGTCGTCCGGTGCCCGGACCATCAGCCGTCCGCCTGCTACCTGTGCAGGAACAGCTGGGACGGCTTGCCACTGCGGCCGGAACAGCGTGACACCTGCCGGCTCACCGGCCAGGCGTGCAGGCGCAACGGGAGCCGGCTCGCCGGCCGGGTGCGCAGGGGCCGCAGGCGGTCGCCACGGGCGTAGCCAGAAGTCCCGCACGGCGAGGACCGGTGCGCCCAGCGGGGTGACCACATCGACCGCGACCTTGTGGGCGCTGCCGGTTGACGACACGATCCGGACATGCGCGATGGCGTGTTCCGGTGTCGGCCGGGCGATCTCGACAGAACCGATCATGTACGGCAGGTGCAGCTGGTCGCTGCGCTGGTCGACGAGCCACAACGAGGCCTGCAGCATCGCGTCGAACATCGCGGGGTGCAGGACGAAATGGTGGCTTTCCGGCCGGAGCTGCTCGGGCAGGCGGATCTCGCTGACCGCCTCGCCGTCGCCGACCCGGAGCTGCCGGATGCCCTGGTAGCCGGGGCCGAGCTGGAGACCCAGCTGGTGGATGCGGCGGTAGAAGCCGGCCGGGTCCACCGGGCGCGGGCACCGCCGCCGTGCCGCGTCGAGATCGACGGCGGCGGGCGGCGGCGCTGCAACGATGTCAACGCGCCCCTCGGCATGAGTGACCGGCTGGCCGGCGTCGAGCCCATACACCCGGTACGCGGTGGACTCGTTCGCGGTCTCGAGGTGCACGTGCACCTGGGTGGCCGCGGGCACGGTGATCGGATACGACCACACGTTGCTGCGGAAGACGAGCACCCGGTCCGGCTGCTGCGGGCGTACCCGCATCGCGGCCCGCACGAGCTCCAGGTACCCGACCGCCGGGAAGACCGGCACACCGTCGACATGGTGGTCGGCGAGGAGGGGCTCCTCTGCCCGCAACGTGGTCGTGACGTGCGCGCCGGGCTCCACCACAGCGCCGACGAACGGATGGCTGGCTGGCTCGGTCGCCGGTGGCGGGTCGGCCAGCCAGTAGCGCTCCCGCGCGAACGGGTAGCCGGGCAGCTCGATGTGCCTGCGGGGATGCTCGTGCAGGTTCTGCCAGGGCACGTCGGCGCCCGCCACCCACGCTTCGGCGAGCGCGGCGAGATCCTGTTCGCGCAGCGCCCGGTCGACGTTGTCGCGTAGTGCCCGGCCTTCGTCCGCGTTCCCCTTGCCCGTGCGGAAGGTGCGCCAGGTCCGGACGTGGCCTGTCGCGCCGTCGGGGTCGGCCGCCTCGCCGAGGGCGCGCACCAGGTCAGCCACGGTGCCGACCAGGAAGGCGACCCGTTCCTGCATCGGCTCGCGGCGCACCTGCAGCTGGTACGCGATGTCGGCCAGGCCAACGGACCGGTCGGCACGTAGGTGGCTGGCGATGTTCGCGCAGTGCTCCCGAAGGCGCTGCCCGTCGCGGGCCGACAGCGGGACCAGATGTTCGGCGGATGGCTGGTCCGTGTCCTGCCCGTCGCTCGTGTCGGCGGCCGGCGGTGGCTCCTCGATGACGATGTGGGCGTTGGTGCCGCCCGCACCGAAGGAGCTTACCGCCGCCCGCAGGGGCATCGGCTGCCCGTCGTGGTCGACCGGCGCCCAGGCCGCGGCTTCGCGCTGGACCTGCAGCCGCGTGCCGGCCAGGTCGATACGCGGGTTGAGCCGCTGCGCATGCAGGGAGGCGGCGAGGGTGCGGTGCCGCATCTGCAGCAGAACCTTTGTCACGCCTGCGATACCCGCCGCCGACTCGAGGTGCCCGATGTTCGACTTGACCGAGCCGATCGCGCACGGCGGCGTGCCAGCGGCGGCCGTGCCGTAGGTACTGCTCAGCCCGGCCACCTCGACCGGGTCCCCCAGCGCCGTTCCGGTGCCGTGAGCCTCCACATAGGTCACTGAGGACGCGGCCAGACCGGCCGAGTGCAGGGCCGCCTCCACCAGCCGCGCCTGGGCGTTGGGGTTGGGGACCGTGAAGCCGCTGGTACGCCCGCCGTGGTTGGTTGCGGTGCCCCGGACCACGCCGAGAACCTTGTCGCCGTGGGCCAGCGCGTCCGCCAACGGCTTGAGCACCACTGCGCCCACGCCTTCGCCGGGTACGAAGCCGTCCGCGCCGTCGCCGAACGGGTGGCACCGGCCGGTGGGCGAGAGCATCCGCATCTGGCACAGCCACTCGTACTTGCTGGGGTGCAGGTAGAGGTTGACCCCACCGGCGAGGGCCAGCCGGCATTCGCCGGCCGCCAGGCTGGCGCAGGCCAGGTGGATAGCGGTCAGCGACGAGGCGCACGCCGTATCGACCGGCATGCTGGGACCGTGCAGGTCCAACGCGTACGACACCCGGTTGGCGATCGACCACGGCGTGGACGTCGGGATGGCGTCCTGCCCTGAGCTGTACAGGTCCGGGCCCCACAGCAGGTAGGTCTGGGTCGTTACGCCGACGAAGACCCCGACGCTGCGGTCGCCGTGGTGGCTCGGGTCGCCGAGGCGCCAAGGCGGGTATCCCGCGTCCTCCAGCGCGTGCCAGGCGGTCTGCAGGAACAGCCGTTCCTGCGGGTCCATCAGCTCCGCATCACGCGGGGAGATCTGGAAGAACAAGGGGTCGAACTGATCTACACCGGCGAGGAACCCACCCCACGGGCAGTACATCTCGTTCGCGCCACCGGCGCTGGCGGGCGCACGCCGGTACTGCTCCCACCGTCCGGTCGGGATGGCGGTGACGCAGTCCCGCCCGCCGCTCAGGTTGCGCCAGAAGGTGGCGACGTCGTCTGCGCCGGGGTAGCGGCCGGCGAGTCCTATGACGGCGACCGGGACAGGCCCAGCCGTGGCCCCCGGACCGGTCGACCGGCTCACGCTCGGCCCCTGGCCGCCTGCTGGGACGGCGGACGCCAGTGGGCTGGCCGGTGGCGGCGGCGCGGCCAGTGACCGCAGCGCGTCCGGGTGCTGGGTCGCGATACGCGCCGCCGCCTGCGCAAGAGTGCGGCACTCGAACAGCAGTGTGTGGGAGACCGCGCCGAGATCCTGCTCCAGGCGTGCCGTGAACTGGCCGATGAAGATGGAGTCGATACCGTAGGAGTCCAGCCCGGCGTGCTCGTCGAGATCCGGCCCGGCGATGTCGAGCAGCGCGCCAAAGACTGACTTGAGGTAGGCGGTGGCGACCTCGGTCGGTACCGGTCGCCGGTCCACGCCGTCCTGTTCGGACAGCTCCCGCGATGGTGGGGCGAGCAGGCTGCCGATCCGCGACCGGCGGCCGTAGAGCACGGTGCGCCGGCCAGAGCGGGTCAGCGCCTCGTCGAACACCGCCAGCCCACGGGCGGTCGGCATCGCGACCAGGCCACCGCCGGCCCGGAACACCGACGCCACCTGCTCGCCGGCGGCCATACCGCCCTCTGCCCACAGTGGCCAGTCGATGGTGACGGTGACGCCATGGCGTACGCCTGCGGCGACCTTGGCCTGCCGGGCTTCGGCGAACTCGGCCAGGTAGGCGTTTGCCACCGCGTAGTCGGCCTGGCCGGCGTTTCCGGTGACGGCGACGGTGGAGGAGAACAACACGACCCAGTCCAGGAGGGTATCGGCGGTCGCGGCGTCGAGCAGCCGCGTGCCGGTGACCTTCGGAGCCAGGACCGCGTGGATCTCAGCGAGGGACTTGCCGGCCAGGTACCGGTCGTGGACCAGGCCGGCGGCGTGGACGACGCCGTGGAGCCGGCCGAACCTCTGCGTCACGTGAGCGACCAGCGCCTGGACCGCCGCCGGGCAGGTGAGGTCGGCTGTCATGTAGTCGGCGCGGTCGGGGTCCGCGCCCGCCGCGGCGCAGACCTCGGCGATCAGGTGGTCCGGCCGTGCGGAGCGACCGGCGAGGACCACGCTGGTGTCGGGCACCCGCAGCAGGTGGGTCGCGATGATGCGGCCCAGTCCGCCCGCACCACCGGTGACGAGATAGGTGCCGCCCGGCCGGACGGCGACCGCCGTTGCCGTAGTCGACTCGCGGCCCGGCGGCATGGCCGAGCCCGGCGGCATGGCCGAGCCCGGCGGCATGGCGGGTCCGGACGGCTTACCAGGGCCTAGCGGCATAGCCAGGCCCGGCGGCATAGCGGGCCGGGCACGCCGTACCTGCCGGCGGTCAGCGAGATACCGCACCTCGCGCTCCGCGACCGGTGTGCGTAGCTCCGCGGCGATCCGGTGCCAGGTCGCCTCGGCGGTCACAGGGCTACCGGTGCGCAGCACAGTCGCCGTCACACTGCCTTCGTACGGCAGGCAGGCGGCCAGCCCGGAGAGTGCGCCGACCGCGGCCGGTACGCGTTCGCCAGGCTGGGCGATGACCAGCCGGGCTGGGCGCCGGGCCCGCAGCAGAGCCTGGGCGACCAGGAAGGCGGTGTCTACCACCAGGTCCGCGCCGGGCTCGGTGGTCTCTGCCGGCGTGATGGTCACCTCCGGCGCCACGATGACCGCCGCGTCGACGCTGGTCCCCCGGTCCTGGACGCTGTCCAGAACGTGCTGGACGTCGTCCGCAACGCCGGGGCGTACCGGCAGCCCGATGGCGGGTTCCACCGCGGGTCCGACCACCGCCACCGCCTCGGCGGCCAGTGCGGCGGGCAGGGCCGTCGCCACGCCGGCGGCGGGCTCGACGAGGAAGACCACGGTGGCCGGAGTATCCGTGCCGGCCGCCTGTCGCTGTCCGTCGTGCCACTCGTGGCTGGCCTCTACGAGCTCTGCCTCGCAGGGCGCGTGGGGCCCGTTCCCCGACGGATCGCCCGCATCCGGTCCGGTCTCAGGCGTTCCAGCCCGCGGCTCAGGCGTTCCGGGCCGTGGCTCAGGCGTTCCGGGCCGTGGCTCAGGCGTTCGGGTCTGCGGCGGCTCGGGCAGGTGCACCGTTGGCTCAAAGGAGTATGTCGGCAGCGACAGCTTGCCGCCCGGTCTGCCCGCCCAGAAGCGGGTCCAGTCGACGTCGACGCCCAGCCGCCACAGGTCGACCAACAGGCCGGTGCCGAAGTCTCCCGCGCCCCGTATCGCGACCCGTCCTCC
Organism: Micromonosporaceae bacterium; assembly: GCA_035649895.1. Taxonomy (GTDB): domain Bacteria; phylum Actinomycetota; class Actinomycetes; order Mycobacteriales; family Micromonosporaceae; genus DASSUC01. The sequence goes on along the minus strand of DASRIS010000143.1, from coordinate 4,302 downwards.
GGTACCCGCTGGCGGCGTACCCGGGGTCTCGTTGGGCACGAAGAGCTCGAGGGCGTGGTGGAGGGCTGGCGCCGGGCCGGGCGTGGCCCCCGGCCGGCGCTGCGCGTCGACCCAGTCCCAGGCCTGCTGGGCCGCCGCGTCGCTGTGTGCGGCGAGCAGCGGGAAGCGGTGCGCATCCCCGATCGCGGAGGGGGCGCGCTCGGCCATGGCGCTGGCCGCCGTTTCCATCGCCGCCGGTACGCCGGTGAGGGCGGCAACCAGCTCTGCCGGCTGGCAGACGCCCTCCACCAGAAGGTCCAGCAGCTCTGCTGTGTACGGGTCGCGGATCCGTCCGGCCCGAGGCAGCCCCCACTTGCGGTTGAGCCGCTCATGCGCGTGGGTAACCGCGAGCAGCCAGACGAGCCGGTCTGCGGGCCGGGACAGGCGGGCGGCCTGCAGCTCCTGCGCGGCCATCGGTATCCGCAGGCCATCGAGCCCGCACTCGCCCAGGGCGGTGTTCCACTCCTGCAGGTTGTTCCGGAACGTGTGCTGGGCGGGGACGAGTCCAGCGCCGGTCGTCAACGCTGCCGCCAGGTCCGCATCGTCCGGGCGGGCACCTTGGGTCAGGCGCCGCAGGTAGGCACCGTCCAATGCGTACGGTCGCAGGACATGACCGTCAGGGCCGGCCAGCGCCACGCGTGGGGCGCGCAGGTCCGGCGTATGCGCCCCGGTGCTGCCGGCCAGCTCCAGCGCGGCCGGCAACGTGATCGCGCCGGCGAAGGCGAGTGCGGCGAGCATGCCGTCACCGGCTGCGGTGATGCCGCGCGGTTGGACCCCGGCCCGGCTGACCACCTCTAGCGTGATGTAGGTGAGGAGTAGGTTGGTATTCCCGCCGGGCGGTGTGCGGGGAAGGGCACGCAGCAGGCTTCCGGTCGCGGCGTCGGCGACCTCGTCGAGCACCGAGGCGAACAGTGCCCCGGACAGGACGGTGGACAGGTCGACCGCCGTCGGTGCGTACGCCGTGCCCACCCGGACCCACCACGGCTTGACCGGTACCGGGACCAGTGCCTCGGGCTCCACATCGGCCAGAGCGGCGGTGATGTCCTGCGCCGAACCCGCCAGGACCGCGAACCGTACGCCGAACGCCTCCCGCCCCATCGTCAGGGTCCGGCACACGGATGCCAGGTCGAGGCGCGGGTCCAGCGGGCTGGCCGCACGCCACTGCCGCACCAGCCGACCGAGCGCGGCCGGCGTCCTCGCCGACAGGACGAACGGCAGCTGGTCGGGCGGGGCCGGAGCGGCCAGGGACAGGGCGCCCAGGGACGCAGCGGGTGGGGCGGCAGCGGGTGGGGGGATGGACGCGGGACCTGCCCGCCGCGCTGGCCGGTACTCCTCGACACAGGCGTGCGCGTTCACCCCGCCCATCCCGAAGGAGCTGACGCCGGCCCGAAGCGGCGCGCCGCGCTCGGCTGCCCGCCACCGCTGCACCTGCCGGGTCACGGTGAACGGGGTGCCCCAAAGCTCGACCAGCGGGTTGAGCACGTCCAGGTGGATGCTTGGCGGGACCTGCCTGCCGCCCAGCATCATCAGGACCTTTATCAGCCCGGCGACACCGGCCGCGGCCTCCAGATGGCCGATGTTGGGCTTGACGGAGCCGACCGTGCACCACGGCTGGTCGACCGGTCCTGCCGCGAACGCCTCACGCAGCGCGGCTATCTCTATGGGGTCGCCGAGCGACGTGCCGGTCCCGTGGGCCTCCACATAGGTCACTGATCTCGGGTCGAACGTGGCGTGTGCCATCGCGGCGCACACCACCGCGCGCTGGGACTCGACCGTAGGGGCGGTGATGGTATGGCGCCGGCCGGCATGGTTGACCGCCACGCCCGCGATGACCCCGTAGATGTGGTCCCCGTCGCGGACGGCGTCGGTGAGGCGGCGCAGCATGACGACCGCGACCCCGTCGCCGGGCACGTACCCGTCGGCCCGGCTGTCGAACGTCCGGCATTGCCCGCGCGGGCTGAGCATCCGTGCCTTGGAGAACGAGATGTACTTCCACGGGTGCAGGTTGAGGCTCACTCCCCCGGCGAGCACGGCATCGGCCTCGCCCGCCACGAGCGCCTGCACTCCCAGCTGGACGGCGACCAGCGAGGACGCGCAGGCCGCGTCGACCGACATGCTCGGCCCGGACAGCCCGAGCGCGTGGGAGACCCGGTTGGCGAGCATGCTGTCGTAGGCGCCGGCCGCCGAGTGGCCGTGCACCTGCGCGGACGGAGCTGACACCTGCTGAAGGTGGTCACGTCCCATGACGCCGACGAAGACGCCGGTACGTAGCCGCCGCAGGTCGGCCAGTGCCGTCCCGGAGTCCTCGACGCACCGCCAGGCCTCCTGCAGCAGCAGCCGCTGCTGCGGGTCGGTCAGGGCGGCCTCCCGCGGGGACATCTGGAAGAACTCGTGGTCGAACGCGTACGGGTCCTCAACGACACCGCACCACTTGCTGGTGCTGCGGCCGGGAGCCAGCGGGTCGGGTGAGTAGTAGCGGGCCGGGTCCCACCTGTCCGCGCCGATCTCACGGATCGCATCGCGCCCCGCCAGGAGGTTGGCGTAGTACCGGCGATGGTCCGCGGCGGCCGGCAGCCGGCAGCCGATGCCTACCACCGCGACACGGTCGGGCTGCGCGTCCGTCATGGCTGGTCACCCGCCAGACCGAGCTCGTCGTAGCGCCGCCGCAGGTACCCGGCCGCGCCAACCATGATCTTCTCGGCTATGTCGTCGACATGGCGGTCCTGCCACCGCTCCAGCTCAGTGCCGGTGACCCACTGGTTGAACGCGCCCAGGGCGGGACCACAGTGGACCTGGAAGTCCAGGCGGTCGGCCTCGCGCCCCTCCATCGCCGCCCGCTCGCTGTGCCCGAGGTACCAGCGGAACACCAGCGCCATCTTGTGCTTCGGGCTGGTCTCGGCCTGGGCGACTGCCCGGGTGTCATGGGCCGCGAGGTAGGCGCGCGTCTCCTGCCATACCTCGTCGAACGTACGGCGGAAGTACCGTTCCTCGATCTGCTGCCGGGTGGCCGCGTCGATGTCGTCGAGGCTGTCAAAGCGGCGGTAGAGCTCGTGCAGCTTGCGTGCCCGGGCCGGGAAGAAGACGCCCCGTCTGAGGACCTGCACCGAGGCGCCGAGCTCGAACATGTCGCCGGCCGGTGCGTAGTCGGTGTCCTGGACGTCGATCCGCTGCAGCATGTCCTTGACGACGGCGCTCGTTCCAGACTCGGCCGTACACAGGTTGATCGACCCCGTGACGATGAAGTCGGCTCCGAGCAGGAACGCCGCCGCGGCCGCCTGGGGCGTACCGATACCTCCAGCCGCACCGACCCGGACCGGACGGGGGTATCCGTGGGCCGCGCTGAGCCGCGCGCCGAGCGCCCGGATCGCGGGCAGCAGCACCAGGAAGCCCCGGCGGTCGGTACGGCCACCGCAGTCCCCTTCCACGCAGATGTCATCGGCCATCGGCACGTCCGCCGCGAGACCCGCCTGCTCCCGGGTTATCGCGCCGCTGGCCAGCAGCGCGTCGACGATCCGCTGCGGGGCGGGCGTGAGGAAGCCTTCTGCCACCTCGGGGCGGGACAGCTTCGCGATGATCCGGTTGCCGACCACGGTCGAGCCGTCAGCCGCCCTGGCCAGGCCCGCCAGCCGGTAGCGGACAAGCGCCGGCGTCACCTTTACGAAGGCGGAGGCCTCGATGACCGGTACTCCGGTGGCGAGCAGCGTCTCCACGAGCCGCTGCTCGTTGTCGGGCAGGATCGGGTCGTGCACCATGCTCACTCCGAAGACGGCCTGCTCGCCCACTTCCGCCCGGATCCGCGCCACCGCGTCGGCGACGTGCTGCGCAGGCAGGCCGCCGGCGCCGAAGAAGGCGAGCACGCCGGCCCGGCAGGCCCGGATCACGAGATCTGTCGACGCTATCCCTCGATACATCGAGCCGCACACGTATGCGTGGCGGAGCCCGTAGGCCTGGCGGAACTCGGCACTGCCCAGCGTGGTGCCGGCGCTGGCCACGACCTTACGTCCGCGGTCGGGGGTGGGCCGTGACGGAGTGGCGCTCGGGGCGGGCCGGCTCCGGATCTTCTCGACCAGCCTGGTGAGCACCCGCCCTGGGCCCACCTCCTCGATGGTGTCCACGCCCAGCTCGACGAGGTAGCGTACGCTGCGTTCCCAACGCACGGGCTCGACCAGCTGGGCCGCGAGCATCTGGCGGACCTCACCGTCCACATAGGGCAGTCCGGTGCAGTTGGCGATGACCGGTCTCTGGAGTGGCGCGAAGTCGACG
>DASRIS010000142.1:0-8260 GCA_035649895.1 Micromonosporaceae bacterium | reverse complement strand
ATGCTCAACCGGCTGCCGAGCCGTTTTCTCACCGCTGGCGAGGGCGGCTCGGAGCAGGTCGGCGAGCTGGCCCGGCATCTGGACCACAACGACGCGTTCGTCATCTTCCCGGAGGGCGGCAACTTCACGCCGCGCCGCCGTACCCGGGCGATCCAGCGGCTGCACGGCCTCGGCATGCACCGGCTGGCGAAGCGTGCGGCGACAATGCGCCACGTGCTCGCGCCGCGCCCGGGCGGCGTGCTGGCCGCGCTCGACGCGGCGCCCGAGGCGGATGTGGTGTGGGTGGCGCACACCGGGCTGGACCGGATGCTCACCATCGGCGACGTATGGCGTGAGCTGCCGATGGACAAGGCGATCCGGATGCGCTGGTTCGCCGTACCGGCGGGGGAGGTGCCGGCCGGACGCGAGGAGCGGGTCGAGTGGCTCTACGACTGGTGGCACCGCATCGACGCGTGGATCGACGAGCACCGCCGCGACCGAGTGCACCGAGCGGAGCGAGGGCCGCGAGGGCGCGGCTAAGGGAGGCTCCGCCGTGACCGAGTGCACCGAGCGGAGCGAGGGCCGCGAGGGCGCGGTTAGTAAAGCGCCGCCCGGGACCGGGCGGCGCTCGTGTCGAAGCGGCTCAGCTGTCGAAGCCCTCAGCCGCTGCGGCTTGGCGGCGTCAGCCGCCGCCGAGGAGCTGGTATACGGCGGGAGGCGCCTCGACCACCTCGGCGGGCGCCGGCTTGGTGACCGACACCGGTGTGCCGAAGTCGCTGTACGTGACGTCGATAACCGTCGGGATGCCCTGGATCGTGCCCGGGCTCAGCTTCAGGTTCGTCAGCCGCCCCTGCGCGTCGACCGTCGCCTCGAACGGCACCGCCTTGGCCCGGTCGCCGAGCTCGTCGAGCGTGCTCTTGTTCACCACGCTCTGGTCGACCGCCTTGGTCAGGTCCAGCGTGCCGGTGTAGCGGCCTGGGCCGGTGCGCTCAACGGTCGCGATCGAGCTGACCAGCCGCTGGGCGCCGGCCGGGTCGAGCTGCCCGGGGCGTACGCCGAGCGCCGAGTTGGCTGGCAGCTTGGCGGTGTCCAGGTGCATCCACTTGTCGGTGGCGCCGGGGATCCCGGCCGCCTTGACCCACATGTCAGGTCCGCTGAGCACTGTCTCGATCGTCACGTTGGCCGCGCCGGTGCTGACTGCCATCGAGAGCTGGCCCTGCTGCGCGCCCGGGTCCATGGCGCCGGTGCTGCGCAGCGGCCCGATCCCCATGTTCACCTTGAAACTGGTCTTGCTCAGCTCTGTTACCGCCTTGGCCAGCGCCTCCTTGGCGTCCGGCTCGGGCGACGAAGGCGCAGCCGTCGTCGGCGTCGCGCCGCCGGTGCCCTGGCCCGTGGCGTCGCAACCGGCTATCGCGAAGCTGAGCGCGGTGAGCGCACCCACGCCGATGGCGGCCAGCCGTCGACTCTTCACTGTCTACCTCCTACGGGGTGACTGGACGCCCACTCATGCCCGGGTAGGGCCGCCATGAAACGAAATGGGCGGGCAGAGGCGCCCACCACCTGAGCAATGACCACTGGTTACGGCACCCCGCGACGCGGAAACCCCCGGTTGGATGCTACTGATCAACGTCGATGTCTGGTACGAATCTTCCAACAGTTCATCGATGTTTAGGAATTTCGCTGGAGGTCCCCATGGCGCTCTCCCGTCGTTCCGTCTTCCGCGGTGCGGTCGTGCTCGGCGTCGGCGCCGCCGCCGGCGGGTTCGAGCTGCGCGCCTCCGCGCCGGCCGACGCCGCCGTCCCCAACCCGGGGATCGCCAGCTGCGCCACCTGGGGCGCGCGCGACCCGTCCTCCCCGCTGACCCGGATCTCGACCAACCCCAACAAGATCCTGGTCCACCACACCGCGACGGCGAACAGCACCGACTACTCGCAGGCACACGCGTACGCGCTGGCCCGGAGCATCCAGAACTACCACATGGACAGCAACGGGTGGTCGGACACGGGGCAGCACCTCACCGTCAGCCGGGGCGGCTACATCATGGAGGGCCGGCACTACTCGCTCAGCCACCTCAACAACGGGTCCGGCATGGTCGTGGGCGCGCACTGCCCGGGCCAGAACGACCAGGCCATCGGCATCGAGAACGAGGGCACGTACATGAGCGTGGGCCCCACCACCGCGCTCTACAACAAGCTGGTCGACCTGTGCGCGTACATCTGCTACCAGTACGGCATCTCGGCCACCCGGATCTACGGCCACCGGGACTTCCTGTCCACCCTCTGCCCGGGTGACGTGCTCTACTCGATGCTGCCGCAGCTGCGCACCGACGTGGCGAACAGGCTGACCCCGACCTGGAGCACGATCGTCGACAACAGCACCGCCGGCCGCTTCACGGCCAGCGCCAGCTGGGGGGTCTCGACCTACTCCAGCCAGCGCTACGGCCCGGACTACCGGTACGCCAACCCGCAGGCGGTCAGCGACGGCGCGTACTACAAGGTGGACATCCCGGCCGAGGCGCAGTACCGCATCGAGGTCTGGTACCCGGCCAACGCCGGCTACAACGACGCCACGCCGTACGTCGTGTTCGCCAAGGGCGGTAACCAGGTGGTGAACGTGAACCAGCGCACCGGTGGCGGCGCGTGGCGCTCGATCGGCACGTTCACGCTGGTCGCCGGCGACTACAACATCCTGGCGGTGAGCCGCTGGGCCTCCGGGGTCGGCTACGTGATCGCCGACGCCATCCGGGTCACCCGCGTCTGAGGGGTCTGCCGGGCTGGCAGCCGTCCACCGGGTCGGCTTTGTCGGGCCGCCTGCCGCCCGCGGCCCCACAATGGGCCGATGAACGGTTGGGCGCACCGGCTGCGGCACTTCTTCGCGCCGCACTCGCACGACGCCACGGACAGCGTGGACTCTGCGCTGGAGGCGAGCCGGGAGGGCATCCGCGCGGTCTGGGTCTCGCTGGCCGGGCTCGGCGTGACCGCCGCGCTGCAAGCCGTAGTGGTGGTGCTCTCCGGCTCCGTGGCCCTGCTCGGCGACACCCTGCACAACGTGGCGGACGCGCTCACCGCGGTGCCGCTCGGCGTGGCGTTCCTGCTCGCCCGGCGCCCGCCGACCCGGCGGTACACGTACGGCTTCGGCCGCGCCGAGGACCTGGCCGGGATCGTGATCGTGGTCTTCATCGCCGGGTCCGCGGTGCTCGCCGGCTACGAGGCGGTCCGGCGCCTGCTCAACCCGGTCGACGTGGGCTACCTCGTCGCGGTCGCCGCGGCCGGCCTGGTCGGCTTCGCCGGCAACGAGCTGGTCGCGCAGTACCGGATCCGGGTGGGGCGGCGGATCGGCTCGGCCGCGCTGGTCGCCGACGGGCTGCACGCCCGTGCCGACGGCTTCACCTCGCTGGGCGTGCTGGCCAGCGCGGGCGGGCTGGCGCTCGGGTGGCGGTGGGCCGACCCGGTGGTCGGCCTGATGATCACGGCCGCGATCCTGGTCGTGCTCCTCGGCGCGGCGAGGCAGGTATACCGCCGGCTGATGGACGCGGTGGACCCGCACCTCGTCGACGACGTCGAGCGGACGCTGCGGGAGACCGGCGGGGTGCTCGACGTCGGAGCGGTGCACCTGCGCTGGATCGGCCACCAGCTACGAGCCGAGTGCGAGATCACGGTCGATCCAGACCTGTCGGTCGTTGCCGCGCACGCCATCGGCGTGGACGCCGAGCACCGGCTGCTGCACGCCGTACCCCGGCTCGCCGTGGCCTTCGTGCACGCGGACCCGCAGCCGCGGGCCGGAGCCGACCACCACGCACCGGTGGCGCATCACCATGCACCGGTGGCGCACCATCGCCAGGCGCCGGGAGTATCGTCACCGCATGGCTGAGCTGCTGGACGCCGCCGCGGTCGACACCGCGCTGGGCGAGCTGGAGGGCTGGACCGGCGATCCGAGCGGGATCCGGCGCACCGTGGACCTGCCCAGCTTCCCCACGGCCATCGCCGTGGTGGTGGAGGTGGCCAAGGTCGCCGAGGAGATGGACCACCACCCGGACATCGACATCCGGTGGCGCACCCTGACGTTCCACTGCGCGACCCACTCCGCCGGTGGCGTCACCGGCCGGGACATCGTGCTGGCGCGGCGCATCGACGTGCTGGTAGCCGGGCGGCGGCAGTGAGGTTCGAGGTCAGCCGCGTCCTCGACGCGATCGAGCGGCAGCTCAGCACGGACCCGGTCGTGGCGCGCGGCGTGGTCGACCTCGCCGAGGTCATCCGCCTGGCGGACCTGGACGGCGGCCGGCCGGCCAGCCTGCTGCGGCTCGGCCAGGTGATCGACGCGCTCGCCCGCCACCTCGGTGAGGACGGCGTGGCCGTCTATGTGGTGGTCGGCCGGCCGCTGCTCTCCGACGCCGAGCTGAGCTCCAACGAACGCATGGTGATCCGCCGGTGGGCCGACGACGGCCTGGTCGAGGCGCTGCCCGAGGCCGGCAACCGGGTGTTCGAGGTGGCCGAGATGACCGGGCTGCCGGTGCTCACCCGGCGGGACCCGGGGCGCTGGCTGGCGCCGAAGCCAGGCAGCGGTGGCGCCGTGCTGGTGGGCACGGCCGGCATCGGCGCGGCCCCGCAGCACCCGATGCTGAGCCGGCTCTGGCGGTGCCCCCAGCCGGAGTGCCCGGCGTTCGGGCGCCCCACCGGCCAGCCGCCGCCGCGGCTTCGGGCCGGCGTGCCGACCTGCCCGCGGCACGGGCACCGGCTCACCGACGCCGGGCCGCGCCCGGCCGCCGTGCCGATGGTGGTACGGGTGGACGGCGTGGTGCGGCAGCGCTTCGCGGTGACCGAGCGGCCGGTGGTGGTCGGCCGGGAGCCGACCGAGCCGGACAGCGTGCGGATCGGGCCGTGGCTCAACGACGATCAGCTGCACTGGATCAGCCGCAGCCACCTGGTGGTCACCCTCACCCCGGCCGGGATCGAGGTCACGGACACCAGCACCAACGGCACCGTCGTACACCTGCGCACCGACCCGCAAGGGCAGGCCGACCCCCACAAAAGCGACACCGTACGGCTGAGCCGCAGCGAACGCCGCGTCCTCGGTGAGCACGACATGGCCGAGCTCTACGACGGCGTACAGCTGGCCCGGCCGGGCCGGTGGCACGCTGACGGCGCGGCCCAGCCGGGCTCGGTGATGGCCGACGCGCCGACCATGGCGCTGCGCCTGCTGCGCTGAGCCGGCCTGCCGCCCATCACCGCACCGGGTCTGCCTTCGGCGCGCCAGCGGTCAGCGCGCCAGCAGCCATCGTGCCAGCGGTCAGCGTGCCAGCACCGTGCGCAGCTGCTCCACCGCCCAGTCCAGGTCCTCTTCCTCCACCACCAGCGGCGGAGCCAGCCGGATCGTCGAGCCGTGGGTGTCCTTGGCGAGCACCCCGCGCTCGGCCAGCCGCTCGCACAGTGCCCGGCCGGTGAAGAGGGCGGGGTCGACGTCGATGCCCGCCCATAGGCCGCGGCTACGTACCTCGACGATGCCCTGCCCGACCAGCCCGTGCAGGCCCGCCTGCAACCGCTCGCCGAGCATGCGCGAGCGGCGCTGGAGCTCGCCGGTACGCAGCAGCGCGACCACCTCGATACCCACGGCACACGCCAGCGGGTTGCCGCCGAAGGTCGAGCCGTGCTCGCCCGGGCGCAGCACGCCCAGCACCTCGCGGCTGGCCGCGACCGCCGAGACCGGCACGATGCCGCCGCCCAGCGCCTTGCCCAGCACGTACATGTCCGGCTCGACGCCCTCGTGCTCGCAGGCGAACGTGGTGCCGGTGCGCCCCAGCCCGGACTGGATCTCGTCCGCCACGAACAGCACGTTGCGCTCGGTGCACACCTGCCGGACACCGGCCAGGTAGCCGTCCGGCGGGATGATCACGCCGGCCTCGCCCTGGATCGGCTCGATCAGGACCGCCACCGTGGTGTCGTCCACGGCCGCGGCGAGCGCGTCGGGGTCGCCGTAGGGCACGATCCGGAAGCCCGGCGTGTACGGGCCGTAGTCGTCGCGCGCGTCCGGATCGGTGGAGAACGAGACGATCGTGGTGGTACGGCCGTGGAAGTTGTTCTCCGCGACCACGATCGTGGCCTGGCCGTCCGGCACGCCCTTGACCTGGTAGCCCCACTTGCGGGCGACCTTGATCGCGGTCTCCACCGCCTCTGCGCCGGTGTTCATCGGCAGCACCAGGTCCTTGCCGGCGAGCTCGGCCAGCGCGCGGCAGAACGTGGCGAACTGGTCGTGGAGGAAGGCCCGGCTGGTCAGCGTCAGCCGGTCCAGCTGCGCCCGGGCGGCGGCGATCAGCGCCGGGTGCCGGTGCCCGAAGTTCAGCGCCGAGTAGCCGGCGAGGCAGTCCAGGTAGCGCCGGCCGTCGATATCGGTGACCCACGCCCCGGACGCCTCGGCGATCACCACCGGCAACGGGTGGTAGTTGCGCGCCGTCCAGCGCTCGGCCGCCGCCACCTCGGCAGAAGTGCGGGAATCGACCATTGTCATCGACGTACCTCCAGCGTGCAGCACTTGGGACCGCCACCGGCTTTGCGCAGCTCGGACAGGTCCACCCCGACGGTTTCGTATCCCCGTTCGCGCAGCTGCGCGATGAGGCCGGTGGCCTGCGCGGGCAGCACCACGCGGGCACCATCGCACACCGCGTTGAGCCCCAGCACGGCGGCGTCGGCCGGGGTAGCCAGCACCGCGTCCGGGAACAGCCGGGCCAGCACCGCGCGGCTGCCCGGCGAGAACGCGCCCGGCAGGTACGCGATGGTGTCGCCGAGCACGCACAGTGCGGTGTCGAGGTGGTAGTAGCGGGGGTCGACCAGCTGCAGCGTCACGACCGGCCGGCCGAAGAGCTCCTGCGCCTCGGCGTGGGCGGCGTGCGAGGTGCGGAACCCGGTGCCGGCGAGCAGCAGGTCCCCGGCGAGCAGCAGGTCGCCCTCACCCTCGTTGGTGTGCTTGGGGCGGTGCACCTCAAAGCCGGCGCGCTCGAACCAGGACGCGTACTCGGGCGCCTCGTCGGCGCGCTCCGCGTCGCGGAACTGCACGCCCAGCGCGATGCCGTCGACAACCGTCGCGCCGTTGGCGGCGAACACCATGTCCGGCAGGCCGGGCACCGGCTCGATCTCGTGGACCTCGTGGCCCAGGTCGGCGTACGTCTGCCGCAGGGACTCCCACTGTTCGACCGCCCGGACAGCGTCGACCGGCGCATTGGGGTCCATCCACGGGTTGATGGCGTACTCCACCGCGAAGTATGTCGGCCGGCACATCAGGTAGTGCCGGCGGGTCGGCTCGATCACGCCGCCACGGTAGCGGGGAAGATTATGCAGGACCATTGCGGAAGGTTGCGTCTCTTGGACGCTTTCTTGCGTCATCGATAGCCACGGCGGCGATTCGTTGCCCCGGTGGCCCGGTGGGTAAGACCTGGTCATGGTGGACTCGGCAGTGGTCCCGCCCACCGGTGGGCGGGTGCTCGCACTGGACCTCGGCTCCTCGTCGGTGCGGGCCGCGGTGCTCGCGGGTCCGGGCCTGGACCCGGTCCCACCCGGCCCGGCGCGCCGGCCGGTCCGGCTGGTCCAGCGCGCCGACGGGGCGGCCGAGCTGGACCCGGCCGAGTACCTCGCCGCGGTCGCCGCCGCGGTCGACGAGCTGGCCGGCCGCGGTGACCTGGCCGGGGTCACCGCCGCGGGCATGTCGACGCAGTGGCACTCGCTGGTCGGCATCGACCGCCGTGGCGACCCGGTCGGGCCAGGACTGTCCTGGCTGGACACCCGGCCGGTGCTGACCGGGCCGGGCCCGGACGACCCCGCGGGCTACCACGCGCGTACCGGGACCTGGTGGCATCCGCTCTACTGGCCGGCGCGGCTGCGCTGGCTCGCCGCCGCCGGTGCCCGCGCGCACCGGTGGCAGGGGCTGCCCGAGTACCTGACCGAAAGGCTGCTGGGTGAGGCCGGCGCCTCGGTCTCGGCGGCCTCCGGCACCGGCGCGCTGGACACCGTCCACTGTGGCTGGGACGCGGAGGCGCTGGCCCTGGCCGGCGTGCCCGAGCCAGCCGTGCCGCCGCTGCTGCCGCCGGGGTGGACGGGGCGGCTGCTGCCGGCGTACGCCCGCCGCTGGCCGGACCTTGCCACCGCCGCCTGGGCCGAACCGGTGGGCGACGGGGCGGCCAGCGCCATCGGCAGCGGGTGCCTCGGGCCGGAGCGGCTCTCGGTGACCATCGGTACGTCGGCCGCCGTGCGGCTGGTGGCACCGGGCTCCCCGATGCCCGGGCCCAGGGTGTGGC
>DASRIS010000141.1:0-46775 GCA_035649895.1 Micromonosporaceae bacterium | reverse complement strand
AATGGGCGCGCCCGGTGAAGCCGCTGAGTCGCGTTCCTCGGCCCGCAACCGGTTCCCGGGCATCGTCACCGCAGTCACCCGCGACTCCGTGATGGCGCAGGTGGAGATCCAGGCCGGTCCGTTCCGGGTGGTCTCGCTGATGAGCCGGGAGGCCGTGGACCAGCTGGACCTGCGGGTCGGCTCGGTGGCCGAGGCCGTGGTCAAGTCGACCAACGTCATCGTGGAGCGGCCGTGACCCACCCGGCGACCATGACCCTCCCGCCCGCGCCGCCCACTACCGCGCCGCAGGCGCCCGCTGCCGTGTCCCGGGTGTCGGCCAGCATCGGGTCACGGGTGCTGGCTGCCGCCGTACCGTTGCTGTTGCTGTTTCTGGCCGCGTGCGGCGGCGGCGCGCCGGCGGCCCCGCCGCGGACGGTGACGGTCCTGGCCGCGGCCTCCCTGACCGAGGTCTTCACCACGCTCGGCCGTGACTTCGAGACGGGCCGGCCCGGCACCACAGTGGTCCTCAGCTTCGCCGGCAGCTCGTCGCTGGCTGCGCAGATCAACGCGGGTGCCCCGGCGGACGTGTTCGCCGCCGCCAGCATGGCGACCATGAAACCCGTGGTCGATGCCGGCAGCACCGCGGCGGAGCCGGTCGTCTTCGCGCGCAACCAGCTCGTCATCGCCGTGCCCCGGGGCAACCCGCGCGGCGTGACCGGCCTGACCGACCTGGCCCGCCCGGGGGTCAAGGTGGCGCTGTGCGCCCCGCCCGTGCCGTGCGGCGCGGCGGCGCGGACCGCGCTGGCGGCGGCCGGGGTGGCGCTCACGCCGGTCACGCTGGAGCAGGACGTCAAGGCGACCCTGGCCAAGCTCCGCCTCGGCGAGGTAGACGCGGCACTGGTCTACCGGACGGACGCGGCCGCCGCCAGCGACCAGGTCGCTGCGGTCGAGTTCCCGGAGTCGGCGGCTGCGGTCAACGAGTACCCGATCGTGGCGCTGGCTGGCGCGCCGAACCCGGGCGGGGCTGCGGCGTTCGTGGCCTACGTCCGCTCGCCGGCCGGCGTGGCGGCGCTCTCCGCGGCCGGGTTCCAGCCCCCGTGAGGACCCCGCGCCGTAGAGTGACCCCCGACCGGGGAGTGAGCGCCGGCCGGGGACCTCGCGGGCTGCTCGTACCGGCAGCGGTTGGTCTTGCGTTCCTGGTGCTGCCGCTGGTGGGGCTGGTGCTGCGGGCGCCCTGGTCCACGCTGCCAGGCCGGCTGGCCGACCCGGCCGTGCTCGCCGCGCTACGGCTCTCCCTGCTCACCGCGACCGTGGCCACCGCAGTCTGCCTGGTGCTCGGCGTGCCCCTGGCGTACCTGCTGGCCCGGGTGCCGTTCCCCGGGCGCGGCGTGGTCCGGGCCCTGGTCATGCTGCCGCTGGTGCTGCCGCCGGTGGTGGGGGGTGTGGCCCTGCTGCTCGTGCTCGGCCGGCGCGGGCTGGTCGGGTCGCATCTGGCGAGCTGGTTCGGCGTCTCGCTGCCGTTCACCCCGGCCGCGGTGGTCCTGGCCGAGGCGTTCGTGGCGATGCCGTTCCTGGTCATCGCCGTGGAGGGCGCGCTGCGCGGTGCCGACCAGCGGTACGAGGACGCCGCCGCCACGCTCGGCGCCGGCCGGTGGACCACGCTGGGGCGGGTGACCTTGCCGCTGGTCGCGCCCGGGCTCGCCGCCGGCGCGGTACTGTGCTGGGCGCGGGCGCTGGGTGAGTTCGGCGCGACGATCACGTTCGCGGGCAGCTTCCCCGGCCGTACCCAGACCATGCCGCTCGCGGTCTACCTGGCCCTGGAGACCGACCCGGCCGACGCGGTCGTGCTCAGCCTCGTGCTGCTCGGCGTGAGCGTGGCGATCCTGGCCGGCCTGCGCGAGCGATGGCTGCCCAGCCGATGACCACCGGCCGACCGATGACCACCGGCCACGCCGGCCAACCGGTGACCGCCGGGCCGCCGGCAGCCGCCGTCGCGGCCGGGCTCGTGGTGGACCTCGGTGGGTTCCAGCTGGACCTGCCGCTCACCGTCGCGGCCGGCGAGGTGGTCGCCCTGCTGGGCCCCAACGGAGCCGGCAAGAGTACGGCCCTGCGGGCGCTCGCCGGCCTGCGCCCGCTCAGCGCCGGGCACCTGCACCTGGACGGCGTGCCGCTGGACTCGCCTTCGGACCGGCTCTTCGTTCCGCCGGAGCGCCGCTCGGTCGGCGTGGTGTTCCAGGACTACCTCCTCTTCCCCCATATGTCCACACTGGACAATGTCGCGTTCGGCCTGCGCTGCCAGGGGATGCGCCGGGCGGCGGCACGCCGGACAGCGGCCGGCTGGCTGGAGCGGGTCGGGCTGGCCGGGCAGGCGCACACCCGGCCACGCCAGCTCTCCGGCGGGCAGGCGCAGCGGGTGGCACTGGCCCGGGCGCTCGCCGTACGCCCGCGGTTGTTGTTGCTCGACGAACCGCTCGCCGCGCTGGACGCGCGGACCCGGCTGGACATCAGGGCGCAGCTGCGGCGCCACCTCGCCGCGCACGAGGGCGCCACGGTCCTGGTCACGCACGACCCGCTGGACGCGATGGTGCTCGGCGACCGCATCGTCGTCGTCGAGGACGGCCGGCTGGTACAGCAGGGCGACGCCGCCGAGATCACCCGCCGGCCCCGTACCGACTATGTGGCCCGGCTGGTCGGGCTGAACCTGTTCCGGGGCGAGGGCAGCGGCCGGGCGGTACGCCTCGCCGGTGGCGTGGAGATCGCGGTCGCCGAGCCGGTGGCCGGCCCGGCGTTCGTGGCGTTCCGGCCGTCGGCGGTCGCCCTGTTCCTGTCCCGGCCCGACGGCAGCCCCCGTAACACCTGGCCAGCACGGGTGGACGGAGTGGAGCGCCACGGCGACTCGGTGCGGGTGCACCTGGACGGGCCGCTGCCGGCGGCCTCGGACATCACCCCGGCCGCCGCGGCAGAGCTCGGCCTCGCGCCCGGGCAGCCGGTGTGGGCGGCGGTCAAGGCGATCGAGACATCGGCCTACCCAGCCTGACCTTACGGCTGGCGCGGCATCTGCCCAGCTCCCGTACGGTGTTGGCCATGGCCCTTCGCCGCCGCGTACTGATGACCGGCTTCGGGCCGTTCGGCGGCGCGTCGGGAAACCCGTCGCAGGACGCCGTCCATCTCCTCGCCGGCTCCCCGCCGGAGCAGGTCGACCTGGTCACCGCCGTGCTGCCCTGCGTCTTCGGAGCCGCCTCTGAGGTGCTGTGGGCGGCGGTCCGCGAGCATGACCCGGACGTCGTCATCGCCACCGGGCTGGCCGGCGGACGGGCCGGGGTGAGCGTGGAACGGGTGGCGGTCAACCTGGAGGATGCCCGTATTCCGGACAACAGCGGGGCGCAGCCCGTCGACCGTCCGGTGGTCGCCGGCGGGCCGGCCGCGTACTTCGCCACGATCCCGGTCAAGGCGTGCGCCGCCGCGGTCCGGGCACTGGACATCCCGGCTGTGGTGTCCCACACCGCGGGCACGTTCGTCTGCAACTCCGTCTTCTACAGCGTGCTGCACCGCGCCGCCCAGCACGGGTCGGCCATCCGTGCCGGGTTCGTGCACGTGCCGTACGCCATGGGACAGGGCGGGCCGGCAGACGCCGTACTACCGCTGGAGGTCCTTGCCCGGGCGCTCGCGGCTGTTGCGGTCACCGCGGCCAGCACCACGACGGACCTTGCGGTACCGGCCGGCGCTCTGCACTGACGCGACCCGCAACCGACCGCGATCCGCAGCCGGCGCGGCCGCAGCTACGAGACGATCTTGCGGTCCATCCAGCCGTCGCGGTCGTCGTCGAACATGTGCGTCTCGAAGCGCCCGTCCCGGTCCTTGTCGTAGTCTGCCGCGTCAACCAGGCCATCGCGGTCGTAGTCTCGACCGACGAAGTCGGCCCACCCGTCGCGGTTGAGGTCGGCAACGATGTCGACACCGCCGTCCGCCCGCGCCCGGTAGGAGTGCTGGTCCCAGCGGCCGTCGCCGTCGATGTCCACCCGGGTGTGGTAGCCGGCGGGTGGCGGGCCGGTAGGCAGGTCCCCCTGCGCTGGAGCCACGCCGAACCCGTCATCGACCAGCCTTCCGGTGCTCTCCGGCGGGGCGCCGAACCCTTCTGACGCCACAGCGCCCGGCCCCGCGCCGAACCCCTCCGACTCAGCCGTCCAGGGACCAGCACCGAACCCCTCCGACCCAGCTGCCCAGGGGCCGGCTCCGAGCCCCGCCGACGCGGTCGACCCCGGGCCGGCCCCGAACCCCCCGGCGGACAGGCCCGAACGACCGCCCTGCCCGACCGGCCCGGTCCCAGAGTGCTCCCCCTGCCCCACCGGCCCCCCGGGACCGGGGCCACCGCGCGCCGCCGCCCCGAAGCCGGACGCCTCGGCCAGCGGCGCGAGAAGGCCAAATACGCTCGCCTTGCTCTCCCGCGCCTCGACCGAATGCTGCCCGCCCTGGTCACCGCTGAGCTGCGCCGACAGCAGCGCGATCTCGTCGGGGGCGAGGTGGTAGCCGGACAGCGCAGCCGACCGGTCCGCAGCCAGGGCCACCGCGAACGCCGGATCCATCAGCAGCCGCTCCAGCACCGCGTCGAAGTCACTCATGGGCATCACCGTAGCCCCCGTTATCCACAGGTCATCGACTGGTGGTTGCCGGTCCCCTACCTCGTGGCCAGACTCTGGCGGGTGTCGACGGTCCTGCCCGGGCGTGACGCCCCGGAGCTCGAGTGGCTGCTCTTTGCCCAGTCGGACGTGCTGACGTGGACCCAGGCAGCTGCTGAGCTGGGCCGTTCACGGGCGCGCCACCTCGTCGCCTCCGGGCGGTGGCGTGCGGTGTGCCGCGGAGTCCTGGTCGCGCACAACGGGCCTCTGACGGCAGCGCAGCAGCGGTGGGTCGCCGTGCTCGCCGCAGGGCGCGGTGCGCTGCTCGCCGGGCTGACCGCCGCCGTCGAGGGCGGGCTACGCCGTTTCCGGCCTGATCCGCTGCGGGTGCTGGTCCCTACTGGGCACACCTATCCGAACCTCCGCCACCGCCTCCCAGCCGATATGCCGGCCGTACGCGTGCACCGCGCCCAGGTGCCCGAGGCGCATGTCCAGCCTGCCCGACCGATGCGTACAACCATGCCTCGGGCGCTGGTTGACGCGGCGGCGTGGGCACGTAGCGACGACGATGCCCGCCAGATTGTCGCCGCCGGCTGCCAGCAGCGGCTGGTCCAGCCGGACGAGATCCTCGCCGTCACCGCCTTACTGCCCCGGCTCAAGCGGCGACAGCTGGTGATCGAGACGGCACGCGATGCGGCAGGAGGCGCCGAGGCACTGTCGGAGATCGACTTTCTACGGCTGTGCCGGCGCTTCGGGCTCCCCCGGCCCGACCTGCAGGAGCGGCGCCCGGACGCCACCGGCAGGATCCGGTTCCTGGATGCGTACTGGCGCGCCTGGCGGCTGCACGCCGAGGTCGACGGCGCACACCACATGGAGGTCCGAGCCTGGGAGGCCGACATGCGTAGGCAGAACGAGGTGTGGATCGCCGGCGACCGCATCCTGCGGTTCCCGGCTACCCAGGTGCGTCGCCGCCCGGCCGAGGTCGCCGCGCAGCTCCACGCGGCCCTTACCGCCGCCGGCTGGACGGCCCGATCCTCGCGATCTAGAAGAGTTAAGCAGGGATAGCGTGCACAGATCTTCTAGATCGCGTCTTCTAGAGCGGAGCTACACGGCGTATCGATGAAACAGTGATCGACCTGCCGAAACGTCTCTTGAGCGCCGCATGTTGGACCAGAGCAACTCGTGGCCGCCTGGGCTCTGGTGGGAGCCAGTGGGCGATGATCTCTCACCGGCTCAGCTCGCCGTGCCGGCCGTTCCGTTGTGGACAGAACGTTGGATCGTCCTCAACGGCGTTTCTGCACGTCAACCCGCCAACGTACGTGCCTTGACCACATAGCTTCGATCTAGACCGCGGCGGCTCCAGCACGAGGAGGTATCGACGGTTCTGTTTGGACGCGGGGTGGTGGGTTAGTCGAGCTCGGGCATGGGGACGGGTTGGGGGCGTGGGCGGCAGGTGCCGCACTGGATGGCGTCCTCCACCACGAGCGCCTCGGTGCGCTGCCGGGTGGCGCTGCGATGCACCTCCAGAAGGTACGGGCCGAAGCGCGCGTGATCCTCACACAGCCCCCGGGCGCAGAACCGGCAGCCGCCGCGAGCCGCCTTCGCGCAGAACCAACAGAGCAACGAGAAGCTCCTATCTCAAGATCGGGGTTTTCTCCACCTGAGATGGCCAGCAAGGGTCAAGCGCGATCCATGTCACCATCTGCTCAGCAGCGTTGCCGGTGGCATCCCGCGCGCTCACCGTGACCGCGACCATGCCGCCCTCTTCCTGGCCGGCCGTCCACGGCACGGAGAACTGGCCCCGGAACACCCCGTCGGTGGACGACATCATGCCCTGCCCGCTGGCGCCGGTGGCGTCCAGGTACCAGGTAAACCAGACGACCAGGCTGGACGGCGGGTCGGTCGCGTCGTGCACCTGCGCGTAGACCGTCGCCACGGTCTCCTGGGCGCTGCCGCCCTCGCAGAAGCTGCCTTCCGGAGGCGTCTGGGCCAGCGGTGAGGGGCCCACCCGGACATCGCTGACCACCGGTGCCACGGTGTCGTCCTGAGGTGGCGGCGGGGACCAGGGTGTGAACGGCGGGGGCTGCGTGGTCGAGCCTCCCGGCAGCGGGCTGCTCCCCGTTGGTGCGCCCGGGCTCGGGGACGCCCGTCCCGACGGCGACAGGCTCGACCCGGACGAGGCGGACGGGGCGCGCGACGGCGTACCGGTGGGCTGGTCCGGCTGGTCCGACCCGGCCGGGCGGGACACCGGGACCCCGTCGCCGCAGGACAGCGGTGCCCGGGACGGTGGCACGATGGTGCCGTCCACGGCCACCTCGCCGACCGACACCTCCGCGCCCCCGCCGGCCACCCCGAACCAGGCCTCCCCGTAGTTGACCACGGTGCGCCCGGCGGAGCCGACGTTCAGCTCCAGCGCCTCAAAGGCGCTGGTCGTGCTCGCTGTGTCGGCGAGCAGCCGGCCGTCCACAAGGGACAGCGAGGCGGCCGGCTCGGCCGGGCGGAAGCCGTCCGCTGACAGCGGCCCCATGCCGACCGAGCTGCCGGCGCAGAGGATAGCTGTGGAGCCACCGCGGAACACGAGCTCCGCCCGGGAGCGGCCGGGCACGCTGACCGAGTCACCCGCGGAGACGTACACCCGGTCGCCGCTGGCTAGGCGCGCCTGCTCGCCGTCGATTACCGCGGCGGCACTCCCCCAGGAGACCCGCAGCAGCGCCTGGTCGGCGCGCATCTCCGCCCAGGCCGGCCCGGGCAGCAGGTTGGCGCCGGTGAGCAGCAGCGCGAGCAGCAGCACCAGGACGACCAGCCAGCGTAGGGCCCGCTCGAACCGCCGGTCGGTGGAGTCGTCGATCCCAGGTGGTGGCGGGCCGGGGGGTGCGGCGAGCGGCGGGTACGCCGCGACCGGGTGCGCGCCAGCGGCCGGCCGCCGGCCGTCCCGCCCGCTTGCACCTACTGGCCCTGGTGCCCCGCCGGCCCAGCCCGCTGCGCCACCAGCCGGCCCTGCCCCGCCCGCTACACCGCCGGCCCGGCCCGGCCCGGCCGCCGCACCGCCGACCAGCAAGGGCAGGCCGGAGACGGCCGGGAGCAGCCACGCCCGGGCCGGCGTACGGGCGGTTGCCACGGGACCTGCCAGCGCCTCCCCGACCGGGCCGACCAGGGTCCCCCGGCGCAGCTCGCTGCCGTCGCCAAGAGTGACGTAGCCGGACGAGATGATCAGGGCGTCCTCGGGGCGCACCAGCTCGACCGGGTCACCGGGCGAGAGGACCAGGAGCTTCGCCCCGCTCACCAGGCCGAGCCGGTCCTCGTCGGAGAGCCCGGCGAAGGCGGTGGTGAGATCGAGCAGCTCCTCCACCTCGGCCCGGTCCACCAGGTTCGGCCCGGGCAGCGGCCCGACAGCGGCGGTGACGGCCGGGGCCGGCAGCGCCAGCAGCGTGGTCCCAGCGGTGTGCCAGGCCAGCGACGACGGGGCGCCGGTGAGCGCGCTGGCCAGCCCCACCACGCCACCCGGGCCCACCCGCTCGCGCACCAGGCCGGACGGGTCGCCGGGGCGGCGGCCCTCCAGAGCCCCGTCCACGACGACGAACACCGACGACTGTGCCGCGCCGGCGAAGACCAGCGGGGAGCCGGTGCGCGGGTGCAGCCACGACGCCGAGGCCGCGAGCGACGCCAGGACCGGCACCGGCAGCCCGCCGAGCGCCGAGCCGCGTAGCGCCCGCATCCGGTGCGGCAGGTCCAGCTCGTCCCGGCGGGCGGCGACGCGGCGGCGCAGCGCCCGCCACCGCCGGGACAGCCAGCCGGTGACCGCGTACACGACGGGCGCGGCCAGCCCGGCGACCACTGCGGCCAGCAGCAGCCGGCCCGGCCACCCGGTCCGCCACAAGCCGGTGACCAGGCCGGACACCCGGTCGGCGTAGACGCGGTAGGCGATGTTCACCGCGATGGCCAGCCACAGGACGGCGAGGACGCCGTAGAGCGCGACCAGCCGCCCTTCGCGGTCCAGCTGCGACCAGCGGGGCGGGCGGCGCCGCAGCCGCTGGGAGACCCAGGCCATCCCGCGTGCGCGCAGGTTCGGCACCTCAACCCAGTCCATCAGCAGGTAGTAGCCGTCGAGCGCGAGGAACGGGTTGAGGTTGAACAGGGCGTTGACATACCACGCGAAGGAGAGCTTGAACATCCACGGCGCCAGCTCCGGGACTGCCAGCCCGACCAGCTGCGCCACCCCGGCGAGCACCAGCCCGGCGGCCGGCCCGGCGGCGGTGGTCAGCAGCCGGGCACGCCGGCCGGCCATCCACACGTCCGTGGTGTCCACGAAGACCGACGGGATGCCGAAGTAGACCAGGAATCCGGCGGCCGGCACGCGCCGGCCGGCGTGCTTGGCGGCGAGCGCGTGCCCCAGCTCGTGGCAGCCGAGCGCGATGATGTTGAACCCGAGCAGGACGAGCGCGCCCATTGCGTACGAGCCGTTGGTGAGGAAGACCGACGGGTCCCCGAGCCACCAGCTCCACCCGAACACCGCGAGCCCGGCGAGCGCCACCAGCGCCATCACCCCGGCCGCGGCACGGGTGAAGAGGAACCGCCCGCCCGCGCGGTAGGCCGCGGTGACCAGCGGGTCGATGTTGGCGACCACCATCCGCTGGCCGCGCGCCGCGGCGAGCAGCCCCCGCCCCAGCCGCACCGGCCAGGGCCGGCGCTGCACCCGCTCCAGCGGCCCGAACGCGTCGACCGGCAGCTCCTCCAGCATGCGGTTGCCGGCGAGGTCCGCCACTACCCGGGTGACCTGGTCCGGCGCGAGCCGCCCGGACAGCCGGACGAACTCGGCCACCAGGCGGGCTACCGTGCGCGAGCCGTCCATCAACAGGGCGAGCTGGGCCTCTTCGGGGGTCAGCCGCAGATAGCAGGCGCGGCCATCGCCGTCCGGGCTCTTGAGCATCGTGTACGGCACGCCGCGCACGCTGGTGAGCCGCGCCTCCTCGATGCCGGGGCGCAGCTGTGGCCGGGCGCGTGCGGGGTTGAGCCGGTCGACCACCGCCGCCCACAGCCCTGGGTCAGCGGGGCCGGCCGGCTGTCCTGGTGCCCGCCCGGCAAGGGCCTCCCACAAGCTGAGCCGGGTCTCGACAAACGCCACGCCAAATGCCCCTCATCGAGACGGGTTGGGGCGTCAGCGTAGCGGATCGCCCGACCCGTGCCGGCCCCCAGTCAGCTGGACGGTCCGCTCCAGCGGGTCGGCCGCCGGCCCCCGTCCGGACCGCACGGCATGGGCCTGGCCGGCAAGATTGACACGGCTGTACCGGGTTGAAAGGGTCGATCAATGACAGTGCGCCTGCGCGAGCTGCTTCTGGGAAGCTTCCCCGAGCTTCGGTACGAGCCCACCCCCAAGCGGATCCGGGCCACGGTCGGCGACACCACGGTGGTCGACTCCGACCGGGCCATCCTGGTATGGGAGCCCCGATGGGTCGTTCCCTACTACGCGGTGCCGGCCGAGGACGTACGCGCCGACCTGCTGCTGCCGGCCGGCGGCGGCGCCCCGGACACCGGGCTGGAGCTGGTCCGCCTCGCCCACCAGGGAGTGGATGGTGGCGCGTCGATCGTGCGCCCCGGCCCCGGCGCCTTCACCTCGCACACCGCGCCCGGCACAGAGCTCTCCCTGCACTTCACCGGCGGCGAGCGGGAGCGGGCCGGGTACCGCCTGGACGACCCGGCCCTGACCGGCTACGTAGGGCTGGACTTTGACGCGTTCGACGCGTGGTGGGAGGAGGACGAACAGGTCGTGGCGCACCCGCGCGACCCGTTCCACCGGATCGACGTACGGCGCAGCTCGCGGCGCGTGCGCGTCGAGCTGGACGGGCTGGTGCTCGCCGACACCTGCCAGCCCCGGCTGCTCTTCGAGACCCACCTGCCGACACGTTTCTACCTGCCGCTGGAGGATGTCGACCTGGGCCAGCTGCGGCCCAGCCTGACCCGCACCTGGTGCGCCTACAAGGGCGAGGCGTCCTACTGGGCGCGGGACCCCGGTTCTGCGGACTCCGGTTCTGCGGGCCCCGGCACCGAGCCGGTCGACCTGGCGTGGAGCTACCCGAAGCCGCTGCCGGAGGCGGCCGAGATCGCGGGGATGATCGCGTTCTTCGACGAGCGGGTGGACATCGAGGTCGACGGCGAGCCCCAGGAACGGCCGGTCACGCCGTGGTCACCACCGGCAGCCCCACCATCGCCCAACTGACCCGTTCACCCGCGGCACAGCCGCCCCGCCGCCCCGCTTTGCTGCCCGCCGCACAGCCGCCCCGCCGCACTACTTTGCTGCCCGCCCTGCTTTGCTGCCCGCCGCACAGCCGCCCTGCCCCCGGCAGAACAGCGGCCGCCGCCGGCCGGCTCATGCTGGCCGGGCCAGGGACGGACGCCTATATCACATGGGCTCGCCGGTGGCGCAGCTCAGCACGTAGTCGAGCACATCAGGCATTGATGCGGCGGCCACCGCGATGGAGGTGTCCGCCGCACCGTAGTAGAGCCGCAGCTCATCCGTTTCCGTGTCGTGCACCAGGCCGGTCGGGAACACCACGTTCGGCACGTCACCGCTCATCTCGTACGGCGCGCCCGGACCGAACACCCAGTCGTCGCTGCGCCGCAGCACCCGGGACGGGTTCTCCAGGTCCAGCAGCACCACGCCGACCCGGTAGATGGAACCGTTCACCATGTGCTTGACGCCGTGGTAGAGGCCGAGCCAGCCGTGCGGGGTCTCGATCGGCGGCGGCCCCAGGCCGATCCGGGCCGCGTCCCACCACGGGCCGCTGCGAGCCCCGAACACCGGCTCGGGCGTGGTCCACGAGCGCAGGTCCGCGGAGCGGGACAGCCAGACGTCGGCGCGCCCGCTCATGCTGGAGACCGGGCGGTGGAACAGGATGAACTGCCCGTCCACCCGGCGCGACAGCACGCAGGCGTTCTTGTCCTCGGGAGGCATCACCACGCCGAGCTGCTCCACGCTGCGGAAGTCACCGGTAACGGCCAGCGCCACGCACGGGCCCTCCGGCCCGTACGCCGTATAGGCGATCAGCCACCCGCCCAGGTCCTCCACATGGGTGACCCGGGCGTCCTCCACGCCCCAGCGGGTGGTGTGGTCGTCCTCCGCCCCGGCGATCAACGGCTGCGGGTCGACCCGCCAGCCGGTGGTCCCGTCAGGGCTGCGTGCCACCGTCAGGTGGGAGATGCCGCGGCGGTCCTCGACCCGGCAGAGCAGCACGGTCTCCCCGTCCACCAAGGCCGCACCCGGGTTGAACACGGTGTTGACCGGGTACGGCCACTCCTCCGCTGTGAGCAGCGGGTTGGCGGCACTGCGGGTGAACAGCTCCCGGGCCGACCCGCGCGGCGTGGCGAGCGCAACCATCGAATGGGCCTCACCCGTCATCGACCGATCACCTCCTGGTACACCCGCACGTAGTCCTCCACCATCCGGTCGGCGCTGAACCTCGCCCGGGCAACCGCGCGGACGTGGTTACGGTCGAGAGTCAACGCCTTGCTCAACGCGATGACCGCAGAGTCTACGTCCTCGGCGAGGAAACCGGTCTCTCCTTCGTTGACTACTTCTGGCATCGAGCCGCGCCGGTACGCCACCACCGGCGTGCCGCACGCCATCGCCTCGACGACGGAGAGCCCGAACGGCTCGTCGAAGCCGATCGGGTGCAGCAGCGCCGCGGCGCCGCCCAGGATGGCCGCCCGGTCCGCCGGCCCGACGTTGCCGAGGTAGCGCACCCGGTCGCCATCCACATGCGGCAGCACCTTCGTAGCGTGGTACTCCTCGTCGTGCACCGGACCGCAGATCAGCAGCGGCCGGCCGGCCTGGCGGGCGATCTCGACCGCGTCGGCCGTGCCCTTGTCGGTGTGGATCCGGCCGAACGCGACCAGCTCCTCCCCGGTCCCCGCGCCGGCCGGGGACCGGGACGCGCCCGCTGGGAACTGGGACGCGCCCGCTGGGAACTGGGACAGGTCGATGCCGTGGTAGACGGTGGCCAGGTAGGACAGGCCAGGCGCCCGGTCGGCGTCGGAGATGGAGACGAAGGCGCTGCCCGACCGCTGGTACGCCGGCAGGATGCGCGGTGAGGAGAACCCGTGCACGGTGGTGAGCAGGGGGGCCCGGCAGAACCCCCCCATCGCCAGCGGCAGCCAGTCCAGGTGGTTGTGCACCAGGTCGAACTCGCCGCTGCGGGCGAGGCAGTGCGCGATGTGCAGCGCCTCCCACACCCGCCCGTCCAGCGAGGTGTCCTCGCCGAACGGCCGCGGGCACACCCCGTCCAGGTCGGCGGCTGTCACCGAGTCGAGCGTGGCGAAGAGCGTCACCTGGACGCCGCGGGCGACCAGACCCTCGGCGAGCAGTGAGACCACCTGCTCCCAGGGCCCGTACGCCCGCGGCGGCGTGCGCCAGGTGACCGGCGCCAGCAGGGCGACCTTCATCGCACCGTGGCGCCCTTGACCGCGGCCGAGGCGCCGCTGGTCGCGCGCCCGACCGACCGGGCCGTCTGTGCGCCCGACGTCCCCGGTGCGGCCATCAGTCCGTTGTGGACGAGGGCGAGCATGGCCTGGTAGTAGGCGAGGGTGGACTCGGCGCCTTCGTTGGGGTTCACGTAGCTCGCGCCCAGCCCGTCCCGGCCGCCACCGGTCTGCTCGTCGTAGAGGGAGAGCCCGGCCCGGTTGACGCCGTGGAACCAGGAGAACGCGCGCACCGCCAGCCGGCCGTACTCCCACCTGCGGGTGACCTGCCAGGCGTCGGTGAGCGCCTCCACCACGGCCGCCGCGTCCAGCGGCTGCTCGTCGCCCTCGTCGGCGTCCACAGGGGGCCGGTCGCACCCGGCCTGGCGCCAGAAGTTGCCCACGCAGCGCAGCGCCGGGTCGCCGCCGCAGCCGACCAGGCCGACCTGCTCCAGGTACCACCGAAGCGCGTCCTCGGCCTGCCGGACCAGCCTCGCCTCACCCAGCCGGTCCCCGGCGAGCAGCAGCGCCTGCGGCAGGCGCGCGTTGTCGTAGGTCAGCTCGGGCTCGCACCACGGCCAGTCCGGTTCTCCCGCACCGAGCCCGCGGAGGCGGTCCGCCGAGGCGGCCAGCGCGGACCGCAGCGCCGGCGTCGGCTCCGCCAGCCGCGCCAGCCCGAGAATGGCGTACGCGTGCGGCCGGACGAACTCCTCGTGTGCCAGCATCGGCACGACGTCGAGCAGCAGGCGGTGGGCGCGCATCCGGGAGTCGGCCGCCACGTCCGAGGCGGCCATCACGCCGAGCCCCCAGATGGCCCGGCCGACGTGGTCGCCGAGGTGCGGGCCGTCCAGCCAGGTGCCGTCGTAGGCCATCAGGTTGCGCATGCCGACCTCGCGGTCGACCCGCCCGGGCACGGCAGCCGCCGGTGTGGCGGCGGCCAGGAACCGCACGGCCGAGGCGACCCAGCGGGCCGGCCGGGGGTCGCGCGCGCCGGCCGGCAGGGTGGTAAGGCCCGCGGCCACGATGCCGAGCCGTGCCACGTCGTCCACGCAGTAGCCCGAGGCGGGATCCGGCTCGGCGCCGCGGGCGAACTGGATGATGCCGATCTCGTCGGTGATCCGGTCCAGGTGGTCCAGGCGCAGCGGCGGCAGGACGTGGCGGGTCGGCGCGGCCCGGCTGGAGCGGACCGCCGCCCGGGTCACCTCGACCAGCCGCGAGGCGACCGAAGGCCAGGTGAGGGTCGCGCCCAACGCATCGGCGGCGCGGTAGGCCCGGTGCCGGGCTTCGTTGTCGTCGAACATCACGCTCACTTCGGTCGCGATCGCATCGATGTCTTCACAGGGGACCAGCCTGCCTGCCGCCAGCCCGTCCGGGCCGGGAGCGAGCAGGTCCCGGGCGTACGAGTACTCGGTGGAGACCACCGGGCAGCCGGCCGCGACGGCGAACGTGAGCGCGCCGGAGCAGATCTGCTCCGGCGAGCGGTACGGAGTCAGGTAGAGGTGGGTGCGCGCCAGCAGCACGGCCAGCTCCGGCTCGCTCAGGAACGCGTCGACGAAGTGCAGGTGCTCCTCGACGCCGAGCTCGGCGGCCAGGTCGACCAGGCTCTGCCGGTAGGTCTCCCCGTGGTGGCGCACCTCCTCCGGGTGCGACGCCCCGGCGATGAGGTAGCACACGTCCGGATGGCGCTCGACCACCTTGGGCAGGGCCGCAATCGCGTGCTCCAACCCTTTGCTCGGCCCGATCAGGCCGAAGGTCGCCAGCACCCGGCTGTCGCCCATCCGCTCCAGCACGTCGCGCACGGCGGGGCTCGCCACCTCCGGGTCGACGAGCGTACGCAGCACCGGCGGCGCCCCGTGCGGCACCACGACGACGACGACCGGGTCCACCAGCCCGGTCGAGACGGCGAGCGACGCGGCGGTCTCGGTGAACACGGTCACCCGGGCGGCGTGCGCGCACAGCTCCGCCAGCGTGGCCGCCTGTCCCTGGCTGGGCTTTGACAACACGGTGTGTAGGGTCACGATGTACGGGACGTTCTCCCTGCGGAGCGCCCGAGCTAGTTCGAGTACGTGGGCGCCGTCCGGGCCGCCGAAGATGCCGTACTCATGCTGGATCAGCACCAGGTCGGCTCCGGCCTGCGCGATGCGTCGCGCGGCGGCCCGGTAGTCGGCCGGCGTGTCCTGCCGGATCACAGTGGTGACTTCAGGCCCGTAGGAGAGCCCGTCGCGGTCGACCGCACAAACCCCGATGTCCCATCGGGGTGCCACCTCGCGCAGGGCGTCGCGCAGGTCGCCGGTGAAGGTGGCCAAGCCGCAACGCCTGGGTAAGTAGGTGGACACAAGCACGATTCGCATGGACCCGTGCATACCCCCTGATCATGTTAGTCATGCGTCATGAGTGTTAAATACCGCGCCTAGGCTAGCCGATGTGACGAAACTCCACATGGCCGCAATCGACCAAGGGACAACATCTTCCCGTTGCATCGTCTTCGCTCCGGACGGCTCCGTCACCGGTGCAGACCAACGTGAACACCGGCAGTACTACCCCCAACCCGGTTGGGTGGAACACGATGCCGAGGAGATCTGGGCGAACGTGCAGGCGGTGGTCTCCGCAGCGGTGGAGCGCGCCGGCCTCACGCCGGACGGCCTGGCCGCCATCGGCATCACCAACCAGCGCGAGACCACGCTGCTGTGGGACGCGCAGACCGGGTCGCCGGCCGGCCGGGCCATCGTCTGGCAGGACACCCGCACCGACCGGCTGGTCGCGGAGCTGGCCGGGGCGGCCGGGCAGGACCGGTTCCGGGACCGGTGCGGGCTGCCGCTGGCCACCTACTTCTCCGCCCCGAAGCTGGCCTGGATGCTCGACTCCGACCCGGACCTGCGCCGCCGGGCGGAAGCCGGCGAGCTGCGGTTCGGCACCATGGACAGCTGGCTCATCTACAAGCTGACCGGCCGGCATGTCACCGACGTGACCAACGCCAGCCGTACCATGCTGATGAACCTGTCCACCTTGGACTGGGACGACGAGCTGCTCGCCGCCTTCGGCCTGCCCCGCGCGCTGCTGCCGCAGATCCTGCCCTCCGCCCACGTGTACGGTGAGGCGCGCGGGCTCGGCGGGGTGCCGGTGGCCAGCGCCCTCGGCGACCAGCAGGCCGCCCTGTTCGGACAGACCTGCTTCACTGCGGGTGAGGCCAAGTGCACCTACGGCACCGGGTCGTTCCTGCTGCTGCACACCGGGGAGCGGGCGGTGCCGAGCAAGCGGGGCCTGGTGACCACCGTGGCGTACCAGCTCGCCGGGCAGCCGGCCGCGTACGCGCTGGAAGGGTCGATCGCGGTCACCGGGGCGCTGGTGCAGTGGCTGCGCGACAACCTGGGCGTCATCCGTACCGCCGCCGAGGTGAACGAGCTGGCCGCGACCGTGCCGGACAGCGGCGGCTGCGTCATCGTGCCGGCCTTCTCCGGCCTGTTCGCGCCGCACTGGCGGCCGGACGCGCGCGGGGTCATCGCCGGCCTGACCGGGTACGTCACAAAGGCGCACCTGGCCCGGGCCGCCCTGGAGGCGACGGCATGGCAGGTGCGCGACGTGATGGACGTGATGGCGGCCGAGTCCACCGTGGACCTGGCTCAGCTCAAAGTGGACGGCGGCATGACAGCCAGCGAGCTGCTCATGCAGTTCCAGGCCGACGTGCTGGACGTGCCGGTGGTCCGGCCGACCGTCGCCGAGACCACCTGCCTCGGCGCCGCGTACGCGGCCGGGCTGGCCGTCGGCTTCTGGCCGGACCTCGACGCCCTGCGGGCCCACTGGCGACCCGACCGCACCTGGGTGCCTGCGATGAGCGCCGCCGACCGGGAGCGGGGACACCGCCGGTGGGGCAAGGCCGTCGAGCGGACTCTGGGCTGGACGGACTGACTCCCACTGCCCGCAGCCAGATCTCAGCTCATGGTGACCAAAGGGCGGCGGGCGGCGTGGCCACCCCCGAGGCCACGCCGCCCGCACTGTGGGGAGGAGGGGTACGGCTCGCTACGTCTCTAGTTAGGACGCTTCAGCGAGCGTGACGGTTGTCGTCCGGACCGCCCCGTCCCGGGTATATGTGACTTCCAGCCGGTCGCCCACCTTGCCGGCCTGAACCGCCGACACCAGATCATTCGAGTCGGCGACGGTACTGTCCGCGATCTTGGTGATCACATCGCCGCGCTGGAGGCCGGCCCGCTCCGCCGGGCTACCCGAGGTCACCGCGCCGACCAGTGCGCCCCCGCCGCTCGCCGTGGTCACCTGTACACCGAGGTACGGGTGGCTGACCTTCTGGCCCTTTGCCAGTGCCTCGGCCACCTGCTTGGCCCGGTTGCTCGGGATGGCGAAACCGACCCCGATGTTGCCGTTGCCGCTGCCGGCCGTGGCGATCGCGGTATTGATGCCGATCACCTCACCACCCAGGTTGACCAGCGCACCTCCGGAGTTGCCAGGGTTGATCGCGGCGTCGGTCTGGATCACCCCGGAGATCGAGCTGGCCGCGGGGCGCTGCAGCGGCGAGCCCTGCTCACCGGCCTGGATGGTCCGGTTGGTGGCGCTGACGATGCCGGCCGTCACCGAACCCTCGAGGCCGAGCGGGCTGCCCAGTGCCAGGACCGTGTCGCCGACCCGCATGGCGTCGCTGTCGCCGAACTTCGCCGGGGTCAGGCCCGACACGCCGCTCGCCTTGATCACGGCCAGGTCGGTCTTCGGGTCGGTGCCGACGACCGACGCGCTCGCCCGCTTCCCATCGCTGAAGGTGACCGTGAGGGCGTCGCTGCGGGCGTCCGCCACCACATGGTTGTTGGTCAGGATGGACCCGTCCTCGCTCAGCACCACGCCCGAGCCCTCGCCGCTGCCGGTCGCCACCGACACCACGCTGGGCTGCACGGCAGCGGCGATGCCCGCCAGCGACGAGCGGTCCACCACCGGCGCGGCAGCCGTCGTGCGCTGGCTCGCCGTCACCGGTGTGTCGTCGTCCCACCGGGTCGCGGCGTAGCCGCCGACAAGTGCCGAGCCCAGCGACAGGACCAGGGCCGCGGCGCCCAGGGCCAGCCCCCGGCCGGCCCGCCCAGGGCGCGCCCCCGGCGCTGAAGCGGCGGCCGGGAACGCAGGTGGACCGGGCGGCGGCGCAGCCGGGAACACCGACGGACCGGGCGGCGGCGCGGCCGGGAACACCGAAGGGCCTGGTGAGGGCGCGGCGGCCGGGTATACCGGTGGCGGCGCGGCGGGTGCGGCCGGCGGGGCTGCGTGGGGAGCCGGCGGCTGCCCCAGAGGCAGCTCGGCCGTCCGGGTCGCCTCGTGCTCCGTCCGGGGAGCCTGGTTCTCGCTCATGCTGCTCACGATTCCCCACTGGGCTGCGGCCCGCCTGAGGACGCGCTGAAAGTTGGCTGGGAGCCCACCTCCAGCCGGGCCCGCGCGTCGACCTCGGTAGGGCCAGCGGCGAGGCCCGGTCCGGTGCGGCCGGTGGCGAGGCCGGGCCCGGTGTGGCCGGCGGCGGGGCCGGGCACGAGCGGCAGCCGTACCCGGAAGGTGGCCCCTTCACCGGGGCGGCTGTCCACCTCGACGGTGCCGTCATGGGCGGCCACCAGCGCGGCGACGATGGCCAGCCCGAGGCCGGTGCTGGGCAGCCCGTCGGCGCGCCGGGTGCGCGCCGCGTCGGCCCGGTAGAACCGCTCGAACACCCGCTCCGCCTGCTCCGGGGTGAGGCCCGGCCCCGCGTCGACCACCTCGATGACCGCGTGCTCCGGCGCGGCCTGGTGCAGCCGTACCGTGACCGGGGTGCCCTGAGGGGTGTGCGTCAGCGCGTTGCCCACCAGGTTGCTGACCACCTGCCGGAGCCGGGCGTCGTCGCCGAGCACCACCAGCGGCCCGGCGGCGCCGGCCAGGTCGAGCGCGACCGACCGGTCCGGGGCGACCGCCCGGGCGGCCTGCACCGCGTCCGCCGCGACCACCGGCAGCTCCACCGGGACAAGGGTCAGCGGTCGTTCCCGGTCGAGCCGGGCGAGCAGCAGCAGGTCCTCCACGAGCAGCCCCATCCGGGCCGCCTCGTCCTCGATGCGGCGCAGCAGCCGGCCGGTCTCCTCCGGCTGCCGGGCCGCCCCCTGCCGGTAGAGCTCGGCGAACCCGCGGATCGTGGTCAGCGGCGTGCGCAGCTCGTGCGAGGCGTCCGCCACGAACTGGCGCATCCGCTCCTCGGACCGGCGCGCCCGCACCTCGGACACGAGCGCGTTCGCCGCGGCGTCCCGGGCCGCCGACTCGGCCGCCCGGGCCGCCGTCTCCGACGCCGCCTGCGCGGTGAACGCGGTCTCGATCTGGGCCAGCATGGTGTTGAGGGCGCGGGAGAGCCGGCCGAGCTCGGTGCGCCCCGGACCCTCCCCCGGCTCGGGGTCGGGCACCCGGCGGGTCAGGTCGCCGCCGGCGATGGCGGCCGCGGTCTCCTCGATCTCCTGCAACGGTCCCAGGCTGCGCCGGACCACCGCCGCCCCGGCGGCCGCGATGACGACCAGCACGACCAGGCCGACGAACAGGTTGATCCAGGCCAGCTGGGCGACCGCGGCGTCGACGGAGGACAGGCTGCGGCCCACGATGAGCACCTGCCGGTTCGACAGCCGGGTCACCAGGATCCGCCAGCGGGGCTCACCGTCTCCGGCCGTCGCCGTGTACGGCCGGCCGGCCAGCGCGGCCGACTCGGCCAGGTTCGCCGGCATGGGCGGCAGGTCGTCCGCCGTATACAGCCGGGAGAAGACCACATCGGTACGCCGGTCGTCCTGCAGCCCGAAGAGGAAGTCGCTGGGCAGCTCGCCGGTGATCGGGATGCGACCGCGCTGGGCGGCCTGCTGCGCCGTCGTGACCAGCTCGCCGTCCACCCGGGCGATCAGGTAGCTGCGCATGGCGACCGCGCTGGCCACCCCGATGACGGTGAGCGCGGCGGCGGCCAGGGCCAGGACCGCGGCGACCAGCTTGACCCGGAGCGGTGTCCGGCGCAGCAGCGTCTGCACCGCTCACAACGGCTTTCGCAGCACGTACCCCACCCCTCGCAAGGTGTGTATCAACCTCGGCTCCCGGTTGTCGACCTTCCGCCGCAGGTACGAGATGTAGGACTCGACGATGTTGTCGTCCCCCCGGAAGTCGTAGTTCCACACGTGGTCGAGGATCTGCGCCTTGGACAGCACCCGGCCCGCGTTGAGCATGAGGTAGCGCAGCAGCTTGAACTCGGTGGGCGAGAGCGGCACCACCACCCCGCCCCGCCACACCTCGTGTGTCTCCTCGTCCAGGGCGAGGTCGGCGTACTCCAGCCGGGGCGGGGCCTGCGCACCGACGGCGCTGCGCCGCAGCACGGCCCGGATCCGGGCGGTCAGCTCCTCCAGGCTGAACGGCTTGGTCACGTAGTCGTCGCCGCCGAGGGTGAGCCCGCGGATCTTGTCGTCGGTGGCGTCCCGCGCGGTCAGGAACACCACCGGGGTACGCGCACCGCCGCCGCGCAGCCGCCGGACCACCTCGAAGCCGTCCAGGTCGGGCAGCATCACGTCGAGCACGACCAGGTCCGGCCGGCCGGTCCGGGCCAGCGCCACCGCCTGGCTGCCGCTGGTCGCGGTCGCCACGTCGAACCCGGCGAAACGCAGGGTCGCCGAGAGCAGCTCGAGGATGTTCGGGTCGTCCTCCACCACGAGCAGCCTCGCCTCGGGCGGCGCGTTGGTCATGCGCTCATCCTGGCCCACCCGGCTGGACGGTGCCTGGACTTGCGCTGAAAGGTGGCTGGGAGCGTGTCCCAGGGCCAGAACGCGGCTGCTGGGCGGGCCGCCGTGAGAGCCTTGGTCACGGTGGCGGGCACCGTGGTGGCGGTCCTGGCGACGCG
This sequence comes from Micromonosporaceae bacterium, assembly GCA_035649895.1. Taxonomy (GTDB): domain Bacteria; phylum Actinomycetota; class Actinomycetes; order Mycobacteriales; family Micromonosporaceae; genus DASSUC01. The sequence continues at coordinate 25,865 of DASRIS010000141.1, read as the reverse complement.
ATCAGGAAGGTGGATCGGGCGTGATCATCTCCCGGCGGTTCAACGGCCCTCCGGACTCAGGCAACGGCGGCTACTGCGCGGGGCGCTTCGCGGCGCTCGTCGACGGGCCCGCCGTGGTCACGCTGCGCCGGCCGCCACCGCTGGAGACGCCGCTGCAGGCCGCCCGCGGCAGCGCCGGGTTCCGGATATACGCCGGAGACCAGGTGGTCGCCGACGCGCTGCCGGCGCAGGGGCCCGCGCCGGCCCCGGTGCTCCCGGTGGGCCTGACCGAGGCCCTGGACGCGTCCGAGGCGTACGCCGGCCTCGCCGACCACCCGTTCTCGACCTGCTACGTGTGCGGGGTCGACCGGGCCGAGGGTGACGGCCTGCTGATCTTTGCCGGGCCGTTGCCGGACGGGCGCAGCGCGGCGCCGTGGGTCGTCCCGGACGACGTGGCCGTGGAGACGATGTGGGCCGCGCTGGACTGCCCGGGCGGCTGGGCCATCGGCGGCGTGGGCCGGCCGTACGTGCTCGGGCGGATCGCGGCCGTCGTCTCGGCGCTGCCCGAGCCCGGCGAGATCTGCCTGGTGGTCGGCGTGTGTGACGGGGTCGAGGGGCGCAAGGCGTATGCCCGCACCACCATCTACTCGTTGAAGAGCGAGGTCATGGCCACCGCGGAGGCGACCTGGGTCGCCGTGTGACCAATACCGGACCGCCCGACCGGCCGGTGGACACCGTCGGCGATGATGCCACCGTGGGGCGCGACCGGCTGGCGTGACCGCTACCCGCCGCACCCGGTCCCCGGCTGCGGCGGTCCGGCCCAGCCTCCACGGGAGGAGTGAGATGTCCGACGGACAGATCGTGGTCAGCGGCCTGACCAAGCAGTTCAAGCGGGTCCGGGCCGTGGATGGCCTGTCGCTCGTGGTCGAGCCCGGGCGGGTCACCGGCTTCCTCGGCCCGAACGGCGCTGGAAAGACCACCACCCTGCGGATGCTGCTCAACCTCGTGACGCCGACAGCCGGCACGGCCACCATCGGGGGCAGCCGCTACGCCGACCTCGACCAGCCCCTGCGCCACGTGGGTGCGGTGCTGGAGGCCTCCAGCGCGCACAAGGGGCGGACCGGCCGCAACCACCTGCGGGTGATCTGCGCGGCGGCCGGCTTCCCGGCGCGGCGTGCGGACGAGGTGCTCGACCTGGTCGGGCTGACACCGGCCGCGAAGCGCAAGTTCAAGGGCTACTCCCTGGGCATGCGGCAGCGGCTCGGCATCGCCGCGGCGATGCTCGGCAACCCCAGGGTGCTCATCCTCGACGAGCCCGCCAACGGCCTGGACCCGGAGGGCATCCGCTGGATGCGGGACCTGCTGCGGTCGCTCGCCGCCCAGGGACGCACCATCTTCGTCTCCAGCCACCTGCTGTCAGAGATGGAGCTGCTCGCCCACGACGTCATCATCATCGCAGCCGGCCGGCTGGTCGCCCAGGGCCCGGTCGAGCAGGTGATCGGCGGGATGGCCGGGGGTGGCGTCCGGATCCGGGTGCGCACCCCCGAGCCGGAGAAGCTCGTCGCCGAGCTGGGCTCCGCCGCCACGGCGCAGCCCGGGGAGAACGGCGCGCTGCTGGTCACCGGCGTGGATGCGCCGACAGTCGGCGCCGCGGCCCTGCGCGCCTCGGTCGAGCTGCACGAGCTGGTCGCCGAACGACCCGACCTGGAGCGGGTGTTCCTGGAGCTGACGGCCGGAAAGGCGGCGATCCGATGACCGCGACGACCACGACGACCGCCGAGCCCGCCCTGGGCCGCCCAGGTCCGGCCCCGCTGCGCCTGATGCGCAGCGAGCTGTTGAAGATCGTCACGACCAAGGCCTGGTGGCTGCTGCTGCTCGGCGCGCTCGCGATGCTGGCGCTGGCCTTCCTGGTCAACGCCATCGGCGCTGACTTCGCCTTCGGCGAGTCGGCCCCCGAGGGGATCCCGGCCGAGGACCGGGCCGCCTTCGAGGCCAGCCGCAACGAGGTCTACCAGGCCGCCAACCTCTACACCTCGGGCCAGTTCTTCGGTCTGATGTTCGTGATGCTCCTCGGCATCATCCTGATGACCGGCGAGTTCTTCCATCAGACGGCGACCGCCACCTTCCTGGCCACCCCGCACCGGACCGCCGTCGTACTGGCCAAGCTGGCCGTGGCCGCGCTGTGCGGCGCCGTCCTGTGGGCGGTCACCACGACCCTGACGGTCCCGGCCACGGCCACCTTCCTCCAGCGGTACGACGTGCCGAGCCATCTCGGCGACTGGCCGGTGCAGCGGGCGATCATGCTGAACCTGCTCGCGTACGGCATCTGGGGCATGTTCGGGGTCAGCCTCGGCGTGCTGATCCGTAGCCAGATCGGGGCCACGGTCACCGCTGTGGCGCTCTACCTCATCGGCACCGCCGCCGTGCAGATCATCCTGGCCATCCTCGAGCAGCAGCTCGGCTGGGACTGGGTCAGCAACGTCCAGTACGCCATGCCCGCGGTGGCGTCCGCGCTGATGGTCACCGGCACGGATCTTCCCGGCGAGCCGGCGTGGTGGGTCGGGGGCCTGGTCCTCGTGGCCTACGTCGTCGTGGCCGGGGGGCTCGGCATCTTGATCAACCGGCGGCGGGACGTGTCCTGACCTACCGTCGGGTGATCGAGGCCACGCCGGGCTCCGGCGGGCGCCGCGGTGTCTAGTGGCCGGTCAGGGGTGCTCTGCGCGTAGCCTTTGACAGGCCAGTCAACCCCTGCGTGGAAGAGGCGAAGAGCGGCGTGTCGACCCAGCAGACTTCGCGGAACAACCCGCTGGCGGGCTTCGGCCCGAACGAGTGGGTCGTCGAGGAGATGTACCAGCGGTACCTCGCTGACCCGCAGAGCGTAGACCCGGCGTGGCATGACTTCTTCGCCGACTACAAGCCGGCGCCCGAGGCCGACGACGCCGCGGACAGCGACGAGCCCCCCGCCGCCCCGGCCCAGGCCGCTGAGCCCGCGGCACCAGCCCAGCCCACGGCACCAGCCCAGCCCGCAGCGGCGGCCCAGCCCACGGCACAAGGCCAGCCCGCAGCACAAAGCCAGCCCGCAGCACAAAGCCAGGCCGCAGCGGCACAGGCTGCGGCACAGGGCCAGCGCACGGCACCCGCCCAGGCCGCAGCGGCGGCTCAGCGCCCGGCGCCAGCACAGCCCGCGACCGCCGGGCCGGCGCCTGCCCGACCTGACGGGGCGCAGCCGGCCCCCACCACGCCGGGTGAGAGCCAGACCGCAGCGCCGACCGCCCCCACCACGCCGACCAGGGCCGCAGCCGCCCAGGCCGCTCCATCTGGGACGGCCCCGGCTGGGACGGCCCCGGCCAAGGCCACTTCGGCGAGGCCGGCCCAGGCTGAGGCGGCGCAGGTCAAGCCGATCCGCGGCGCCTCCGCGATGATCGTCAAGAACATGGACGCGTCGCTACGGGTGCCGACCGCGACCAGCGTGCGAGCGGTCCCGGCCAAGCTGCTCGCCGACAACCGGATCGTGATCAACAACCACCTTGCCCGGGGCCGCGGTGGCAAGGTCAGCTTTACCCATCTGATCGGCTTCGCCCTGGTCCGCGCGCTCGGCACCCACCAGGAGATGAACAGCTCCTACGCCGAGGTCGACGGCAAGCCGATGCTCTCCGTGCCCGCGCACGTCAACCTGGGGCTCGCCATCGACCTGCAGAAGCCGGACGGGTCGCGCTCGCTGGTGGTGCCGAGCATCAAGGCGGCGGAGCAGATGGACTTCCGCCAGTTCTGGCAGGCGTACGAGGACATCGTCCGGCGGGCCCGCCGCAACGAGCTGACCATGGAGGACTACGCGGGCACGACCGTGACGCTCACCAACCCGGGCGGGATCGGCACGGTCCACTCGATCCCACGGCTGATGGCCGGGCAGGGCACGATCCTGGGCGTCGGCGCGATGGAGTACCCGGCGCCGTACGCGGGCATGTCCGACGAGACCCTCGCCGAGCTGGCCGTCAGCAAGATCATAAATCTGACCTCAACGTACGACCACCGGATCATCCAGGGTGCGCAGTCCGGGGAGTTCCTCAAGGTCATCCACGAGCTGCTCCTCGGCGAGCACGGCTTCTACGACGAGGTCTTCACCTCGCTGCGGGTCCCGTACGAGCCGGTCCGGTGGGTGCGCGACATCGCGCACACCTCGGAAGGCCAGATCGACAAGACCGCGCGGGTGATCGAGCTGATCCACGCCTACCGGGTCCGCGGGCACCTGATGGCCGACACCGACCCGCTGGAGTTCGAGATCCGCCGCCACCCGGACCTCGACGTACGCGAGCACGACCTGACCCTGTGGGACCTGGACCGATCCTTCCCGGTGGGCGGCTTCGCCGGCAAGGACAAGATACGGCTGCGCGACATCCTCGGGGTGCTGCGCGACAGCTACTGCCGGCGGGTGGGCATCGAGTACATGCACATCCAGGACCCGGAGGAGCGCCGCTGGATCCAGCAGCGGGTGGAGGTGCGCTACGCCAAGCCGAGCACCGACGAGCAGAAGCACATCCTCAACCGGCTCAACTCGGCCGAGGCGTTCGAGACGTTCCTGCAGACCAAGTTCGTCGGCCAGAAGCGGTTCTCGCTGGAGGGCAGCGAGTCACTGATCCCGCTGCTGGACGAGGTGCTCCAGGCCTCCGCCGAGGAGGGGCTGGACGAGGTCGTCATCGGCATGGCGCACCGGGGCCGGCTCAACGTGCTCGCGAACATCGTCGGCAAGCCGTACGAGAAGATCTTCTCGGAGTTCGAGGGGCACCTGGACCCGCGGTCGACCCAGGGGTCCGGGGATGTGAAGTACCACCTCGGGATGACCGGCAAGTTCACCACGCCGGACGGCGCCTCGCACACCACGGTGTCGGTGGTGGCCAACCCGTCCCACCTGGAGGCGGTGGACCCGGTGATGGAGGGCATCGTCCGGGCCAAGCAGGACCGGCTCGACCTGGGCCTTTCGGGCTACACGGTGCTGCCGGTGCTGGTGCACGGCGACGCTGCGTTCGCCGGCCAGGGCGTGGTCGCCGAGACGCTCAACCTCTCCCAGCTTCGCGGATACCGCACCGGCGGCACGGTCCACGTGGTGGTCAACAACCAGGTGGGCTTCACCACCGCGCCGGAGTACAGCCGGTCCTCGCTCTACTCCACCGACGTCGCCCGGATGATCCAGGCCCCGATCTTCCATGTGAACGGGGACGACCCGGAGGCCGTGGTCCGGGTGGCCCGGCTGGCGTTCGAGTACCGGCAGGCGTTCAACAAGGACGTCGTGCTCGACCTGCTCTGCTACCGGCGGCGCGGGCACAACGAGGGCGACGACCCATCGATGACCAACCCGTTGATGTACGCGATCATCGACCAGAAGCGCTCGGTGCGCAAGATCTACACCGAGGAGCTGATCGGCCGGGGCGACCTCACCGTGGGCGAGGCGGAGGAGCTGCTGCGCGACTACCAGCAACAGCTGGAGTCGGTGTTCAAGGCCACCCGCGACGCGGCCGGGTCCAGCTCGCCGCCCCGGTCGCCCCGCCAGCCGCGGCCGGAGCCGGAGCCGGTGGTCGGCACGACCGTCGACGCCGAGCTGGTCCGGCGCATCGGCGGCGCACACGTCGACCTGCCCGCCGGGTTCACCCCGCACAAGCGGGTGGTCCAGCTGCTGCGGCGCCGCGCCGCGATGGCGGCCGAGGGCGACATCGACTGGGGCTTCGCGGAGATCATCGCCCTCGGCTCGCTGCTCGCCGAGGGGGTCACGGTACGCCTGTCCGGGCAGGACTCCCGGCGCGGCACGTTCGTCCAGCGCCACGCTGCGGTGATGGACAGCCGTACCGGCGCGGAGTACCTCCCGCTCTCCTCGGTCGCGGCCGGCGGCGCCCGCTTCTTCGCACAGGACTCGCTGCTCAGCGAGTTCGCCGCGATGGGCTTCGAGTACGGCTACTCGGTGGAGAACCCGGAGGCGCTGGTGCTGTGGGAGGCGCAGTTCGGTGACTTCGCCAACGGGGCACAGTCCATTGTGGACGAGTTCGTCTCCTCCGGCGAGGTCAAGTGGGGCCAGCGGTCCGCGCTGACACTGCTGCTGCCGCACGGGCACGAGGGCCAGGGCCCGGACCACACCTCCGGCCGGCCAGAGCGCTACCTGCAGCTGTGCGCCGAGGACAACATGCGGGTCGCCATCCCCAGCACGCCGGCGAACTACTTCCACCTGCTGCGCCGCCAGGCCCTCTCGCCCAAGCGGAAGCCACTCGTGGTGTTCACGCCAAAGTCCCTGCTGCGGCACAAGCTGTGCGTGTCCGCGGTGGCGGACTTCACCACCGGCACGTTCCAGCCGGTGCTCGCTGACACCGCGGTCGATCCCGGCGCCGTGCGGCGGGTGCTGCTGTGCACCGGAAAGATCTACTACGACCTCACCCAGGCGCGAGCCGAGCGGGCCGGAAGCAAGCAGGCCGATAACGAGCAGGCCGGCAGCGGGCGGGGCGAGGCCGGCCCGGCGGTCGTACGGCTCGAGCAGCTCTACCCGTTGCCAGTGGCGGAGCTGCGCGCGGCGCTCGCCGCGTACCCGAACGCGGAGGAGCTCTGCTGGGTCCAGGAGGAGCCGGCCAACCAGGGCGCCTGGTCGTTCATCGCGCTCAACCTCATCGACCAGCTCGACGGGGCCCGGCTGCGCATCATCTCGCGCCCGGCCGCCGCGGCGCCCTCGGCCGGCTCGGCCCGGATCCACGAGACCGAGCAGGCCGCGCTCCTGGACACCGCTCTGGGACGGGCGTAGGCCATGTACTTCACCGACCGCGGCATCGAGGAGCTGGCCGACCGGCGTGGTGAGGAGACGGTCAGCCTCGAGTGGATCGCCGCCCGGCTGCGTGACTTCCTGGACCTGCACCCGGAGTTCGAGACGCCGATTGAGCGCTTCGCCACCTGGCTCGCCCGCCTGGACGAGGAGGACGAGTAGCGCCGGCGCGATGTGCACATCACGACCGTTGGACGCCTACGGACAAGACCCGCCGTGGCTCGTGCCGGTAGGCGTCCAGCGGTCAAGAAACCTCGTACCGACCTACACGGTCGGGGAAGCCACTGTTGCGGTAGCACTGCACATCGACGGTCTCGTTGACCCCGCCCGCCGCCCACGCCATCACCTGGCACCAGCGCGCGTCCCCGGCGACCGCGGTGACGTGTGCGACGCCCCTGGTCGAGGCGGCGTGCGGGAACGTCACCCGGTAGCGGCCGAAGGCGATCTCGGTCACGGTTGCCCAGTCGAGCGGGTGCGCCACCTTCCAGCTGCCCCACTGGCGGGTGGTGTCAAGGACCGTCCCGGGTGCGGGCGCCGGGTTGTGCATGAACGCAAAGCCCCAGGCGTCCGGTACGGCGGCGCGGGCCGGCGCAGTCGTCGCCGTCACGCCGGCCACGGCCAGCGCCAGCACGGCCGCGAAGGTTGTGAGACCCGCCTCGTTAGATTTACCTAGATCTATATCTGGCCGCATGGTGGGCGCTGCGGCGGGTCGTGTCGACCATGTGCCGCCGACCCGACGCCGAACCCCTACGCTCGGCGTCATGGCGGACGGGCGGGAACGGTCGTGGTGGGGCTGGGGCTGGGCGGACCAGGCGCTGGACACGGCGGCCACCTCGGCACTGGCCGAGCGGGTGCGCCCGTTCCTGCCGCTGGACGGCACCCTGCTCACCCCGCCAGACCCGGACGCGCTGGACCTGCCGGCACCCCGGCTGGCGCCGCCGGCCGCGCTCGCCGGCATCTGCCGCACCGACCCGCGCACCCGGGCCGCGCACGCGCACGGCAAGGCGTACCGGGACGTGGTCCGCAACCTGCACGGCGAGCTCGCCAACCCACCGGACCTGGTCGCCTACCCGGTGGCAGAGGCGGACGTGGTCGCGGTGCTCGACTGGGCGTCGGGCACCGGCACGCCGGTCGTTCCGTACGGCGGCGGCACCTCGGTCGTGGGCGGCGTGGAGTACCGCGGGGACGGGCCCTGGGTCAGCCTCGACCTGTCCACACTGGACCGGGTGCTGGCGGTGGACGAGACCAGCCTCGCCGCCCGGGTGCAGGCCGGCATCCTCGGCCCGGCGGTCGAGGACCACCTCCGCCGGTACGGCCTCACGCTGCGGCACTACCCGCAGAGCTTCGAGTTCGCAAGCGTCGGCGGGTGGCTCGCGACCCGGGCCGGCGGGCACTTCGCCACCGGCTACACGCACATCGACGACGCGGTCGAGGCGCTGCGGGTGGTGACCCCGGTCGGGGTGGGCGAGTCGCTGCGGGTCCCGGCCTCCGGCGCCGGACCGGCGCCGGACCGGCTCTGGCTGGGCTCCGAGGGCACGCTGGGGGTCATCGTCGAGGCCTGGCTGCGGGTGCTGCGCCGGCCCCAGTTCCGCGCCGCCTGCACACTGTCCTTTATGGAGTACGACGACGGCGTCGCGGCGGTGCGGGAGATCGTGCAGGCCGGGCTGCGGCCGAGCAACTGCCGCCTGCTCGACCCGCTGGAGGCGATGCTCGGCGCCGGCGCGACCGACGGCGGGTCCCGGTTGCTGCTGGGCTTCGAGTCGGCGGACCATCCGGTGGACGCGGCGCTGGCGCGGGCGGTGGAGATCGGCCGCGGGCACACCGGCACACCGTCCACAGCGGACGTGGCCGGTGAGTGGCGCGGGGCGTTCCTGCGGGCCCCGTACCGCCGGGACGCGCTCGCCCGGCTCGGCGTCGCGGTCGAGACCGTCGAGACCGCGTGCACCTGGGACCGCCTGCCGCAGCTTCGCGACCAGGTGGTGGAGGCGGTGGCCGCAGCAGGGGTCGCCGCCACCGGCTCACCGGCGCTGGTGTCGACCCGGTTCAGCCACGTCTACCCGGACGGGCCGGCCCCCTACTTCACCGTCTACGCGGCGGCGCGGCGCGGCGCCGAGGTCAAGATCTGGGACCAGCTCAAGGCTGCGGCCAGCGAGGCGGTCACCGCCTCCGGTGGCACGATCACGCACCACCACGCCGTCGGCCGCGACCACCGGCCGTGGTACGACCGGCAGCGGCCGGAGCCGTTCGCCGCCGCCCTGCGCGCCGCAAAGCACGAGCTGGACCCGGCCGGCATCCTCAACCCGGGCATCCTGGTCGGGCCGGCGCTGACACGTCCTTCCTTCGTACCACGCTGATCATCCTATATCAATATCTATTGTTTTCGATAAAGGACTCCTACCCTGTGTCGCGAGGGTGAGACCCACCTCGCACGTCCAGGGTGGCCCGGCCCGTCCGGGGCCCGGGCGCCCTGCCTGAGGGGAGGACGCCGAATGACGAATACTCCACACATCCGGCGGCGCGTCCTGTGCGCGCTCGGCGGGCTGGTGCTCGCCGCCGGGATCGCGGCTACCGCGACACCCGCCCAGGCGGCTGAGGGCGCGGTCCTCGCCGCCGGCCGGGCCGACGCCATCCCCGGCTCGTACATCGTGGTGTTCAAGGACTCCGCGGTGTCGGCCCAGGGCGTCGCCAGCACCGCGGCCAGCCTCGCCGCGCGCCACGGCGGGACCGTCGCGGCCACCTACACCGCGGCGCTGCGCGGCTTCTCGGTCCGCATGTCCGAGACGGCCGCCCGCCAGCTCGCGACCAGCCCGGCCGTCGCCTACGTGCACGCCGACACGGTCATGGGCGTCACCGGGACCCAGTCACCGACACCGTCCTGGGGCCTGGACCGTATCGACCAGCGCGCCCTGCCGCTGAACAACTCGTACACGTACCCGAACACGGCGACGAACGTGCACACGTACATCATCGACACCGGCGTGCTGATCAGCCACACCGACTTCGGTGGGCGGGCCAGCCACGGGCGGGACACAGTCAGCGAGGACAACGACTCGACCGACTGCCACGGCCACGGCACCCACGTCGCCGGCACCACCGCCGGCACCGCGTACGGCGTGGCCAAGGGCGCCCGGGTCGTCGGCGTACGCGTGCTCAGCTGCTCCGGCAGCGGCACCACGACCGACATCGTCCAGGGCATCGACTGGGTGACCGCCAACGCCGTCAAGCCGGCCGTGGCGAACATGAGCCTCGGCGGCGGCGTGAACACCGCGCTCGACAACGCGGTGGCCAACTCGATCTCGTCCGGCATCACCTACGCCCTTGCGGCGGGCAACAGCAACATCGACGCGTGCCAGTTCTCGCCGGCCCGCACCCCGACGGCGATCACGCTGGGCGCGACCCAGAGCAACGACGCGCGCGCGTCGTTCTCCAACTGGGGCACCTGCCTGGACCTGTTCGCCCCCGGCGTGAGCATCACGTCGGCCTGGTACACCTCGAACACTGCGACCAACACCATCAGCGGTACCTCGATGGCGTCCCCGCACGCCGCGGGCGCGGCGGCGCTGATCCTCTCGGCCAACCCGAGCTTCACGCCGCAGCAGGTGCGCGACTCGATGGTGAACAGCGCCACGGCCAACGTGGTGACCAGCCCCGGCACCGGCTCGCCGAACCGGCTGCTGTTCGTCGGTGGGGCGCAGCCTCCGCCACCGGGCACGACCATCTACAGCGACACGTTCGAGACGGCGACCGGCTGGGTCACCAACCCCAACGGCACCGACACCGCAACGACCGGCCAGTGGGTACGCGGTGACCCCGCAGCCACCAGCAACGGCGGTGTCCCGCTCCAGCTCGGCACCACCGTCAGCGGTGTCAACGACCTGGTGACCGGCGCGGCCGCCGGCGTGGGCGCGGGCGACTTCGACGTGGACAACGGTGTCACCAGCATCCAGTCGCCAGCGATCTCGCTGCCGGCGACCGGCACGCTGACGCTGACGTTCTCGTGGTACCTGGCGCACCTGAACAACGCCAGCAGCGCCGACTTCTTCCGGGTCAGCGTGGTCACCGGCAGCACCACGGCGGTCTTCACGCAGCTGGGCGCGGCGACGAACCGGGCCGGCGCGTGGGCGACCGGGACCGTCAACCTCACCAGCTTCGCCGGGCAGACGATCCGGCTGCGCATCGAGGCCGCTGACGCCTCGACGGCGAGCCTGATCGAGGCCGGCGTGGACGACGTGAAGATCGTCCAGAGCTGACGCACCACCTGGCGCCGATCTTGTAGCCGGGGCGCCCCCGGTGTGCCGCCGCCCGTGGCGGCGGCACACCCCCGGCGGCAAGGTCGGCGCCGCTCATCTGCATCAGGACGTAGCCGCCGGAGCGGATATGTCTCCCGCTGTCGCGGCGGCCCACAGCAAAGATCGCGGCTGCAGGCGCCATCTGCGCAGTCGCGCCGCACATCCGCTGCCGCAATCGCGATCTTGAGAAGCTTGGAGCCGTGGGCCGAGACAAACCGGGCGCAGCCGATTGATAACCTAAGATCAATGGGTGCGGTGACCAAGTGAGCCGCTGTGCGGTCGACCAGGCAGTGCCATACCTCATGTACGGCCGCGCAGGAGAGTGGTCCCGCCCTAGCCGGCGGGGCGCAGCAGAAGGCTGCCTCCGTATACGAGCGCGGCGATCGTACCCGTCAGGAAGATGAGTGACCACAGCTCACTTGGCACCAGGGTCAGCCGCTGCATCGTTCTCGTGTCCGACCCCGAGCTCTCATAGATCTTCTGTCTGATGTGTACGAGCATGTCCTCCACTGGTGCGATGAGCAGGAACCAGACCCAGACATATGTGAAGAACACCTGCAATGGCGGTTCCACCTGCGTCGCGGTCGCGAAGATCACCACCATGAGAGCCGGGACGAGAGACAGTCCGAACCAGCCGCGCACCATAAACAACATGAGAAACAGGAACCCCAGACTGGCCCAGAGCACCGCCTCGGTTGCACCGCGGAGAAGTAGGGCGGCTGCCAGCAGCCCGAAGACCGAGGGGCCGATATAGCCGGCAAGGGAGACGAAGATATTGAACAGCCAGGGAATTGGCCCAAACTCCGTCACCCCGCCACCGTCGGGCTGCAACCTGACGGCGCGCACCTTCTGGAGGAGCAGCGTTCCGACAAGAGCATGGCCGCCCTCATGGGCCACCGTCGCCACGACCGTGGTGACGGCATACATCGGCACGGCGAGGACCCATGCGAGAAGTGCGGCAGCCCACGCCAGCCTGGACGGGTCGTACACGGCCGGGGCCGCGAAGACAGAGTCGGCGCCGAACACGGCGTGAAGCTACCGAGCAACCAAGTATGGCCGCCATCGGCACTGTGGACAGACCCGTCGTCACGATCGGCCCATCAAGAGCTATGCGGCTCTGGGCACCCATGGATCACGTGGACAGCTCGCCCAGCGGACACGGAGCTGACGGCACCGGCACCGGCCGTGTGCCATGCTCGCTCGGTGCCGGTCCTGGTCCCGCCCGCCCTGGCCAGCAACGTGGTCGAGACCTGGGCCGACGAAGGGGCACGGTGGCTGGCCAGGCTGCCCGCGCTCGTCGCTGATGTCGCCCGCGACTGGCAGCTCACCCTCGGCGCGCCCTACCTGCTCAGCTTCCACTGGGTCGCCCCGGCCACCCGGGCGGACGGCTCGCCCGCGGTGCTCAAGCTCGGCGTACCAGCCGGGCATCTGGCCCATGAGGCGCAGGCCCTGCGGGCCTACGGCGGGCACGGCGCGGTACGGCTGCTCGCCGACGACCTCGACCGGGGCGCGCTGCTGCTGGAGCGCGCCGAACCCGGCGGCCCGGCCGCGGCTCTGGTGCCCCGCGACGACGAGGCAGCCACCGCCGCCCTCATCGGGGTGGGGCGGCGCCTGCACCGGGCTGTACCGGACGGGTGCACGCTGCCCGACCTCCGCAAGGAGAGCGAGTCGTTCCGGGCCCACCTGCGCCGCTTCCCCGGCGACGACCCGCTGCCCCGGCACCTCGTCGAGCACGCCGGCCAGCTCTTCGACGAGCTGTGCGCCAGCGCGCCAGAGCACCTGCTGCTACACGGCGACCTGCACCATGACAACGTGCTGCGCGCCGGACGCGAGCCCTGGCTCGCCATCGACCCGCACGGCGTGGTCGGCGACCCCGGGTACGACTGCGGCGCCATGCTCTACAACCCGCAGCCGTGGCGGCGTGAGGAGGACCTGCTCGCGCTCGTCCCGACCCGCATCGAGCAGCTCGCCGACGGCTTCGCCATCCCGGTCGACCGCGTGGTGGCCTGGGGCTTCGTCATGGGCGTGCTGTCGGAGGTGTGGACCGCCCAGGGCAGCGGCACCCCAGGCAGCCGCGCGCTGGACGTCGCCACGATGCTCTACCCGCGCCTGTCCTGACCACAGCCAACAGCAACCGCCCAGCGGGCCGTCAGCTGTAAGCGATCACGGGCCGAGGTCGTACGCCGCAGCGATGGCTTGGCCCAGGGCCAGCTCTTGGGCAGGGTGCAGGTAGCCGAGGAACCGCCCGATGGCCTCGCGGGGAATGGTGGTGATGTTGTCGCAGGAGACGACTGAGTCGTTGTGCAGACCGTTGGTCTTCCCGACTGGGACCTCAGTGGACAGTCCTCTGATGATGCTGGTGATGGGAGCCACGGTGATCGACTTGAGGAATGGCCGCACCGGTTCTCGGGTAAGGATGAGTACTGGGCGGGTCCTGTCCAGGGTGGCCAGGTGGATAGGGCGCATCAGTCGAGGTCCATTGGCTGGGTACCGGCCCAGGAGGCCAGGTCGTCAAGGTCGCCATCTTCTCTGCTGGCAGCGTAGATAGCGGCGTCGCGCTCGCCTGCCTCCCGCCGTCGTTCCCGTTCCAGGGCTTGTGCGACAACGACGGCACGGCTGGGAGCAGCGCCGGAGCGGACCCGTTCATCCACGAAGGCGACGATATCGTCGGGCAACCGAACGGCGATCTGGATCGTCATACCGCTATGGTACCGACATGGGATCGGATCTGGTAGCACCTCCGCTCAGGATCCGAGCTGCGCCGGACTTGTCGCCCGAAGGTGACCGCCGAGTGCCGTCTTGTGGGCGGCACGCCCGCGCGTGACCTACCAGAGGGCTAGCGCGCGTGGTCGAGCACCACCTTGCCGAAGACATCCCCGCCGTGCAGCCTTGCAAAGGCCTCCTGGACCTCGGAGAAGCCGTACACCCGGTCGACCACCGGGCGGATGCCCCGCGCCACGCACAGGTCCACCAGGGCCGCCAGCTCGTCCCGGGTGCCCATGGTGGAGCCCAGGATCTCCTGCTGCAGGAAGAACACCCGGCGCAGGTCCACAGTGGCCAGATGCCCGGAGGTGGCCCCGGAGACCACGATCCGGCCACCCGGCTTGGCGCACTTGAGCGAGTGGTCCAGCGTTGCCGCGCCCACCGTCTCCACGACCACGTCCACCCGCTCCGGCAGCCGGGCACCGGGCTCGACCGCGCTGGCGCCCAGCTGCGCCACCCGCTCCCGCTTCGCCGGGTCGCGGCTGGTCGCGTACACCCGCGCTCCTAGCGCGACAGCAAGCACGACGGCGGCCGTGGCGACGCCACCGCCGGCGCCCTGCACCAGCACAGCCCCGCCCTCGGGCAGCCGGCCGCGGACCGTGAGCATCCGGTAGGCGGTGAGCCAGGCCGTCGGCAGGCAGGCCGCGTCCGTCCAGCTCAGCCCCTCTGGCTTGGGTACGAGGTTGCGCCGCGGCACGGCCACCCGCTCGGCGAGCGTGCCGGGGTACCGCTCGGACAGCAGCGAGCGCTTGGGGTCCATGGTCTCGTCGCTCGCGCCCGGGTCACCGATGACCGCGTGCACCACGACCTCGTTGCCCGCCTCGTCCACGCCGGCCGCGTCACAGCCGAGGACCATCGGCAGCTGCTCGGCCTGAAGGCCCACCCCGCGCAGCGACCACAGGTCGTGGTGGTTGAGCGAGCTGGCCCGCACCTCGACCGTGGCCCAGTCACCGGCCGGGTGCTCCGGCTCCGGCTGCTCGCCCACGGCCAGGCCGGCGAGCGGGTCGTCGGGATGGAACGCGGAGACGTACGCGGCACGCATGGCGGCACGGTAACAGGACGACGGCGCCGCCGGGCCGGTCGCACCGCCAAGCCGAGCGGGCGGCAGGGCCGAGCGGGCGAGCGGCAAGGCCGGGCAGGGCGGGAGTCAGGCGCGGCAGACGCCGTCCTGGCGGGCCGCAGCGGCCACCGCTGCGGCCACCGCGGGCGCCACCCGCGGGTCGAGGGCGCTCGGCACGATGGCGTCCGGTCGCAGCTCGTCGGCGACGACCGCGGCGATCGCGTCGGCGGCGGCCACCTTCATGCCCTCCGTGATCCGGGTGGCCCCGGCGTCGAGCGCGCCCCGGAACACCCCGGGGAACGCCAGCACGTTGTTGATCTGGTTCGGGAAGTCGCTGCGCCCGGTGGCGACGACCGCGGCGTGCCGCGCGGCGACCGTCGGGTGCACCTCGGGGGTCGGGTTGGCGAGCGCGAAGACCACGCCGCCCGGCGCCATCGCGGCCACGGCCTCCTCACCGATCAGGCCCCCGGACACGCCGATCAGCACGTCCGCCCCTACCAGCGCGTCCGCGACCGAGCCGGTCACCCGCCGCCCGTTGGTCAGCGCGGCCAGCTCGGCTTTTGTCGGGGTCAGGTCGGCTCGTCCATCGTGGATGGTGCCGCGCGAGTCGCACACCACCAGCTCGGCCCCGTTCACGCCGCCGGCCACCAGCATCCTGGTGACCGCGATCCCGGCCGCTCCCGCGCCGGACATCACCACCCGCAGGTCGCCCAGCTTGCGGCCGAGCACCGCCGCGGCGTTACGCAGCGCGGCGAGCACGACGATCGCCGTACCGTGCTGGTCGTCGTGGAAGACCGGGACGGGCAGCGCCTCGTCGAGCCGGCGCTCGATCTCGAAGCAGCGCGGCGCGGAGATGTCCTCCAGGTTGATGCCGCCGAACGAGGGCGCCAGCGCGGTCACCGCCGCCACGATCTCGTCCACGTCCTGGGTGCCCAGGCACACCGGCACCGCGTCCACGCCCGCGAACTGCTTGAACAGCGCCGCCTTGCCCTCCATCACCGGCAGTGCGGCGCGCGGCCCGATGTTGCCCAGGCCCAGCACCGCCGAGCCGTCCGTCACCACGGCCACGGTGTGGCCGACCCAGGTGTACGCGTACACCAGCGTCTCGTCTGCCGCGATCGCCTCGCACACCCGGGCCACCCCGGGGGTGTACGCCAGCGCCAGGTCCTCCCGGGTGGCCAGCGGCACAGTGACATCCACCCCCAGCTTCCCGCCGCGGTGCAGGATGAAGACGGGTTCCTCGGTCGGCGCGGTCACGGGCGGGGCTCGGACATCGGTGCTGCTCCAGCGGGTGTAGCGGACGGGCTCGGAGCTGACCCTAGTGCAGCCTGGGCCGGGCGACCCGGCCGGGGCGCGGCCAGTAGCGGAACAGCACCCGACCCACCACCTGCGCCGTGCCGTACCGGCGGGAGTCCTCGGAGGCGGCGCCGTTGTCGCCCACCACCCACCAGCCGCCGCGTACCGGCCGCACCGCCCGCTTGACGAACAGGCCGGGCTGCCCGTCGAAGCGCACCACGATCACGTCGCCCGGGCGCGCGCGGCGGCCGCGCCGCACCAGCAGCGCGTCGCCGGAGCGCAGCGCCGGGGCCATGGAAGGGCCTTCCACGAGTACGGCGAAGACCGGGGCCGCCAAGCCACCTCCCGCGTTCCGACCGCCCTGGCCGGGGTAAGGTTCCGGACATAAGGATCATCGCAACAATGCCCAGGAGGGGTCCGATGCGACTGCCGCGACTGTTCATACCCCGTACCGTCGTCAAGGCCCACTGCGACCTGCCATGCGGCGTGTACGACCCGGCCCAGGCGCGGATCGAGGCGGAGTCGATCAAGGCGATCTGCGAGAAGTACGAGGCGAACAACGACCCGGACTTCCGCACCCGCGCCCTGCTCATCAAGGAGCAGCGGGCCGAGCTGGTCAAGCACCACCTCTGGGTGCTGTGGACCGACTACTTCAAGGCACCGCACTTCGAGAAGTACCCGCAGCTGCACCAGCTGTTCAACGAGGCGACCAAGCTGGCCGGCGCCGGCGGCGCCAAGGGCAAGGTCGACGCGGCAGTGGCTCAGGAGCTGCTCGACAAGATCGACGAGATCGCGAAGATCTTCTGGGAGACCAAGCAGGCGTGAGAGCGCCCCGCATCCGGGTACGGCCGGCACGCCCCTCGGACGTGCCGGCCGTCGTCGCAATGGTGCACGAGCTGGCGGAGTACGAGAAGGCGCCGGAGCAGTGCCACCTCACCGCGGCACAGCTGACGGATGCCCTGTTCCCGGCGGACGCGCCGCCCGCGCTCTTCGGCCACCTGGCAGTGGACGAGCAGGACACCCCGGTCGGGTTCAGCCTGTGGTTCCGCAGCTTCTCCACCTGGGAGGGCAGGCACGGCATCTACGTGGAGGACCTCTACGTGCGCCCGGCCGCCCGGGGCACCGGCGCCGGCCGGGCACTGCTCGCCGCGCTCGCCCAGAAGTGCGTACGCCGGGGGTACCCCCGGCTGGAGTGCTGGGTGCTGCACTGGAACCCGGCCCGCGACTTCTACCAGGCGGTCGGCGCCACCGCGATGACGGAGTGGGTGCCGTACCGGCTCTCCGGCGCGGCCTTGCGGCAGCTGGCAGCGGCGACGCCGCCGGGAGAGCCACACGGATGAGCGCCGACCCCCTAAAGTCAATGCCCGGGGGGAGGACTTCGGTGGCGTACCGGCCGGGCGACGACAGCGACACGACGAGCCACGACGTCGTGTGGATCGCCGTGCCCGCCGACGGGTCCTACCTGGCGGTCCTGCGTACGGCGACCGCCGGCATCGCCGCCCGCCTCAACTTCGGCCTCGACGAGATCGAGGATCTTCGCATAGCGGTGGACGAGGCGTGCGGCATGCTGCTCGGGCTCGCCGCGACCGACTCCGAGCTGAGCTGCCGGTTCGACATCGCGGTAGACGGGCTCGCGGTGGAGATGGCGGTGGAGACGGTCGGCACCGCGGTGCTGCCGCCAGCGCAGTCCTTCGCCTGGCAGGTGCTCACCGCGCTGGCGGCCGATGTCAACGCCGGCACGGTCGAGGGGCGCGCGACGATCCGGCTGGTCAGCCGCGGCGCGGAGATCCGCTCGGCGACGCACTGACGCCTCGCCGCCGGCCGCCGTTCAGTGGATGTCGAGGGCCTCCCGGGTGGCCGGCGTGAGCAGCAAGCCGATCACCAGCAGAGCGGCAGCGCCCAGCGGCAGGCCGAGCCAGAGCAGGCCGCCGGAGACCATGTAGTAGGCCGCCGGCAGGAGCAGGAGCTGAAGCACGATCGCGGGGCTGCGGGCCCAGGCCCGCCGGCGGGACAGCGCCCAGGCCAGCCCGCCCAACGCGGCAGCGACCAGGGCCACGTAGAGGGCCACCAGCAGCGCGGAGCGCCGGTTCGCCGCGTCCGCGGTGAGGTCGGCGTACGCCAGGTAGGCCACGACGAGCACGACGGCGGTGGCCTCGGCCGCGAGCAGCCCGACCGCCCCCCGGAGCGGGCCGGGCAGGGCAGCGTGGGGTGAGCGCTCGGTCACGGCGCCCTAGGCTACAGTCCCCGACATGCGCGCTCTCCTCGTGGTCAACCCGAAGGCCACCACCACGAGCGAGCGCAGCCGCGACGTGCTGGTCCGCGCCCTGCGTAGCGAGGTCGAGCTGGAGGTGGCGTACACCCGGCGGCGCGGGCACTGCGCCACGCTCGCCCGGCAGGCGGCGCTCGCAGGAGTCGACCTGGTGGTGACGCTCGGCGGCGACGGCACCGTCAACGAGGCGGTGAACGGCCTGCTCTCCGCGCGCCCCAGCGGCGAGCCACCGGACCCGGCGGCGCTGCCGGCGTTCGGCGTGGTGCCCGGCGGCTCCACGAACGTGTTCGCCCGCGCGCTGGGCCTGCCCAAGGACTGGGCCGAGGGCACGAGCGTGATCCTGGAGGCGCTGCGCGAGCGGCGTACCCGCACCATCGGCCTGGGCCGGGCCGACGAGCGCTACTTCACCTTCTGCGCCGGGCTGGGCCTGGACGCGGCGGTGGTCCGGCGGGTCGAGCGGGCCCGGTTGCACGGCCGTGTCTCAACGCCAGCGCTCTACCTGCGGTCGACGGTCGCGCAGTACTTCCTAGGCACCGACCGCCGGCACCCGGGGATCACCCTGGAGCGGCCCGGCGAGGCGCCAGAGGCGGACCTGGCCACGGTCATCGTGCAGAACACGGCTCCCTGGACCTACCTCGGCGACCGCCCGGTGAACCCGAACCCGGACGCCTCCTTCGAGCTGGGGCTCGACGTGCTGGCCATGCGCGTGCTGCACGTGCCCAGCACCACCCGTACGGTGGCGCAGATCCTGTCCCGGCGGCCGGACCCGCGTGGCCGCAACGTGCTCCGGTTGCATGATGTTGCCACGTTCACTCTGCGCACCGCCCGGCCGCAGCCGTTCCAGCTGGACGGGGACTACCTGGGTGAGCGCGACAAGGTGCAGTTCACCAGCGTTCCGGCCGCACTGCGGGTAGTCTGCTGACGAGGCATGCGGCCGCCTCCCGCCCGTATGCCACGCGTACATAGAGGACACATCGGTAATGCTGGGCGGGGGATCGCGTAGCGTACTACATTGAGTGCTGAGCGCCGTAGGTGCGAAGGTCGGATAAACCGGCAATTAGGGGACGAAAGTATCGTGACCTAGGTCACGGCCCCCGATTTTCTCCGGATCTCCCCTTGACATCACGGCCGTTCGTGAAAGCATTCACAAGCGGTACGAGTTGCCTGCTCACGCGCTGCCGTTGGGGATGCGCCGCGCGTGCATATAGGGGAAAAGATCAACGTACTTAACGCCATCGTTTACGAACAAGGAGTGTTGCCGCCATGGACTGGCGCCACCGTGCTGCCTGCCGCGACGAGGATCCGGAGCTGTTCTTCCCAATCGGGACGTCTGGCCCGGCTCTCCTTCAGGTCGAGCAGGCCAAGGCGGTCTGCCGGCGCTGCTCAGTGACCGACGAGTGCCTGCAATGGGCGCTGGAGAGCGGTCAGGACGCCGGCGTCTGGGGCGGGATGAGCGAAGAGGAGCGGCGTACCGTTAAGCGTCGCGGTGGCCTGCGGGTCCGCGCTCACTCCCTCTGAACCGCGCTACAGGTCGGGCCCCGGCGAATTTCGCCGGGGCCCGACCTTGCTATTACTCCGCCCCGATGTGCGCTTATGGCGACGCCGGGTACCGGGACGACCTCTCTACGTCGTTGTGCTCTGCACCATCTACACGAGCAGAGCTACCCGGCAGGCGAGCAGAGCCACTCGGCAGACGAGCAGAGCCGCCCGGCGGACGAGTAGAGCGCCCGGCAGGCGAGCAGAGCCGCCCGGCGGAACAGGCGCCGGCTGGCCCCTACGCTCGTCGAGCGGTCGCCGACACCCGCGCCACGACCAGCCACGCCAGCTCTGGCGCTGCTCCTAACGGCGCGGCCACGCCGACCGCCCCGCCGCCCTGGGCCGACGCCGCAGCCCGGTCGTAGAGCAGGCCGGGCGCCAGGAAGTAGGAGGCGACCGCTACCCGCCTCGCACCGCCGGCCCGCAGCTGCCGTACCGCCTCCCCCGGCGTCGGCCCGGCCGCTGCCGCGTACGCCGGCAGGCAGCGCACCCCGGCCGCCGTACCCAGGGTGGTGGCGACCGCGGCGACGCTCTCCCGCGCGGCGGCGTCCCGGGTGCCGGCCGCGGCGAGCACGAGTGCGTCGTACGGCCGGCGCAGCTGCCCCAGCCGCCGGCGCAGCGCCACGATGAGCAACGCGTCAACGGCCAGCCCCTGCGCGCCGAGCACCTCGGTCAGGCTCACCCGCAGTGGCAGGCCGGCCGCCCGGACCCGGGCCAGTACCACGGGCAGGTCCACCCGGCCGTGGTAGGCGGCGGTCAGCAGCAGTGGCACGACGACGGCGTGGCGATATCCGGTCGCGGCGAGCCGCACCAGCGCATGCGGCACCGGGGGCTGGGCATGGTCGAGGTAGGCGACGCTGACCGGCCCCTGTGGCCGGGCCACCGCCACCGCCCGGGCGAGCGCCCGGGTGGCCTGGGCGGCCCGGGGGTCACGGCTGCCGTGCGCCACCAGCAGCACGGCGGCTGCCGCCTCCCCGGGCCTCGCGCCCGGCGTGGGACCAGCGGCGTCCACCACGGCCGGCGCGGCCTCCACCGTGGTCGGTGAGGCATCTACTGTGGATAGTGCGGCCATACCGGCGGTCACGGTCATGGCGAGTGCAGCCCGCACTCGGTCTTGTCGAACAGCGGCCACCGGCCAGCGCGCGGGTCCTCGCCGGCCCGGGGCCGGCGGGTGCACGGCCAGCAGCCCACGGACCCGTACCCGCGCAGCAGCAGCGGGTTCACCGGGATGTCGTGACGGGAGATGTACCGGTCCACGTCCGCCTGGGTCCAGCGGGCCAGCGGGTTCACCTTCACCAGGCCGCGGCTCGCCTCGAAGTGCACCACCGGCGTGGCGGCCCGGGTCGGCGACTCGTCGCGACGCAGGCCGGCCGCCCACGCGTCGTAGTCGGCCAAGGCCCGCTCCAGCGGCTCGACCTTGCGCAGCGCGCAGCACTGGTCCGGGTCGCGGGAGAACAGCCGGGGCCCGTACCGGCCGTCCTGCTGGCCGACCGTCAGCTGGGGGCGGATGGAGCGCACCCGCACCGGCAGGGTGGCGGCCACCCGCTCACGCACCCGCAGCGTCTCGGCGAAGTGCAGGCCGGTGTCGAGGAAGACCACGTCCACGCCGGGTGCCACCCGGGAGACCAGATGCACGAGTACGGCGTCCGCGAACGAGCTCGTCACGCAGAACCTCGCCCCGAACTCGGCGGCCGCCCAGCCGGCGATCTGCTCGGCGCTCGCCCCCTCCAGCTCGTGGCCCGCGCGGGTGGCCAGCTCCCGCAGCTCCGCCGCGCTGCGCCGGGGCGTCGTGGCGGCTGTCATCTGCCCACCTCCCGGGTGCGCAGGCCGACCAGGGTGACCGTGAAGACCCGGGTGCAGCTGCGGCACTCCCACGCCCGCGGCGCCGCGTCGGCCGGGCGCAGGTCCTCCTCACCGCAGAAGGGGCAGTGGAACGGCACGACCCGCTCGTCCGTACTCATCGCAGCAGCTCCTCGTCGGCTCTGGACACCCACTGGGCGAACGGCTCGCCGGGCGTACGCCCGGCCAGGTAGCGCCGGGCCAGGCGCTCCACGTACCCGGGTAGCTCCTCGGCGGTGACCCGCAGGCCGCGCAGCTTGCGACCGAACGCGGCGCGCTGCCCGGCGGCGAGCGCGAGCCCGCCGCCCAGGTGCACCTGGAAGCCCTCGACCAGCTCGCCGCCTGGGCCGGGCACCAGCTGGCCCTTGAGTCCGATGTCGGCGACCTGGGTACGGGCGCAGGCGTTCGGGCAGCCGTTGAGGTTGATGGTGATGCCGGTGTCCCGCAGCTCCTCCTGCTCGCGGAACCGGTGCTCCAGCGTGGCGACGAGGTCCGCGGCCCGGGCCTTGGTCTCGACGATCGCCAGCTTGCAGTACTCGATGCCGGTGCACGCCATGGTGCCGCGCCGCCACGGCGACGGCGCCGTCTCCAGGCCCAGCTCGCGCAGGGCGGAGGCCAGCGAGTCCACCTTGGACGGTGGCACGTCGAGCACGACCAGCTTCTGGTACGGCGTCAGCCGTACCCGGCCGCTGCCGTGCTCGGCGACCACGTCGGCGAGCTTGGCCAGCAGCGAGCCGCTGACCCGACCGGCGACCGGGGCGGCGCCGACGTAGCAGCGGCCGTCGCGCTGCGGGTGCACGCCGATGTGGTCCACCGGCCGCTCCGGCAGCACCGGCGCCGGCCCGTCCAGCAGCGGCACGCCCAGGTAGCGCTCCTCCAGCACGCGCCGGAACCGCTCGACGCCCCAGTCCGCGACGAGGAACTTGAGCCGGGCCCGGCTGCGCAGCCGGCGGTAGCCGAAGTCCCGGAACACCCCGACCACGCCGGCCCACACGTCGGCGACCTGGTGCAGCGGCACCCACGCGCCGAGGCGCTGGGCGAGCATCGGGTTGGTGGACAGGCCGCCGCCGACCCACACGTCAAAGCCCGGGCCGTGCTCGGGATGCGTCACGCCGAGGAAGGCGATGTCGTTCGCCTCGTACGGCACGTCGGGCAGCCAGGCGACCGACGACTTGAACTTGCGCGGCAGGTTCGCGTACGCAGGGTCGCCGACGTAGCGGGCGGTGATGTCGCGGATCGCGGGCGTGGCGTCGATGACCTCGGCGGCCGCGATGCCGGCGACGGGGCTGCCCAGCACCACCCGGGGCGTGTCACCGCACGCCTCCGTCGTGGACAGCCCGACCCGCTCCAGCTCCCGCCAGATGGCCGGCACGTCCTCGATGCGGACCCAGTGCAGCTGCACGTTCTGCCGATCGGTCAGGTCCGCGGTGTCGCGGCCGTACCGGGCGGACACCTGGGCGACGGCCCGCAGCTGGCTCAGGTCCAGCTGCCCGCCGTCGACCCGGATGCGCAGCATGAAGTACTCGTCCTCGAGCTCGTGCGGCTCCAGGACCGCGGTACGACCGCCGTCGATCCCCGGCTTGCGCTGGGTGTACAGCCCCCACCAGCGGAAGCGGCCCCGCAGGTCAGCCGGGTCGATGCTGGTGAAGCCGCGGTGTGCGTAGATGCTCTCGATGCGGGCCCGCACATTGAGCCCGTTGTCATCTTTCTTGCTGCGCTCGTTGGGGTTCAGCGGCTCGCGGTGGCCGAGCGCCCACTGCCCCTCGCCGCGCGGCCGGCGCGTGGGTGTGGATGGTGACGTGCTGGTGACCGCCATGGCGGCGTCCCTTCTGGGATAGGGACGCACGGCGCGCCGTACGACTGGCGGGTCGATGGGAGAGGCCGGCGCGACCGCGCGCCTGGAGCGGGGCTCAGGAACGCGTTAGGTCAGCGAGCCGGACAGATCGCGCTGCGCACGCGGCCGTAGTCGACGTGGCGGCGAGCCACGAAGCGGCGCTGGAGCGCGGATGTCATGCGGCCATGCTGCCACGTCCGGGCCCGGCCGGCCAGGGGGTCCCGGCGGTCAGCGCTTGTGCAGCGGCACCACCAGCACCGCCTCTGTCCCACCGCCCGACCGCTCCCGCAGCTCGATGGTGCCCCGCAGCTCACCCGCTGCGAGAGCGCGCACGATCTGCAGCCCGAGCCGGCCGTTCCCCTCGCTCTCGACGTCGAAGTCGGCGGGCAGCCCCCGGCCGGTGTCCGCGACGGTGACGTGCAGCTGCCGGCGGAAGCGGTGCACCGCCACCACCACCTCTCCCGCCGCCCCGGGCTGGAAGCCGTGCTCCACCGCGTTGATCAGCAGCTCGTTGAGCACCATGACGAGCGGGGTGGCCACCTCCGCGGGCAGCACGCCAAACGTGCCGTCGCGGCGCATGGTCACCCTCGACTCCGGCGCGGCGACGTCGGCCGCTGCCGAGGCCACCCGGTCCACGATGCCGTCGAACTCGACCGCCTCGTCCGACGACATCGACAGCGTCTCGTGCACCAGCGCGATCGAGGCGACCCGGCGTACCGACTCCTCCAGCGCCGCGCGGGCCTGCGGCGCCGACACCCGCCGCGCCTGCAGCCGCAGCAGCGCCGCGACGGTCTGGAGGTTGTTCTTCACCCGGTGATGGATCTCCCGGATGGTCGCCTCCTTGGTCATCAACGCCCGCTCCCGCCGGCGGACCTCGGTGATGTCGCGCACCAGGACCAGCGCGCCGATCGGCACGCCGGCCGGGATCAGGGGCAGCGCGCGCATCAGCACGCTCGCGCCCCGCGCCTCGACCTCGCGCCGGGGCGGGGCCTCTCCCCGCAGCGCCGCGTGCACCTGCGCGGACACGTCCGAGCCGTCGAGCGGGTCATCGGCGAGCCGGCCGGTCAGCGCCGCCAGGTCCTCCCCCACCAGGTGCGCCGCCATGCCCAGGCGCCGGTACGCCGACTGCGCGTTGGGGCTGGCATAGGTCACCTTGCCACCGGCGTCGAGGCGTACCAGCCCGTCGCCGACGCGCGGGGCGCTGGTGGTCTCGCCCTGGTTCCGCGGCGGCGGAAACGTGCCGTCGGAGATCATCTGAGCCAGGTCGTCCGCGCTGGTCAGGTAGTTGAGCTCCAGCTGGCTCGGGGTGCGGGCGGTGGACAGGTTGGTGTCGCGCCCGACCACCGCGATCACCGCGCCCGGCTCGCCGTCCACGTCGCGCCGCCGGACCGGGATCGCCTCGTGCCGGGCCGGGGTGTCGCCGTACCACACCGGGTCGCCCTCACGCCAGATCCGCCCCTGGGTACGGGCGATCTCCAGGTGGGCCACCTCAGGCCCGGCCACGACCCGGCCCACCTGGTCGTCGTGGTACGCCGTTGGCGCGGTGGTCGGGCGCACCTGCGCCACGCACAGGAACGCGGGCGACGCACCCCCGTGCTCCAGCTCCGGCTCGACCGGCACCCACATCAGCAGGTCGGCGAAGGACAGGTCAGAGATCAGCTGCCAGTCGCCGGCCAGCTGGTGCAGGTGGTCGACGTCGGGCGTGGGGAGCGTGGTGTGCTCCTCCACCAGGTCACGCAGGGTTGACACGGCTTCAGGGTGCCATGCCTCGGGCTTACCGGGTGGCCGTGACCTTCCGCAGTCCGCGGGGCGAGTCCGGGTCCTCCCCCCGGGCCAGCGCCAGGGCGAGCGCGAGACGTTGCAGCGGCAGGATGTCCAGCAGCGGGGCGAGCCGCTCGTCAACTGCCGGCACGCCGATGCGCGCGGAGACTCCCGGGACATCGGTGGGGCTCACCGCCACCACGTCCGCCCGCCGCTCCCCCAGCCGGGCCAGCACGTCACGCATTGCCGCGCCACCCGGACCCGCTCCGACAACGGCCAGCACGGGCACGTCGGGATCGGCCAACGCGACCGGTCCGTGCAGCAGGTCCGCACCGGAGAACGCGAGTGCGGCCAGGTAGGAGGTCTCCATCAGCTTGAGCGCGGCCTCCCGGGCAGTCGGGTACGCGTACCCGCGGCCGGTGGTCACCAGCCGGCCGGCGAACCGG
>DASRIS010000140.1:0-2576 GCA_035649895.1 Micromonosporaceae bacterium | reverse complement strand
GCCCTCAAGGTCGTCGAGGCCGTGCGCGGCCTCCTCGGCGAGCCGCTGCGCGCCGCCGGTGTCCCCGGCCGCCCGCCGGGCCGCCGCCTCCGCGGCGAGGGCCACCGGCCGCAGCACCGAGCCCTGCACCTGCGCCGAGGACCCGGCCGTGCGCAGCACCTCCCAGGAGCCGTGGCCGAAGACCCGTTCCGCGGCCAAGGCCAGCCAGCCCGGCCGGATGTCGAACCGGGCGCCGAGCTGGAACCCGTCGAGCAGGGCCGCGGTGAGCACCGCCGGGTCGGTGGAGCGCAGGCGCCCGCCGAGGTGCTCGGCGACCCGCCGGGCCACCGCGGCCCATTGCCCGTCGCTCCAGTGGTCGTCCAGCATGCCGTCGGCCTCGCGGATGCTCTCCCGCAGCGCGCTGTTGAGACCACGGCTGCCGGCCCCGGCGCCGGCGCCGGCGGCCAGCAGGCTGAGCTCCAGAAACCGGTCGATGCGCGACTCGCGCATCTCCGGCAGCGCGGCACGCAGCGTGCCCTTGTCCACAATGGTCACCAGCGCGGCGGCCCGCAGCAGGTCACGCTCCCACCCGTCGAGGTCGCGCAGGACCCGTACCAGGACCTCCACCAGCCCGCCGCCGAGCTCCTCGGGGTCGATGGCCGCCCCCCGCGCGAGCAGCCGGGCCAGCCGGGTGGCCTGGAGGTCCAGGTAGAGCGGCCAGCCGCCGGAGGCCGCCACGACGCGGTCGACCACGGCCGCGGTGGCGCCGCCGCCGGCCAGCCGGCCGTGCAGGTACGCCCGCGCGTCGCGCTCGCTCAGCCCACCCAGCAGCCACATGTCCCGGCCCGGGTCGGCCAGGCCCGGCCACCGGTCCACCCCATGGAAGAGGATGAGGCCAGCCCCGCCGGGGCTGGCCCACCGCAGCCGGTTGCGCCCGGCGATAACGAAGAGAACATTCGGCATGAGGTACGCGCAGCGGGCGACGATGTCCTCGATGTCGCCCGGCCCGCGCGAGCGCTCCTGAGCCTCCTCGAAGGTGTCCACGAACACGGTGAACGCCACCTGGCGCTGGGGCGGCAGCTGGGCGAGGTCCCAGGCGAGCAGGTAGGGCAGGTAGGCGCGCAGGCTGTCGGCGTTGTCCGTGGCGAGCATCTGCTCCAGCCGCGGGCAGCGGGCCAGCAGCGACTGGGTCTGCGCCCGCTCCGCCAGGCCGGTGACCAGCCGCCGGCCGATGCGCAGGCCGGCGGTGGCGAGGGCGGACGCCCCGAGCAGGTCCCCGACCGTGCCGGCGATCTCCTCGTGCAGCCGCGGGTTGCGGGTGGCCTTCGCCAGCCACTCGGAGCGGCTGAGGAACGAGCGCAGGCTCTCGCCGGGGTGCTTGGTGTCCCAGTAGACGCTCAGACCGAGGTCGAACGCTGGCAGCCGGACGCCGGGCTGGACGCCGACCGCCGCCCGCACCCCGACGACCAGCGCCTCGGGGTCGAGGAAGGCGGGGTCGCGCAGGTCGATCCGGAACGTGGCGGGGTGGGGCTCCTCCCCGAGCTCGCCGGAGCGCAGCAGCGCCTCGCACTGCTGGGCGAGGCGGGTCTTGCCGATGCCGCCCATGCCGTAGAACACGACCACGTTGGTACGCGGCTCGCCCAGGTCGGTCGGGTCGACCGGCTCGGCGGGCACGTGCACCCGCCGGTACGCGGCCCGGAACGCGTCGATCTCGCCGACCCGGTTGACGAACAGCTCGGCGGCTGGCCGCAGCGGCTCGCCGGCACCGGACAGGAACAGGTCGTCAAGCGCACCGGTCCCGTCAGGAGACCCGCCCAGTGTCGTCATCTTCTGCTCCGCCTCCGCGGACGGCGCGATGGGCGGGGCGGCGAGCCCGCGGCCCGCGGCGGGAGCAGTTCGTCCGGGAGCGGCAGCAAGGTGGGCCGGGCTGCGAAGTCAAAACCCGGCGTACTGTCCGGCTGTGGCAACATCAGCTCCTCGGGGGCCCGTAATTGGCTATATGGCGGTGGGAACCCCGACCGTCGACGTCTACCCGGCGAATTAGCGCTCGGTGGAACAGTAGTATACTCCACGCTTCGGGTGGCCGGTTGGGGCTTAACGGATGCCTGGTCGGCCGCTGTTCTCCGGCCGGTTTCTCGACGATGGATGCAATTTACAAAGCGTCGACGTACGGCTCCAGGAAGTGCCCGTCACTGCCCGCCTTTCGCAATGTGGCCGCTGGCAAAAGACAACAGACGCTGATGGTCCAGTTCGCCTCCGCGGCGGCGCTCAGCCTGCGCGGCCGCCCAGACACACGCATGGACATTGCCTAGAGTAATGGCGAGTTGACCTCATGTGATACACACTCAGCATGCCCGCCACGCCGCCCCCGGCCGGGGCCCCCGCAACACCCGACCCGCCAAGCGCGGCGGCGCCGGACATTCGCCAGGCTGTCGATGCCGAGCCCGCCGGCTCCGTTAGGATTCGTATTTAAATTACTAACATTCTTTAATTTACTGAAGTACACCTAACAGTGTAATTCCAGTTCCCATGAAACTCGTGCCCTTCAACAGGTAGCCGACCAAACTCCTCGTCCGGTACGGCGATACCTTTCTCGT
>DASRIS010000139.1:0-6326 GCA_035649895.1 Micromonosporaceae bacterium | reverse complement strand
GCTCGCCACACACCCACTTTAGGTCATACGCCTCGTGGGTACCGCAACGGGTGAACGTCGACCCGCCGTCGCAGGTCAGGCCGCGTGCGCTCGACCACCTCCACAGTCAAGATCAACTTATCCAGGACACTCGGGCTAGTGCCGGTCGCGGCCAGCTTGCAGCAGCCGCCCAGCGCAACCGTACAAACGGCGCCCGCCGTCGTGATCTTGGTTATCGTGCAGCCACGGTCAGTACCGATCAGGAGGCTGTCCAGCGATCGACGCAGTGCGCTCGGCTTACCGGGCTCTGTCGTCTTGTTGACCGAACCCGAACGATCGGATGGGGTGATGGGCGGCATGACGCGTTCCAGAACCCGTACTGGAAAAGGGCTAGCTCTCGCGGCGATCATCCTGGCTGTGCTGGCCAGCTCATCGGCGGTGGCCGCGAACACCACCACGGAGGTGGTGGCGGACTCCCGGCCCAATGTCGTGGTCTTCATGACCGACGACCAGAACGTATCGTCGCTGGCGGTGATGCCCAACGTCAAGGCGCTGCTGGCCAACGCCGGCACGACGTTCAGCAACAGCTTCGTGGCGTACCCGCTGTGCTGCCCGTCCCGGGCGACCTACCTGACCGGCCAGTACCCGCACAACCACGACGTGCTGGCCAACTCCGCACCCGACGGCGGCTACTACCAGCTGCGCGGTGACGAGACCCTGCCGGTGTGGCTGTCCCGCGCCGGCTACCAGACCGCCCACATCGGCAAGTATCTCAACGGGTACGGCACGCAGAACCCGGTGGAGATCCCGCCCGGCTGGGGCGAGTGGTACGGCTCGGTGGACCCGAGCACCTACCGCATGTGGGGCTACACCATCAACGAGAACGGCAACCTGGTCACCTACGGCCAGGACGACGTGGAGGACCCGGCGCTCTACCAGACCGACGTGTACGCGAAGAAGGCGGTCGACTACGTCAACCGCAAGGCACCCGGTGCGGCGCCGTTCTTCCTGTCCGTGGCGCCGCTGGCCCCGCACACCGAGGTCGGGTGGGCCTCCACCAACGGCAACCGCAACCCCAGGCCGGCCCCCCGCCACCGCGGCGCCTTCGCCAACGCCCCGCTGCCCCAGCCGGCGTCGTTCAACGAACTCGACGTGAACGACAAGCCGGCCCACATCCGCGCCCTGCCGCTGCTGGACGCGACCGCTGTCGCCGGCATCACCAAGACCTACCGGTCCCGGCTGGAGTCGCTGCTCGCCGTCGACGAGGCAGTCAAGTCCATTGTGGACACCCTGGCGGCCCGCGGCGAGCTGGCGAACACGCTGTTCGTGTTCACCTCCGACAACGGCTGGCTGCAGGGCGAGCACCGCATCCCCAACGGCAAGATCCACCCGTACGAGGAGTCGATCCGGGTCCCGCTGATCCTGCGCGGCCCCGGTGTCTCTGCCGGCGCGACCAGCACGGTCCCGGCCGGCAACATCGACCTGGCCGCCACAGTGCTGGCGGTGGCGCAGGCCACCCCGGGGATCACCATCGATGGCCGTTCGCTGCTGACCGTATCGGGCCGCACAGCCCTGCTCGTGGAGACCGGTCCGCGCTCCAACGGGGCCCGATGGTACGCGGCGGTCCGCACCGCCCGGTTCGTCTACATCGAACACTCCACCGGGGAGCGTGAGCTCTACGACCTGTCCATAGACCCCTACCAGCTGCGCTCCCGCCATGCTGACGCGGCCTATGCACAGGTCCGGGCCGCGCTCGCCGAACAGCTCCACCGGCTACAGGCCTGCGCCGGCCAGACCTGCTGACCAGACCTGCCGACCATGCGTGGGGGCCGGCCAGACCGGCCCCCACGCCCGCTACCTACCGGTCGGGCCGCGCACCCCCCTGCCTACCGGCCGGGCCCCCGCACTCCCCCTGCCTACCGGCCGGACCCCCGCACTCCCCCATCTACCGGTGCCGGTCGCCGCGGCGAGATGCGCGGGCGCCACGATGTCCCCATGACCTCCACCCCCGGGCGGCTCCTGCTCGCCGCCGGCGCCACAGCGCTCGCGGGCCTGCTCTGCGTGGTGCCCGCCACCGCCGCGTCGGCACACCCGGTCCTGGTACGGTCCACGCCGGCTGCGGGCTCCGTGGCGCCGACCGCCCCGACCGAGGTCGTGCTGGCGTTCAGCGAGCCGGTGCGGCCAGCGCCCGGAAAGGTGCGGGTGGTGGGGCCGGACGGCCAGCCAGCGACCCGCGCCGAGGCGACGGTCAGCGAACGGCAGGTCACCGTGCCGCTGCGCCCGGACGGCCCGCAGGGCACGTACCTGGTCAGCTACCGGGTCATCGCGGCGGACAGCCACCCGGTCAGCGGCTCCTTCACCTACTCGGTGGGCGCCCCGTCGACCACGCCGCCGGCGCTGCCCGAGGAGCAGGCGACCGACCCCGCGGTCCGCGCCGCCATCGCCGCCGTCAGGTACCTCGGGTACGCCGGCCTGCTGCTCCTCGTCGGCGCGGCGCTGGTGCTGGCGGCGCTGTGGCCGCACCGGCTGCCGCGCACTGGGCCCGCCCGGCTCGGCTGGACCGGGCTGGGGCTGGTCGCCGCCAGCACGCTGACCGGCCTGGTGCTCCAGGCGCCGTACACGACCGGCTCGTCGCTGGCCGGCGTCACCGCGGCAGACCTGCGCGACGTGCTGGGCTCCCCGTTCGGCACCGCGCACCTGACCCGCCTCGGCGTGCTCGTCGCGGTGGCCCTGTTGCTGCGTCCCGTGCTCGCCGGCCAGGCCCGAGCCGGCCACCGGCTGCTGCTGGCGGTTCTCGGGGTCGTCGGGCTCACCACCTGGCCGGCCTCCGGGCACCCGGCCGGCTCGCCGATGCCTGGGATCTCCGTCACAGCGGACGCCGCGCACCTGGCCAGCATGGCGGCCTGGCTCGGCGGGCTGGTGATGCTCGTCACCTTCCTGCTGCGCCAGGCGGACCAGCGGGAGCTGGCGGCGATCCTGCCGGTCTGGGACCGGTGGGCCACGCTGGCGGTCGCCACGCTCCTGCTCAGCGGCGTCCTTCAGGCGCTGGTTGAGATCGGCACGCCGGACGCGCTGGTGAGCACCGGGTACGGCCGCCTGGTGCTGGTCAAGCTCGGGCTCTTCGCGGCGGCGCTAGGGGCGGCGACGTACTCCCGGCGCCTGGTCCGCCACGAGGTCGCCGCAGCACGCCCCGGTGCGGTGCGCCGGGCGGCCGGCGTGGAGCTGGCCATCACCGCCACGGTGCTCGCGGTGGCGGTGGTGCTGGTGCAGACCACGCCGGGGCGTACCGCCGAGGCCGAGCAGCCGGCCGGATACGCCACGACCGTGACCACCAACCGGTACTCGCTGCAGGTGCAGATCGACCCGGCCCAGGTGGGCGCCAACACCATGCACCTGTACGCGTACCGGCCAGACGGCAGGCCGCTGCCGGTCGCCGCGTGGGCCGCGAGCGCGACGATGCGGTCGCAGCGCAACGTCACGCCGTTCGACATCACGCTGCAGCCCGTCACCGACAGTCACGCCTTCGGCGAGGCGACCCTGCCTGCCGCCGGGGAGTGGTCAATCGAGATCACACTGCGCACCCCCGAGCTCGGCGAGGCGTCGGTCACCGCGGCCGTGACCGTCCGGTAGCCCGCCACGCCCGTCACAGCGCGCCGGATCGGCACGGCCGCGACAAGCACCAGGCAGAGCAGCACGAGCGCATTACGCATCAAGAACTCGCCCACCGAGTCGGTGGGCACCGGGCGCACATCCCAGATCACAAAGGACACCACCCCGTACGCACAGACCGCGTACCCCGCGGCCAGCAGCGCGAGCAGGGCGCCCCGCCGAAGGCGCCCGGATGCGGCGGCCCGAGCGGCTGGGTCCGGCGGCGTGCCGGGCGGGTCCCGCAGCGCGGCGTCGGCCATCACGACGAACGCCGGGATGAACCAGTAGATGTGGTGCGGCCAGGTGATCGGGCTCACCAGCGAGCCGACCAGCCCAGCGATGGCCAGCCCGGCGACCTCGTCGCCGGCCGCGGCGGCCCGGGCCGCCCGCCACAGCCCCACCGCGACCACCACACCCACCAGCACCAGCCACACCAGCCGGTCCGGCTCCGCCGGCGCGGCCAGCCGGCCCAGTAGCCCGAGCAGCGACTGGTTGCCGGTGTAGTCGGTCCGCCCCACCCGGGCCGTCGAGCGCAGCGACTCCGTCCAGAACTGCCACGACTCCCGCGGGGCCACCACGGCCGCGAGCAGGGTGGCCGTGGCCGCCGCCGCGCAGGCCACCACCGCTGCCCGCCACCGCCGCGTCACCAGGAGATAGACGATGAAGATGCCGGGAACCAGCTTGATCGCCGTGGCCAGCCCGATGCCCGCACCGGCCAGCCGCCACCTGCGGGGTACGGCGAAGAGCAGGTCACCGAGGACAAGTACGACCAGCAGCAGGTTGAGCTGTCCGAACGTGATCGTCTCGCGGGTCGGCTCGATGAGGAAGGCGAGCGGCAGCGCCAGGCCGGCCGCGTACCAGCGGGGTAGGCCCCGGCGGTCGGCGACCGGCGCCACCAGCCAGTACGTGGTGACCGCGAGCGCCGCCACCGTGCCCCAGGTGAAGACAGCGATCGTCGCGTCCAGCGGGACCTGGCCGAACGGCCACAGCAGCAGCGCCGCGAACGGCGGGTAGGTGAAGTAGAGGTCACCCTGCACCGGGTCGGCCTGGGCGTAGTCGTAGAGCGGGTGTCCCTGCGCCCACCACCGCATCGCGCTGACGTAGATCTTCAGGTCAAAGTACTGGTGCCGGTTGCCGTACCAGTCCAGCGCGGCTGCCACGGCCACGACGAGGGCGGTCACCACCGCCGCACGGAGCAGGGTACGGGGCAGGATCTGCGCACGAGGGCCGGTGGGCGGGCTGGACACCAGCCGACCCTACCGGCCCCCCTAAGCTGTGCTGTATGAACCTTGTCGGTGGTCCCCGTGTCTGAGCTGCTCGTCTGGGTCGACTGCGAGATGACCGGGCTGGACCTCGGCAAGGACGCGCTGATCGAGGTGGCGGCGCTGGTCACCACCCCAGACCTGGAGGTGCTGGGCGACGGCGTCGATGCCGTCATCCACGCCGACGACACCATCCTGGACTCGATGATCGAGGTCGTGCGCGACATGCACGCGCGCTCCGGGCTCACCGAGGCGGCCCGGGCCTCCGCAGTGAGCCTGGCGCAGGCCGAGGACATGGTCATGGAGTACGTGACGGCGCACGTGCCCGAGCCCCGCAGCGCGCCGCTGTGCGGCAACTCGATCGCCACCGACCGCGGCTTCCTGGCCCGGGACATGCCGCGCCTGGACGCGCACCTGCACTACCGGATGATCGATGTCTCCTCCGTCAAGGAGCTGTGCCGGCGCTGGTTCCCGCGGGTCTACTTCGGCCAGCCGGCCAAGGGCCTCACCCACCGGGCCCTGGCCGACATCCGGGAGAGCGTCCGCGAGCTGGAGTACTACCGGCGCACGGTCTTCGTACCCCCGCCCGGGCCGGACGTCGAGGAGGCGAAGGCGATCGCCGCCCGGCTGGGTCCGGTGTGACACGGCGGTATTGCTCGACGCACCGGGGCCGGGTGTGGCTATCATTGGGCGGCGCAACGCATGGTGGCTGTAGCTCAGCTGGTAGAGCACTGGGTTGTGGTCCCAGGTGTCGGGGGTTCGAGTCCCCTCAGTCACCCGGTCGACGGAGCATTGTCTCCGCTGCTCAGGCCCGGTCCATGGACCGGGCCTGAGGCATAGGTAGGGGCTGGCTAGGGCAACAGGCCCTGCACCTTGCCGGTCTCTCTCCCGCCAGCCCGCCAGCTTTGACGCCGGGCGGCGGCCGGATACCGGTCGGTCAGCCGCTCGGGCTGGGGCTCGGGCCGGCGGACGCCGCGCTCGCCCCCGGCTCGTACGGGACCGCGCTGCCCTTGACGTACTCCTCCCAGCTCATGGTCCAGTCCATCCAGCCGTTGCCGTACTGGAGCCGGCGCTCGGTGCCTTTGACCACGACCGGGTCACCGAGCTTTGTCTTGTTGAACAGCCACTCGGCGTTGGCCATGGACATGTTGACGCAGCCGTGGGAGACGTTGCGCCGGCCCTGGTCAGCGACTGACCAGGGAGCGGCGTGGAGGAACTCGCCGCCCCAGGTGAGCCGCTGGGCGTACTCGATGTCGATGCGGTACCGGTTGCGCGGGTCCGGGTCCTGCATGGTGTCGAAGACCGTCTTGCGGGCCTTCTCCATCACGACCATGGTGCCGCTGGACGAGGGCGTGGCCGGCTTGCCCAGGCTGACCGGGATGGTCTTGACGACCCGGCCGTTCTCGGTGACCGTCATCTGCTTTGTGGCGTTGTCCA
>DASRIS010000138.1:0-74599 GCA_035649895.1 Micromonosporaceae bacterium | reverse complement strand
GTGGGCGCCGGACGGGTCGATGGTGGCCAGCGCCGACGCCGGCGGGGTGGTGCGGCTGTGGGACCCGGCCACCGGCGCGCAGGTACGCGAGCTGACCGGCCACCCCGGCACGGTGCGGGCGGTGGCGTGGGCGCCGGACGGGTCGATGGTGGCCAGCGCCGGCGACGACGGGGTGGTGCGGCTGTGGGACCCGGCCACCGGCACGCAGGTACGCGAGCTGACCGGCCACCCCGGCACGGTGCGGGCGGTGGCATGGGCGCCGGACGGGTCCACGGTGGCCAGCGCCGCCGGTGGCGTTGTCACCGTCTGGCCCGTCCCGGGCCTGGCGAAGCGCCCCGCGGTCGAGCTGCTAGCGTTGGGCAGCGGGGGCTGGGCCGCGTTCGGTGACGGCTGGCACAAGATCTCCGGCACGGTCAACGGTGAGTTCTGGTACGTCATCAACCAGTGCCGGTTCGAGCCTGGCGTGCTGGGCCCGGAGCGCGAGGGCTCCCGGCCGCTCCCGCTCGACGCGCCGCTACCGGGCCTGGCCTGAGGTCACCTCGGTCAGCCGCCAGGCCGCGTTGACCAGCCCGATGTGCGAGAACGTCTGCGGGAAGTTGCCCAGCTGCTCACCGCTGGCCGGATCCGCCTGCTCTGCCAGCAGCCCGAGGTCGTTGGCGCACCCGCTCGCCCGGTCGAACCACTCGGCCGCGCGGTCGACCTCACCGGCGAGCGCCAGGCACTCCACCAACCAGTAGGTGCAGAGCAGGAACCCGGCCGGGTCCTGCGCCCAGCGGCGTACCAGTCCATCCGCCCCGAGGCGGGCCTCGACCGCGGCGATGGTGGCCCGCATCCGCGGCTCCTCGGCGGGCAGGAACCCCACCAGCGGCATGACCAGCACCGACGCGTCCAGCTCCGCCGAGCCGAAGACGCCCGTATAAGCCCCGGCGCCGTCGTGCCAGCCCTGCTCGAGCACGGCCTGGCGGACCGCGTCCCGCTCCGCCGCCCAACGTTCCCGCGACGCGGGGCCGGCGAGCGCGTCGCCGAACCGTACCGCCCGGTCCAGCGCCACCCAGCACAGGACCTTCGACGACAGGTAGTGCCGCTCGGCGCCGCGGATCTCCCACATGCCCGAGTCCGGCTTGCGCCACGCGTCGGCCGCCCGGTCGGCCAGCTGCCCGAGCAGCGAGCGCACGTGGTCAGGCAGCGGGCCGAGCCGGTCCCGGAACAGGTACGCCGCGTCCAGCACCTCGCCGAGCACGTCGTGCTGGCGCTGCCGCCACGCCTCGTTGCCCACCCGCACCGGCCGGCTGCCGGCGAACCCGGCCAGGTGGTCCAGGCTGCGCTCGGTGAGGTCCCGCTCGCCCTCGATGCCGTACATGATCGGCACCGGGTCGCCGTCGCCGAGCTGCCCGGTCGCCGCCGCGACCCAGCCGAACAGCGCGTCCGACTCGTCCGGGCACGCGGCCACCCACAACGCGCGCATGGTGAGCGTGAAGTCGCGCAGCCACGCGTACCGGTAGTCGTAGTTGCGGTCCCCGCCCAGCTGCTCCGGCAGCGACGTGGTCGGCGCCGCGACCACCGCGCCGCTGGGCCGGTAGGTCAGGCCCTGCACCACCAGGGCGCTGTGCCGGACCAGGTCGGTGCGGAAGCCGTCGTACGCGCGGTGCAGGTCGGCCCAGGAGCGCCAAGCGGCGACGGTGTCATCGAGCACCCGCCGCGGGTCGAGCGCCGCCGGGCCAATGCCCGCGTAGGCGGGCGCATAGCCCAGGCTCCAGCCGTACGTGTCGCCGGCGGCCACGGTCAGCTCGGCGGTGGCGACGCCCGTGCCGATGGCCAGCGGCACCGTGCCGGCCAGCCGCAGCGCGGCCGGTCCTCCGGTGGCGAGCACGGCCCCGTCGACCGCCTCCATCCTGGGCGTGACCCGGCCGTACTCCATCCTGGGCGCGCACTCCATCCACACCGGTACGGCGCCTGCGAGCCCCTCCACGTGCCGCAGCAGCACCTGGGGCGCTGCCACGCCGAGGTCGTGGCCCTGCGTGCCGGGCGCCTGGGCCAGCGCGTCGGTGACCGCCACGGACCCGCCTGCGGTGTCGAAGACCGTGCGCAGCACCAGCGAGCCGGCGAGGTACTCCCGCCGTACCCGGAACGGGACCGCGGGGCGGATCGACCAGTGACCTGCCCGATCGTCGAGCAGCCGCGCAAAGACCGACGCCGCGTCGAACCGCCCCGGGCACCACCAGTCCACCGAGCCGTCCCGGCTCACCAGGGCGGCCGACCGGCAGTCGGAGAGGAACCCGTAGTCGGCGATGCGTCGCGGCGAGTCGTCCATCCTCCGGCTTTTCCCGGCGGGCCGGGCGCGGAAACACGGTCCACTGTGGAGAACATCGATGGGTCGTGAGCAGGGTCGACGTGCACACTGTCCCGAAACTGACAGCCAGGGAAGGTCAACCGGCGGGGCCGGTCGGGCGTCGTAGTGCCACTAGCCACCAGTGGAAGGAGACCGTCATGAGACGGCTTCTTGTTGCGTCCGTAATCGTGACGGTTTGGGCCGCCGGCTGCGGCCAGGCCCAGTCCCCGCAGCCGCCCGTCCCGCCCGCTGCCTCCGCTGGCACGGCCGGGCCGGCAACCGCCGCACCGGCGGCCAGCACGCCCAGCGAGCCGGCTCCGGGCGGACCGGCGCCGACGCGGGCCGGCGATGCCTACCGCGTCACCTACGGCTGGGGCGTGCCGGGCACCCCGGTCACGGTGACGAACCGGGTCGCCGTGCCGATCGCCCCGCCGCCCGCCATCCCGCTGCCCTACCTGGTCGAGATCCGCACCGGCGACCACGGGACCGAACAGCCCGGGTACGTCCGGATCACGTTCACCTTCGCGGGTGCCTACCCCAGCTACAACCTCTCGTACGTGCCGCGGCTGCTCGGCGAGGGCTCCGGCGCTCCCATCCCGCTGACCGGCAACTCGGTCCTGCGGATCCAGTTCACCCCTGCCCAGGCGCATGACAACGCCGGAGCCAGCACGATCCAGCTCGCCGCCGACCGGCAGGTCAACCTGCGAAACCTGCGCAGCTACGCCCCGGCCGGGGACTTCGAGGGGTACGTGAGCTACGGCTTGGGCATCCAGGTGGCCGCCGGCAGCGACCAGGTCCTGCCGGTCCGCGTCGGCCAGCTGAGCCGGCCGGACGCCAGTGGCCAGCTGCGCTACGTCGTAGCGGTCGACGTGCGCGTGGGGTGAGCCACGGAGCCGGATGAGCCAGGGAGTATGTGCGCGAGGCGCGTCTCCGTCATCTGCATGATGCGCTCGGCCCCGAATGCACGGATCGTGCCAGCTGTGGGTGTCTCGGTTCTGGTGCTCGACGACCACGCGGTGTTCGCCGACGCCCTGCAAGCACGCCTGTCCCGCGAGCCCGACCTCGGCCCGGTACTCGTCGCGTACGGCGCGGCAGAGGCCCGGGCGGTGGCGGCCCGGGCCAGGCCCGCGGTGGCAGTGCTCGACCTGTGCCTCGACAACGGCGAGAGCGGGCTGGACGTCGCCGCGGCGCTGCGCGATACCTCCCCCGGCACCCGGGTGGTGATCCTCACCGGCATCCAGTCGGTCGAGGACGTGGTGACCGGGCTGGTCAACGGCGTCCGCGCCTGGCTGCCCAAGACCGTCGACACCGACCACCTGGTACGGGTCATCCGCGGGGTGCACGCCGGCGAGGCATGGCTCTCGCCGGACCTGCTCGGCAAGGTGCTCACCGACCTGGTCGCGCACGTGGCGGCACCGCCGCCGGACCGGCTGGACGGGCTGACCGCCCGCGAGCGCGAGGTGCTCCAGTGCATGGTCAACGGGCTGACCCGGGCCGAGATAGCGCAGCGCCTGCACCTGTCGGTGCACACGGTGCGCACCCACACCCAGAACCTGCTCACCAAGCTCGGCGCACACTCGTCGCTCGAGTCGGTGGCGCTCGCCCTCCGCAACGGGCTGCGTGTCTCGCCAGACTAGGCGGACCTCAGCTCCTACTAGTGCGATCGGCGTAGGGCACCTACGTTAACCAATCGTTCACATTCGTGTCACGCACTGTCAGCGTTATCGTCAGGGACGGGACCCGAGACCCGCCTCATCAGCGGTCCCGGGACGTGCGCCGCCGGCCACGCTCCTCTTCCTTGGTCCCGTAGCAGTTCGACCACCGGAGTGAGCCATGGAGAACCTGCCCGCTGAGATCGAAGTTCTTCCCGACGGCATGGTGACCGCCGTCTACCAGCCGTCCGCCGTCCCGTCGAACGGGAACGGGGGTGGGAACGGGGGTGGGAACGGCCACTCGGGCAACGGCCACCGGTCGCGGCAGACCGTGAGCGTGGTCGTGCCGGCCCGCAACGAGCAGCGCAACATCGCCTGGGTGCTGCGGCGCCTACCGGCGGTCGTCAACGAGGTCATCCTCGTGGACGGGCACTCAACGGACCAGACCGTGGCTATCGCCCGCACGGTGCGCCCGGACATCGTGGTCGTCACCGAGAACGGCAGTGGCAAGGGCGCCGCGCTGCGCGCCGGCTTCGCCGCCGCGACCTGCGACATCATCGTGATGATCGATGCCGACGGCAGCATGGACCCGGCCGAGCTGCACCGTTTCGTCACGCCGCTGATGAACGGCTACGACTTCGTCAAGGGCTCCCGGTTCCTCCGCGGCGGCGGCTCGACCGACCTGACCCCGCTGCGGTGGCTCGGCAACCACGCGCTGACCCGGATGACGAACACCCTGTTCCTGATCCGCTTCACCGACCTGTGCTACGGCTACTGCTCCTTCCGCCGGGAGTGCCTGCCCGCGCTGGCGCTCACCGCGCACGGCTTCGAGATCGAGACCGAGCTGGCCGTGCACGCGGTAAAGGCCAACCTGCGCATCGCCGAGGTGCCGAGCATGGAGCTCCCCCGCCGGTGGGGCATGTCCAACCTGCACGCGTTCCGGGACGGCCAGCGGGTGCTGCGTACCCTCGTCCGGGAGCGGGTGTCGCGGCGCCCGCGCCCGGTGGTGGACCCGATCGACCAGCGCGCGCTGCGCAGCTGGCGCGCGGTGGCCGAGCTGCTTCCCGCGCCGGTCCAGCCGCAGCCGCAGGGCGTCGGGACAGTGCTGTGACCAGCCGGCGCCGCTTCATGCGGGCCGGCCGGGGACCGGCTCACCTGCTGGTCCTCGGCCTGCTCACCGGCCTGCTGGCCGGGCCGGTCACGGTCGCGCAGCCGGCCTTCGCCGCCGAGGACGTCGGCTACGCCGGGCCGGCCACCACTGGGGACGGCTCCGCAGCAACCGGCGAGAAGCCGCAGAGCAAGCTGTGGTGGAACGACGGCTCGTGGTGGTCGGTGCTGTTCCACACGGGCAGCCAGACCCACCGGATCTTCCGGCTGGACCTTTCCACGCAGCGCT
The DNA here is from genome assembly GCA_035649895.1 of Micromonosporaceae bacterium. GTDB lineage: Bacteria > Actinomycetota > Actinomycetes > Mycobacteriales > Micromonosporaceae > DASSUC01. The sequence continues at coordinate 69,222 of DASRIS010000138.1, read as the reverse complement.
GGGTGGACACCGGCACGATGGTCGACAACCGGCCCAAGACCCGGTCCGACGCGCTGTGGGACGGCACCCGGCTCTACGTCGCCTCGCACTGGCGGGCCAGCTCCGCCGCTGCGGTGGTGCCCGGCAACCCGACCCGGCTCTACCGGTTCTCGTACGACCCGGTCACCGACGCCTACACCCGCGACACCGGCTTCCCCGTGCTGGTAAACGGCGTCTCGGCCGAGGCGCTGACCCTGGACAAGGACTCCACCGGGGTGCTCTGGGCGACCTGGACCCAGGGCACCAGCGTCTACGTGAACAACACCAGCGGCGACGACATGGTGTGGGGGACGCCGTTCGCGCTCCCGGTCGACGGGGCGGACGACCTCTACGCCGACGACATCTCCGCGGTGGTCTCGTTCACCGACCAGATCGGCGTGATGTGGAGCAACCAGACCGACTCAGCCATGTACTTCGCGGTCCACGCCAACGGCGCACCGCGGGACACCTGGGAGACGACCCGCACGGCGATCCAGGGCCCGAACAGCGCCGACGACCACATCAACCTCAAGTCGCTGCAGGCCGACCCCTCCGGGCGGGTCTTCGCCGCGGTCAAGACCAGCCTGGACGACGCGGGCGCCAGCACGTCCGCGCCGCTGATCCTGCTGCTCGCCCGCGACCCGGTGACCGGCGACTGGGACAGCGCCCCGTTCGGCCGCATCAGCGACTGCCACACCCGGCCGATCGTCGTGCTCGACTCCGAGCACCAGATGCTCCACGTCTTCGCAACCGCGCCGAACAGCGGGTGCCCCTACTCGGGAGTGCCCGGGACGATCTTCATGAAGAGCTCGCCCATGGACGCCCTCTCCTTCCCGCTCGGGCGGGGCACGCCGTTCATCCGCGACGGCGGGTCGCCGAACCTCAACAACGCCACGTCGACCAAGCAGAGCGTCACCAGCGCCACCGGGCTGGTGGTCATGGCGAGCAACGACGCCACCCAGCGGTACTGGCACGCGTACCTCGAGCTGGCACCGTGACCCCGCTGGCCGGGGCGCCGCAGCAGCGCCCCCGGCCCGGACGGCGGGAGCCGCCCGGGCCGGGCGGGTTCGCCGTGTCGACCCCGGCACCCGCCCAGGCCTGGCGTGAGGTGCTCACCCGCGCCCGCCGGGCGCTGCCCACCCAGACGCCGGCCTGGCTGGGGTGCGTGTGCGCGGTCGACGGGTACGAGGACGCGTCGCGCCTCTACCAGACCGCCGACGGCCGGCGGCTGGTCCTGCCGCTGGTACGGCGGCGGGCGGTGCCGCCGCTCGCGGTCCGGGCCGGCCTGCCGGTCGGGTGGGGACCGGGCGGCCTGCTCAGCGATGACGGCCCGGTGCGCCCGGAGGACGTACGCATGGTCGTCGAGGACCTGGCCCGGCGGCGGAGCCTGCGCACCCTGCTGCGTCCCGACCCGGCCGCGGCGGCCGTCTGGGAGGCGGGAATGCCATCCGGGGTACGCCGCAAGCCGTGCATGACGCAGACCGTGCCGCTGGACGGCGGCTTCGACCGGGTCTGGCGTACCCGGTTCCGCCCGGACACCCGCACCCGGGTCCGCCGGGCGGAGCGGGCCGGCGTGGTGGTCGAGCGGGACGACACCGGCCGCCTGGTGCCCGTCTTCCACGAGCTCTACGCCAGCTCGGTGGCGCGGTGGGCCGGGCGGGACGGCCGCCCGCTGGCGCTGGCCCGCTGGCAGGCCGCCCGCCGCGAACCCGAGCGGAAGCTGCGGACGGTCGCCGCCGCGCTGGGTGCCGGCTGCCGGATCTACGCGGCGTTCCACGCCGGCCAACCGGTCGCCGCGATCGTCGTACTCTTCGGCTCCGGCACGGCCGCCTACTGGCGCGGCGCCATGCGCTCGGAGCTGGCCGGGCCGACCTGCGCCAACTACCTGCTGCACCGGACCGCGATCGAGGACGCGGCGCAGGCCGGCTGCACCTGCTACCTCATGGGCGAGTCCGACCCGGGCTCCCCGCTGGCCCTCTTCAAGAGCCGCTTCGGCGCGGTGAGCCAGCACCTGGCCAGCTACCGGATCGAGCCGGTCCCGCTCGGTGCGCTGGCGAGCCGGGCCCGCAGCGGCGTGCGCCAGCTCCTCCAGCTCCGGCCGGGCCGGGGATAGCCATGCCCGGCACGCCGCCCCGGCCACCCCGGTGGCCGTCCACCCCTCGGCCGCGCCGGGGGGCCCGACGCCGGGCCGCCTCGCTCACGCTCGGCGTGGCCGTGCTCCTCATCACCTCCGGCCTGCTGCTCGCGCTCGCCCCGGCCCAGCCGCCGCCGGGCCCGGACCAGCCAAGCGCCGCCGGGTACGACTGGTCCGCGCGGCGGCCGCCGGGCCCGAACCCGGACCTGCTGGCCGTCGGGGTCACCCACGGGCAGTACTCGATCGACAACTGGGGCGACGACGACGCCCGGGCCTCGGCCATGCGCGTGCTCGGAGCCACCGCGACGTACCAGAACCAGCACATCTTCGGGTGGGGGGCGCTGAACCCGCAGCCGCGCCCCGGGGTGTACGAGTGGGCCTCGCTGGACCGCCGGATGCGGCTGGTCCGGGCCACCGGCGGCACCCCGGTCATCACCCTGTGCTGCGCACCGGACTGGATGAAGGGCGGCCGGCCCGGGGAGACGGACTGGACCCGGCTGCACGCCGCACCGCGGCCGGAGCACTACCGCGACTTCGCCGGGCTGGCCGTGGCGGTCGCCCGCCGCTACCCGCAGGTGCGCCACTTCCTGGTGTGGAACGAGATGAAGGGCTTCTGGGACAACCTGCGCAACCGCTGGGACTACGAGGCCTACACCAAGTTCTACAACACCGTGTACGACGCGTTGAAGAAGGCCGTGCCGGGGGTGAAGGTCGGCGGGCCGTACGTGGTCGTCGACGTGTGGGGGGACCCGACCGCGGGCGGGCGGCCGTCCACGCTCGCCGGGGCCTGCGGCACGATCGACCGGCGCAGCCTGGACGCCATCGACTACTGGCTGCGCAACAAGCACGGTGCGGACTTCGTGGCCATCGACGGCGGCGTGGTCACCCGCGACTCCGGCCAGGTCGCCTCGACCACGCTCGCCACCGCGATGTTCGGGGGGGTGACCCGGTGGCTGCGCCACCGCACCGACCTGCCGATCTGGTGGAGCGAGTTCCACGTCGGCTACGCCGAGGTGCTCGGGCAGCAGCAGCTGGTGGCCAGCGCCGTCGCGGCCCTGCTGCACATGGCGGACGAGCGGGCCGCGGTGGCGCTGCTGTGGCAGCCGGAGCGCCTGGCCGAGCAGGAGTACCGGGGCCCGCCCACGCTGTGGACCTCGACCCAGTCAGCCGGTGGCGGCCGCCCGCTCCCCCTCGCCGAGGCGCTGGCCTGGATGCAGCGGCTGCTGGCCGACCCGGAGCCCGCCGACGCGGTCTCCTGGCCGGTCCCGGAGGTGGGCGTCCTGCACGGCCGGCACGCGCTGCTGGTGGTGAGCACCGCCGGGCGTGAGGTGGAGGTGCGGGTGCGCGGGCAGCGCCTGCGGCTAGCCCCGTACGAGGTGCGGTACGTGCCGCTGCCGGACACCGCGCCACCTCCGGCCCCGGCGTGGTGGACCCCGGCGCTCGACGAGTGCCTCAGCGAACAGCCGAAACCGACGTCGTGAGGAGGCCGATATGGTGACGATCGTCGAGACCAAGGCGCCACCTGGCCCTTCGGTCACCCCGCAGGTGGACCCCCGCCCGCTGACCCGTACCGTGCTGGCCGCGCTGGACCGGGCCGGGGTGCGGTGGTGCCTGGTCCGTGGCTTCGCCGGCGGCGGGGACGTGGACGTCCTGGTCGCCGCCGAGGACCTGCCCCCGGCGTACGAGGTGATGCGCTGCCACGGCCTGCTGCGGCTGCGGGCGTACGGCCGCGGCACGCACACGTTCTTCCTCGGCCTGGACGAGCCGACCGGCACCTGGGTCGAGTTCGACCTGGTCACCGAGCTGACGTTCGGCCGCCACTCGGAGATCCGCACCAGCGCGGCGTGGATCTGCCTGCTGCGGCGCCGGCGCGAGGACGGGGTGTGGGTGCTCACCCCCAACGACGAGTTCTGGGCCTTGCTGCTGCACTGCCTGCTCGACAAGGGCGGCTTCGCCGACCGGCACACCCGGCGCCTGAACCGGCTCGCCCCCACCGCCTCGCTGGACGACCCGCTGGTGCGCGCGATGCCGCCGTGGGTCAGGTGCGCCGCGCTGCTGGCGGACGTACGGGCGCAGCGGTGGGCGGCGCTGGCCGCGACCAGCCGCGCCACCCGCCGGGCGTGGTGGTGGGCGCACCCGGCCCGGGTGGCGCCGGCCTACCTGCGCGCCGCCGCCCTGCGCCTGGTGGAGCGGCCGTTGCAGGCGTGGAGCCGGCGTGGCGCGAGCGTGGCGCTGCTCGGGCCGGACGGCTCGGGCAAGTCCACATTGGCCGGTGGGATCGAGTCGGCGTTCTACTTCCCGGTCCGCCGGGTCTACCTGGGGCTCTGGCCGTCCGCGCAGGCCCCGCGCGGGCCGGTGCAGGCGGCGTGGCAGGTCGCCCGCCGCCCGTTCACGGTGTGGCGGCGCTACCTGACCGGGGTGTGGCACCGGGCGCTGGGGCGGCTGGTCGTGTTCGACCGGTACACCTATGACGCGCTGCTGCCGCCGCGAGGATCGCTGACCTGGCTGAAGCGGCCGTACTTCCGGCTGCTGAGCCGGTCCTGCCCGCGGCCCGGCCTGGTCGTGCTGCTCGACGCGCCGGGTGAGCTGCTGCACGCCCGCTCCGGCGAGTACGACCCCGCGCACCTGTCCGCCGAGCGGGACCACTACGCGCGCATCGCCGGGCGCCTGTCCGGTGTGGTACGCGTCGACGCGAGCCAGCCGCGGGAGGCGGTGCTCGCCGAGGTCGTGGGCCACATCTGGCGGCACTACCAGGCCCGGGGCGAACGGTGACCGTGGCCGCCGCCATGCCCGCGTCGCTGGCCCGCCTGAGGTCGGCCAGCCGGCGCTGGGGGCTGCGCCGGGCCCGGGTCGCCAGAGCCGCACCGCACCTGGCCGCCAAGGTCGCGCCCCCGCTGGTCGACGGCGCCGCACCACACCTGGTCGCCAAGGTCACGTCCCCGCTGGTCGCCGAGGCCGCGCCGCATCTAGCCGCCGGGACCGGCGGGACCGGCCGGTGGCGGACCGACCAGGTCACCGTCACCGGCACCGGGGTGGCCGTCGCCGTGGTCGGCTGCCGCAGGACCGGGCGGCGCCTGGTGCTCAAGGTGCCATACACGGCGGAGGGGGCGCAGCGGCTGGACCGCCAGGCCGAGGTGCTCACCGCGCTGCACGCCGACCCGCGGCTGGACGGCTGGCGGAGTGTCGCGCCGCGGCACCTCGGGCACGGCGAGGCGGGCGGCCTGCGGTACTGGGTGGAGGAGGCGGTGCCGGGGCGGCCACCGGGCGCGGCGCTGCTGCGGGGTGCCCGCGACGGCGGGGTTCTCGACACTGCCGCCACCCTCGTCGCCGACCTGCACGCCCGCACCGGCGAGCAGCGGCTGCTCGACCGCGCCACCGTCGAGGCGTGGGTCGAGCAGCCGCTGCGGCGCATCGAGGCGTACTGCGCCGGCTGGGGGTGGGCGCGTCCGGGGCGGGCACGGCTGGGGCGGGCACGGCTGGGGCGGGCACGGCTGCTCGAGGCGGCCGGGCAGGTCCGCGCCGAGCTGTCGGCCGCCCTGTCCGGGCGTACCGTGCGCGCCTGCTGGATCCACGGCGACTTCTGGCCCGGCAACCTCCTGGCGTCGGGGCGGGTGACCACCGGGGTGGTCGACTGGGACCAGGCCGGCGCCGGCCAGCTCCCGCTGCACGACCTGCTGCACCTGCACATCATGGCGCGGCGGATGACGACCGGGGACGAGCTCGGCGGGGTGGTCGCCCGCGCCCTGCGCGAGGGCGTCGCCGTCGCCGTCGGCGTCCGGCCCGAGCGGGTCGCCTCATGGCTGGGCGGCATCCCGCCCCGGCCGGCGGTCCTCCTCTACTGGCTGCGCCACGTATCGCTCTTCATCGACTCGGAGGGTCACCGTGACAACCCACGCTGGCTTCGCGGCAACGTCGAGCGGGTGCTGTGCGCCGCTGCCGGAGGCGCAGGTGACTGATCCGCCGGCCAGCGGGTGCGCCCCGACCGTCACGGTCGTCATCTGCGCGTACACCGAGCTGCGCTGGCCGGAGATCGTCCGCGCGGTCGGCTCGGTGCTGGCCCAGCAGGCACCGGCCGACCAGGTGCTGCTGGTGGTCGACCACAACGAGGGTCTGCTCCGGCGGGCGCAGGGCGCGATGGGCGTGGGCGTGACCGTGCTCGCGAACACCGGCCCGCAGGGTCTGTCCGGAGCCCGCAACACCGGTGTGGCGCATGCGCGGGGCGAGGTCGTGGCGTTCCTGGACGACGACGCCGCAGCGGAGCCCGGCTGGCTCACCGGGCTGCTGCGGCACTACGCCGACCCGCGCGTGCTCGGGGTCGGCGGGCGGGCGGTGCCTGCCTGGGACGGGGTCCGGCCGCGCTGGCTGCCCCCGGAGTTCGACTGGGTCGTCGGGTGCAGCTTCACCGGGCAGCCCGCAGATGTCGCTGCGGTGCGCAACCCCATCGGCTGCAACATGTCCTTCCGCCGCGACGCGCTCGCCCGCACCGGGGGCTTCAGCGCCGCCCTGGGCCGGGTCGGGAAGGTGCCGGTCGGGTGCGAGGAGACCGAGCTGTGCATCCGCATGCGCCGCCTGCACCCGGACGGCGTCATCCTCTACGACCCCGCGGCCAGCGTGCATCACCGGGTCACGCCGGACCGGGCCACCTGGGGCTACTTCCGCCGGCGCTGCTTCTCCGAGGGCCGGTCCAAGGCGGTGGTGGCGCGGCTGGCGGGCACCGCGGCGGGGCTGTCGTCCGAACGCGAGTACACCAGCCGGACCCTGCCCCGCGGCGTACGGCGGGAGCTGCTGGCCAGCCATCGCGGTGACCCGGGCGGGCTGCTGCGCGCGGGCGCGATCCTGGCCGGCCTGGCCGTGACCACCGGCGGCTACCTCCAGGCCAGGGCGAGAAGGGTACGCGACAGCGGCGCCGTCGCGGCGCCCGGCTCTGCACCGGCAAAGCGAGCAGAGCATAAGCACCGGCAGCCCCCCGCCGGCTCCGGTCCCGCACCGGTACGCGTGGCCTGCGTCGAGCTCTCCGAGGCAGTTCCGCCCCTGCCCGACACCGGCGGCCCGGACGGTCGCCGGTACGGCGCCGCCCAGGTGCTGGTCCGCCTGCACGGGCAGCCCCTCGGCCTGCTGCACGCCGACCTGCCGCCGGGCGGGCTGAGCGCGCAGGCGCACGCGGAGCTGATCGAGCAGCAGCTGGGGCCGGCCGGAGAGGCCAACGGGCCGGCCGGAGAGTCCAACGGGCCGGCCGGGGCGGGCAACGGGCTGGCCGCAGCCGGCCGGCCGGTCCCGGCGGGCCTGGCCCCGTTCGTGACCGTGGTGGTGCCCAGCTGCGGCCGGCCGGCCGTCCTGCGCCGCTGCCTGGACGGGCTCACCCGGCTCGACTACCCGGGCACCAGCTACGAGGTCGTCGTGGTCGACAACGCGCCGCACCTGCCCGGCACCGCCGCGCTGGTGGCGGGCTACACCGCCGGCAGCGCCGAGGCCCGGCCCGAGGCCCAGCCCGTGGCCCAGCCCGAGGCCCGGCCCGAGGTCCGGTACGCCGCCGAGCCGCGCCGGGGCGTGGCGCACGCGCGCAACCGGGGGCTGGCGGAGGCACGGGGCGAGATCGTCGCGTACGCCGATGACGACGTGGTCATCGACCCGGGCTGGCTGCGGGCGCTCGTCGACGGGTTCACCGACGAGCGGGTAGCCGCGGTCACCGGCTACGTCCTCGCCGGTGAGCTGGACACTCCGGCCCAGGTCTGGGTCGAGCAGTACGGCAGCTTCGGCAAGGGCTGCCTGCCCCGTCGCTTCGACGCGGCCGGGTACGAGGTGGTCGAGCACGGGCAGGTCCACCGGGTGAGCGCGGGTCCGGGCTCGCTCTACCCCTACCTGCCGGGGACCTACGGCTCCGGCGCCAGCATGGCCTTCCGCACCCGGACGCTGCGCGGGCTGGGCGGTTTCGACCACCGGCTCGGGTCCGGCGCAGCGGTCCGGGCCGGCGAGGACATCGACGTCTTCCTGCGGCTGGTGCTCGCCGGCCACACGCTGGCCTACCAGCCGGCCGCGGTCGTGTGGCACGCACACAAGCGCGAGCTGGGCGCGCTGCGCCGCACGCTGTTCGACTACGGCGTGGGGCTCAGCGCCGTGCTGACCAAGTGCCTGGTGACCGACCGGTCCGGCCGTCGTGACCTGGTACGCCGGCTGCCCCGCGGCGCCGGCTACGCCCTGCGCCCGGGCTCGGCGAAGAACGCCGGGAAGCGGCGGGACTACCCGGCGTCCCTGACCTTCGTCGAGCTGTGCGGGATGGCGCTGGGCCCGGTCTACTACGCCTGGGCCGCCTGGACCGCCCGGGCCACCCGGCACCGGGAGAACGATCGATGACCGCCGTCGCCGTCCTCGGTTACCACAGCATCGGCGACGCCCCGCGGGACGGCACGCTGCGCTGGTCGGTCTCGCCGGGGGACTTCGACGAGCAGATGGCGTTGCTGCGACAGCGGGGGTGCACGCCGCTTACCGTGAGTGGGTACGCGGAGCTGCTGCGCCTGGGGGGGCCGATGCCGCCAAAGCCCGTACTGGTCACCTTCGACGACGGGTTCCCGGACCTCGCCACCGCAGCCCTGCCCATCCTCCGGCGGTACGGCATCACCGCGACCGCGTACGTGATCACGTCCCGGGTGGGCGCCGGGACACGGCCGGGCAAAGACCCGTCGCTGGACTGGGACCAGCTCGCCGACCTGCGCGGCAACGGCGTCGAGATCGGTTCGCACAGCCATACCCACCGGGCGCTGGACTGCCTGCGCCGCGCCGAGCTGCACGAGGAGGTAACGATCAGCAAGCGGGTGCTCGAGGACGGCCTGCGCCAGCGGGTGCACACGTTCGCGTACCCGTACGGGTACCACAGCCCGGCGGTCCGGCACACCGTCCGCGCCGCCGGCTACACCTCGGCCTGCGCGGTGAAGAACGCGCTCAGCCACCCCGGCGACGACCCGTTCGCGGTCGCCCGGGTGCTGGTCGAGCGGGGCACCGGCGCAGCCGGGATCGACACCATCCTGGCCGGCGCCGGCTGGCCGCTGGCCTGGCCCGGCGAGCGCCTGCGCACCCGGGGCTGGCGGGCCTACCGGCGGGCCCGGCACGCATGGCAGCACGTCGTACGCCGGTCCGCCCGGACACCGCGGACCGGCGGCGACGCCCCATGACGGCACCGCCGCCCGGCACCGCGCAGGTGCAGCACCCGCCCGACCAGGCCGCCGCGGCCCGGCCGGGCTCGGTCACCGGCCGGCTGCGCGGCCACCTGCGCAACCCGCTCTACACCAACGTGTACGCGCTCACCCTGAACACGGTGGTCAGCTCGGTGCTCGGCATCGGCTACTGGGTGCTCGCCGCGCGCCTCTACTCCCCGCAGGAGCTCGGCATCGGTGCCGCGGTCATCTCCACGATGACGCTGCTGAGCATGCTCTCCCAGCTCAACCTCAACTCCGCGCTGGCCCGGTTCCTCCCGGCCGCCGGCCGCCGCGGTGGCGCCCTCATCGGGTACGCGTACGCGGCCAGCTGCGGCGTGGCCCTGCTGCTCGGCACCGGCTTCCTGGTCCTCGTGCCCGGGGTGGCCGACCGGATGGGGCTGGGCTCCGCCGGCCCGCTGCTCGCCGCTGGCTTCGTGGTCGCCGTCGCGGCATGGGGGGTGTTCACGCTCCAGGACAGCGTGCTCACGGCGCTGCGCGGTGCGGTGTGGGTGCCGGTGGAGAACGCGGCCTTCGGCGTCGCCAAGCTCGTGCTCCTGGTGGCCCTGGCGGCGGTGGCGCCGAGCACCGGCATCTTCCTGTCCTGGACGGTCCCGGTCCTGCTCGCGCTGGTCCCGATCAACCTGCTGGTGTTCCGGCGGCTGCTGCCGCCGCTGCACCGCCGGGCCCAGGCGAGCGTGCTGCCCGCCCGGCGGCTCCTGCTCCGCTTCGTCACGCTCGACTACGTCGGCTTCCTGTTCCTCCAGGCCGGCACGAACGCGCTGCCGGTGCTGGTCACCAGCGTGCTCGGGGCGGGCGCGAACGCGGTCTTCTACGTGGGCTGGCTGCTCGGCTCCTCAATGGAGCTGGTGGCCTACCACTTCGGCATGTCGCTGACGGTGGAGAGCGCCGCGGACCCGTCCCGGCTGGCCCGCTACGCTCGCGACGTGCTGCGCCGGGGCCTGCTCCTGCTCGGCGCCGGCAGCCTGCTGCTGTTCGCGTGCGCCCCGCTGCTGCTGGCCCCGTTCGGCGGCGGGTACGCCGACGCGAGCAGCACCGTGCTGCGGCTGTTCGCGCTGGCGGTGGTGCCGAAGCTCGTGGTCACCGTGTTCGTCGCCGCCTGCCGGCTCCGCCAGCGGGTCGGGCCGATCGTGGCGGTCCAGGCGGGCACGAGCACGATCGTCGTGTCGCTCGCGCTGCTCGGGATGCGCCCGTTCGGCGTGGCCGCGGTGGGGGTCGCCTACCTCACCGCCCAGGTGGTGGCGGCAGCCGTCGTACTGCCGGCCCTGGTCCGCCTGGTCCGGAGCCCGCAGTGACCGGCCGCGGCCCGCTCCCGGCGTCGGCCCGGCCGGGCCCGGCGGCCTGGCGCCGCACCGCGCTGCTGGCGGGCCTGGTCGCGGCCCCGCCGGCGGCACTGGTGCTCGGCGTCCGGGCGCTGCGTGCCACCCGGACCGCGGACATCGGCTCGATGGGCCTGGTGCAGGCGCTGCCGGCGCAGCTCTACCTGGCGCTCGCCCTGCTGACGGTGAGCTTCCTGGCCGCCGTGTTCTTCGGGCGCGACGTGCGCCCGGTGGTGCTCGCGGCACACGTCGTCGTGCTCACCGTGCTGCTGCACGGGGCGGCCACGCTCGCCGAGCCGCTCCCCCGGTTCGTCCCGGCCTGGCTGCACGTCGGTTTCACCGACTACATCGCCCGCACCGGCGAGACCCTGCCCGAGTTCGACGCCCGCTTCAGCTGGCCGGGGGTGTTCGCCTGGGCGGCGATGGCGACCAGGGCGGCCGGGCTGCCCGACGCCATGCCGCTGCTCGGCTGGACCCCGGTCGCGCTGAACCTGCTCTACGCCGCGACCGTCTACAAGCTGGCCGGCGCGGTCTCCGGCGCGACCGGCACGGCCTGGCTCGCGGTCTGGTTGTTCCTCCCCGCAAACTGGGTCGGGCAGGACTACTTCTCGCCGCAGGGGCTCAACTACTTCTTCTACCTGGTCATCCTCACCGTGCTGGTGATCTGGTTCCGGGTGCCCCGGCTGGAGCGCGCCCGCCGCCGGCTGCGCCGGCGGGCCCGGCAGGGGCACCCGTCCGGATCGCCCACGCCGCTGCGGCCGCGGCGGCTGCGGCGGCTGGTCGGCCTCCCGCTGGCGCCGACGCTGCACGAGCCGGAGCCGGTGGCGGCCAGCCCGGCCGTGCTCGCCGGCCTGATGGCGGTGGTGCTCGTGCTCTTCACGGCGAGCGCCGCCAGCCACCAGCTGACCCCGATGGCGATCCTGGTGTCGGCGACCATGCTGGTCGCCATCCGCCGGTGCGCCGTCCAAGCGCTGCCCGCCCTGCTGCTCGTCATCCTGCTCGGCTACGTGAGCTACCTGACCGTGACGTACTGGTCCGGGCACCTCCAGGACATGGTCGGCTCGTTCGGCCGGGTCAGCCACACCGTCAACAGCGGGATCACCGAGCGGGTCCGGGGCGACCCCGGGCACCTGTTCGTCCTGAAGGTGCGGCAGGGGCTGGCACTGGGGATCTGGGCACTCGCCGCGCTGGGAGCGTGGCGATGCCTGCACCGGGGCCGGGGAGACCTGGCCCTGCTGGCGCTCGCCGGTGCCCCGTTCCTGCTGCTGTTCGCGCAGAACTACGGCGGCGAGGTGTTCCTGCGCATCTACACGTTCGCGCTGCCGTTCATGGTCGTGCTGGTCGTCGCGCTGCTGGTGCCGGCCTGGCCGGCCCGGCGCACGGTCCTGGCCGCGGTGCTGGCGTGCCTGCTCAGCGTCGTGCTCACCGGTGGCTTCCTGGTGGCCAGGTACGGCAACGAAAGCTTCGAGCAGGTGCGCGCCGGCGACGCGGCGGCGATCGAGTGGCTCTATGCGAACGCGACGCCCGGGGTGACCCTGGTCGCGATCACCTCCAACGTGCCCTGGCGGGTCCGCGACCTCGAGCAGTTCCGGTACACCCCGCTCGGCGAGGACCTGGGCCCGGACAGCCTGCCCGCTATCGAGGCGGCGATGCTGTCCAACCCGCGCGGCGCCTACCTGATCATGACCGAGGGCCAGTACGTGTGGGCCGAGACGTTCTACGGCAAGCCGCCCGGCTGGGGCCAGAGCATCGAGCGCCAGATCATCGCCTCGGGCCGCTTCCGGCTGGTCTACTCGCACAACAACGCCAAGATCTTCATCCTCGCCGGACCCCGAGGAGGCAGCGGATGAACCCGATGAACCAGCGCCTGCCGCGCGAGGACGGTGGGTCCGGCCGCCCGCAACCGGTGCGCCTGCGGCTGGTCGGGCCGGCCGGGGAGGCCACCACCGGCGGGCCCGGACAACGCTTCCGGCCGTACCGGCTGCCGTTGCTGTTGCTGCTGTGCGGCCCGGCCGTGCTCGCGCTCGTGGTCCTCGACGCGCCGGCCTGGGCCCGTGTCGCGCCGGTGCTCGCCTACCTCCTGGTGGTCCCGGGGCTGGCCTGCGTACGCCTGCTCGGCCTGGCCGACGGGGGCCTGGCCGTGATGCTCGGCGCCGGGCTGAGCCTCGCCCTCGGCATCCTGGTCGCGCAGGCGATGATCTACCTGGACCTGTGGTCGCCCACGCTCGGGCTCTCCACACTCGTGGCGGTGGCGTCAGCCTCCGGCCTGGTGGAGCTCTACCGGGGAACGCTGGCCGGGCCGGGCCGCGACGAGGAGCCGGAGGACGCGCCGTGACGCCGTCGGTGCCACCCCCGGTCCTGGACTTCCTGGGGCGCGGTGACGCGCAGGTCTCCAAGTCGGCCGGTGTCGTCGTGCTGCTCCTGCTCCTGGCCGCGCTCACCGGACGGGTCCTGCTGCAGAGCGCACGGCCGTTCCCTCGCCGGGACGGCCTGCGCCTGCTCGACGTCGTCGCGCTCCCGCTGCTGCTGGTCTTCCTCGCGATAGTCCTGGAGCGCTTCCGTGACCTGGCCTAGCGCCGGTCCGGCGCTCGCCGGCGGGCGGCGCGGCGGGCTGACCGGCCGGCTGCGCCGCGGCGGGACCGTCGGCAGCCCGGACGGTCCCGCCCGCCCCGACGAGCTGGCCCCAGCGTTCCCACCCTCGCTGCTCGTCGGCTACCTCTGCGCACTGGCGCTCTCGGAGTGGCTGCTGACGGTGTCGGTGCCGGCCGCCGCCGCATGCTTCGGGCTGCTGGCGTCCACCGTGTGCCTGGCCCTGCCGCTCCTGCCTGGCGACCGCGACCCGGACGACCGTGGCGCGGCACTGCCGCTGGTGCTCGCGGCGGTCCCAGTGGTACGGCTCATCACCGTGGCGGCGCCGACGGCGGACCTCGCCCCCCTGGCCCGGCTGGTCGTCCTCGCCGCGTTCACCCTGGTGGCCGTCTGCGTAGCGGCACGCGGCAGCCCGCCACAGTGGCGCCTGCTGCGGCCCGGACCGCACGGCTGGGCGGCACAGGCCACCCTGCCGCTGGTGGCCGCCCCGCTGGCGTTGCTGGTCTACCCGCTCGCACCCCCCGCCGCGCAGCTGCGGGACACCGCCCCGGCGCTGGTCCTGGGCGTCGGCCTGGCCCTGGCGGTGGTCCCTGAGGAGCTGCTCTTCCGCGGCCTGCTCGTCCCGGCCGCCACCGGCGTGGCCGGCCCGGCCGGGGTCCCGCTCGCCGCCGCCGCCTACGCCGCCACCTTCATCGGGTACGGCTCGGCGCGGATGGTCCTGGCCGCGCTCGTCGTCGGATGGGTCCTCGGCTGGTACCGGCAGCGGACCGGCTCCGCACTAGGCGTCGTCGGCGCCCGGGTCCTCCTCGTCCTGCTCGTCTACCTGGTGGTACCGGCGTTCTGGCCGTGACCGCCGGCCAAGTGTGCCGGCCGGCAGGGCGCGCCGCCCGGCAGGGCGACCGGACAGTGCGCGACTGTGTCATGGCGGTTTGTGGCAACTGGATGAGACGTCGGGAAACAGTGCATGAAAGGTTGGCCCCGGCTGTCGGATAGACGACTGTCCCGCATCCGCTCTCCGACAAAAGTAGACACAGCGCAATGCACCTGCAACGCAGTGTCGGGGGGACGATGCGTAAGCAGCGGAAGCGGGGGGGTAGTGTCATGACCATCCCTGCATTGGCGTCAACACGTGTGGCGGCCGCACCGGCGGCGGTCGTCGAGGTCACCAGCGGCCGGCTCCGCCACCAGATCAACCACGACATCCACCACGAGCTGGGCACGATCGCGCTGCTCGCCTCGCTGCTGAGCTCGGCCGATGACATCGGACCGGACAGCCGGCAGCGGGCCCGCCAGATCGTCGACGAGACCCAGTGGCTGTCCGAGCTTGTCCGGGCGTTCGAGGAGAGCGTGTCGGAGCAGGCCCGGCCGGGCCCGGTGGCGGCCGAGCCGACCCGCCTGGACGTGATCGCAGCCGAGGTGGTGGCCGCGGTAGGGCTGTCGACCTCGACCCGGGTCCGGGTCGAGGCGAGCGAGGCCTGGGCCCGGGTCGACCGGTTGGCGTTCTGGCGGGCGCTGCGCAACCTCGTGGACAACGCGGTACGCGCGGCAGGCCCGCCTGGCGACGTGGAGGTGGAGGTGGGGGTGGTCGGGCCCTGGGCGGTCGCCCAGGTCGACGACAGCGGTCCAGGGTTCGGGGCGGTGCCTGCGGGCCGGTCCTCGCTCGGCCTGGGCATCGCCGGTGACCTGGCCAAGGCGTCCGGTGGCGAGCTGGCCATCGGCGACAGCGTGCTGGGCGGGTGCCGGGTGCTGATCCGGCTGCCGGCCTCGTGCCTGCCCTAGACGCGAAGCGGATCCGACATGCGCGTGCTCATCTGCGACTACCAGGTCGTCTTCGCCGAGTCACTGGCCCACCTGCTCACCGACCGGGGCGAGCACGTCGTCGCGGTCACCCACGACCTGGACCGGGCGGCCGCGGTGCTGCGCGAGCACCCCGTCGACGTGTGCCTGCTGGACGTGGTGTTCGGCAGCGAGCACGCCCTCGACCGCCTGCCGGAGCTGCACCGGGCTGGTCCCCGTACCCACCTGGTGCTTCTTTCCGCCCGGGTGGACGCGGCGCTGATGGCCGCCGCGCGCCAGGCCGGGGTGAGCGGCGTCGCGGACAAGCGCCAGCCCGTGGCCGACCTCATCGGACTGCTGGACCGGGTCCACGCCGGGGTGCCGGAGCCGCCGGGCGCCCGCCCGGCTGGCCCGGTCGCCGCGTTCCCCCGGCAACGGCCGGCGAACGACACCCAGCGACTGACGAACAACGCCCAGCGACTGACGAACAACGCCCACCGGCTGGCGGCCTACCTCACCCCGCGCGAACGGCAGGTGCTCAGCGCGCTGGTCTGCGGGGAGAACACCACCAAGCTGGCTGCCGCGCTGGGCATCGCGGCGAACACCGCACGCTGTCATATCCAGAGTCTGCTGACCAAGATGGGGGCGCACTCCCGGCTGGAGGTCGCCACCACCGCGGTGCGCTGTGGGATGGTCCATCCGGAGACCGGGGAGTGGCTGATCCAGACAAGCCAGTGAGCCCATGGGTGCAAGGCCTGTCAACGGCGCCATACCTGGCCCGGCCGCCATCAAGCTCTGACCGACCCGTCGCATCAAGCCGGCGCGGCGGCATATGTACACCTATGTCCCTCTTGAACTGCCTTCCGGGTCAGCGGAGAGGCACAAGCCGCCCACCCCGCAACCAAGATCAAATCAGTTTCAGTGAAGTTGGGGTTAACTCGCGACCGGATAGGCCCATTTTCACTGATGTTGAGTTGACCAAGGAGGAGGCCGCGCCGGATCGGGCCGGTGAGACCGAGGCCCTGCCCGGCAACCGACCGCCGGTCGCAGAGCTGGCACTCCCGGGCGGGCACGCCAGTGAGTCCCGGCATCGAGGTCACGGCACAAGCCGGCGTGCTCGGGTCCGCCCACACCGGATGGCCCGAACTGCGTGACGTGCTCACGGCGCCACCGACGACCACCGCAGGAACCCTAGACATAGTATGGATATCGCGTTTAGGATCAGTCATGATTGGACGTTGGCCGATAGGCCCACGTTTGGCACCTCTTGACTAGGGGGCTCCCCCCATGGCAGTGGCACCGTTCCATGTGATGATCATCGGCGCCGGCACGGGCGGCATGTGCCTGGCGCACGGGCTGAAGCAGGCGGGCATCAGCGTAGCCGTGTACGAGCGCGACCGGACCCGCACCGACGGCCTGTACGGCTACCGGGTGGGCATCGACCCCGACGGCAGCCGCTCCCTGCATGCCTGCCTGCCGCAGGACCTCTACGACACCTTCGTCGCCACCTGCGCCCGGGCCCCGCGCTACTTCAACATGCTCGACGAGCAGATGCGCGAGCTGCTGTCGCTGCGCCTGCGCGACGAGACCGACCCGATCAACAGCGAGAAGTCGGTCAGCCGGATGACGCTGCGGCAGGTGCTGCTCACCGACGCCGACGACATGGTCCACTTCGACAAGGACTTCGTCCGCTACGAGCACGAGGCCGACGGCCGGGTGACCGCGCACTTCGCCGACGGCACGTCGGCAACGGGCGACCTGCTGGTGGCCGCCGACGGCACCCGCTCCCGGGTCCGCCGGCAGTACCTGCCCCACGCCACGGTGCAGCCGTCCGGCGTCATCGCCGTCGGCGGCAAGGTGGCGCTCACCGACGAGACCAAGCGCCTGGTGTCACCCAAGGTGTTCGAGGGGATCTCGCTGGTCTTCGCCCCGCGCGGCTACAGCGTGGTGCTGCACGTCATGGAGTTCAAGTGGGACCGCTCAGGCAAGGTGCGCAATGACATCGGCGGCAACGATGCCGAGCTGATCGCCCGCTGGCCCGGCCTGATGTACGACAACACCCGCGACTACATCAACTGGGGCTTCGCAGCGCACACGGACAAGTTCCCCGACGACGTCACCGAGATGCGCGGCACCGACCTGGTGCGCCTGGTGGAGCAGATGACCCTGGGCTGGGAGGACAACCTGCGTACGATCTTCCACCTGACCGACCCCGGCAGCTGCTTCCCGGTCAGCATCGCGACGTCCGTGCCGGTCCCGCAGTGGAAGACGACGAACGTGACGCTGCTCGGCGATGCCATCCACACCATGACCGCCGGGCGCGGCGTCGGCGCCAATACCGCGCTGCGCGATGCCAACCTGCTCCGCCGCAAGCTCATCGCCGTCCGCGACGGCCAGAAGAAGCTGCTCGAGGCCGTTCACGAGTATGAGACCAAGATGGTCGAGTACGGCTTCCAGGCGGTCGAGGACTCCAAGAAGCAGCAGAACGGCGACAGCATCCTGCACAAGCCGGTGGTCGGTCGGGTTGCCCTGGCGGCAATGCGGACCGGCATGCGGGTGGTCAACCGCCTGCCCTCGGTGCAGAAGAAGATGACCGACTCCCTGTACCGCTACCGCGGCGCGGATCGCGACGAGGAGGAGTGACCCGCCAGACCGAGGAGTGACCCGCCAGACCGAGGAGCTACCCGCCAGACCGACACGTAGGAGCTGCCAGATGGACCTGGGTCTCAAGGACAAGCGGGTGCTGGTCACCGGGGCCAGCACGGGGATCGGCCGGGCCACCGCCCGGATCTTCGCGGAGGAGGGCGCCCGCGTCGCGGTCACGTACAACACGGCCGCTGAGCGGGCCGCGGCGGTGGTCGAGGAGCTGGGCGGTGCGGACCGTTCCTTTGCCGTGCCGTACGAGCTGCGCGACCCGGCGTCCGTGGTGTCCGCTGTGGACGCCGTGGTGGAGCGCTGGGGCGGCATCGACGTGCTGGTGGCCAACGCCCACTGGTTCACGTGGGTCGACCCGGGCAAGACCCCGCTGTTCGAGGACTTCCCGGCGGACGAGTGGATGGCGCAGCTGCGCGCGAACGTGGAGGGGCACCTGCTGACCGCGCAGCGAGCGCTGTCCGGCATGCGCGAGCGCGGCTGGGGCCGGATCGTAATCCTCTCCTCGGTCACCGCCCACCACGGCATGCGCGGCTCCGAGATCTACAGCGCCGCCCGGGCGGCGGTGCAGGGGTTCGCCCGCGGTCTGATGTGGAGCCGCGGCGGGGTGCTGGTCAACGTCGTCGCGCCCGGCGGCACTACCGGGACCGACAGCTTCGACAGCCTGGCCATGATGGATCCGAAGATCCTTGAGCAGGCGGCGAACGAGACCCCCAGCGGGCGGCTGAGCACCGCCGAGGACGTGGGACGGCTGATCGCGTTCCTCTGCTCGGAGGCGAACGGCAACATCAACGGCGAGGTCATCCACATCGCCGGCGGTCGCTGACACCGCCAGCCCGGCATCGCGCCCGCAGCGCGACCGCTGTCAAGGCTGGTTCGAGATGGAATCAAGGCGAGCCGTTCATCCTGGGTCCGGCGTCCGAGGTGTGGCGTCGCATCACGAGAAGACCGGCGGGAGCCAGGGTGGACGCGAGCGCGCTGTGGGAGCCGTACGAGCACTACCGGACCATGCGGGCCAACAAGCCGGTGAGCCAGGACGACCAGGGCATCTGGCACGTCTACCGGCACGCTGACGTGCTGCGGGTGTGCACTGACTTCCAGACGTTCTCGTCGCAGTACGCGTTCGGTCGCAACCTGCTCGGTGAGTCCATGATCCGCCAGGACCCGCCGCGCCACACCCGGCTGCGCAAGCTCGCCAACCAGGCCTTCACCGCGCGGCGGATAGCCCTGCTGGCGCCCAGGATCACCGAGATCGTGGACGAGCTGCTCGACGCGGTCGCGGACCGCGACGGCATCGACGTGATCCGGGACCTGGCCTCACCCTTGCCGGTCACCGTCATCGCCGAGCTGCTGGGCATCGAGCGGGAGCGCAGAGCCGAGTTCCGGCGCTGGGCCAACATCTTTACGTCGCTCGGCATGCGCAGCCCGAACGAGCAGGAGGCGCGGGCGCTGGGCGACATGGAGGCCTACTTCCTCAACGTGATCGACAAGCGCCGCGTCGAGCCCGGCGACGACGTGCTCAGCTCCCTGGTCAGGGCGGAGGCGGACGAGGGGAAGCTCACCACGAACGAGCTGGTCAGCTTCTGCTACCTGCTCTTCGTCGCCGGCCTGGAGACCACGACCAACCTGATCGGCAACACAGTGATCTGCCTGGCCCACAGTCCCGACGTGCTGGAGCGGGTACGCCGGGACCACTCGCTGGTGCCGGCGCTGATCGACGAGACACTGCGCTATCTGGCACCCACACAGTCGAACGTACGGGTGACGACAGCCGATGTCGTCCTCAGCGGCGTGCCCATCGCCGCGGGCTCGCGGATCATGGTGTGGAACGCCTCGGCCAACCGCGACGAGTCGGCGTTCGACGACCCGGACCGGTTCGACATCGACCGCGACGGCACCCACACCACCTTTGGGCACGGCATTCACTTCTGTCTCGGCTCGTCGCTGGCCCGGTTGGAAGGCAAGATTGCGATCACCGCGCTGCTGGACCGGTTCCCGGGTCGGTGGCGGTTCCCGGACGAGCCGTTGCAGCGCGTCAGCCAGTTCTTCCTGTGCGGGGTGACGAGCCTGCCGATGCGAACCGCCTGACCCCCGGCCGTCCCTGAGACGCCGGTCAGCAGGCGCAGAAGCCGCCGCGGTGCCGCCTGCTGACCCAACCAGCCGTACGGATGCCTGACCGCAGCCAAGATCTCGATCCCCGACAGCGGAGGTGAGGCCCCGCTCGCTCACGCGTCCGGGGCCAGCAGCTCGCCGGTGACCGCGTGGCGCACCAGGATCGCCTCCACCGGGCAGGAGCCGGCGGCGTCGAGCACGGCCTCGTCCGCGCCGACGGCCGGCCGTACCGGGGCCGACCGTCCCTGGCGCAGCTCGAAGTAGTCGGGCGCCATCGCGGAACAGATACCCGACCCGACGCACACCTCACGCTCAACCTCGATGACCCACTGGTCACTGTCCACGGCACCTCCCGCTACAGGGAGATCTCTACCTTGTAGTGCTTGAGCCAGGTGTTGAACCCGGAAGCCATCTCGATGTTCATCCGGCTGTGCCAGTCATGGGCCTCGGCGGAGGTGTCCCGCAGCGCCTGGCGGGCCGCGTCCATGTCGAGGTAGGGCAGCACCGGCGAGCTCGGGTCGGCCAGCACAGCCGCGAGCTCCTGGTGCAGCGCCTGGGTATAGGCCGGGTCCTGGGTCACCGGGAACGGGCTCTTCGGCCGCTCGATCACCGACCTGGGTAGCAGGTCCTTGACCGCCGCGCGCAGCAGGCTCTTCTCCCGGCCGTCGAAGGTCTTGAACGACCACGGCGCGTTGTAGACGTACTCCACCAGCCGGTGGTCGCCGTAGGGCACCCGGGTCTCCAGGCCCGAGGCCATCGCCAGCCGGTCACCGCGGTCCAGCAGCATCGGCAGCCACCGGGCCAGGTGGAAGTAGCACAGCTCGCGCATGCGGAACTCGTGCGGGTCCTCGCCCTCCTGGTGCGGCACCTCCGCGCGGGTGGTCTGGTAGTTGTCGGCGTAGTAGCCGTACATGTCGAGCTTCTGCATGAACCCCAGGTCGAAGAGCCCACGCCCCTGGCCACGCTGGCTTCCCTCGTGCCGCATCTCCCGGGCCACCCAGGGGAAGTTCTCCGCCGCCACGATGTCCGGCTCGTGCATCCACTTGAAGCCGCCGAAGATCTCGTCCGCGGTCTCGCCGGTGAGCGCCACTGTGGAGTGTTCGCGGGTCGCCCGCAGCATCAGGTAGAGCGAGGTGTCCATGTCGCCGAGCGTGGTCGGCATGTCCTGGGCCACCAGGGCAGCCAGCCGCGCCGCCGGGTCGATCAGGTCGGCGGTCCCCAGCACGATGTCGGTGTGGTCCGCCCCGACGTGGCGCGCCAGCTCGGCGGCGTACGGCGCGTCCGGGGTGTCGCGGGTGTCGTCCGGGCGGAAGTTCTCGCTGTAGCCCACGAACGTGGTCGTGATGGTCCGGACCGCGTCGTCGCCGGCCTTCAGCCGCGCGATCTGGGCCAGCGCGGTCACCGCACTGGAGTCGATGCCGCCGGAGAGGGCGGTGCACAGGGGCACGTCCGCAACCAGCTCCCGGGTGACGATCTCCTCCAGCAGCGACCGGACCTTGGAGACCGTGGTGGGCAGGTCGTCGGTGTGCGGCCGGGCCTGCAAGGCCCAGTACTGCCGCTCGACGACGCCTTTCCGGCCCATCGTGAGGGTGTGCCCCGGCAGCAGCTCCCGCATGTCCCGGAAGACCGCCTGTCCGGGGATCTTCGCGGTGGAGAACAGCTCCCGCAGGCAGTCCGCGTCGACCACGGGCCGGACCAGGCCGCTGGCGAGCAGCGCCTTGGGTTCGGAGCCGAACAGCAGGCCCTCGGGCAGGCGGCTGTAGAAGACCGGCTTGATGCCGATGCGGTCGCGCGCCAGGAACAGCTCCTCGGTGCGCAGGTCCCACACCGCGAAGCCGAACATGCCCTCCAGGCGCTTCGCGCAGTCCGCACCCCATTCCAGGTACGAACGCAGCACCACCTCGGTGTCGCTGCGGGTACGGAAGCGGTGGCCCCGCCGCTCGAGCTCACCGCGCAGCTCCCGGAAGTTGTACACCTCCCCGCTGTAGGTGAGCACGGCGATGGTGCGCCCGTCCTCCTCGGCCGTCATCGGCTGGATCCCGCCGGCCAGGTCGATGACTGAGTTGCGGGTGTGGCCCAGGCCCGCATGCGCGCACACCCACACGCCTCGCGCGTCCGGGCCGCGGTGGGACAGGGAGTCCGTCATGGCGTCAACAGTGGCCCGCTCCTGTGTCAGGTCCCGTCCGAAGTCCACCCAACCAGCGATACCGCACATGCGAGTCCCTTCCAGTCTTCGGCCCGTGGCGCATAGGTCCATATTGGAGTTGTCTGGATGGCCCGCCCGGCGGTCCACGGACGCGACCGTCCCGGCACCGTCGGATGGGCAGCTAGGCAGGCAGCCCCTCGACCGCGTGGAACAGGAAGGGGCAGGAGAGCGACCTCGCCTCACCGAGCCGCAGGCCCGCGTTGGCGAAGAGCCGTTCGTGCTCGGCGAGGGTCCGGATCGCGCCCGGGCACATCACCATCATCTCGATGTCCTGGATGGCCACTGCCAGGGCCTCGCCCGGGTCCTCGGTGGCCTTGCCCTCCGGCATGAGCGAGGTGAGCACGACCACCCGGCCGTCCGGGCCCATCGCGTCCCGGCAGTTGCGCAGGATCCGTTGGCAGGACTCGTCATCCCAGTCATGCAGGACGCTCTTCAGCAGGTACGCGTCGGCACCCGCCGGAACCGACTCGAAGAAGTTACCCGCGACGATGTCGCACCGGTCGGCGACTCCGGCCTGCCGGAGGATCTCGGGTGTCTCGGCGAGCCCGTCCTCGGCGTTGAAGAGAGTGCCCCGCAGGCCCGGGTTCGCGGCGAGCACCGCGGCGAGGAACGTGCCGTTCCCCCCGCCCACGTCGACCACGCGGGAGAACCTGCTGAAGTCATAGTTGGCGAGGATCGACGGGAGCTGAGCCGCCGTGCCGGTCGCCATGGTGGCGTGGAAGTATCCCGCCAGCTTCGCGTCGCGCTGCAGGTAGTCGAAGACGCCCATGCCGTTGACGATGTCGAATGCCGGCTGTCCACTGCGGACAGCCTCCTCCAGGGCGCCCCAGGCGCGCCACACCGCCAGGTGGCTGTGCATCGCGTCGTGCAGGCCCGCCTGCCATGGGGAGTCGCTACGGAAGATCCGGCCGACCGTGGTGAGCTCGAACAGGCCGCCGTCGGTCGCGCCGAGGACCCCTACCGCGGTCGCCGCGCGCAGCAGCCGCTGCAGGCATCGCGGGTCGGCGCCCGTGGCCGCCGCCAGCTCGTCGGCGGTCTTGGGCGAGTCGAGCAGGTCCGGAATGCCCAGCCGGGCGGTGGTGCCGGCGATCTGGGTAAGCGCGAAGCCAAAGATGACCGGAAGGAACTGCTCGGTCTCCGGCAGCTGCTCGGTTGGCTTGGTCATCAGAAGTCCCCATCGTCGCAGGTACGGCAGACGGGCGCGCACTGGCAGGCGGGCCCTGGGTCGCCACGCTGCCCGGTGCGGGTCAACACCCCCTCGAACCCCGCTCGAACGCCCGCCAGGCGCGTAACGGCGGCTAGCCACCGCTGGACCGCGGCTCCGCCGGCTCCACATAGGTTCAACCGGTCTTCGAGCTACCCTCCAGCGAAGATCGGCACCGTGACCGACGAACAGACTCTCCTCCGGACGAGCCCGGCAGGTGCCATATGCGCGTGACAGCCAACTCCGCTACCTGCATCGTCAGCAGCCTATGCGTCTACCGTGCCCCTGCCGTCTTCGACCAGGACGACGACGGGCGGGTCACCGTGCTCGACCCGCATCCACCCGCGGACCTGCACGAGGATGTCCGGCGCGCCGTACGCGGCTGCCCCACCCAGTCCATTCACATCGACTCTGAAGAATAGGCTCCCGACCATGGACGCCGAGTCCGAGCGGATGCCGTTCCCCCCAACCGACCTGGCCGGGCTCGATGTGGACCCGTCCCTGGCGCAGCTGCGCAAGGACCCGGGCATGTGCCAGGCCGTACTGCCGTACGGGAAGCCCACCTGGCTGGCGGTCCGGCACTCCGACGTCAGGACGGTCCTCGCGGACAAGCGCTTCAGCCGTGCTGCGGCCGTAGGGCCGGACGAGCCACGGATCCTCCCGTTCATCCAGAAGGCGAACCTGCTCATCGTCACGGACGCGCCGGAGCACAACCGGCTGCGGCAGCTGCTGGCCTCGTCGTTCACCGTACGCGGCGTCGAGCGGCTCCGGCCGCGGGTCGAGCAGATCGTCGACGGCCTCATCGACGACATGCAGCGCACCGGACCGCCGGCCGACCTGATGCGGTCGTTCGCACTGCCCCTGGCGGGTCTCGTGATCTGCGAGCTGCTGGGCGTGCCGGAGCCGGAGCGGCCACGGTTCCTGGAGATGGTTGACAGCTTCTCGGTGCCTGCGCTCGCCGAGCTGACCGGCGAGCAGATCATGAAGATCGGCCACGAGCTGCGCGGCTACCTGGTCGGGCTGGTCGGGCGGCGGCACAGCGAACCGGGCGAGGACCTGCTGAGCACGCTGGTCCGCGACACCGGGCTCACCGATGACGAGCTGGTCGCGATCGCGATCACCGTGCTCATCGCAGGCCATGAGGCGACGGCTGACGAGATAGCCAACTTCGCCTACCTGCTGCTGACAAACCCGGACCAGCTACGGCAGCTACGCGAGCAGCCGGACCTCATGCCCTCCGCCGTGGAGGAGATGCTGCGGTACGTGCCGCAGGGCGTCGGGACCGGGCTGCCCCGGCGCGCCACCGAGGATGTCGAGGTCGGCGGTGTCCTGGTCCGGGCCGGAGAGTTCGTGCTGCCGGTGATGACAGCGGCGAACCACGACGAAGCGGTGTTCCCCGACGCGAGCCGCATCGACCTCACCCGGCCGGGCAACCCCCA
Source organism: Micromonosporaceae bacterium (assembly GCA_035649895.1). Taxonomy (GTDB): domain Bacteria; phylum Actinomycetota; class Actinomycetes; order Mycobacteriales; family Micromonosporaceae; genus DASSUC01. The sequence continues at coordinate 44,565 of DASRIS010000138.1, read as the reverse complement.
CCTCAGCTTCGGCTACGGGGTCCATCGCTGCCTGGGCGCGGCTCTGGCCAGGATGGAGCTACAGATCGCGGTCGGCTCACTGCTGCGGCGCTTCGCCGGCCTGCGGCTGGCCGTACCGGCCGGCGAGGTCACCTGGTGCAAGGGCGGGCTGGTACGCGCTCCGCTGACGCTCATGGTCGCCTGGTGACCCATCCCGCCCGCCAACACTGACCACGACCGCCGGAGGAGTCCCGTGCAGACCTTCAACGTCGACAAGGCCGCGCTCGAGCCGGCGTACGGCATCCACATCGGACGGTGGTCTCAATACGGCGACCTCGGTAGGCTCCCGTTCGACGCGATGTGGTGCCAGGTGCCGGCCGGCTCCGACAGCGCCGAGGACTGCCACCCCGAGGTGGAGCTGGCGATCGTGGTGGGTGGGGCGGCCACCTTCACCGTGGACGGCCGGGAGGTCCCCGCGCCGACCGGCACCGCGGTGCTCCTGCAACCGGGTGAGCGGCACGTCATCCACGCCCACGGCGAGCCGGTGCGGATCCTGAGCATCTACTGGCTGCCGGAGGCGGCCGAGACCGACTGACTCATCCAGGAGGAAGACATGACCGTACCCCGCGTGGCGCTGGTGACCGGCGCCAACCGCGGCATCGGCTACGCAGTCGCCGCCGAGCTGCGCTCCCGCGGCCTGCGGGTGGTGGTCACGGCGCGGGACCCGGACGCCGCGGCACAGGCGGCCGCGGCGCTGGGGCCGGAGGTAGGTGCGCACGCACTGGACGTCACCGACCCCGAGAGCGTACGGCTGGCGCACAAGCAGGTGGGCCCGGTCGACGTGCTCGTCTCCAACGCCGGGATCCTCCTCGACGGCGGAGCCGACCCGCTGTCGGTCTCGCTGGACCTGGTGGAGCGGACGTTCGCGGTGAACCTGCTGGGCTCGTGGCGGGTCGCGCAGGCGTTCGTGCCGGACATGGTGCGCCGCGGCTGGGGACGGGTGGTGTTCGTCTCCAGCGCCACCGGCTCGTTCAGCATCGGGCTGTTCGCCCGGACGCCCGGATACTCGGTCTCGAAGACCGCGTTGAACGGGCTGACCACCATGCTCGCAGCCCAGACCAAGGGCACCGGCGTGCTGGTGAACGCGGTGAACCCCGGCCAGACCCGGACCAGGATGATGCCGACGGCCGAGCAGACGCCGGAGCAGGCGGCGCGCGACATCGCTGACGCGGCGACGCTGCCGGACGACGGCCCCACCGGCGCCTTCCTGCGTGGCCAGCGGACGCTTGGCTGGTAGGCCCAAGGCGGTCGCCAGACGAGCAGGCGCCCGGGGCCGCGTCCCAGAGACGGGGGCAGGCACCGGTCGGCGCGAGGCGATCCGGAGACGGGCGCTGCGCGGTCAGGAGAGCGCGCCGTCGACCGCGATGGTCGCGCCGGTGACGTACCGGGACAGGTCGCTGGCGAGCCAGAGCACGGCTCCGGCGACCTCTTCCGGCTCACCGACCCGGCCAAGCGCGGTGATCTGCGCGAACCGGGTGCGCAGCGCGGCGGACTGCTCGGGCGGTAGGCGGCCCAGCACGTCGGTGGCGATGATGCCGAGGGCGAGGATGTTGAACCGGATGCCGCGCCGGCCGTACTCCTTGGCCAGGGAGCGGTTCAGCGCCGCGAGCCCGCCCTTGGTGGCGGTGTAGTGCGCCCGCATCGGCACCCCGAGCTCCACCGCCTTGGTGCCCAGGCTGATCACTGACGCGCCTTCGCCGAGCAACGGCAGCGCGCGCTGGACCACGAGGACGACGGCGGTGAGGTTGGTGTCGACCATCCGCCGCCACTCCTGCGGGGTCAGCTCCTCGAAGGGCAGCTGGTTCTGCGCGGACGCGTTGTTGACAACCACGTCGAGCCGGCCGAACCGGTCGCGCACCTCGTCGAGCAGAGCCTGGACCTGCTCGGCGTCTGCCAGGTCGGCGCGCATCACCTGGTGGTTCCCGCCAAGCTCCGTCAGCTCCCGCCGCAACGACTCGGCCGGCTCGCTCTCCCGCAGGTAGCAGGTGACCACGTCCACGCCGGCTCGCGCCAGAGCCAGCACCGTGGCCCGCCCGATGCCGCGCGTACCGCCAGTCACCAATGCCTTCCGGCCCCGCAGACCCAGGTCCATGCGCACTCCTCCCCGCGCACAGCCTGTTGCGGGGCGCTCGAGCGGGGCTCGACGACGGCTGGGCGCCCGGGCGGGAAGGGCGGCCCGGGGCCGCCCCCTTGACCTCGTCTCGAGCAAGGTTCGACAGCACCGGCGAACGCTGGCCGCGTCGACCTGCGTCCGCAGCGCTACTGGGAGTGTCCACTATGAGCAACCAGACCGCAGAACTGCCAGAGATGGGGAAGATCCTGCCGCTCGTCTTTGGTTTTGCGATCTCTCAGATTGCCGGCACCACCTCACGACTGGGTGTCCCAAAGCTGCTCAGCGAGTCGGCCAAGACCGTTGCGGAGCTGGTCGCGGAGACGGGCACCGACCCGCGGTACATGTCCCGGCTGCTCCACGGGGCCGCGGCGGTGGGGATGCTGGAGCGCACGACCGACGGCCGGTACGCGCTGAGCCCGACCGGCCGCATCTACCTGGACGACGCGCCGTGGCAGGCGAGCGTGCACGACGCGTGGTACAGCCACCCGGCCGTGTGGCAGGCGTTCGGGGCGCTCGACGAGGCCGTACGCGCTGGAAAGCCGTCCTTCAACCTCGTGCACGGCACCAGCTTCTTCGACTACCTCGCCCGGGACCCGCAGCTTGCGGACAACTTCCACCGGTCGATGGCGACCAACACGACATCCAACCACGCCCCGATCATCGAGAACTACGACTTCAGCCGCTTCGCGCACGTCGTCGACGTCGGTGGGGGCAACGGCGCGCTGGTGGCATCGATCCTGGCCGCACACCCCGAGCTGCGCGGAACAGTGTTCGACACGGCTCTCGCCGTGGCGGACGCGCCCTCGGTGCTGCACGACGCGGGCGTGTCGGACCGCTGCGACGTGGTTGCGGGCGACTTCTTCAAGTCGCTGCCGCAGGGAGCCGACGCGTACCTGTTGAAGAACGTCCTTTGTGACTGGGACGACGAGTCGTGCGTACGAATCCTGGAGGCCTGCCGCAGGGCGATGTCCGCGGACGCCCGGGTAGTGGTGCTGGACTCGCTGGTCCCGGAGGAGGGGACCACCGGACATCCGGACGAGGTGCTGGCCGCCGCAGTCCGCAACGCAGCCATCATGGTGGTCTTCCCCGGCCTGGACCGGACCCTCGCGGAGTTCGAGCGCCTGTTCGCAGCCGCCGGGTTCAAGGTCGGTGAGGTCAAGCCGCTGCACAGCTCGTTCACCTTCCACGCCATCGAGGCGCTGCCCGCCTGAGCCCCACTTGCCCGGTTAGCCCATTCAGCCAACCCCACGACTTCCAAGATCACGATCGCGACAGGAACTGTCTGGGTGCGACTGCGGTCACCGCGCCGGAGTAATGCGCAAGGCGCGAAGCGCGGCTGGCCCACCACCTGGCCGGCACCGTGGCTTTGCTCCTCTGGACGCCGAGGATGTTAGTCCTACTATGATTAACATCAGATCGGCCATCCACCACGTGAGGACACCCCATGGCGGGCTCGGCGACCCAACCCCCTCGGCGGTCCCCGCTGGCAATGGCCGTGCTGCTCCTGCTCGGCGAGGAGCCGATGCACCCGTACGGCCTGCGCCAGCGGATCCAGGAGTGGGACAAGGACCGGGTCATCAACGTGACCCAGCGCAACGCCATCTACCAGACCATCGACCGGCTCGCCCGCAGCGGCCTGATCCGGCTCCGCGAGACGACGCGCCAGCCCAAACGGCCGGACCGGAGCGTCTACGAAGCCACCCCGGAGGGCGTGGCCACGGCCAAGCGCTGGCTGACCGAGATGCTGTCGGTCCCGATCGCCGAGTACCCGGCCTTCCCGGCCGCGCTCGCCTTCATCCAGTCACTCCCCCGCGCGGGTGCGCTGGCCGCTCTCGATGCGCGGGTGGCCGCGCTGGAGTCGAGCATCAACCAGATGGTGACCGAGGTCGAGGCGCGGGTCGCCACGGTGCCTGGCGGGGTGGACCGGATCTTCCTGGTCGAGGTGGACTACCAGCGCGCCATGTGGGAGGCCGAGCTGAGCTGGGTCCGCGGCCTGGTAGACCACCTGCGCGCCCGGGAGGGCAGCCGGCACAGCGTGGGCTAGCGCGTCTGCACCGCCTCAGCCAGGGTCCGGACCAGCGCATCTCACGGCCTCAGCCCGGACCTGGCAGCCGTGACAGCTGCGCCTCGGTGAGGGCGTCAGCGAGGGGTCCGGTCAGGAGGAGGCCGTAGCGGACGAGGGAGACGTACCGGGACGTGACAAAGTCGTGGAACCCGTCCGTCATCGGGTCCCTCCAGTGCCGGCAGCCTGCGCAGCTGGGATGGCGAAGAACGGCCGTAAAGGTGACGACCCACCTCGACCGGGTCTCGAGACCGGCGGCACACGATACTTACGGCCCGGCAGGGCGCCGGGGCGGCGAGGCGGGAGAGGCCATGGCGAAGCGGCGGTGGGCTCGGCTCGCCTGGGCCCTGGCCCGCGAGTGCGCGGCCGGGTTGGCGCACTTCGGCTACCTGCTGGTCGCGGTCAGCCCGCACCTGCTGGACGGCCCCCCGCCGGCCCGGGCCGCCCGACCACGACAGGTGCCGTCGCCGGCGGACCCGCCCGGAACCGCCGCGGACCACCCGGCGCCGGCGGGTGGCTACGCGGGGCTTGCGGGCGACCGTCCCGGGCCGCCTGAGGGCCACCCGGAACGGCTTGCCACCCATCCCCTCTCGCCGGTGGAACGGGAGCTGTGGGCGCAGCTGGACTGACCGCCGCGCCCACCCCTCACCACTCGACCGGGATCGTGTCGAACGCCGCGAGGAAGGCGCCGACCGGGCGTACCAGCTCGTCCTTTGGCACGGCCAGGCGCAGCTTGGGGAACCGGCGCAGCAGACCCTCGGTCGACACCTGAAGCTCGATGCGCGCGAGCGCCGCGCCGGCGCAGTAGTGGATGCCGGAGCCGAACGACATGTGGTGGTTCTCGGTGCGCCTGATGTTGAGCGTGTACGGGTCCTCGAACTCGCTTTCGTCCATGTTGGACTCCACCGACAGCAGCACGGTCGAGCCCTTGGGGATCACCGAGCCGTCGACGAGCTCGATGTCCGCCAGGGCGTAGCGCAGCGAGCCGAGCGACGTGCCCATCAGCTGGTAGCGCAGCAGCTCCTCGACCGCGCTGGGCACCAGCGAGAGGTCACCCTTGATCTCGTCGACCACCTGCGGCTGGCTCAGCAGCAGCGCCATGCTCGTGCCGATCTGCGACGCGGTGGTGACGTACCCGGCGATCAGCAGGGTGCGCACCCAGTGCTGGAGCTGGTAGTCGTTGAGCCGGTTGTTGTCCGTCTCGTTCACCCGGATCAGGTCGCTGATCAGGTCCGGTCCCAGGTTCTGCCGCTTGAAGGCGACCAGCTCCTCCAGGTACGCCCACAGCCCGGACCGGCACTCCTCGACCTCCTCGGCGGAGAGCTTGGTGACGGAGAGGAAGCCGTCGATCATGCGGCGGAACTTGTCCATATCCTTGGGCGGCACGCCGAGCATGTGGCAGATGATCCGGATCGGCAGCGGGAAGGCGAACGCCTCCATGAGGTTGGCCGGGCGCGGGCCGGCCTCCATCCGGTCCATCAGCTCCTCGGCGATCTCCCAGGCCAGCGGGCGCAGGGCCTCCAGGCGCCGGGCGGCGAAGGCGCGGGTCAGGATGCTGCGCTCCTCGAGGTAGCGAGGAGGGTCGCTGTCGATGTTGGGGTCGCCGAACAGCTCGTTGTTCGGCGAGATCCGCGAGGTGGGGTAACGGGCGGTGTTGCGGCTCAGCCGCTCGTCGGAGAAGAGGGCCTTGACGTCGCGGTAGCGCGTGACGAGCACCGCGGGGTCGCCGCTGGGTAGCGCGATCTCGACGAGCGCCTTCTGGCGGAGGGTCCGCCACTGCTCCGGAACCGCTAGCGGAGGGTCCCAGGGAAAGGGGTAGCTGACCGGGTCAGACGAACTCACGATGCACCTCTCCTGGGTCGGACCGAGTGCCTGGAACGGACCCGAGTGCCTGGTACGGGCCGGTGCCGGGGACAGGCGGGGTGCCTGGGGCACAGGCTCGTCCCGGCGAGCCACAGTCTGGCCGTCCGGGCTGGGGTGAGGCTCGAGGACACCTCGACGCCCGTGCGGCCTGGCCGCATCGAGCGATCCTCCACGGCTGGATGCGAGGGTGGCCCGGGACCAGCGCGCCACGGACACGGCCGCGCTAGGGCCGCCGCCACGGCGGCGGCGCTGCGGGAGAGGGGCACCAGGATGACCGTACCGGCACTGGACGTCAACACGGCCGGCGGGCTGATCCAGCTCGGCAACCTCTTCGGCCCGGCCAAGGCGGTGCTCACCGCCGTCCAGCTCGGCCTCTTCACGACCCTGCACGGGCATCCGTCCACCGCGGAGGACATCCGGTCCCGGCTGGGGCTGCACGGCCGGGGGCTGCCCGACCTCCTGCACCTGCTCACTGCGCTGGGCCTGCTGGAGAAGGAGGACGGCCGGTTCCGCAACGCCCCCGGCGCAGACCGCCACCTGGTACGCGGTGGCGACTGCTACGTCGGTGGCTTCCTGTTCGGCGCCGACCTGACCCTCTACCCGGTCTACGGCCGGCTGGCCGAGGCGCTGCGCACCGGGCGGCCGCAGGCCGACGGCGACTTCGAGGGCATGCTCAACGACCCGGAGGCGCTGGGCCATTTCGTACGGATGATGGACGGCGCCAGCCAGTCCCTCGGCACCGGGCTGAGCACCGCGGTCGACTGGGGCGGCTACCGGTCCGTGCTGGACGCGGGCGGCTGCCGGGGCACGGTGGTGAGCCAGCTGGTGGCGGCGCACCCCCACCTGATGGGGCACGTGTTCGACCTGCCGCAGATCGAGCCGTTCTTCCACGAGCACGTGGGCGAGCTGGGGCTGGCTGGCAAGGTGCTGTTCCATCCGGGTGACTTCTTCCGCGACCCGCTGCCAGGCGCCGATGTCGTCGTCTACGGTCACATCCTGCACGACTGGAGCCCGCAGCAGCGTGACCATCTGGTACGCCAGGCGTACCAGGCGCTTTCCCCCGGCGGTGCGCTGCTGGTCTACGACCGGATGCTCCCGCCCGGACGGGACGATGTGGACAGCCTGGTGGCCAGCCTGAACATGCTGCTGCTCACCGAGGGCGGCGGAGAGTACACCGTGGCCGAGGTGAGCGAGCTCGCCACGGCCGCCGGCTTCGTCTCCATTGTGGACCAGAAGCTTGGCACCCAGGAGACCCTGGTGGTGTGCCGCAAGCCGCCCGCCTGACCGGCCGGCGGGACGGTCAGGCGAGCCGGCTCGTGGACCGCGCCAGCCTTCGCGGCCGCGCGCCAGCGTTGGTGGACCGCGCGCCAGCCTTACCGGCCGGCGCCGGAGGAGACGGTCTGCTCCAGGTCGCCCACCACCGCCGCCGGGGACGGCTGGCTGCGCATCTCCTCCTGCACGTGCCGCGCCGCGGCCCGCGGTGGCCCGCTGGCGAGCAGCCGCTCGACCTCGTCGCGCAGGTGGCCGGCTGTTGCCTCGTCCCGGGTGAGCACCTCGCCGGCGCCGGCCGCGAGCACCCGCGCGGCGTGCCCGGCGTGGTCCGGCAGCTGCGGCACCAGCAGCATCGGCACACCGGCGTGCAGGCTGGTGAGCACGGTCCCGGCGCCGCCGTGCGCGACGACCAGGTCACAGTCGCCGACCACGTGCTGCAAGGGCACGTCGACCAGGACGTGCACGCTGCCGTCCACCGCGCCGAGCAGTGACCGCTGGCCGGCGGAGACCACCGCCACCACCTCCACGCCGGTGCCGCGCAGCGCGCTGACGACCTCGCCGGCGAGGAAGTAGTCCGGGGACAGCCGGGCCATGGTGTGCCCCCACGTCACGCAGACCCGGGGCCGGCCGGCCCGCTCGGGCAGCGGCGCCGGCACTACGCCGGGCCCGTTGAACGGGGTATAGCGCATCGGCACCCGCCGGTAGTCCGCGGGCAGCGCCAGGCTCGGCGGCGTCGGGTCGACCGTGACGGCGCCGAAGGGCTCCAGGTCTGACACGCCGTGCCGGGCCGCCAGCGGGGCGAGCAGGTCCGGCAGCATCGGCCGGGCGCGGACCATCAGGTCGGCGCCGTAGAGATGGCGTACGGCGGGCACGCCCGCCGCGGCGGCGGCGACCGGCCCGGCCAGCGCCGTCGGCTCGTACACCACGACATCCGGCCGCCAGGACTTGGCCAGGTCCACCAGACCGTCCACCATGGACTCGGCGTTGGCGAGGAACATCTGCATCACCCGCGGGCCGCGGCCGGTGCGCGGCGCCTGGCCGTCGGCGCCGGAGCTCGCGGCGGACGGCAGCACGTACCCGCGGACCATCTCGACGGCGTCGACGTCCACGCCGACCGCCACCGCCGGCAGGCCGGTCCGGACGATGTCGTCCAGCAGCGCGGGCTGGCTGGCGACCACGACGTCGTGGCCGGCGGCGCGGCAGGCCCAGGCCAGGGGCACGAGCGCGTAAAGGTGTGACGGCCAGGCCCAGGTGGTGAAGAGCACCCGCATCGCACAGACTCCTTCGCTCGCCGCTCGACCGTGCTGGTCCACCCTGTCCAGCCGGGCTCACGGTCGGCTCGAGAACCACTCGGCCCGGCCGCCCGAGCGCGCCGCGCCACCAACCGCGTACGAACGGCGCTCGAGTCACCAGCCCCATGCTGCGCGGCATGGTAAACGCGACCACGAGCCAGCAGACCAGGCCGCTGCGCGCGGAGCTGACCGAGATCGTCGAGCGGGGAGCCCAGCGGAACAAGGAGCACCCGTACTACCGCGCCCTTCGCGACGGCTCGCTGCCCGGCATCGTCTATGCCCACTTCTCCCGGCAGGACTCGTACTACGTCCTGCCCAGCTACGGCAAGGCACACGCCCGGTGCGCCGGGGTGGCCCGCGAGCTGGCGCACGCCCGCTTCCTGGGCCGGATGGCCGCGATCTGCCTGGACAACTCGGTCGCCGACGGACGGGAGCTCGAGGCGACGGCGAGAAGGCTGGACCTGCCGGTGGACCCGGCTGGCGAGCGGCCGCCGATCGCGCCCGCCACACTGAGCTACACGAGCTTCCTCACCGCCGCCAGCGTGACCTCGTTCACCGCCGGGCTGGGCGCGCTGCTGCCGTGTGCCTGGCTGCAGTGGCTGGTCAGCGAGGACCTGCTGGCCCGGCACGAGCCCGGCTCCCGGTACGCCGAGCTGATCCGCACCTCGCACCCTGGCGAGCCCTTCCGCGAGCTGGTGGAGGAGTTCCTGACCGTGGTCGACGAGGTCGGGGACGGCTGCTCGGCCGCCGAGCGCGAGGAGCTGGTCCGCCACGTCGAGTACGCCGTCCGGTACGAGTGGGCGCTGGTCGAGGCCGCCTGGCGCCTGGAGTCCTGGCCGCTATGACGCCGTTACCCCAAGGAGTGTGAGATGACCGAGGCACCCGCTGCCCCCCGCACCGCGCAGGACCTGGCCGCCGCCGTCGCCCGGGACGGCGTCCAGTTCCTGCTGGTGATGTTCGTCAACCTCTACGGCAAGCCGTGCGCCAAGCTGGCGCCGGTGGCAACCCTCGACCAGCTGCTCGCCGACGGGCTCGGCTTCGCCGGTCACGCCGCGGACGGACTGGGGCAGTCCCCCGCCGACCCCGACGTGGTGGCGATCCCGGACGTCTCGTCATACGTCAAGGTCCCGCTACAGCCCGGGCTCGGCATCGTGCAGTGCGACCTGTACGTGGAGGGCCGGCCGTGGCCGTACGCGCCCCGCAACATCCTGCGCACCCGGCTGGACCGGCTCGCCGAGCAGTCCATGGCGTTTCGGGTCGGGGCGGAGCCGGAGTACTTCCTGGTACGGCGCACGCCGGCCGGCGGGATCGAGATCGCCGACGAGCTCGACACCGCCGCCTCCCCCTGCTACGACGCGCACGCGGCGACCCGGGCGCTGGACCACCTGAGCACGCTCAGCCGGGCAATGAACGAGCTGGGCTGGGGCAACTACTCCAACGACCACGAGGACGCCAACGGCCAGTTCGAGCAGAACTTCCGGTACGCCGACGCGCTGGCCACCGCCGACCGGGTCATCGTGTTCCGCTACCTGGCCCGGCTGGCCGCCGAGCGCAACGGCCGGATCGCCACGTTCATGCCGAAGCCGTTCAGCCACCTGACCGGCAACGGGCTGCACCTGCACATGAGCCTGTGGCGTCCGGACCCGGACGGCGACCACCCGCTCTTCGACGACCCCCGCGACGAGCACGGCCTCGGACTGTCCACAATGGGCTACCGCTTCATCGGCGGCCTGCTCGACCACGCACCCGGGCTGCACGCGCTGACCAGCCCCACGGTCAACTCGTACAAGCGGCTCGGCGCCGCGGCCGACACCCGGTCGGGATCGAGCTGGGCGCCCGGCTACGCCAGCTACGGCGGCAACAACCGCACGCACATGGTGCGCATCCCCGAGGCCGGGCGGATCGAGGTGCGCTGCGTGGACGGCGCGGCCAACCCGTACCTCGCCATGGCGGCGATCCTCGCCGCAGGCATGGACGGCGTGGAGCGCGAGATCAACCCCGGCCCGCCGGTCGACCGCAACCTGGAGCGGGTGGACGAGACCGGCGCCCGCGAGCTCGGCCTGCGCCCGCTGCCACCGACCCTGCTGCACGCCGTGGACGAGCTGGTGCGCGACGACGCGCTGCGGGCCGCGCTGGGCAAGGTGCCGGGCGGCGAGTACGTCGACTACTACGCCGCGTGCAAGCGGACCGAGTTCGCCGACTACCACCGCCAGGTCAGCCAGTGGGAGTGGGACCGCTACCTGTGACCGTACTCGCTCGGGGGACGGCCCGTGCTCCTCAGTGGACCGTCCCCAGAGTACGGGCGTGCGGGTGTGCGCCTGCCGGAACATCATGCTGTGCGCTACGCGAGCGAGGGCTGGACGGGGGTCGCGGCGCTGCCGGGGCCCAGCGGAGGCACGGGGTTTCGGCGCCGGGCCCCCCGTCCGAGGCTGGGGCGTCGCGGCGCTGCCGGACCCGGCCGGGGCGCGGAGGTCGCGGCGCTGCCGGACCTGGCCGGGGCTAGCTGGGGTCCGACCCCAACCGGCCCATGCCCGCGTCACCGACAGCCCTCCACCAGCGGCAGTGGTCCGCCACACCCTGCCCTGCCGCATCAAGCCAGACCTCGCCAAGCCAGCCATGCCGCACCAAGATCAACTCAGATTCAGTGAAATCGGGGTCATACATAGCTTGGATAGGCCCAATTTCACTGACTTTGATTTGACCTTGGAGGCTGGGAGCTGGTAACTGACCATCTACTGTGGAGACGAGGTCAGCTCGCAGCGACCTCCTCGATGTAGGAGATGCCGGCCGATGAGGTCTCGTCAAAGCGCTGCCACTCCTCCCTCAGCCGCAGCCGGCCGTCGGGCAGGACCTCAGGGGTGCTCACGCACTCGCCCGCCACCACCCGACCGTCCGTGAGCACCTGCGTGTACGCCAGCCGCAGCGTCCCGTCGGCGGCGCACCGGCCGGTCAGCCGGCCCACCCGTACCTTGCCGCCGGCGAACTCCGCCCAGACGAGGTCACCCTGCTGGTGGTAGTAGCCGGTCGGGGTGCCGGAATGGGACGCGGTCTCGGCCGCTGTCGAGCGGAAGACGCGGCCGTCATAGTGGATCTGGCCACCGTCGGTGGTCCGGCCGTCGTCGTGGATTCGGTCGGTCGACCCTGCCGGTGATGCCACCTCAGCCCCCGCTCTCCGGCTCCGCCGGCTGCACGTTGTAGTTGGACCGGAAGAAGTTGTCCGGGTCGACCCGGCGCTTGACCCGGGCCAGCCGGGCGTACGCCTGCGGCCCGAAGGTCTGCCTCGCCCGGCTGCCGCCGGCTGCCTCGCCCATCACGGCCCCGCCGCCATCCGCCGCAGCCCGGCCGCCCATCACAGCCCCGCCGCCCATCACAGCCCCGCCATCCACCGCAGGTCCGGCGCCCACGCCAGCCCCGTCACCCACGGCAGCAGCGGCGCGACCTGGCCCGCTCCGCTCTTCGGCGACGTAGTTGACGTACCCATCCCCCCAGCGGTTGTACGGCTCAGCCGCGGCAGCCACCGACCGGGCCCACGCGACCTGCTCGTCATCGGCCCCGCGCGGCTTCCAGATCGCCATCCCGGTGATGTTGAACCGAGCGCTGCGGAACGGCACCGCACTCGCCTCGGGCGGGACCCGGCGCACGGCGCCGTTCAGTGGCTCGATGAGGATGGTGTCGTTGAACGGGTCCACCCAGCGGCTCGCCCGGAACCGCTCGACCAGCGTCTCCACCAGCTCGTCCGGCAGCTCGCCGACGCAGCGGGCGCTCCAGTAGTGGCGCAGGCCGAACGGCAGGCGGCCCAGGCAGAGCTGCATCGACACGTACGTGCGCTGCTCCACCCGCCAGTCCAGCACGTCCAGGCTGCGCAGTGTCTTGTCCAGGCCGGCCCGGTACTCCTCGTCGGTGCCGCAGTAGGCCACGCTCATCACCGCCGCCGGAGCCTGGGCCGGGCCGTACCGCTCCAGCAGCAGCGTGCAGGTGAGCTCGTCCGGCGCGGCCAGCATCAGCTCCCGGAAGAGCCGCACCGCGGCGCCCATCTCCCGTTCCGGGTAGGCGACGTAGCCGCCGTAGAGCGTCTCCAGCGGGTGCACCCGCAGCCGGAACTCGGTGACCACGCCGAAGTTGTGACCCGCCCCGCGCAGCGCCCAGTTGAGGTCCGGGTCCCGCTCGGCATCGACCTCAATCATTTCACCGGCAGCGGTCACCAGCTGGTACGACACGACGTTGTCACACGTCAGGCCGTACCGTCCCATGATGTGGCCGATGCCGCCACCGAGGGTCAGGCCGCCCACGCCCGTGGTGTCGAAGGTCCCGCCCGTGGTGGCCATCCGGTAGGCGGAGGTTGCCAGGTCGAAGTCGCACCAGGTGGCGCCGCCACCGACCGCGGCGACGCGCTCCCGCGGGTCGACCGCCACCCGGTTCATCAGGCGCAGGTCGATCACGAGCCCGTCGTCGAGCGAGCCGTACCCGGCGACGTTGTGCCCGCCGCCGCGCACGGTGGTGCGTACCCCCGCGGCGCGCGCGGCCCGGACCGCCGCCTGCACCTCAGCCACGTCGCGGGGCAGGCAGATCGCCCGGGGGCGAAGGTCGTGCATGCCGTTGAAGAGCAGGCGTACGCCGTCGTACGCCGGATGGTCCGGGGTGACCACCCGGCCGGGGCATGCGGCGGCGAGGGCGTGGGCCAGCGAGTGGGTCATCCAGGGTTCCCTTCGGACGTGGCCGTCGCGGTGGTCGGGTGGGGCCTTCCTCATCAGGGCCGGTCACCGTTGCCTGAAGAGCCGGAACCGGCAGCCACCGCACCAGCTGCCACCGCACCAGCTGCCACCGGTCCGGCAGCAACCGAGCCGGCAGCAACCGAGCCGGCAGATATCGGGCTAGTGGCCGGCGTACCCGGGTCGCCGGTGAGGAGGGCCAGCAACTGGGTCGCCCGGTCGTCGCCGTCCCCAGGGCCGCCGCTGAGCAGGCACCGGGCGGCCAGGGCCGGGTCGAAATGCGGGTAGGCCAGGGCGCGCTCGGCCCGGTCCAGGTCTGCCGCGCCAGCGCGGACCGGCCGCAGCGGGCTCGGCCACTCCCTGGTCACCTCGGCGTAGCCGGCCAGCGTGAAGTCGCTGGCGTGCGGCTGCGGGGCGTCCCAGCAGAGGAACGCGCGCACCGCGCCGGGGTCGTGCTCGGCCAGGAAGTCCTGCGCCCATACCGCGTGGCGCCGGCTGGTGGAGAACTTCGCCCCGTCCAGCGTGTAGAACTCGTTGACGACGAGCCCGCCCAGCAGCTCGGGCGGGAGGCCCGCCAGCCCGAACAGCGCCGGGAACATCACCGCGTAGTAGAACGCGTTGTCGATGCCGAGGAACGCCCACAGCGAGCCCACCTCGCGCCAGGCCGCCACGTGGTCGGCGAGGGACACCGCGGTGGGGTCCAGGTGCCGGCCCACCGAGCAGAGGTAGCCCAGCCCCATCTCCGCCCACACGTCGAGGCGGTGGCCCGGCGTGCCCAGCAGCGCGATGCCCCAGTCCGTCGGGTAGGTCAACGGCATGGTCGGCAGGGCGCCCGCCAGCAGCCGGTCGATGACCTGGCGGACCCGCGGCGGCAGGCTCGCCCGGCACCAGGTCCGCATGAGCAGCTCGCGGTGGTCCTCCAGGGGCAGCACCGGCCCGCGTACGGTCACCGCCGCGCCGGCCGGCCCGCCGCACCGGGTGCACCGCGGGTCGACCAGGCCGGCCGCGGTGAGGAAGCTCCCGCACGCCTCGCAGGTGCCGCCGCTGGCCGCCTCGCCGCAGGGGCAGCGCCCGCTGACGTACGCGTGGTGCAGCGTGCCCCCGCAGGGCCCGCAGGCCGGGACAGCCCACTCCTGCACCGGCAGGGCTCCCGACGCGACCAGCTCGTCGAGGAGACGGACCACTGTGGAGCGGTATCCCGGGTCGGCCGCCGGCTCGACGAAGACGTCGTGCTCGACCCGTACCTTCGCCAGCACGTCGCGGATCAGGCGGGCGTGGTGGCGGCGCAGCTGCTCGGGGTCGGTGCCGCCGGCCCTGGCCGCGGCTAGCACGTAGTTCTGGTTGTCGTCGAGCCCGCACACGGAGATGGTCCGCTCGCCGCGCCGCCGGGCGGCGCGGACCGCGACGTCAGCGGCGACGTACGGGCCGGCGAGGTGGCCGACGTGCAGCGGACCGTTGGGGGTGGGCGGGGGCGAGATCACCACCGTGGCAAGCCGCTCCGGCCGCCCGTTGCCAGATGTGTCCACTGTGCACCTCCCGACGCACCCGGCGGCGTGGACCCGCGTGCCGCTGCGCACCGTGAGCGTTGAGCGGATCGGTCGAAGGCCACTCGAGACCCGGTTGGGATGGGTCGCCGCTTGTGTGAGCATCGCCGCATGACGGTTGACGAAGCTGTCGGCGAACGGGCGGTCACCTACCGGCCGCGTTCCATCACCACCCAGACCCTCGAAGAGGTACGCGGCTGGACCGTGAAGCGGTACGCCGTGTCCGCGCTGCGGGAGGCCCCGCCGGAGCCGGTGCATGAGCTTGCCCGCCGGGCGGTCCAGATGTCGCTGCCACCCGCCTACCCGGATGCGCTGTGCTACGCGTACAGCGTTGTCCACGAGGACGAGGACGGCTGCTACGTGGTGGTCGGTTGGTGGAGCCCCAACCGGGTCATCCTGCACACCAGGACCTGGCTCGCCGGCTGGGACGACCTGACCACGGTCACCCCGGCCGGCAACAACGCCACCGCGTGCATCTGGGAGCTGGTCCCGATGGCCCACGAACGCCAGGCGTGGGTGCGCCACGTGGTCACCAACAACCCGCCGGACCTGCCCGCATACCGTACCGACGTGGTCTCCGGCTGGTTCTAGCACGTCGGTCCAGCAACGGGCTGGCAACACCTTGAGCCCCACGCCTCTACCTGGGGCACGGAGGTCGCCGAGGCCGGCGACCCTACAGGTCATTTCGGGATAGGTCCCCCGCCGTCATGGCCGCATCACCACCAAGATCGCGACCGCGTACGCCCGGCGTGTTGTCGCACTAGACATCCGCCGCATCGATCGCGATCTTGAGGGACGGAGCAGGGGACCGAGGGGAACCGGCGCCGCGGCGGCTGAGCGGCTGATCTCGATCGCTATGCAGGTAAGCGGCGACGGCGGGGCGGGCTATGCCCACATGGTGTAGACCTGCTCATCCCGGATGGTGAAGACGGCGCGGTCCAGGAGACTGTTGAGGATCACCGCGCTGCGCACGGACAGCAGGCTCAGGTTGGGGTCGGCCAAGCCGTGGCTGACCCGGCTGCGGTTCTGCACGAAGATCTTGTGCTGCTGTCCATACTTCCAGCGCACCGAGTAGTCCTGCTCGACAACTGGCTCGCCCGCGGTGTTGAGCTCCACGAGCTCGCCGAGGCCCTGGGCGAAGGGCAGCGGGCAGAGCCGGCGGCCGGTCGCGAGGACGACCAGCCGGGCGGTGTGCCGCTCGCTGCCGCCGGACCCGCGCCGGCACCAGACCGTCACGCAGCCGCCGCGGCTGTTGGCCTGCACCACATCGCGGCCGGGCAGCATCATCACCGGCGCGCGCCCCTCGCGCAGGTACGCCTCGTAGTTTGACCGGTAGATCTCCTGCAGCGTCTCCATGGACACGCCGTCGCTGGTCAGCGTCTGCTCGGAGAGGTAGGCGTGGCGCACGTCGTCCGGCAGGTTGAAGAAGAAGCGCTGGTACGTCGGGCGGTAGAAGTCGTTGGCCGGCGGCGAGTCGTCCAGCGGCGCGAACCAGTGCCGGCGGCCCAGCCAGCGTATGTCCCGCGCGCCGTGGTGCAGCAGCGTCAGCACCGCCTCGGCGCCGGTCTGCCCGCCGCCGACCACCATCACCTGGCCGCAGGTCCTACGGTCCAGTGTGGACAGCTTACGCTCGAGGTGCTCGGCGAGCACCACGCCGTCCAGCGGGCGCTCACCGAAGCACGGCGGGATCTCCGGCCGGGTGCCCAGACCCAGCACCAGGTGGTCGGCCGTGGCCACCGGCCCGTGCGGACCCAGCAGCACGAAGCGGTCGGTGAAGTCGACCTCGGCGACGTCGACGCCGTACCGGACCGTGCCCAGCTCCTGGGCTGCCCAGGCCAGGTAGCGGGTGTACTCGATCCGCGGGATGGCGGTGAACTGCGCGTTCAGGAACGCATAGATCCGTCCCGTCTGGACCAGGTAGTTCAGGAAGCTGAGCCGGTTGCGCGGGTCCACCAGGGTCACCAGGTCCTTGACCCACGACGTCTGCAGGCGGGCGCCGGGGCCCAGCAGGCCCGGGTGCCAGGTGGGCGCATCCTGGCGCTCGTAGAGAGCCACCCCGCCGGGGACGATCTCCTCGCCCAGCGCGGCGACGCTGAGGTTCGCCGGGCCGGCGCCGATGCCGGCGGCGAAGTGGTGCGGGGGCGTCGCGGCGGACATGGCACCTCCAGGTATGCGGCGCACGGCTCGGGACAGTGGCGTACGGACCTTGCTTCGGGGGCGCCGCGCCCTAGAGCGGGATGTTGCCGTGGGCTCCACGCCCGACCGGAGCCGCGGCAAGGGCCTGCGCGACCCGGGTACGGGTGTGCCGCGGCTCGATGACCGCGTCGACGAACCCGCACTCCAGGGCCCGGCCCACCCCGCCGGCGGCGCGGACCTGCTCCTCGATGAGCCGGGCCCGTACCGCCTCCCGCTGGTCCGGAGGCGTCGCGGCGAGCGTGCGGCGGTGCATGACGTTGACCGCGGCGCTGGCACCCATCACCGCGACCTCCGCGCCGGGCCAGGCGAAGACCGCGGTGGCGCCCAGCGACCGGGAGTTCATCGCCAGGTACGCCCCGCCGTACGCCTTGCGGGTCACCAGCGTGACCCGGGGCACCACCGCCTCGGCGAAGGCGTGCAGGAGCTTCGCCCCCCGGCGGACCACCCCGTCCCACTCCTGGCCGAGCCCGGGCAGGTAGCCGGGCACGTCCACCACCACGATCAGCGGCACGCCCAGCGCATCGCACATCCGGACGAACCTGGCCGCCTTCTCCGCGCTCGCGGCATCCAGGCAGCCGCCCAGCCGCAGCGGGTTGTTGGCGACAACGCCGACGGTGCGCCCGGCGAACCGGCCCAGCGTGGTCACCATGTTCGGGGCCCATCTCGCGTGCAGCTCCACCCCGGGCGCGTCCAGCAAGGCCGCGACCAGCGGCTTGACGTCGTACGCCCGGTTGGAGCGGTCGGGCAGCAGGCTGCCGAGGTCGGTGTCGTCGCCCTGCTCGACGGCGGCCAGGCGGCCCTGGTCGCCGAGCAGGGCCGCCAGCGTCCGGGCGACGCCGACGGCCGACTCGTCGTCCCGAGTGGTCACGTGCACCACGCCGGACCGGCGCCCGTGGGGCTCCGGGCCGCCCAGCCGCGCCATGTCGACGTCCTCGCCGGTGACGCTGCGGACGACCTCCGGGCCGGTGACGAAGATCCGGCCGTTGTCGGACATCACCACGATGTCCGTGAGCGCCGGACCGTACGCGGCACCGCCCGCTGCCGGGCCCAGCACGACGGAGATCTGCGGTACCCGCCCGGACGCCCGGACCATGGCGGCGAAGACCTGACCCACGCCGTCGAGGGCGACCACGCCCTCGGCCAGCCGGGCCCCGCCGGAGTGCCAGAGGCCCACCACGGGGATGCCTTCGCGTACCGCCGCGTCGATCGCGTCCACGATGCGGCGGCAGCCCTGGTCGCCCATTGCCCCGCCCATCTTCGTGGCGTCGGTGGCGTAGGCGACCACCGGCGTCCCCTCCACCATCCCCCGGCCGCTCAGCACACCGGACCCGTCGCGGGGTGCCAGCAGGGCCAGCGTCGCCGGGTCGAACAGCGAGCGGAGCCGCACCTGCGGGTCGCGGTGGTCGGTGGCGACGTGCTCCACAGGTGTGGATGTGAGGGTCACTCCAACCTCCAGGCTCGAAAGAGGGCCGCCGGTCGGTTCTGGGGCACGTGCTAGCGGTGGCCGCAACCGCGCCAGCGCCGACCAGCGTGGCGTGGACCACTCGAACGTCGGTCGATGAGGCATCTGAGACCTGCGGCCGGGTCGTACGCCGCCTGGCCCACGCTCGGCTGTGCGGCTCGTGGCCGGCTCGAGCGCCGCTGGCGAGAACTCGCCACCGCCACCGGCTGGCCGGTAGCTGGGCCATGCGGCCGAAGACAGCCGGCGGCAGGGCCAACTCTGGGACTGGTTTCCATTCACGGGAAACGAGGCAGGACAGAAATCAGGGCGACAACAATCACGTATCGTGGCCAGCCTCCAGCGATGTGATCCATTTACCGAGGTCTACGAGTCTACCGTCACCCGATGAGTAACCGACGGTAGTCGAGGGACGCCGTTACCCTCTGGATCATCCAAAATTGTCCGGTGCGGCAGGTCTGTGCCGAGAAAGTCGGGCATGAGGGCGGCAGGAGGTCGAAAATTTACTACATTCCCCTCATGCTTACGCCATCGGCATCACTCGCCGCGGCCAGGCCCGGCTCGGCTCGTCCCAACACCCACCCGGTTTGCTAAAACTTTTACGACCGTCAATGGTCGAACGTCGCAGCTAGCGACCCGCTCGAGGCAAGCTCAAGGCATTGCGCGGGAGGCTACGTCCTTGCCCACGGGTGTGGAGTGCGGCATAGTTGACGGCACATTGATGGTCAACTCTGGCTAGGAAGCATGGACCGCGCGCCCTCCCCAGTCACGCGCCTTGCTTGCGGCAAGCCAGGAAAGCTGCGGCATCGGGCAAATGCATGACGCACCACGGTAAGCCGGACTCACCTGCGGGGGATGCCGTGACCTGCCTGGCACTCGCCGAGCCGCCGACCCTCCGGGGGGCGGCCCGCCGCCCCGGCCGGTCCCCGCCGCGGCGAGGGCCTGCCACACCGGCGTTGCGCCCCAGCGCGCCGAGTGCCGAACGCAGGCACACCGGCGCTCAGCTTGATCGTTCAATCGTCTGACGAGGAGCGCGCGACCAGCAAAGGATACGAACGTGGTGCAGATCAACGTGTTGGGCCCCCTGACCATCTCGGTCAATGGGGAGAGGGTGACCCTAACCGCTCCGAAGCCACGCCGGGTACTGGCACTGCTCGCCACCTCGGCGAACAGCGTCGTACGCAACGAGCAGATCATCGAGGAGCTCTGGGAGACCAGGCCGCCGGTCAGCGTGACCACCACGCTGCAGACCTACGTCTACCAGCTGCGCAAGTACCTGCGGCTGAACGCCTCCCCGCCGAGCGCCTGCGCGCCGGACGGGCGCCGCCTAGGCGGGGCGCTGCACACCTTCGCCGGCGGGTACATGCTCTCCCTCGGCCCGGACGCGCTCGACTCCCTCCAGTTCGAACGGCTCGCCCAGCGCGGCCGGGCGCAGCTCGAGGCGGGCCGGGTCGCGGAGGCGGCCGAGACGCTGCGCGCCGCCCTCGCGCTCTGGCGCGGGGCCGCGCTGGTTGACGTGAACCCCGGCCCCATCCTCCAGGTGGAGGTGCTGCGGCTCGAGGAGACGCGCAACAGCACGCTGGAGGCGAGGATCGAGGCCGATCTCCAGCTCGGCCGCCACCATGAGCTGCTCAGCGAGCTGGTGCGGATCGTCGCGCAGCAGCCGACCCACGAGGGCTTCCAGGGCAAGCTCATGCTCGCCCTCTACCGCGCCGGCCGCCGCTCCGGCGCCCTGCACGCCTACCAGCAGGCCCGCCGGGCGCTGGTCAAGGAGCTCGGGGTGGAGCCGTCCAGCGAGCTACAGCGGCTGCACCACATCATTCTCGCCGGCGAGCCGTGCCCCGGGGTGACCCGGACCGGTCCCGGGGCGCAGCAGCCGGGCGTCGAGCGGCTGCCTGAGCTGCGGGCCAACGGTGACGGCCGGCACAGCCCGGCACCTGCTGGCGCGGGGCCGGTGGCAAAGCCGGAGGACACCGACCTGGTGCCCGCCGCACGACCGGGCCAGACCCAGCCGCCGGCACGGCACGAGCAGCCGCCGGCACGGCACGAGCAGCCGCCGGCAGGGCAGGAGCAGCCGCCGGCAGGGCAGGAGCAGCCGGCCGGGCCGGCTGCGCGTCGGACCGAGCCGGAGCCGGCCCGCGTCCAGCCTGCACCGTCCCGCGCCGCGCCCAGGCCGCTCCGGGCCCAGGCCGCGCCGCATCGGGCCACGCCGGCGTCGCGCCGGGCCCAGGCGCTACCGCACCGGGCCCAGCCCATGCCGGCGCTGGTGCGCTGGCAGAGCCAGCGACGCCCGAAGCCCTGACCCGGCAGCGCCGCCGCGACACCCGGGCAGCGCCGCCGCGACGACTGCCGCTGGCAGGTCACGGCGGCCTGCGCCGGGTGGGGTCGAGCTCCGCGGCGAACAACGCCGCCGCCGCCTTGAGGATCTCGTTGGTACGCCGCAGCTCGGCGTTCTCCTTGCGGAGCCGCGCAAGCTCCTCCTGGAGCCCGCCGGCGGGGCCCGGCCCGGCCTGGTCGGCCTGCTCGGCGCGGTCGGCCTCGTCCCGGCGGACCCAGGTGCGCAACGCCTCCGGATGGACCCCCAGCTCGCGTGCCAGCTGGGCGATGGTCGGGCGCGGGTTCGCCTCGCGGTAACGCAGCACAGCCTCGGCTCTCAGCTCGTCCGAGTACTTCTTCGGGGCGGCCACCGAGGTCTCCGGCGCCTCACCGCACCCAGGGCTGCTCGACCTCGGTCAGCACCCGGCGCATCTCATCGCTGCGCTCGCGCAGGCCGGACAGCTCGGCCCGTACCTGCTCCAGCTGCTGCACGGTCCGCTGCTGCACCTGTGTGGCCTGCTCCGCGAGCGAGCGGTACGCCTCCTCGCGGGCGACCATCATGCGCGCCCGCCAGAGCGTCCCCGCCTGCCAGATGACCACCGCCACGATCATCCCCAAGAGGGTGATCGCCGCGATCCCCGCTGCCGCCTCAGGCCATGTCATCGCTGTCCCTTCTCAGCTTCCGGGCACTGGCCCGCAGCCGTCAGTGTCTGGGCCACGCCGGCGATCACCTCGGGGGTGAGTCGGAGCACGAACGGCGTCACCTCCACCATCCGCACCGCTTTCCCCTCCTCCGAGAGCAACAGGCGGCTCGACACCAGACCCGCCGCGGTCAGCCGGCCCAGGTGCGCGTGCACCAACGGGCGGCTGAGCCGCACCTCGCGAGCCAGGTCGCTGACGTGTCGAGGGCCGCTCGCCAGGGTGGCCACGATCCTCAGGCGTTGCGGGCTGGCCAGCGCGGCCAGCAGCCGCACCAGCCCGTCCCCGGTCAGCCCGGCATCGAGGTGTTCCACCTTCTCTGTCGGCATGTCAATAAATACTTACATATGTAAATGTAATCTGTCAACGCCGGCTCCGGTGGCCGGACTAGCCGGAGCCGGTCCGGCCACCCGGGCGCGCCAGCAGCGCCGCGCTCTGGAAGCCACCGAAGCCGCTGGCCACGCTCAGCACCACGTCCATCCGGTGCTCCCGGGCGACCAGGGGGACATAGTCCAGGTCGCACTCGGGGTCAGGATGGTGCAGGTTCGCCGTAGGCGGTACGGCCTGACGGTCCAGCGCCAGCGCGCAGGCCGCCAGCTCCAGCGCGCCGATCGCGCCCAGCGAGTGCCCGATCATCGACTTGATGGAGCTGACCGGCACCTGGTACGCCCGCTGGCCGAGGCTGCGCTTGAACGCCGCGGTCTCGTGCCGGTCGTTCTGCTTCGTCCCCGACCCGTGCGCGTTGATGTAGTCGACGTCGTCCGGGTTGACCCGGCCCTGGGCCATGGCCGAGCGGATCGCCTCGGCCATCTCCCGGCCGTCGGGCTTGAGCCCGGTCATGTGGTAGGCGTTGCTGCGGCTGGCGAAGCCGGCCACCTCGGCGTAGACGTGCGCGCCCCGGCGCCGCGCCGCCGTCTCCTCCTCGAGCACCAGCACCGCGCTCCCCTCCCCCAGCACGAACCCGTCCCGGTGCGCGTCGAACGGGCGGGACGCGGTAGTCGGGTTCGCGTTGTTGGGGGTGGTCGCCTTGATCGCGTCGAACGCCGCCGAGCTGATCGGCGAGATCGGCGCGTCCGTGGCGCCGGCGAGGACCACATCGGCCGACCCCTCCTCGACCAGCGCAGCCCCGTGGCCGATCGCGTCCATGCCGGAGGTGCAGCCGTTGGACATCAGGATCGTCGGGCCCTCGGCGGCCACCTCCCACGCCACCTCCACGGCGAGCGTGCTCGGCACCATGTAGCCGTACAGCTGCGGTACGGCGTACGCGGGGTCGACCAGCCACAGCCGCCCGTCGTCGGAGAGCACGGTGTACTCGGTCTCCAGCCCGATCGTGCAGCCGACCGCGCTGCCGATGCTGACACCCACCCGGGCCGGGTCGAGGTCGGCCAGGACCAGGCCGCTGTCCGCCACCGCCTCGCGGGTGCACACGACGGCGAACTGCCCGGCCCGGTCCAGCCGGCGGATCATCTGCGCGGTCAGGCCGTGCTGGCGAGGGTCGAAGTCCACCTCGGCGGCGAGCTGGGAGCGGAACGGCGTGGGGTCGTAGAAGGTGATCCGCCGGGTGGCGGTGCGCCCGGCCATGAGCATCTCCCAGTAGCGCTCGCGACCCACGGCACCCGGCGACACCACGCCGATCCCCGTGATGACGGCCCTGCGGCTCATCCAGGCCCGCCCACCGAAGGGAGGGGGGCATGGACATGCACCGGCGGCTCCAGGTCCACATGGCCGAGCGCCGGCAGCGGCGCCAGCGGGGACAGGTGGAACACCATGTACACCCGCTCGTCGCCCACGTTGACGGCCTTGTGGCGCTCGCCGATCGGCACCATCAACGAGTCGCCCGGGCCGAGCCGGACCGCCTCGTCGCCGACGTAGAAGTCCACCTGCCCGGCGATCACGTGGATGAACTCCTCGGAGTAGGGGTGGTAGTGCTCGTTGACCCGCTCCCCGGGCTCCAGCCACAGCGACCCGCCAAAGCCGGACGTGGCAGCCACTGTCTTGGGGCTCAACGTGATCCGGATGTCACCGCCCCGGCGCCGGTTCGGCTCCACCGTCTCGACGTTCACCTTCAGCCTGCGCTGACCGGTCACTGCAGCCTCCCGTCCTTCGCGCTCCAGACGTAGAACGGCCGCGCCATCGCGTCCTTAGGCTCGGCCCAGTTGGGGTCGTAGGGGTAGACCAGCTCCGCGAGCCGGGTGTTGATGTCCTTGTAGAGCGGGTGGCTGCGGGCCCGGTAGAGGCTGGGGTTGATGTCCTCGTCCGCCTCCACCAGGTGGATGTAGAGGTCGTGGAAGGTGAACAGGGTCCGCCGGTTCACCCCGACCAGGTGCGGCAGCTCGGTCGCGTCGGACTCGGCGAAGACGTCCGCGATCTTCTCCGGCTGGTCGGTTTTCAGCCTCGCGATGATCAGGGTTCGGTGCACGATGACCTCCCGGGAAGACGAGTGACCTACCAGTACGGCGTGCGCGTCACCTCGAGCACGCCGCAGGACCACGTGAAGCCCGCGCCGACC
Organism: Micromonosporaceae bacterium; assembly: GCA_035649895.1. Taxonomy (GTDB): domain Bacteria; phylum Actinomycetota; class Actinomycetes; order Mycobacteriales; family Micromonosporaceae; genus DASSUC01. Next base: position 20,492 of record DASRIS010000138.1, on the reverse strand, counting down.
GCCATGAGCATGCAGCGCTGGCCCGGGCGCAGGGCACCGCTGCGCAGCAGGTGCGCGAGGCTCGCGATCTGGTCGCCCGCGCCCAGATGCCCGACGGTACGGCTGAACTCCCAGTTCGTACGCTCCACCGCGACCTCGAGGTGGCGCAGGTAGTTCGACTGGAGCCGGCGCACGCCGAAGTGGGGCAGCACGAACCAGTCGATCTCGCTGAGCTTGGTGCCGCTGGCGGCCAGCGCCGCGTCCATCGCCGCGCGCTGGCCGGAGACGATGTGCTCCATCGCCGCGCCGTTGCCGACCTGCTCGACGAACGCCCGCTTGTGCGCGCCCAGGCTCACCGGCCGATCGAGGACCCGCTGCCCCACGCCGAGCGCGGGCCCGGCCCGGTGCATGCCCTCCAGCTCCGGTCCGGAGACCAGCTCCAGCGCGAGCAGCCGGGCGAAACCGTCCACCTTGGACAGCACCAGGGCGGTGCCGCCGTCGGCATAGACGGTGCCCGGGTCGCTGTGCCACCGGTCGAAGCCGGGCAGGCAGAACCGGTCCGCCGTGGTGACCAGCGCCGCCCGCGCCTGCGGCCAGGCGCGCAGGTAGGCCCGGGCCACGTCCAGCGCCGCCATGCCGCCGTTGGACACCTGCTGGATGCCGATCGCCGGGCACTGCCCGCCCAGGGTGCGCCGCTGCACGTAGCCCGCTGGCGACCACAGGTCGTTGCCCTGGTCGAACAGGTACGCGTGCAGCACCACCGCGATCTCGTGCCCGCCGTGCCCGGCCTGGGCCAGCGCGGCCCGGGCGGCGCGCACCGCCATCTCGGCCGGGACCTCGTCAGTGCCGTCGACGGTGACGCCGAGCATCTCGCTGCGGCGTACCGTCTGCTCGTCACAGATGCCCTGCCGGATCACGTCCTCGACCGGCACGGCGGCCGGCAGCCAGGCGCCGATCCCGGCCACGAACAGCTCCGCCGGGTGGTCCGGGCGGGACACCCCGAGCGCTCCCATGGTCCCCTCACCGCCCCGCCGCGGCCAGCAGCTGCTCCGCCAGCCGCTCCAGCGACTCACGGTCGGCCTCGTCGCCGGCGGGCCGGGCGGGCAGCGCGGCCAGCACCTGGCTGCGGCGGGCCAGCACCTGCGGGTGCCGGCGCACCACGCTGGCCAACCCCTGGCCCGGCCCGGTCTCCACCAGCAGGTACGCCCCGTCGGCGAGCAGCGCGTCAACGGCCGGCCAGAACAGCACCGGCGCGACCGGGTGGCTGGCCCAGAGCTCGGGCCGGGCCACGTCCTCGCCGGTCAGTGGCTTGGTGGTGTAGCCGGATTGCAGCCGCACGCGCGGCGGCCGGACCGGAAGCTGCGCGATCATCGGCACCGCACCGCTGGCGACCTCGGCCAGCATCGGGCTGTGGAAGGCGGTGCTGGCCGGCACCGGGTAGACGGTGAAGTCGGCGGCGCGCAGGGCGGCCGTCACGGCGGCGAGCGGCTCGGCTGGTCCGGCCAGGATCACCTGGCGGGGCGCGTTCACCGCGCCCACCACGACCTCGTCGGTGCAGAACCCGCGCACCGCCTCGACCGTGCCGGCCACCGCCAGCAGCCCGCCCGGCGGGGCGGCGGCCAGCCGGCCGATCCGGTCCCACATCAGGGCGACCCCGTCGGCGAGGCGGAACACGCCCGCCAGCACCGCGCCCGCGATCTCGCCGACGCTGTGCCCGAGCAGCGCCGCCGGCCGTACGCCCCAGCTGGTCAGCTGCGTGGCGAGCGCGTAGTCGACGGCGAAGAGCAGGATCTGCGACCGGGTGACGTGGTCGATGCTGACCCGTGGCCGCTCGCTCAGCCAGTCCTCGCGCACCGCCGGCCCGTCCGCCCCGAGCAGCTCGAACACCTCGTCCATGGCGCCCGTGAACGCGTCGTAACGGCCGTAGAGCCCGGCGGCCATCCGGCGGTGCTGCGAGCCCTGCCCGGGCAGCAGGAAGGCGACCTGGCGGTCGACCGGGGGCGCGTCCATCACGGGCTCACCGTCGCCAGCACGGGCTCACCGCCGGTCGTCACGGGCTCACCGCCGGCGGAGCCTCGACGTTCGGGATCGACCACTGCGCGATGCGCAGCGACATGTTCACCGACTCGGTGGCGTACTTCACCATCGCCGCCTGGTAGTCGGCGACCGCGGTGGGCAGCTCCTGCTCGCCGCGGTCCACCGCGGCCAGCGCCCGGGTCAGGCCGCAGGCGTCGCGCAGCGCGGTGTTTGCGCCGACCCCGCCGGACGGCGGCATGGTGTGCACGGCGTCGCCGAGCGGCACCACGCTCGGGGGCGTGTCCCAGGGCTCGACCGGGTCGGTGGCCCGCATGGCCACCGCGAACGAGGCGGACGTGTCCGCCTGCGCCAGGACGGCGCGCAGCTCCGGGTGCCAGGCCGCGGTGCGCGCGCGTACCAGGTCCCACAGCTGCTGCCCGCTGAGTGCGAAGAGCCGGTCGTCGTCGATGTCGAGCAGCTCGGTGTGGATGTTGAACACGCACATGTAGTAGTCGCCGCCGGCGTCCATGGGCAGCCCCGGCCACAGCCGCGCCGCGACCTGGCGGGGCGGGTTGCGGAATACCATCGGCATCATGCCGACGTGGTAGCCGTCGGAGCCGAGGACATAGCTGAACCGGTCGCGCAGGCGGTCCGACATCTGCGCGTGCAGCGCCTCGCTCATCGGGATCCGCCCGAAGATCGTACGGATGCCCAGGTCGCGGGGGCGGGCGGTGGTGGCGTACTGCTCCCGGATGCGGGAGCTGGCGCCGTCGGCGGCGACCAGGACGTCACCGGTGGCCCGGGCGCCGCCGTCGAAGTGCGCCACCACCCGGCCGTCGGGCCGGACCTCGTGGCCGACCAGTCGATGTCCGAGGTGGACAGTGTCGTCCAGCCCGGCCAGCAGCGCGTGGCGCAGCGTGATCCGGTCAACGGAGTCAATCTTGTCCGGGTTGCCGGCTCGCGGGTCGTCGAAGGTCGGTGCCCACTTCGGCGACAGCTGCTCGTCGTAGGCGGCGAGGCCGGTGCCGTACCGCACGTTCGACGTCGCCGAGATCAGCTCCACCACGCGGGGTGGCAGGCAGTCACGCATCGCCTGCTCGCCCTCTGGGCTGATGTGCAGCCGGTACCCCTGGTTGCGGGCGGCGACCGAGGGGTCGCGCTCGTAGACCGCGACCCGCACCCCGGCGGCGCGCAGCCCGTGCGCCAGGCACAGGCCGCCGATCCCGCCCCCGATGACGAGCACCTTCAGGCCACGCCGTGCTCTCTCCTCACGCCGTGCCTTCTCCTTCTGCATGACGCCCCTCCTGCCGCGGCCGCTCAGTACGCCGCGGTCACCTCGTAGATGCCGAACGGCGTGCTCCTGGCCGCCTGCCGGTACGGGCGCAGCGGCGCGGTGCTGTCCCGGTGGCCCGCCCCGTGCTCCCACTCCCGGAAGGCGGCGAGGTCGCGCCAGGAGCTGACCACGACGAAGTCGGTCGGTTCGGCGACCGAGCGCAGCAGCTCGTTGCCGATCAGGCCGGGCACCGGCGCCAGCCTGCGGCTCACCTCGTGGTACGCCGCGTCGATGCCGGCCTGGTCACTGGTCGCGTGGTAGAGCAGCACCCGCAGCAGCCCGCTCACCGCGCGTTCTCCCACTCATGGTGCGACTGGATGGTGGCCAGGCCCGGCAGGTAGGCGACCACCTGCATGGTGGTCATCGCCCCGCCGCTGCGGTAGGGGTGCAGCTTCTGCCGGTGCTCCAGGTGCCGGGCGCTCGTCTCGAACTCGCGGAACCGCGGCTCGTCGATCCAGTCGCTGACGATGTAGTAGACGCCGTCCTCGTCGCTGCGCGACAGCCACTGGCCGAGGTTGGCCGGGTGCGACGTGACGGCGTCACCGATCTCCATCCACACCCGCTCGAAGTCGGCCTCTGCGCCGGGCTTGATGTCCATCCGCAGCATCACCCGGAACGTCCCGTCGCGCGCCATCACGAGATCCCCCCGTCGACCGCGATGGTGGCCCCGGTGACGTAGCTGGCGAGGTCGCTGGCGAGCCAGAGCACCGCGCCGGCCACCTCGTCGGGGGTGCCCAGCCGGCCCAGCGCGGTCTTCGCGCTGTACCGGCTGACCATCTGCTCGCGCTGCTCGGCGGGGAGCGCGGCCAGGGCCTCGGTGGCGATGACCCCGAGCGCCAGCACGTTGAACCGGATCCCCTGGCCGCCGAACTCCTTCGCCAGCGAACGGTTCAGCCCGACCAGCGCGGCCTTGGTCGCGGTGTAGTGGGCGCGCAGCGGGATGCCGGCCTCGACCGACTTGGACCCGATGCTGACCACCGAGCTGCCCGCGCCAAGCAGCGGGACCGCGTGCTGGATCACCAGGTGCGCGGCGGTGAGGTTGGTGGCCAGCACGCGCTGCCACTCCTCGAGCGACAGCTTGGCGTACGGCACGTGGCTGATCGCGCCGGCGTTGTTGACCACGAGGTCGAGGTGGCCGAAGCGGGTACGGCACTCGTCCAGCAGGCCGGCGACCTGTGCCGGGTCGGCCAGGTCCGCGCGGACCACGTGGTGCTGCCCGCCGGTCTCCTTGAGCTCGCGCTCGAGCGAGTCGACCGCCTCCCCGCCCTGCCGGTGGCAGGTCAGCACGTCCACGCCGTGCCGGGCGAGCGCCAGTACGACGCCCCGCCCGATGCCGCGGGTGCCGCCCGTGACGAGCGCCTTCTTGCCCCTCAGTCCAAGATCCATAACTCCTCCTCCTAGATCAGAGCGGTGAGAGCGGCGCAGTTGGCCCCGAACGCCAGCACCGCGAGCACGGCGCGGGCGCGGTTCCAGCCACCCCAGTAACGGCGCGGGTCGACCGATGCGAAGTCCGGTGGCAGGTTCTCCGGGTCCAGCGTCTTGATCCACCTGTTGACCGGGACGTTCTTGACCAGCGAGATGACGATCGCGCCGGCGGCGAGGACCGCGCCGGCCCCGAACAGGGCCGCCGCAGCCGCCGAGGCCGGGGCGGCGGCCGCGAGCAGCAGGTCGCCGAGCGCGGTGACCAGCATGCAGGTCGGCATGAACGGGTCGTAGCGGCTGGCGAAGAAGGCGTGCGTGAACACGTACCGGTCCGGCGGAAGGGTGTTCAGCAGCGGCATCCCGCCCAGCTGCGTCCACATCATCACGCCGGCCGCGAGCCCTGAGGCCAGCACCACGACCGGGACGAGAAGCTCCAGCACGACAGTCCCCCGGGTTCCTCAGCTGGCGATGGCGTGGCTGCGCGCCGCCGCCTCCACCTTCTCCTTGATCAGCTGCATCTGGACCTTGGTGTTACGGTCCATCCGCTCCTGCATGCCGGCGTCGTCCACGGGCAGGCCCGGCCTCATCTCGAAGTCCTGCACCCAGCGCATCCGCACGCCGTCGTCGGTGGCGGCGTACTCCCAGAAGATCCACATGTACTTGAACACGCCGGTCTCCACCCGCTGCGAGCGCACGGTCCAGGTGTTGCGGTCCGGCGTACGCGCCGAGACCCAGCTCCAGACCACGCCGTTCTCGTCGGGATGCATGGCGAGCCGGAACAGGATCGTGCCGTCCCGCTCGGACAGGACCGTCGCCTGCGAGTACTCGCTGAACAGCTGGGGCCAGGACTCGATGTCGTTGGTCATGTCCCAGACCAGGTCCAGCGGGGCGTCGATGATGATCTCGTTGTCCACGTGTCCGCACATGTCACACCGCCTCGACCGTGAGCTGGAGGTTGACGTAGTTGACCGCCTCGCGCGGGGTGCGCATCTCGTCCAGCGCCGCCTCGTCCGAGATGTGTACGCCGAACCGGTGCTTGATCTGGGCCGCCAGCTCGAGCAGGGCGAGCGAGTCGTAGCCGATCTCGGTGAACTGCTCGTCGGCGTGCTCGCCGCCCAGGTCGACGCCGTCATCAAGACCGATGCTGGTCTGCATGATCTCGACGAGATCGTCCATTGTGAACTGGCCACTCATCGTTGCCTCCGTCTCCTCGGGTTGCTGGTGTGGGCCCGGTCAGCTCCGCCGGAGCACGAGTGCCGCGGCGAAACCGCCGTACCCGCGGGCGAGCACCAGCGCGTGGCGCAGCGCTCGCTCGCGTGGCGCACCACGCACCAGGTCGATGTCGTAGCCGGGCGCCAACCGGATCGGTCCGGCGGTGGCCGGTATCACCTGGTGCCGCATTGCCAGCAGGGCCGTCGCCGCGTCGAGCGAGGCACCACCGGCGTAGAGCCGGCCGGTCAGCGTCTTGGGCACGGTGACCGGCACGCCGCGCGGGCCGAACACCTCGGTGATGGCGCGCACCTCGGCCTGGTCCTCCGCCGGGATCCCGTACGCGTCGGCGAAGACGACGTCGATGTCGCCCGGCGCCAGCCCGGCGTCGGCGAGCGCCGCGTCGATGACACGGCGCAGGACGCGGGGGCGCGGGGATCCCGGCGGCGGGTCCAGCCCGCAGGCGTACCCGGCGACGCTGCCGTAGTGCTCGCCACCGCGGGCGGCGGCGGTGCGGGCGTCCTCGACGATGAGGATCGCCCCGCCCTCACCGGGCAGGTAGCCGCTCGCCTCGACGTCGAACGGCAGGTACGCCCGGAGCGGGTCGTCTACTGTAGACAAAAGCCGGTTGGCGTACTGCGCGGTGAGCCCGTACGGGCACAGCGACGCGTCCAGCCCGCCGGCGACCACCAGGCGGGTGCCGGTGCGGGTGAGCCGCCGTGCGTGGCCCAGCGTGTCCAGGCCGCCCGCCTGCTCGTTGCAGATCACCCCGCACGGCCCGCGCATCCCGTGGCGGATCGACACCTGCCCGGTGGTGGCGGCGTAGAACCAGGCGATCGACTGGTACGCGCCGACCCGGTGCGGGCCGAGCTGGTAGAGCCGGGTCATCTCGACCTGGCCGAACTCGGTGCCGCCGGAGGAGCTGGCGGTCACCACCGCCATCTCGTACTCGTCCATGTCGCGCGGGTCGACCCCGGCGTCGGCCAGCGCCGCGTCGGTCGCCGCGATGCTCATGTGTGTCCATATGTCCATCTGCGGCAGCAGGCGGCCGGAGACGTACTCCCGGGCCACGAACCCCGGGACCTGGCCGGCCAGCTGGACCGGGTAGTGCGACGGGTCGAAGCGGCTGATCCGGCCGATGCCGGACTTGCCGGTGAGGACCGCCTGCCAGTGCGCATCAAGACCGATCCCGGTCGGGGCGACCACCCCGATCCCGGTCACGACCGCATCGTCGACGGCGCTGGACCCGTTGCTCACACGCACATCCCTGGCTCGACGCGCTACATCGGCTAACCCGAGTCAAGGCTGTGCGCCACCCCTAGAGACCTTCTCGAACAGCACTCGACATATGTCGATGCAAACCAAGCGGGGACTCGATCACCCGCCCGGATACCGAGGTGGGGTGTGCGGCATGGTCCTTATGCTCTGCACCATTCATGCGAGCAGAGCTGGTAGTTGCCGGCTCGCCGCGAGGCGCCCCTCAGCCCGGGCGGCCCCAGCCCGTCAGCCTGTGCGGCCCCAGCCCGTCAGCCCGGGCGGTCCTCGGCCCAGCAACCCTCGGCCCGGGCTGGTCTGCGGACCGTGGCCCGGCGGCCGGCGCGGTCAAGCTCTGATAGCGGCGGTGGAGCAGAGCATAAGCAGTCGCACACCACCCGGTACCCCAAGCGGGCTCCTGCGGCAGCGATGTCCGGCAAGTGCGGCTGGCCGGATACTGTGCCCACAAAGGCTTCGCGCGTGCCGGCGCCGGTCCGGCTCCCCGGCTGGTGTCGGGGAGCCGGACCGGCGCAACCGGCTCAGACAGCACTACCGCGGCTCAGATCAGCACTACCGCCACCGCGTTGAGCAGCAGGGCGAGCAGCGCCAGCGCGGTGCGCAGGGTGTGCCAGCGCCGCCAGAGGAACCGCGGGTCGCGCCAGTCCAGCGGCAGGCGCTCCGGGTCCAGCGACTTGACCTGCCGGTTGATCGGCACGTTGGCGAAGTGTGACACCACCGAGACGCCGACCAGCAGGACGGCCGCCGCGGCGAACAGCCATGCCGTCGCCTGCGACGGGGCCAGCGGCACCAGCGCGGTGTCCACCAGGACGGACGACAGCACGATGACCGGCATGGTCGGGTCCCAGTTACGCCCGATCAGGCGGTGGGCGTAGACGTAGCGGTCCGCCGGCATGGCGAACAGGCCCGGCAGCACGCTCAGGGCGACCGCGAACAGCACGCCGGCGACGACGCCGCTGCCGACGAGCACATACACGCCGAGCGCCCGTTCCATCATGCAAGTGCGACCTTGGCGATCAGGGCGAGCTGGTCCACGTCGCTGGTGCACGGGAAGATGACCAGCTCGTCGCAGCCCACCGACGCGTACCCCTGGACCGTCTCGCGCAGCCGGTCCTCGTCGGCGATGACGTTGGCGGCCAGGAACTCGGCCTTCGGCCCCACGTAGGAGTAGTAGTGCCGCAGGTAGTCGCCGCCGGCCTGCTTGCGCTCCTCGCCCGGTGCCACGTAGGCCATCGCCGCCATCCGCGGGCTGTCGGTGCGCCCGTGCTCGGCCCACGCTTCCCTGGCCTTCTTGACCAGGTCCGGGTAGCCCATCACCGAGCCGCCCGGGGCGATCCAGCCCACCGCGTGCTTGGCGGCCCGGCGCAGCGCCGCCTCGGAGTGCCCGCCGATCCAGATCGGGATGGTGCCGTTGGTCGGCGCCGGCCCGACGCCGGGCACCTCGCCCCCGCCGGCCCAGACCTGCTTCATCTCCTCCAGCAGCGCGTCCAGCCGCCGGCCGCGCTTGCCGTACTCCACCCCGGTCGCCGCGAAGTCGTCCTCGCGGCCGCCCGCGGCCAGACCCACGATGAGCCGGCCGCCGGAGAGCCGGTCCACACTGGCCAGCTGCTTGGCCAGCACCACGGGGCTCGGCCTATAGGCGGCGAGGAGGATGGTGGTGGCCAGCCGGATCCGCTCGGTGGCGGCCGCGGCCGCGGCGAGCGCCACGACGCTGTCGTAGCTGTCGTAGACCAGCCGGTCGATCACGGCCAGCGTGCTGAAGCCGAGCTCTTCCGCCCGCCGGGCGAACTCGACCAGCGTCCGGCCGTCGGTGCCCGGGACCGTTGTGGGTAGGCCGATTCCGACATCCATGCTGTGCTCCTTGTCCGCGATTTCCTGACTGGACAGTTGACGAGGGTCAGCCGCGCGCCGCCACCGGCGCCTGCGCGACCTCGGCGAGGACCGCGGCGTCGTCATCACCGCGACCGGAGGCCAACACGTCGGAGTAGCGCTGCATCGCGCGCTCGACCACGGGCAGCGCAACCCCGTTGGCCTGCGCCTCCTGCAGCGCCAGGGACAGGTCCTTGTGCATGAGCGCGGCCCGGAAGCCGGCCGGGGAGTAGCGGCGCTCGCGCATGTAGCCCGCGCGGAAGCTGAGCACCGGCGAGCGCCAGCCACTGTTGTCGATCGCGTCCAGCAGCAGCTCCCGGTCGACCCCGGCGGCCTCGGCCAGCGCCACCGCCTCGGCCAGGCCCGCCGTCTGCACGCCCAGCAGCAGGTTGAAGGCGAGCTTCACGGTGCTGGCCAGGCCCGGCGGCCCGACATGGCGCACGTCCTGCCCGCAGGCCCGCAGCACGTCGGCGACACCGTCGACTATGGACTCGTCGCCAGCGGTGAGGATGCGTAGCTGGCCCTCGCGGGCCATCCGCGGGTTGCCGATCACGCACGCCTCGACCCGGTGCAGCCCGCACCCGGCGAGCCGCTCCCCGGTGGCCCGGGCGAACTGCGGGGAGACCGTCGTGGTGTCAACGACCGTCGCACCCGGCTTGAGCACCTGCACCACTGTGTCGAGAACCTCGGTGACCGCGGCCTCGTCGGCGAGGCTGAGCAGGACCACCTCGGCCCCGTCGGCCGCGACCGCGACCGACGGGGCGAGGGTCGCTCCGCGAGCGACCAGGGGTGCCGCCTTGGCCGCCGTACGGTTGAAGACCGTGACCGGGAAACCGGCGGCGAGCAGCGCGTGGGCCATCCCGGACCCCATGGCGCCGAGCCCCACCACGGTGACCGGCCGCTGCGCCACCGCGCTCACCTCCCCGCCGGGTGGGTCTCCACGGACAGCTGCGACACGCATCGCATCGCGGCGTCACGGAAGTAGGCCTGGAAGTTCTCGGAGGTACCGGTGTCGCGCTGCTCGGCGAGGAAGGGCTGGAGCTTCTCCTCGATCAGATGCACGCCGCGTTGGGCGGCCACGTGCCGGCCGATGGCGGCGAAGTCACCCTCGAAGTGGATGATCCGCACCACCACGTCCTCCTTGACGAACACCGCGGTGCCGAGCAGCCGCCCGGCCGCCGCGCCCGTCTCGTCCCGGAACACCGGGGTGTCCATCCGCTGGAAGCCGGCGAAGATCTCGGCGATCTCGTCGTCATGGCCCGGCTTGACCCGGTACATGATTGCGGCGTACGGCATCAGACCCCTCCGTCCACATGCAGCGTCGCGCCGGTGATGTAGCGCGAGTTGTCCCCGGCGAGGAACAGCACCGCGGCGACGACGTCCTCCGGCTGGCAGATGCGCCCGAGCGCGGTCATGCTGACGATGCGCTCGACCGCCTGGGGCGGCAGCCCAGCGCCCGGCTCGGTCTCGGTCAGCCCGGGCGAGATGACGTTGACCCGGATGCCGCGTGCGCCCACCTCCTTGCACAGGGCCCGGGTAAAGCCGAGGAGGGCCGCCTTTGACGCGGTGTAGTGCACGCCGTTGGAGCGACCGCGCAGCGCGACCGATGAGCCGATGTTCACAATGGACCCACCGTCGGCCACCGCCGGCAGCGCGGCGGAGGTGACGAGGTACGTCGCGGTCACGTTGTGTTCCAGGACGCGGTGCCACTCGTCGTCGGTGAGCTTGGGGAACGGGACGTTCCCGTCCACGCCGACGTTGTTGACCAGCACGTCGAGCTGGCCCAGCTCCTCTCGGCAGGTGTCGACGAGCCGGTCGACGTCCTCGCGCCGGGTCACGTCCGCCCGGACGACCCGGTGCCCGTCGCCGGCCGCCTTGAGCTCCCGGGCCAGGCTCTCCGCAGCCTCGTCCGCGGTGCTGTGACAGGCCACCACCCGGGCGCCCTCGCGGGCGAAGGCCAGCACCGTGGCCCGACCGATCCCCTTTGTCCCACCGGTCACCAGGACCCGCTTGCCGGACACTGCCATATCCACGACAGATCTCCCTTCTCAGGTCGTGATCAGTGACTCTTGGCGCGCCGGGGACGGCGCCTCGTCGGGGTCCTTCGCCAGGGCCTCGGTCAGCCGCCGCCGGAGCAGCACGAAGGCCAGGCCGACGAGCACTGCGACGCCGCCGACCACGGTGAAGTAGCCGTCCAGCGGGGCCGAGGCGGCCACCTGGGCGAGCGCGCCGTTGCCGAACCCGCCGCCGACTGCGGCGAACAGCCAGTACAGGCCCATGACCCGGCCGAGGAACTGCGCCGGCAGCACGTCGGCACAGGCGGAGATGCTGATCGCCGCGATGATCAGCTCGGCGACCGCGGTGATGAGGTAGCAGGCGACGAGCCACATCGGGGAGACCTTCGCGTCCCCGGCCGCGAGCGCGGCGGCCACCGCCATCACCAGGAAGCTGGCACCGGCCAGGAGCAGGCCCAGCGAGAACCGACCGGCGAGCGCGTGGCGCCGGCCGTAGCGGGGCAGCATGGACGCGGCCACCGGGGCGAGAAACAGCATGAACAGCGGTGTGACGCTCTGCATCCAGGCCGACGGCACCAGCCAGCCGAGCACGTCCCGGTCGGTCTCGTCACGGGCGAATGCGGTCAGCACCGAGCCGGCCTGGGCGTTGATCATCCAGAACAGCGTGGCGCCGAGGTAGACCCACAGGAACGCCCGCAGCCGGCGCCGGTCGCTCGGGCGCAGCAGCGGGTTGCGGTAGAGCCAGACGTAGCCGGCGATGGTCAGGAAGATGCTGAGCAGTCCGATCAACGCGATCGCCACGAGCGGGGTGAGCTTGCCGCGCACGCCCAGCCCGATCAGGACGAGCGCGACGGCCAGGCCGGTGATGACGGTGCGGCGGCCGGCCGTGCGGCGCTCGTCCGCGTTCAGCGGCCGGATCGGCCGGTCACCGACCCCACCGAACTGGCGGGTGGTCGAGGTGAGCCAGAACGTGGTGACGATCATCGTCAGCGCGGCGCAGAGGAAGCCGAGCTGCCAGTTGACCCGTTCCCCGACGAACCCGGCGACCAGCGGCGCGAGCAGGGCGCTCAGCTGGGTGCCGACGTACATCAGCGAGATCCCGGACTCCCGGCCGCGCCGGTCGTCGAACATCCGGTTCACCAGGGCCTGGTGGTTGGGCTTGAAGATGGCACCGCCGAGTGCGGTGGCGCACAGGCCGATGGCGACCATCCAGGTCGTCGGGGTGGCCAGGCAGGCGTACCCGGCGGTGCTCACCGCCGCCCCGACCACCAGCGCCCGGCGGTGGCCGAACACCCGGTCGCCGAGCCACCCGCCGAGCAGGGACAGCATGAACATCAGGGAGATCCACACCCCGAACAGCGATCCCCCGTCAGCGGTCGACATGCCCAGCCCGCCCTCGGCGCGCGGAGCGGACGCGAACAGCAGGAGGATCGCGCTCATGCCGTAGAAGCCGAACCGCTCCAGGGCGTCGACCCAGAACAGGGTGCGGTACCACGGCGGCATCCGGCGCAGCGACACCGCCGCCGGAGCCCGGCCAGTGTCCATAGTGGTCATGCCAGCCTCCCGCTGGCGCGCAGCACCGCGTCGGTGAGCGCCGCGTCCGGGTCGGTCACCGTGCCTTCGCAGCGCCACGCGACGAACGCGTCCGGCCGCACCAGCACGGCGCCGGACGGCGAGACGCCGTACGCCTGCGCCCAGTCCTTGCCGACCGGCTCCAGGTCGCCGCCGGGGGCCACCACGTACGAGCGCAGCGGCAGGGACAGCTGCTTGGCGACCCGGTCCGCGGCGTCTGCCCAGCCGCTTTCGCGGTCACCGGTGAGCAGCACGAACTCGTCCCAGAAGAGGTCCACTGTGGAGATCTGCGCGCCGTCGCGGAGCAGGTCGACGTGCGGGGCGCGGGTGCCGGGCTGGCCGGTCAAGGTCAGCCGCGGGGTCAGCACCGGCGTGCCGGGCTCGCTCCCGGGGATCGCGCTCGAGGTGTACCGGTACCCGAGCGTGATGATGATGTCGTCCACCATCGCCTTGCGGGTCTCCTCGTCGGCGTACCCGTGGCGGATCCGGTTGCGCACCATGGCCTGCTCCGCCATTGCCTCGCCGACCCGGCGCCGCTCCGCGTCGTAGGTGTCCAGCAGCGCGTCGCCGGCCGTGCCGTCCAGCACCGCAGCGAGCTTCCAGGCGAGGTTATGCGCGTCGTGGATGCCGGTGTTCGCGCCGAAGCCGCCGGCCGGCGGGTGCACGTGCGCCGCGTCGCCGGCGAGGAACACCCGGCCGACCCGGAACGTCTCCGCGACCAGCTGCGCGCCCTCCCAGGGCACCTTCGCCACGATCTCGACGTCCATGTCGGCCTTGCCGGAGGCGGTACGGACGATCTCGATGCACCGCTCGTCGTCGAAGTCCTCCGGCTTCTCGCCCTGCTCCGGGAAGTACAGCGGCGCGGCCAGCCACGGGTCGCAGCCGTGCAGCCGGGACAGGCCCATCATGGTGCCGCGGGCGGCCATCGCGTAGCACAGGATGAACTTGCGGCCCTTGAGCAGGACCTCCAGCTCCGGTGCCCGGAAGTAGATGCTCAACGCGTTGAACACCGTGCCCCGCCCGGACCGGCTCACGCCGAGCGTCTCCCGCGTGGTGCTGGACGCACCGTCGGCGCCGACCAGGTAGGTGGCGCGGACCGTGGTCTCCTCGCCGGTCTGCGTGTCGCGCACGACTGCGGTCACCCCGCCGGCGTCCTGCTCCAGCGACACCAGCCGGGTGTGGAACCTGATCTCGGCGCCCCGGTCCCGGGCCAGCTCGGCGAGGACCACCTCGTAGCGGTCCTGGCCACAGCCCATGACCCGCTCCGGGCTGACGTCCGGGCCGTCCAGGGACGGCGCCTCGAGCACGACTGCGTCGTCGATCTCGGCGAAGGTGTTCACCCGCAGGATCCCGCCCTCGAAGTACGGGTGCGAGTCACCCATCTCCAGATCGCGGATCTCCTTGCTGACCCCGGCCGCCCGGAACAGCTCCATGGTGCGGGCCTGCAGCCCCGGGGCGCGGGGCAGCGACGAGGTGCTGCTGCGCTTCTCGACGACCAGGCACTTGACCCCGTGGCGGCTAAGGAAGAGCGCGGCGGACAGGCCGACCGGCCCGGCCCCGACGATCATGACAGGGACTTCGGCGTACGACATGCCGTACTTCCTCTCGTCATCGATGGGTGTACGGATGGACCGGCATCGCAAGAGGTACGCAGCTGCGCTCGAGAACGGCTGGCGTCTCGATCAGGAGTGCCGTGGTCGGCCCCGGCCTGGCTCGACAGCGGTTTGAGCGAGGCTCCAAGCCGGGCCGGCAGCATTCCGACCGGCGGGACCGGCGTCTGGCCATCCTTTGTCGGGAAGGGAACCCTCAATGACGATCACCGCACCGGACGTGAGTACGTCCGCCGGCCTGCTCCGCCTGGGCAACGCCTTCTGCGACGCGAAGGCCCTGCTCACCGCAGTGGAGCTGGACCTGTTCACGAGCCTTGCGGAGGGCCCGGCGACCCAGGAGGAGATCCGGGAGCGGCTGAAGCTGCACGGTCGCGGCCTGTCCGACTTCCTGCACCTGCTGGCCGCGCTCGGCGTGCTGGTCAAGGAGGGCGAGCGGTTCGGCAACGCCAGCGGCGCAGACCGCTACCTGGTACGCGGCCGGCCCAGCTACATCGGCGGGTTCATGATGCGGTCCAACCGCAACCTCTACCCGGCCTGGGGCAAGCTCTCCGACGCGCTGCGCACCGGCGAGCCGCAGTCCGGCGGCAGCTTCGAGCAGGTGCTGGCGCAGCCGCACATCCTGCGGCAGTTCATCGGCATGATGGACGCGCTGACGCAGCAGCTCGCCCCCGAGCTGGTCGACGTGTACCCGTGGTCGGAGCACGCCAGCCTGCTCGACGTGGGCGGCTGCCGGGGCAACCTGGCGGCGCACCTGGTCAAGGCCCACCCGGAGGTGGCCGGCCACGTGTTCGACCTGCCCGCGATGGAGCCGTTCTTCGACGAGCACATCGGCGGCCTGGGGCTGGCCGGGAAGGTGCAGTTCCACGGCGGTGACTTCTTCGCCGACCCGCTGCCGCCGGCCGATGTCGTGGTGCTCGGGCACGTCCTGCACGACTGGGACTCCCAGCAGCGCGGCTTCCTGGTGGGCAAGGCGTTCGGCGCGGTCAACCCGGGCGGAGCCCTGCTGGTCTACGACCGCATGCTCGACGACGACCCACGGCACGTGGAGAACCTCGTGATCAGCCTGGACATGCTGCTGGTCACCGAGGGCGGCTCCGAGTACCCGGTGAGCGAGCTGCGCGCCCACGCCGAGGCGGCCGGCTTCACCTCCGTCACCGAGCGCCCGCTGGGGGACTACGACACCCTGATGGTCTGCCGCAAGCCCTGACTGATGGAGCCGGCCTACCAACCGGTCCGGCAGCCTATGCCGTCAGGCCAGCTCCCGGGCCGGCCTGACGGCATAGGGCTGCCGCCGCAGCGCCGCATGCGCAAAGCATGTGAAACATGTATCCTACATGCCATGGGCGCTACGCTACAGATCAGAAACGTCCCGGACGACGTACACGCCGCGGTTCGCATCCGTGCCGTGGAAGCGGGCATGTCTGTCTCTGACTACCTTCTGGACCTGGTCCGCGAAATGGTCACCCGCCCCACCATGGCCCAGGTTGTGGCCAGGGCAACGGCGCTCGCGCAGGCGGGAGGCGGCGCCAGCCGCGCGGAGGTACAGGCGGCGATCCGTTCTGGCCGCGATCGTTGATCGCCGTCATCGACACCTCCGTGCTGGTCGGGTTGGCCACTCTGGATAGCGGGGACCTTACCGGCCCGCTGACCCAACGACTCGCGGGCGTAGTCCCCCACGTGCCCGACATCATCGATGTCGAGTTTCACCATGCCCTGCGGGGTCTGGCACTCGGGAAGAAGATCAGTGTCGAACGGGCCGAGCACGCCCGCATGCTCTTCGTCGACCTACCCATGATCAGGCTGCCAACTCGCGCCTTAGCTAGCCGCATTTGGTCACTGCGGCACAGCCTTGGGGCGTACGACGCCTGCTTCATTGCCCTTGCTGAGGCCCTTGACGTACCGCTGATCACAATGGACAAGAAGCAGGCCACCGCAAGTGGACACGTCGCCCAGGTAGAGACGTACTAGCCGCGACCAGCAAACCCAACCGGCGAGCCCGCGGAGCCGGCGCACGGCCTGACAGCAGAGCAGCTGACGAGAGCCACCATCGACGACACGGCCCGCCTACCAGAAGGTCTACGCGCCAGTCTCCTTGGCACGAGGCGACCGAAATCCACTTAGCACGATCATCACCGGTGGTTGACCTTGGTGGTCCCACAGCCAAGTCGCCTACCCTAGCCCTTCAAAGTCTGTAGCAGATGCCGGCCCAGGGATCCCGGGCCGGCATCTCGCGCCGGGCGGGGCCGCTCAGCGCGCGGTGGTTGCGTCGCGCGGGACCGACAGCTGGGTCACGCACCGCAGCATGCTGCTCTTGAAGGTCTGCACGAAGCCCTCGACCGTGTCGGTGTTGCGCGGCGTGCGCAGGTACGGCCGCAGCTTGCGCTCCACCTCCTGCACACCGGGCTGGCTGGCCATGAAGCGGGCAACCGCGTCGATGTCGCCCTCGTACTCGACCATCCGGACCAGCAGGCTGTCCCGGATGAACACGGCGGTGGCCAGGATGCGGGCGGCCGGTGCGCCGTCGGCGCCCGGTACCTCCGGCGACGCGGGCCGGCGGAACCCGCCGAACACCTCCGCCACCTCGTCCTCGTGGCCGCCCTTGATGTCGTAGGTGATCGCCGCGAACGGCATGGAGGCTCCTCTCGTGAGGCTCAGGCCACCGGCCAGGCGGCGTACTGACGCAGCCCGTAGAGCAGCGGCTCGGGCGCTGGCTGCTGCCAGACCTGCTGCACCTCGCCGAAGACCACCATGTGGTCGCCGACGAGGTCGGTGTGGCTGACCCGGCAGTCGGCGACCGCGTGCGCGTCGTCCACCAGGTGCGGCACGGCGCCAGGCTCGGCGTGCCAGCGCACCCGGTCGAACCGGTCGGGCTGGCCGGAGGCGAACAGCTGGGCCACTGGCTGGGCCCGTTCGTGCAGCAGGTTGACCGCGAACAAGCCCCGGTCGAGGACCGCGTTCAGCGTCGGGCTTCCGCAGCGCAGGCAGACCAGCAGCGTGGGTGGCTTGAGGGTCACGCTGCACACCGAGGAGCAGGTCATCCCGCGCGGGATGCCGGCGCTGTCGAGCGTGGTGACCACGGCGACGCCGGTGGGGAACCGCGCCATGAACGAGCGGAAGTCCTCGAGCGCATCGCCCGCGCTCGGCTGCGTGAACGGGTGAGCCATCCGTACTCCCTGGTTGGGTGACCACTGCCGGCGTGACCCGCTGCCACCCTGGTCCGGCCGGCTCAAAAAGACCTCGAAGGCTGCTGTGGCGGTGGACGGGCTCCGCCGCGAACCCCGGGGGGTTCGCGGCGGAGCTTACCCAGGTCCGCTGACAGCTGCCTGTCACACCCCAGGCCCCTGGTACGCCCCGATGTTGGAGGACCCGACCGGGACCGGGTTGCCGAAGTAGTCGACGGTGCCCGAGTCCGGGACCACCGTGCCCGTGCCGAGCGCCGGTGAGCCGGTGAGCAGCCGGTAGCCGTCCGCGGTGTTGCGGGAGCTGGCTGTGCCCGGTGCCACGAACTGCGGGTCACCGCTCTGCGCCTGGAGGTTGTTCGGCGGCAGGGTGGCCACGTTGTGGAAGAGGTTGTGGTCGTAGCTGCCGTGCGGGTCCGAGACCGCCGACCCGGCCTGACCCACGAAGATGTTGTTGGTGAAGAGCAGCTTGGTGGTGCCGTAGTTGGCGACCAGCAACCCGCTGGTGGGGGCATGGAACGTGTTGTTGTAGATGCGGGTGTTGGGTATGTCGCCGCAGGTCATGGTGAACATGCCCAGGTACGGCGGGGCACCGGTGTCGTCCTGGCTGACGTTGTAGCGGACCACCCCGTCCCGGGAGGTCGAGCCGTCCGAGTTGCAGAGGTACATGAAGCCGCCGCCGTTGCTGCGGCTGAAGTTGTACTGGTAGACCGTGCCGATGTTCCCGCCCTCGATCCCGAACGCGATGCCGACCCCGAAGCCGTGCGACACGTCGTTGTACTGGAAGACGGTGTGGTTGGAGTTCCACGCGTAGGCGCCGATGTTGAAGTCGGCGGACCGGGTGTTGAACCGGTCGACGACGTTGTACTGGACCTGCGCCTCCATGCCGTTCAGGATCACGATGCCGTCACCACCGGCGTCAGTGACCGTGTTGCGGGCGACGACGACGTTGGTCATCGGCACGAACGTCGAGCCGGGCCCGGTCGGGTTCTCCGCCCGGCGCTGCCAGCTGGAGAAGGTGCCGATCCCGATCCGGTCCACGTGGGTGACCGTGTTCTGGCGTACCGAGATGCGGTCGAAGCCGGTCGGCACGCTGGAGCCGCCCGCCTCGAAGACGATCCCGCCGCTCGGGGTGGGGTACCGGCAGTCACAGCCGTTGACATCGCGGACGGTGACGTTGCTGACCACGTAGTGCTTCCCGATGCCGTAGTCCTCCAGGAGCACGTAGACGCCTACCCGCTGAGCCGTCGTAGAGGCCGGCCCGGTGTTGGTGACCTCAAGGTCGCGTACCTCCCAGTGCTCCACGTTGTGCAGCAGGACGGCGGCGCGCTGGCCCTGTCCATCGATGACCGGCTTGGCGCCCGTGCCGTACGAGTTGAGCACGATCGGCGTGCCCGGCACGCCCGAGCCCTTCGGCGCGAGCGTCCCGGTGCAGGTCGTCCCGCGCCGGAAGCGGACCACGTCACCGGGCAGGAACACCTGGCTGTTGACGCGGCTGAGCGTGCGCCACGGCCGCAGCGTGCTCTTTCCTGAGCTCGCGTCGTCGCCTGCGGCACAGTCCACGTAGTACTGCTGCGCCGTGGCGGCGACGGCGACCGAGCCGGTGGTCGAGACCATCACGCTGGCCGTGGCCGCCAGCACCAGCCCCGCGCAGAGAGCGCCTTTCCGAACCGGTCTGCGGATGTCTGTAGTCATCCCAACACTCCTGTGGGGTCGATGCCCGGGGTGTGGCAAGCACCCCGTAGCGGTGTCCGTCGTTCCAAAAAGATCTCGATGGACAAAAGGGTTAGGTGCTTACCGGAGGGAGAGCGAACCGCAGCGGTGATCTTATGAGAAAGATCGACTATGGTCTACTCGTTGTTTACCGGCTCGAGCGGCGCTCGAGAGGTCTGCGAGTGAGCCTCGAGCGCTACTCGAGTCGTGGCACCGGTCAATGCGGTCCCGGCACCCGGCCATACCTGCCCAGCGACCTTTGAGCCCTGCTCGAGCAGTGGCCCCGAGAGTGGGGCGGCACCGGACACCAGCTCGACCGGCGGCAGCAGGCGTGCGCTCAACCCGAAATGGCGGGAGTGGACATGGACCACAAGGTGTTGGCCAGTGGCCTCGGGCCAGGAGAACGCAACCAGCTCGACCTGGTGTTGGCCGGTCTGCCGGAGGACGAGGCGGCCGCCGTCCGGTCCTGGGTCCCCGGCCGCGCCGACGGGGCCACCGACCCGCTCGCGCTGCTGGGCAACCTCTCGGGCGCCGGCAGCGACATCGTCCAGCCGGACCCGCAGGACCCGCAGGCGATCCGCCGGATCGGGGTGATCGGCGGCGGGACCGCAGGCTACCTGACCGCGGTGGCGCTGAAGACCCGGCGGCCGTGGCTGGACGTGACGCTGGTGGAGTCGCCGTCCATCCCGATCATCGGGGTCGGCGAGGCGACGGTGTCGTACATGACGCTGTTCCTGCACCACTACCTCGGCATCGACCCGGACGAGCTCTACCGCCACGTGCAGCCCACCTGGAAGCTCGGCATCAAGTTCGACTGGGGGCCGCACCCGGACGGCTTCGTCGGCCCGTTCGACTGGTCGGCCGACTCGGTTGGTCTCATCGGCGCCATCGAGACCACCGGCAACATCAACGGCTCCACGCTGGGCTCGGCGATGATGGTCGCGGACAAGACCGCCGTGTACGACGTCGGCGGCCGTCCGGTCTCGCTGATGAAGTACCTGCCGTTCGCCTACCACCTCGACAACGCCCAGTTCGTGTCGTTCCTGACCAGGTGCGCGCAGGAGCGCGGGGTGCACCACATCGACGCGACCCTCGCCGACGTGGTGCTCAGCGGCGACGAGTGGGTCGACCACCTGCGCACCACCGACGGCCGCGAGCTGCGCTTCGACATGTACGTCGACTGCTCCGGCTTCCGCTCCCGGCTGCTGGGACAGGCGCTGGGCACCCCGTTCCACAGCTTCGCCAGCAGCCTGTTCACCGACTCGGCGGTGACCGGCAACGTCGACCACGGCGGCCACCTCAA